>JAQGKD010000112.1 GCA_028290285.1 Hyphomicrobiales bacterium
CCGGAACGGCGCAAACGCGGCCTTAACGCCGGTCCGTGGCGGGAAAACCACGTTCATCGCGGCGCAGGGCGAGGCCGGAATAAAGGGCGGTGCCGCTGATTTCCTCCTCCAGCACCACGCGGGCGGGCAACAGCAGCTGCAACATCTGCATCGCGCAGGTTTCGGGCACCGTCACCTCGACGGCAAAGTCCTGCCAAGGCGAATCACCCATCAACGGCGGCGTGTCGGCCAACGGAGTCGGGTCATTCCGGCAGGTCAGCCGCCAGATCAGGCCGCGCTCGCTACGCAAGGCCTGCGCCTGCTGGCGACCGGAAAAGGCGTAGCGGCCGGGCGGCAAAACAAGCACGTGCGAGATATGGTGAAAGGCCACCCGGTTGCCGAGAAAGGTAACGGCGAGTTCGGGCCCGGCGTCCTGAGGCCCGTCGCGGACGGCGACGAGCGCCCCGGCAACCGGTTCAAAGGTCCAGTCGAAGGGCAGGTTGCTGACCGGCCATTGGAAGTTGCCGTTGTAGAGCAGACCGAGGTCGGTCAACCGGCCCGGCGGCAGGCTCTGCAGCCAGACCAGATAGGCCGCGTCGGCGCGTCCCTCGGCGAGAAGGCGGGCGAGCAAGGCGCGCAATTCGAGCACGCTGGGCGGCGCCGGCGTCGCCTGCAGCGTGGCGTAAAGGGCGAGCACCCCGTCCAGATCCGGGCTGCTGCGCGCCAGCTGCGGCAGCAGCCAGGGGCGCCACGCCGGCGCGCCGACAAGGATGTCGGCGAGGGGACGCGCGAGCCGCGGCGCGGTCAGGATCGGCCCGACCGCGGCAGCGATGTCGCCCCAGCGCGCCGGGTCCTGGCCGCGAAACATGACATCCACCTGGCGGGCGGCGCGCGGCCAGTCCGCCGCCTGCAGCGCCCGTTGCAGCGCCCAGCCCTGGGCATAGAGATCATGCGGGGCGATGTCAGCCACCGCCGCCAGCAGGTGGCCGGCCTGCTGCGCATCGCCGTGCAACTCGGCGACCTGGGCGAGATCGCGCAATGCTGCGCCGGCGGCCGGCTCCTGGCGCAGCGCCGCCGTTGCGGCCGCGGCCGCCGCGCCGAGCGCCGGTGGCGTGGCGGCAAGCGCGGGTGCGACTTGCGCCAAGCGGGCACCGGCGTGGCCAGCATCGAGCGACAGCGCCCAAGCGGGGTCCGAGGCGGCGAGTTGGTCTGCGGCAGCCAGCCCGAGGATGCGGACCGCCACCACGAGACCGGCAATGGCGAGCAGCCATCGTTTCGCAGGAGCAGAGCGGCCGGTCACGGCGCAGCCCCCCGCCGCTGCTGCCCCGCCGTGGCGTCGCCGGCAGCCCGCGGTGCCGTATCAACGTCAAATGTGTCTTGTCCCGCTCCATCGTCAAGCCAGGCCCCGAGCAACTCCAGCGGATCGTGGTTGGGGGTGGTGAGTGCGAGTGCGATCAGGACCAGGCCAACGGCCCACAGCGCGATCCGGCGACGGACGGGACGCGCGTGCTTTCGTTCCAGCGGATGGATGACCCAGGGCAAGCGTGGCGCGCGTGCCCTGGCGGCCGCAACGCGTGGCGTGGTGCGGTGGCTGGGTCCCGGCTGGCGGGCTGCAGCCGCGACCACCGGCCGAGAGAGGGGCGGCTCGGTCGAGAGCTCATGCCAGGCCTGCAGCACACGACTGGCAAATGCGGAGCGCCAGTCACTCCCGCTTTTGTCGGGGTGCAGCCAGGTCATCAACCAGCGCAGATGGGTGCGCATTTCCGCGCGTGAGGCACCCGGCGCAACACCCAGCACGCGGTGGGGGGCCGCGCCCGCAAACAGCATCACCTGCTGGATGTAAAGCTCGGCGGCGGCGCGCTGATGACCCGCCTCGCCCCCGGGAGGGGAGCCGCCGACCGGTTCCACAGGGGCGGCCGCGTGCGTCCCGCCGCCCCATCCTATCGTGGCTCCCAGATCCATCCGGCCGGCGGCAACGGTGTCGCCGGCCGGGTCACGCTCGACCGCGACCAGGCGCAGCAGGCCGGCGATTCCGGGCGGCAGGGGCTGCCGGCGCATGGCGTGCACCAGGGTCGGGGCCCGGGCCAGGGCCAGCGCAGCCTCCAGCGCCGGGTTGGCAGACACCTCAGCTGTCCGTCAGCTCGGGCAGGCTTTTCTTGCCGCCATAAGAAAAGTAATTGCTGCCGCCATAGGCGTAGCCGTAGCCATAGCCATAGCCGTAACTGTAGCCAGCCTTGCTCGGGTCGAATTTGTTCAGGACTACCCCGACCAGCCGCGCACGGGCGAAGCTGAGCCGCTTGACGGCGTCGCGGACAATGGCGCGCCGGGTGCGGGCTGTCTCGACGACCAGCAGCGTGCCCTCCACCATGCTGGTGATGATCGGCACGTCAGCGAGGCCCATGACCGGCGGGCCGTCGATGATGATGATGTCAAAGGTTTCGCTGGCCGTGCTGAGCAGCGAGGCGAACCGCGGTCGGGCGAGAAGTTCGGCCGGATTGGGCGGCAGCGGCCCCGTGCCCATGAAGGTGACGCCGTCGATCGAACAGCCCTTGACCAGCTGGGACGCTTCCGTGGTGCCGGACAGGAAGGTGGACAGGCCGACGGAATTGTCGAGTTTCAGCAACTTGTGCATGCTCGGATTGCGCATGTCGGCATCGATCAACAGGACGCGCTGGCCGAGCTGGGCGAAATTGACCGCCAGCGCCGCTGACGTCGTCGACTTACCCTCGCCGGGTTGCGAGCTGGTGACCAGCAACGTCTTGGGCGCGCCGTCGGCCGTGGAAAATTGCAGCGCCGTGCGCAACGAGCGGTAGGCCTCGGCCAGAGGCGAGGTTGGATCGGTCATCACCTCCTGGATCGGCGAGCTTTTCCCGGTCGCGTCGACATAAAGCGGCGTCACGCCCAGGACCGAAAGGCCCAGTCCCTCCTCCAGGTCTTCGACCGACTTGAAGGTGTCGTCGAGGGCTTCGCGGACCGCGATCACGCCGGCGGCGCCGAGCAGACCCAACAGCAAGGAAATCATCAGGTTTTTGGGCAGCGACGGACTGTCCGGCACACTCGGCAGCTGCGCCTTGTCGATGATTGAAACATTGTTGGTGTCGACGTCGCCGGCCACGCCCATCTCGCGAAACTGCTGCAACAAGCCGTCGTAGAGGCTGCGGTTGGTGTCGACCTCGCGCAACAGGATCGTATATTCGACACTGCGGCCGCGCTGGTCGAGCACTTGCGCCTTGGTTTGCTCCACCTTCTGCAGCAACGCCACTTCCTGGGCGCGCGCCGCCTCATACTGCGCCTGGATGGATTTTTTGACCAAGGCGATCTGGGTGCGGATCTGCTTCTCGGTCTCGTTGATCTGCGTCTTCAGCGCCAGCATTTCCGGATAGGCCGGCTTGAGCACATTGAGCTTGTCCTGATAGGTCGCCTGCAGCGTCGCCATCCGCCCGCGCGCCGCCTGGATCAGGCCGTCGTTCATGATCTGCGGCAGGCCCATTCCCGTGTCGGCCTCGGCCTGCTGCCAGAGCTGCTCCGTCTTGATCCGCTCCATCACGGCCGCCGCCAGGGCATTCTGGACCCCCTGCAAGGCGGCGGCGGCCTCTGGCTGCTTGTCGTCGACGTTGACGATGCCTTCCTTCTGCGCATAGGCGATCAGCTGCTTCTCGGAATCCTGCAGCTTGAGCTTGAGCTCCTGCAGGCGCTCCTCGAGGAAGTCGCGGGCATGTTTGGAGGCGGTAAAACGGCGGTCCAGCGTCGAGCGTTCATATTGATCGGCAACGGCGATGCTGATGGCCTGGGCCCAGTGCGGGCTGTCGCTGGTGTAGCGAATCCGCACCAGCGAGGACAGCGCCACCGGCTGGACCGCAAGACCATTCATGATCTGGCCAACCGCCTGCCCCTGGCGCGCCTGCACCAATGCGGCATCCGCAGCCACCTGGCCCGGACCAGAGCCGCGCCCGAGCAGCCGCGACCACAGCGAGGGCGTGCCGCCGGCGACGAAATCCGTTTGCCCAAGATTAAGCGAGGTGGCGACGCGTTCGGCCAAGGAGCGGCTTTTGATCAGCTCATATTGCGTCTGGTAGAATTGCGGATCGGCGCCCCCCTCAAGCTGGGACTGATCTTTCAGGACCTTGGGCGCGGCGCGGTCGATCTTCACCGTGGTCGACGCACTGTAAAGCTTAATGGTCATGAAGGTGACGACGAAGCCGGCAAAGATCGCCGCGGCGCAGAAACAGGCAATGAGCAGTTTGTGTTTCAGGCCGAGGTTGAGATAGCGCAACAAAGTCGTGCGCAGCGGGGATTCACGGGACTCGAACTCCGGCGCCGCACCGCCACGATAGGGCATGTCCACGCCGCGCCCGCTGTCGGGGAGCGCGGGCATCATGTCGCGAGACGTTGGCGGCAGGCGGTGCATGTTCATGAAATCCTCTCGCCGGCCAACCTAGAGAACCCGAAAGAGGCCAGCAACCGGCAGGGCGTCGCGGAACTGCTTCCACGCCAACTTACCCCCCGATTCGTCCACCACGATGGTGTCGCCGCCATAGATCGGCGGATCTGCCGCCTGCCCGGTGCGAATCGCTGCCGCATCGAACCGGGCGACGACTTTGCCCTGGGCGGTCTGGCGGAACACCATCACCGCGCTCAGATCGGCCGTCTCCGTAAAGCCCTGCGCCTCAGCCAGAGCGCGCAACAAGGTCATGTCGCCCTTGACCTGGATGATGCCGGTCTTTTTGACGGCACCATCGATCGTCGCCCGCTGCCCCACCGCGTCCTTGACCGACACCGACACCTGCGGCGACTTCACATAACGCGCGCCCAGCCGGCCGCCGATGTCACGCTCCAACTCGCGCACCGTCCGGCCGGCGGCCGCGACGCCGCCGAGCAGCGGCAGATTGATCATGCCGGCGCCATCGACTTCGACGGTCCGATTGAGGTCAGGCACCTGATAGACCGCGACGTCGAGCGTGTCCTGGCGCGAAATTCGGTATTGCGCGCCCTGCAGCCCCAGCGCCCCTGCGTCGGCGGCGGGGGCCGGCAACACGGCACTGAAGCCGCCGGGATCGCCGGTCGGCCCGCAGGCTGTCAGCAGCACGCAAGTGACCGTCGCGAGAGCCACGGAGCGCAAGATGGACCGGGTCGACTTCATGTTATGTCCTCCGCCACAAAGCGGCCAGGCGCCGCAACAGCGAATCATCGGGGCCCGCTGCCATAGTGCTGGACACCGGGGGGGCAGGAAACGCCGACGTGGGCTGATTTTCCAGGATTCCGTAGGGCCGATGCGACACCAGGTTCAACGCTTCGGCCTCGCCTACGCGGCGGCACAGCACCTCAAAGGCATCGCGCAGCCGCGGAGGGCGTCGCTCGACATCGTGCGCATCGGTGGCAACAATATGAAACATGCCCTCGTCTAGCATGCGCTCGGACCAATATCTTGGCTTAGATCCGAAATTCCCCAACAAAGCGCCGGCGGTCAACTGCATCCACGCGCCGGCCTGGACCAGCCGCCGCACCAGGTCGAAGTGGCGATCAATCCAGGACATCCGCTCAGGGTGCGTCAGGATCGGCACGAAGCCGGCATTCAACAATTCGAAAAACGTGTCCTCGGTGCGCGGCGGCAGCACATGATGGGGGGTCTCGAGGAGCACGTAGCGGCTGTCATACAGGCTGAGCGCCTCGCCGGCGTGGAGCTTTTGCACCAGGTTCGGGGTGATATGGACGTCCGCCCCTGCCACCAGATGCAGCGGAATCGAGGCTTCGTCCAAGGCGAGCTGCAGAAGCTCGACCCGCTGACGGATGTCGGCCCCCATGTTGTTGTACACGCCGGGAAATATATGCGGCGTGCACGCCTGAATGGTAATGCCATCCGCCACCGCCAGACGTGCCATCGCCAAGGAATGCTCGAGATCAGGCGACCCATCATCGATGCCCGGCAGAAGGTGGGAATGGAGATCGATCAATGCGCGTCGCCTTATGCGGGTTAATGGCTGTTAAGGGCCCCCAGCTGAAAGGTCAATCAACCTGACCCGAAACAAAGCCGCTAGACTTGTGGAGCTTGGTGATAAGTGAGCGCCTGTGGCCAGGACGCACCATGTCCCGCAGCAGACGCCGAAGCTGACAATCAGTCGATCTATCTTCGTGGCGCACACGTCCAACCTACGACAAATCTCTGGTCCAGGCTGAACCGCGCCGCCCTCGAATGACAAGCCCGACATCTGTATTTGCCCTGCCGCCAGGAGTCTGGCACGCTTCGCGTAGTTTCTGCGTAAACGGATGAGTGCCCCTCATGCAACGAACCTATGCGCCACGGTCTGTTGTCGGCAAGATTGCAGCCAGGACAGGACGGTCCAAGCGCGACGTGCGCGGCTATTTCCTTTCTGCCACCGTCCTTGCCATCGTCGTGGTTGCTATATTCCTCCTTGAAAAATGAGGGCACTCGGCGGTCAGCAAAGCCAGAACAGGGCGGCGGCCGGCCGTCCGTTCGGCGACCGGCGATGAAGATCGGGCATGACTTTGTCCCCGCCGCAGTCCTGATTCTGAGCTGGGCAGCCGGCGGGCCGGTGGCGGCGCAGCCGCCTGTCTCCCAGGACCAGGGTGGCGTGTTGCGCGCCTATGCCGCCGACGTGGCGCGGCTGAATCGCGCACGGCAGGAAAAGCGAATTGCCGGCCTCTGCGCCTCGGCCTGCACGCTCTATCTCGGCGTCGACAAAGTCTGCATCGAGCCCACCGCCCAGGTCTGGTTCCACGCCGCTTTCCGACCCGGCGACGCGCAGCCGGACCGCGCCGGGTCGCTGGAGATGCTCTCGTATTATCCCCTTGCCGTACGTCGTTGGGCCATTCGATCCGCAGCCTTGGAGCAGACCGGGTGGGACCCGGCGCACAGGCTCACCGGTCAGCAACTGATCGCCATGGGCGTGCGGCAATGCCCGGGCCCCTGAAGATGGGGCCATGTCGGACCGCGGCCGCCTGAGCCAAAAATCCGGGCCAGATCAATTGGCTTCTGACCCGCCAGCTGGCATGACCGACCTGCTCGGTCACGAGCGCAGCACGCCACAGCGCAAGCAATACCGCCTCCTGCTCGGGGCCAACGAAAGTGCCGAAGCGACGATCATCGACGTGTCGCGCAGGGGCGCGGCCGTGCAGACGGCGGCAGCACCGGCGCTGGGCACGCCGGTCGTCCTCGCGGGGACGCGCGCCCGCGACGCCCGCGCCTTTGCCGGGGGCTTTGCCGTGAAATTCAATCAGGGTCGCATCGCTCGGCGCCAGAGCCACGCCGCGGTGGTTGGCCTGCGCCAGATGCGCACGCGTGACAGTGGATGGCAGACTGTCGAGGGACGCGGTCGGCCTGCTCACAGCGTTGGATCGGCGCCGATCCGTCGGCGCTTGCCGCGCAACGTCCGCGCCCACATCGGGCTGTTCCTCCTTGCGCAGAGTTTCTCCTCCAGCAGACGCCAGACGCGATCTTAGCGCGCCTGTGACCAGCCCAGAAAGGTCCGGATGGATTCGCGGTTGTTCGGCTTTGGGCTTTGACGACGTGCCGCGCGACATTTGACGGCCCGCTGTGTTGTCGGCCTGGCCATATGGATCCCAGAGCGTCAATGGGCATTCGCCCGGAGCGACGTTGCGAGGTGTCGGGGAGAGCGTATAGGGAGAGCGCGTCAACGCGCGCCGGTCCCAGTGCGGACCAGATAAATCAACTGGACTGGTGGCCGCGGCAGATGTCGGCGTGCAGTTTCACACCAGGAGCGTCTGCCTCGTCAAGGAATTCGACCCCGGCTGACTCGTATAAGTCCTTGAGCCGCCGCGCCATCCCCAAAGTGAGGGCCGGCTCGCCACCGAGACCTTCGACGCGCCCGACCCATTCCTTGAGGACGTGCAGGCGTCGCGCCACGTTGACCTCCGACCACCCGAGCAGCTCTCGTGCTGCTTTCGCCTGCGCCGCGGAGATAACAGGCGGTCTCATGGGCGGCCCTCCAGCCGAGGGTGAGGGCGGGTTTCCCGGTGATACTTTCGCACATTCCAGCAGCGGCAGCCACACTCGTCCGCGCGAAGATCGGTTTGCGCCGTCGTCGCCGTGTTCCTCAAAGTTGGAGCCCTGTTCCTGGCGCTCACTTTTTGCTCTCCACGGTCCGCTTGCGGCCGCGCAGGCCGTTTCCAACGGACGCGTCCGCCGAACGCCATCTCCTCACGTGTCGGCACTTTACGGGTGATCTGTCCGGCAAGCAATCCGCGCGTCCGGACCGCGCACGGCCTCGACGCCCTCGCCGCGGACGCCGCCCAAATGGCCGCGCCCGCCCGCTCGAGCAACGGGGCATAGCTCCACCCAGCCGGTATTGATTTATCGCCGAGCTCCAAGAACTTACGTCATGCTGGAGGGTTCGGCGGCGGACCTTGATCGCGGAAAACCGGCCTGCTTGCGGCGGCGATGAACAGAGGTCAGCGACGGGGTAGCAAGCCGCCGCCGCGGCCCGGTCAACCGGTGCAGCATGGCTGAACAAACAGGGCAACCATGACAACCGTCCGACTGGGCCCTTGCCGCGTCCAGCGCCTCCGACGAGGCATGTTCACGCGGCCCTGGGGGACAACGGCCCCTCAGACGCCAGCTGATGGCTGTGAGAACTTGCGGTGTCCTTGCTGGCGGCGCCGGCGTCCGGCTGGCTGGTGCCAGCGGTCGCGGCGAGTCGCGGGCAGCCGCCGGCTTTTGCGACTCCCCTGCCCTGCCCGCGGCGGCAGATGCGGGCAGCAACCTGACTGCGGCGGGACCGACGGCCCGATTGGCGAGGCAGACCATCACTCGTTCGGTGGCTTCGGCGTGCCTGTTCCCGGGTCTCGCCCTGTGATCATGTGGGTTGCCGCGCTGACCGAAAAAGCGGAAAAGCCCTGATGCCGGAGCCCGGCGGCGCGGAGGTCCAGCGGATTGTTCGGCTCCTGACCCGCCCGACCTGTGGCCATCAAATGACCCAAGTCAAGTCACGTCAGTTATGAAAAACCGCTCAGCCGCAGCGATAACTTGCGATTCGATGATCGGTCGCTGCTTGCCGGAGTCATGGTTAAGGTAAAATTAGGGGCGTCCAGGGCGCAAGACCCCCGGAAGCCCAAACACGGGTCAAGCAAGCTGTGGCTTCGGCTGTGATGCCTTCTCGGTCGCCCGAGCAAGGGCGGCAGGATGAGGCCGGGCCAAGACTGGCGGCTCCTCATCGCCATGCCCTCAGGCTGCCTTGCGCGACAGTGAGCAAAAAGGCCCCCTGCTCCCTTACCCCGACAATCTGCGAGGGAAGCTGAGGCTTTGCTTTTATTGGTCGGGCCCGGCTGGCGTGGAGCGAAACGGCCCGGTGGGGAAGGCTGGGGACTGGCCGGGGAAAGTTGGCCGTGAAGGGCTCGTCGCACGGCCACGGCGAATATCTGACGTGGCGCCTGCCGGCGCGTTATCGTCTCGAATATCCTGACCTGCTCGCAGCTCACCCGGGGGCATCCGCGCCGCCTTTCCGGTCGGTGTCGATCATCGAAAACCACAGTGCGAACTTTTGCGGGCGGGCGAAGGCGCGCGGGCAGTTATCGACGAACCCATGCAGGATCAGAGCCTCCTGTTCCGGCGCCCGCTGCCATCGCGCGGAACGCCGCCTCTGGCCTGGTCAAACTCGCCAGATCCTCGCGCATGCCGCAGTGCATTCTGCCGGGCGGTGCCACGCCGCCGCGTCGGTTTCGTTGAGGGCTATGCCACACGCCGCGATCCCTCGTCCTCGTCACACTCGCGGGGTCAGGAGTTTGCGGCGTTCGAGTTCGGCAGCGCGTGCCGCGAGCCGGTCGTAAGCCCTTTGCGGCGGGTTCCGCGCATCGACGAAAGAAGACATGCCAAGACGAAGAAGGGCCTTCAGGTGATCCCGTCCACCCTCATAGCCGACATTTGGAGCATATGGCGTCATGGGAGCCCGGTAATCGGCGGCTTTTCGGAAGCTCTGGTGTTCCTTGCCCGCCGTGATGAGGAGCGTCTCGGCCGAGACGCCTTCCGCCAGAACGACTTCATGCGTACCAAGCACAAGGTGGAATCCTCAATGACATCGACGCCGTCCGGCAACGCGGGCATGATCGACGCCCCGCTGACGAGCTCCTTGGACGGCATCAGGTAACCGTCGATCAACAACGCGTGCGGCGGGGAAACATAGAGGTCGCGGCTGGGGCGAGCGGTCATCGAGTGCCTGGCGTGAGATCCGGATCGGCATCGTTTCGTCCGATGCACTGGAAGATACTGCCGCATAACTATGGCGACCGATGCACCGGGTCTCAACGTCGCGGTCATCGACTGTGAGAACGTGATCGCCCACGCGAAGATCCGCGATGCGGACCTCGCCCGTCAACGTCAGAATGCGCGTGCCTTTCAGGAAGCAGAAGAAGCCTGCGCCATTGCCGCCGGAGTTCGCGATGCTTACACCGCCACGACCATAAGCATTGCCGTTACCGTTGCCGCGGGCGTTATTGCCGCCGCCTCCCCCGCCGTTCCCGCCACCCTGGCCATAGGCGTTTCCCTTGCCTCCGGACCTGCCCTTGCCACCCTTGTCGTCTTTTCCGGCGTTGCCGTTATTGTTATTCTTGCTTTTACGGTCCTTGCCAGAGCCGAGCACGGCATCGAGAAGCGATCCTTTTCCGTTCGATTGCTGATCCTTTGCAATCGCAGCGGATGAAAGAAGGGTGAGCGCCAACCCTGCGCCCGTAGCAGTGAGCGCTAGAAAATCGCGCCGTGCTCGGCTGACGGGCCCGCCGCTGCTGTTCACCCCTGCGCGCTGAGACATTTGGATGCTCCCTGCGATGGAGCCTTGGCGAGCTAGGGGTCGCCAATCGCAATCTGCATTGCAGCCCATTCACGCTCGCTCTCAATAAACTCGGTTGCATATTCTGCGGTCAAGACACAGCGTGTAACCTTCGGCGTGCCGGCGGATCGCCCGCGCCGGCGCAGCGAATCTTTGACACCCAATCCGTCACGAAGGGAACGGGCTTCTCCGATGGCCAAGGGCGGCGTGCTTCTGCCGGCGGGCGTGAAAGGCGAGACTGCCGCCAGCCGTATGGGATGGGTGACAAGACTGACAGGGGCACCTCTCCTGCCACACTCGGTGTGCGACGGCGCCGCGTTTGCCGAGCACGCGGCGGGGGCGCTTAGACCCCCTTGCGCCGCCGGGCTGCAGGCTATCAGGCGGAGCCGTTGAAGGACTCCGGGGGCGCGCGCCTGCGGAGGGACGCGGGCCGGCTTCCCCTCACCGCCCGGCGGGGAGGGAATCTTGGAACAGGGTACGGTCGCCCGCGGTGGCCTGGTGCCGCGCAAACAGGTTGGGCCAATCGGCGGCGGCGGGCTATGGCCGGTCACAGATGTCCGCGCGCCAGCCGCCCTGCACGAATAGTTTGTCGGCGACCGTCGGTCCGGCGTCCCGTGGAAGGCGGCACGCAATCCCAATGCGGGCGGGCAACGCCCAAAGGTGTTGTCACAACGGCGGGCAAGAGCCGGCACTTCTGCGCTGGTGCGCAAGACAGTCGCAGCGCGCGGCGGCGGCCACGTCGGGCCGCGCAGTCAAAGCAACGGTCGATCGCCGTCGGCCTATGGCCTTTGGCAGCGGGATGGAGCCCTTTGAACCGCGCGCAGGGCGCAGGGCGGGGCACCTGCCGGCTTCTCGAAGTTGAAAGTTGACCGCGGTCAACTTTTACTGCGAGGTCGCTGGGCTCCGGCGGCGCGAGGATAGTGACCCGGGCTAGGACAGGGGGCGGGGAGAACATACTTTCCTCCTTGCGGAGCCGCTGCGAATCGGTCCTATTGCCTACGGAACCGCGCCGTTTCGAGCCAAAAAGGCGTAACTACGAGAAATACCGTGGCACCCGGAAGCAGGAAAACGTGGAAATCCATACTGCGATCCATGACCTCATCGCCGACGACGCGCGCGAGCTCTCAGCCAAGCTTCATGCCCATCGCTTGAAGCTGTATCCGCCGAAGGCCAGCAAGAGCCTGCGGCGATTTTCATCTGGCGAGGCGGCGAAGCTCATCGGCGTGAATGATGGCTATCTGCGGCAATTGTCGCTCGACGGAAAAGGCCCGCAACCCGAGACCACGGGGGCCGGCCGCCGATCCTACACCTTTGATGACATCCAGGCCCTTCGCGCTCATCTCGACGAGTCGGGTAAGGGCGCCCGCCGATATCGTCCCCACCGGACCGGGGACGAGCATCTGCAGGTGATCGGCGTCGTGAACTTCAAAGGTGGTTCCGGCAAAACCACAACGGCAGCCCATCTTGCACAATATCTGACACTGCAGGGCTATCGTGTCCTGGCCGTTGATCTTGACCCTCAAGCCTCTCTTTCCGCCCTGCACGGCTACCAGCCGGAATTCGATGTGGGCGAAAACGAAACGCTCTATGGCGCCATCCGGTATGACGACGCCCGGCGGGAACTCACCGACATCATCAAGCCGACGTATTTTTCCGGCCTTGACCTTGTCCCGGGCAATATCGAGCTGATGGAGTTTGAACATGAAACTCCCAAGGCCCTGGCCACCCGTCAGAGCGGCGACCCGTTGTTTTTCTCACGGGTCGCGCGGGCCCTGGCTACGGTGGAGGACCGCTATGACATCGTCGTTATCGACTGTCCGCCGCAACTCGGATTTTTGACTCTCTCCGCGCTCTGTGCCGCCACCGCGATCCTCATCCCGGTGCATCCGCAGATGCTCGATGTCATGTCCATGTGCCAGTTCCTGATCATGACCTCGGACCTCCTGGCCGTGGTCGCGAAGGCCGGCGGCAATATGAATTACGACTGGATGCGATATCTCGTCACCCGGTACGAACCGGGCGACGGGCCTCAGACGCAAATGGTCGGATTCATGCGCTCGTTGTTTGGTGATCGCATCGTCACCAACACCATGCTGAAGAGCACGGCGATCTCGGACGCCGGGATCACAAAGCAAACATTGTACGAGGTCAGCCGGGATCAATTCACGCGCGCAACTTACGACCGCGCGATGGAGTCGCTGGAGGGCGTCAACGGGGAAATCCAGGCTCTTGTTCGGGCCGCTTGGGGACGATCGTGATGGGTAGAAAGAATCTCCTGACCGACCTTGATGGTGACAAGTTGACCGCGGTCAACGACGGTCAACGGGTCTTCTTGAGCGGGGAAAGGGCGCCCTCGCAACCAACTTTGGGCTCGCGCGGGGCGGTCGGCGCCATGAGCCGCTCCTTGGAATTGATTTCAGCCGAACGAGACGCCGCGAAAGCGCTGTCCGTCCAGGTCGCAGCGGGCCAGATCGTGATCGACGTCGAGCCCAGTTTGATCGACGCATCCATTGTTCCGGACCGCATGCCGGGCAATGACGAGGACCATGTGGCCCTGGTGGCGTCGATCGCTGCCAGCGGCCAGTTGGTGCCCGTGCTTCTGCGGCCCCACCCAACGATTCAGGGGCGCTTCCAGACAGCCTACGGCCATCGCCGTGTGCGGGCCTTGGCCGAGCTCCGGCGGCCAGTCCGGGCAGTCATCCGTGAGCTGAGCGACGAAGAACTTGTCGTCGCGCAAGGCAAGGAAAACAGCGAGCGACGAGATCTCTCGTTCATCGAGCGCGCCAGCTACGCCATCGCGTTGGACGACCGCGGCTTCGGCCGTGAAACAATCATGTCGGCCCTGAGCGTCGACAAGACAGAGCTCTCGCGCCTGATTTCCGTCGGCCGCGCCCTGCCTCGCTCCCTTGTGGAGGCGATCGGACCGGCTCCCAAGGCCGGGCGCCGGCGTTGGTCGGATCTGGTGGAGCGTGTTGCCGGACGACAAGCTGAAAAGGCTATCGCCGAAACCCTCGCGTTGAGCAGGTTCGCCGCGGCGAGTTCTGATGATCGCTTTTCGCTGGTGTGGACGGCTCTCAGCGCGTCCAAGCCGACGGCTGCCAATACAACGACGTGGGCAGGAGGGGACGGCAAGAAAATCGCACGGATTGAACGCCACGCCCATCGAATCACGCTGTCTCTCGACGAGAAAGCGGCTCCACGTTTTGGCGATTTCCTGATTGGCCAACTGCCGGATCTGTATGCGGCATTCCTCTCAGGGAGAAAATCCGGGTGAGGGCGGCGCCGCGCGTCGGCGCGTCTCACCCATTCCAATTGCCTGCCGCAGGGCAGGCAATGCGTCCGAGTCCCACCATCATTGCAACCAACCAAGGAGCATAACGGCAAAAGAAAAGGCCCCCGAAACGTCTCCGTCCGGAAGCCCTCTCTAACGTGTAAGCAGCCTTAGAGAATCACTTTCGTGGACTCCAGTCAAGAGTTTTTGGCGTCGACTTCGGCGGCGGATTTCCTTTGCCCTATGAGGCGAAGACATGGAACCACATCTCTCCACGACGCCCTTTGGGCGGCGGCGGCTGACGCTTGCCCATGTGGCAGGCCAGGCGGTCGCAAAAGCGCGATCGCCGGACATGGCGGTCCATAAATGGAACGTCTTTCGCGCCATTTGCACGGCCAAGGCCCGCATCGGGGTCTCCGAGCGAGCGCTGGCGGTGCTGGACGCGCTGCTGACGTTCCATCCGGAGACAGCCCTCACTGGCGACGAGCTCATTGTCTGGCCGTCTAACCACCAGCTTTCGTTGCGGGCGCATGGCATGGCGCCTGCGACGCTCCGGCGGCATCTCGCATCGCTCGTGGACGGGGGGCTGATCGTACGGCGCGACAGCCCGAACGGGAAACGCTACGCCCGCAAGGGTAGGGGCGGGGAGGTGGAACTCGCCTTTGGCTTCGACCTGGCGCCCATCGTCGTGCGGGCAGCAGAATTCGAGGCTTGGGCAGAGGAGGTCCGAGCCCAGGATCGAGCCCTGAAACTCGTGCGGGAACGCATCACCATCTGCCGCCGGGATGTGGCCAAGATGATCGCGATGGGCATTGAGGAAGGCCTGCCGACCCGGCGGAACGGGCATGGGCCCGCGGACTGGGCTGAGATCCACGCGCTTTATCGCAGCATCGTCGAGCGGATCCCGCGGACGGCGACGTGCGCTGCGCTCGAGCCGATTGCGGAAGAGCTCTCCCTGCTGGCCGAGGAAGTCCACAGCTTACTGGAACTGCACGTAAATGAAACGAATCCGAGCGGCAATGAGTCTCAATCTGAGCGCCACGTACAGAATTCAAACCCAGACTACCTTACTGATCTTGAACCAAGCCTTCCGATAAGGCTGGGGGGCAGAGACGAGCGTCAACCCGCCTCAAAGAAGATGCCGGAGGGGTCCTATCCCTTGGGTATGATCCTGGATGCCTGCCCGGATATCAGCGATTATGCGAAGGGTGGCCATCCAATCAGTAACTGGCGCGACTTCCTTGCGACCGTGGCGGTGGTCCGCCCCATGTTGGGAATCAGCCCCAGCGCGTGGGAGGAGGCGCGGGGAGTGATGGGCGAGGTCCAGGCCGCCGTCGTGGTCGCCTGTATCCTGCAGCGCGCCACCGCCATCAACAGCGCCGGTGGCTACATCCGTGGGCTGACGAGGAGGGCTGAAGCCGGAGAGTTCTCGCTGGGTCCCATGCTGATGGCGCTGATTGGCAGTCGCAACCGCGGCAAGTTGCGTGCCTGACCCCAGAGATGCCGGCCCTGATCGGACGGCGGGCCGGCAGCGGTCGCTGGTCTCTTTGGACGCTCCTGCATGCAGGCCGCATGGATGCGACGAGCAATTGCAGGGCCGGACCGCCATGCGTGGCGACGGATGTGCCTCGGGCCCTGGAGCCGCTGCTGCACAGGACGGCAGCATCCGTGGGTGGTCGTGCAACGGGATGGTTGAGCGGGCGTTGGTCACTGTCTCTGGTTTCCGACAGATTCCCGGAAATTTTCCTCCCCTGACTTGGCCCTCCCTCAGCGATTTTGGCGGAGGGCCCTATTCAAGTCCGGCAGCCTCAGGTCGCGCAACCGTTAACCGTTCTGCTCAGGGTGCAAGGGGGATCGCGGCCGCCAGAAGGGGCGCGGGCGATGTCACAAAGTGCACCGCGGCAAACAGCAGCAGCCACATCGTACAGCCAATGGTAAGACTCAGTGCCAGACTCCGATACAGCATGACCATCCCCCCGGATATTTACTCACAAGCTTGCGTTGTGTTCGCGATCTCTAGCAGCTGTTTACCGGTGTGACGACGTTCACACGCGACTAAGGTTAAGATGGGCGACGTCGGAGCCGACCCGCCGCTGTGAGCGGGCGCAACGCGGCTCGGACTGCCAGGTTCGAGCTCCGGCTGGGGCCCCGCCAACCGGCCTCCGCGGTGAGTGTCGGCGGCGAGACGGGAGGAACAGTCATCCGGGGGAGGGTTATCGGCGGCTGCTGCCGCTAGAGTCCCGCGGCCTTGGTCAAATTGATCCTGAAACGGTCGCGACGACGCTGATACCGGCGGGTCATTTCGGCGCTGACGTGGCCGAGCTGCTTTTGCACATAGCGCTCGTCGACCTCGGCCGAGGAGGCGAGCCCGGCGCGCAGCGAATGGCCGGAAAACTTCGATTGCCGCTCGCCCTCGCTGAGATCGCCGCGCACGCCGGCGGCCAGGGCAGCGCGCTTGACGAGGCGGGCGACATGCTTGTCCGCCAGCCGGTCAGCGCCGACCCGCTTGCCCGCACCGGTGACCCGGCGAAACAACGGCCCGTGCCCGATGCGGGCGAAAGCCAGCCAGGTCTCCAGCGCGTGGACCGGACAGCTCGCGTCGGACGAGCCGCGGCCGATCTCGACCTCGCGCCAGCCGGTCTTGCCGCGCAGCGTCACCACCAGGCCCGCGGCCAGAATTTCAGTCCAGCCGGCCCCGTCGGCGGTTTGATCGCGGCCGCAATCGAGACCGACGATTTCGGACCGGCGCAGGCCGCCGGCAAAGCCCATCAGCAGGATGGCCCGGTCGCGCAAGCCGCGCAGCTCGCCGCGATCGAGCGTGTCCAGCATGGCGAGGAGATCTTCCGGCAGCACGGCTTCTTTCTGCCCAGGGGGGCGGCCATGCGTGCGGCGGATGCCGGCAAGGACCGTGGCGATGTGGCGATCGCTGCGATCCAGCGGCTGTCCGCGCTGGGCGAAGTTCCAGGCCAGCGCGGACAGCCGGCGCTCGATCGTCCGGACCGCGTTCGCCGGGCGGCCCGCCGCGCCCGAGGCGCAGGCGGTGATGTACAGGCCGATCACCTGCGCCTCCGGCGGCAGGCAGGGCAGGGTCTGGCGAGCGCACCAGGTGGCATAATGGCGCCAGTCGGCGCCATAGGCGCGGCGCGTGTTGGCAGAGCTCGAGGCGGCCGCATAGGCGCGCGCCTGATCGGCCAGGGGGTCGAGATGCGCCGGCAGCCGAGCCCGTCCAGCGAGCGTGGGGGGCAGGGCAGGGGGCTGCGGGCGGCCGTCTGGCTGCTTGGGCGGCGTTTTGCGCTCGTTTTCGCTCATCGGAAGAGCCTAGCTGATCGATGTCCGATAAACAAACCTTATCGGACATTCCTATTCTTCGACAGCTGCGGCGGTTTTTGGGGCTTGGGGTGGCTATAAGCGCCGCATTGCCTTAGGCTGCTGGGATGAATCGCCAACCCGCTCCACTGGCTGCCCCTCGCGCAGCGCGCCCGGTACCGGCCTGGGCGCGGCCGTGCGCGCCGACGCAGGAGTTGGCGGAGGCCGCCTTCTGCGCCGGTGCCGCCCTCGCGAGCCTCGACGCGCTCGTGCGCGCCGACGCAACCCACGCCGGCGCGTGGCGGCAGCGGCTGGCGCTGACGGCGGCCGCCGCCAGCATGAGCGTGATCGGGCGCGGCGAAGACGAAGCCATGCTGCGCGACGCCTGGTGCCTGCGCCGTCCCGGTGACGATCCCGGCCCGGCCGGCCGGGTGCTCGGCGCCTGGCGCCGCCAGGTGCAGCGCTCGGCCCGCCTCGATCCGGCGATGGTCGCGGCCACAGCCGTCGAGCTCGGGCCTCTCGTTGACAGCGAAGCGATTTGCGCGGCCGGCGCCGCGGTCCTCGCCTCGCGGCAACCCGCCATCCTCGCGGCGGCCGAGATGGCCGCGCGCGTCGTTGCGCTGCACCCCCGGGCCGAGCTGCTCGCGCTCTGGCTGGCCGACCAGGTGCTCGCGGCGCGCCTATCCTGGCCCATTCCGGTGCCGCTGCTCGCCGGCTCGCTCGCGCATCCCGCCCTGCGCGCCGCCGGCCGCCGCCGCGCCCGTCCGGGGGAAGAGGGCTGGCCGCGCACGGTTGCCGCCGCCTATGCACTGGCCGCGGCGCGCGCGGTCGGCCTCTTTGCTGACCTGGAGCGGCGCGCCGCAACTTTGCAGGCGGTGACTCCGGTGCTGCGCGCCAGGGGCGCTGCGGCGGTCGTGGCCGTTCTGCTCGAGGAAGATGCCATGGCGCCGGCGTCCGCTGTCGGAACAATGACCGATCGCGGCCTGCGCCGGCTGTTTGATCGCCTCGTGGGGCAGGGGGCGGTGCGGGAACTCACCGGGCGCACCACCTTCCGCCTGTATGGGCTCTGAGATGGCGCGCCCGACGCGGCCCGCGCCTGACCTCGATCGCGAGCTCGATGACCTGCCCGTTGAGCTGCGTTGGCGCACGTGGATGGGGCGAGTCGAAGCCGTGATTTTCGCCTCCAGCGAGCCGGTCTCGCGCGCCATGCTGGCCGGAGTTGTCGGCCAGGCGTGCCGTCTCGAGTTGCTCATCGAGGCCATTCGCGCGGAGCTGCCTGGCCGGCCCTATGAGCTTGTCGCGATCGCGGGCGGCTGGCAGTTCCGGACCAAAGCCGCCTATGGCGATGCCATCCGCGCCGCGCGCTCGGGCGCTGCGCCGGCGACGGACCTCACCCGACGCGAGGCCGACGTGCTGATGGCCATCGCCTACCTGCAGCCGCTGACCCGCGCGGAACTCAGCAAGGTTTTCGGCCGCGAGATCAGCCGGGACCTGATCGGCACGTTGCGCGCGGCGGGGTTCATTGCCTCCGGGCCACGCAGCCCGCAGCCCGGCGCGCCCTACACCTACGTGACCACGGCCGGTTTTCTGGCCGCCTTCGACTTCGCCAACTTGCGCGATCTGCCGGATATGGCGGCGCTCGAGGATGCCG
This sequence comes from Hyphomicrobiales bacterium, assembly GCA_028290285.1. Classification (GTDB taxonomy): domain Bacteria; phylum Pseudomonadota; class Alphaproteobacteria; order Rhizobiales; family Beijerinckiaceae; genus Terripilifer. The sequence continues at coordinate 19,004 of JAQGKD010000112.1, forward strand.
GGTTGCTCAACAAGGACGCCCTGCTCGCGCGCGATGAGCCCGGCTTCTTTGGTGCCGAGGAGGAGGAGGAGCCCGATGAGGCCGCATCTGCGCTGCGGAACTCTACTCGTCCTTTTTACTGACGACGCTTCCGACCCGGGTCCAAAGGTCGACCACCAGGAGAAATTGCACAGCCGTTCTGAAAAGCTGTGGCGCTGGACCTCTGCGCGATCTGATAACCGGACGCGCCTAAAGGACAGGCCTAAGCGCGCGGCAGCAAACAGAAAATAGGGACAGTGAGGACAGGCGTGGCCCATTTCGGTGTTCCCCCTCTGAGCGGTCGAACTACGCAGCGGCCTTGACCTTCAAGTGGCCCAGCCCGCGGCGTTCATAGGCCGGCTGACCATCACTGCGATATTCGAGCTGGAGCCTGTCGGGCCTCCAGCGGCCCCGTTCTCGGGTGCAGCATTCAATAGCTTGATACTGCTCCTGCGAGCGCCGAAGTCCTTGCTGAGTCGCTGCGCGTTGGCCACCTCCGGCGGAGATTGACTGGTGCTGGTCGCACCTTCCTCAACGCGCGCTCCTTGAAGGCATCGAAGTTTGCGGACGCGCAAAAGGCGTTCATTTTTAAACAGGGCGCTGACGGCGTTCGGTGACCGGTATCTGCCGACAGGTGTGCATCAGCCCGGCCAGTTGACTGGAAGCGGAAGTACGAGGGGATGCCCCCGTCGGGGATTCGGCGTCTGAAGCAGCTCGAAGACGATGGCGCAAAGCCGAAGAAGATCTCGCGCCTGTCGCTCGAGGGCGAACTGCTTTAGGACCTCATCCGCCGAACATTATTAGGCCTGCTCGCAGGCGCACGCCGGCGACATGGATTTGCAAGGAATGATACGTCTCGAGCCGGCGCGCCTGTCGCGCCCTCGAGCTGGATACCTCGACCTCGACCTACCGTCAGGCCGGTCTCAAAGCGCCCAAGGAGATCTGCGCGAGCGTCGAGGTCGAGATCAGGTATTGCTGCAATCTCGACCAGGATACCGGGTTTCGGCTTCCGCCTCATCGAAGGATCTCCCCGGTAGCCGCAGAGGCCGCATGCGACCCGATCCGATCGATTCGCCCGCGGCTTTCGTCGACAAACGACTCGACGGTCAGTCAGAGCTTTTTCTTGAGCGCGCCACTAATGGCGCCACGCATGGAGTGCGGCTGCCAGCCTCTCGGGAACGCCACTTCGTCACAGGTCGTATTACGGGAAAAACTTCCGTTCAGTCGCGGCCACCTGTACCGCCTTCTATCCAGCCCGATCTATACGCATCCCGCACAAGAAAGAAAGCTACCCCGGCCTGCATGAGGCGATCATCGATCCTGCCACGTGGCAGAGCGTCCAGAACCGGCTTGGCTCAACAAGCAGGGACCACGCAAGCGTCGCACCCGCGGGAGGGCGAGCAGAGCCTGTTGGCGGGCCTGCTGGTCGGTGCAGGGGCAAAGCCTTCAGTCTGTCTCATGGCAGCAAGAAGGGCTATCGCTACCGCTACTACGTCGCACAGCCGGCGGGTGTCGACCGATCGACAGACACCGGACAGCGGCAGCATGTCCCGGCCCTGGAAGTCGAGCGGACGGTGGAACAGGCCGTCTGCGGGTTCTTCGGCGATACGGCGAGGCTGGCCGAGGCCGTAGAATCGACGTCAGCCAGCGAGACGGAATGCGTGCTCGCAGCCTCAGCACGCCGGAGCTCGTATCCGGTTTTTCTGAAAGGTGGACCGGCTGCATTCGCCCGGTGCTACGCAAGATTGTCTTCCATGACGAAGCGCTCCGGCTCGTGTTCCTCCGGCGGCCCCTGCGGGAGTTTATCGGGCTGCCTCCGCAGCGCGCGACCTTTGACGGTGAGATCGACAGTTTCGAGCTGGCGGTTCAGGTTTCGCTCCGCACGCGCGGCCGTCAGATCTAACTGCTGCTCGAGCAGCCCGGAGGAAAGCAGCCACCCGCGCGACCTGACGCCTATGCTTCTGCGACGGCTGGCCGGGGCCCACCGCTGGTTTGACCAATTGAAATCTGGCGCGGCGGACTCGATCATGCGCATCTGGCTATCCGGCCCCCGGTTTTTCCGCATTCATCCAAGCATCGGCGTCGATCCGGACGACGCGCGAGCAATGAGGGGCACGCCCTCTGCCAGTTCCGGCAAGAACCAGTCTGCCCCGCGATTGATCCCTATCATCATGCTCTGGATTGCCATGGTACTGGTGGCAGTGTTCTTCCACGACGCGGGAGCCCCGTGGGTGGGCTGCCGGACTCCCTACGGCGCTGGTGGGCGTCTTAGGGGCTTGGGCGTTCACGCGGATTTGAAGCTGCACAACGTCCGCCGTCCTTATGGCCTCTGCGCTCGCAAACGAGCGGTTGGAACTGCCGCGCTGGGAAAGGGTTTGCTCGCAGCGCCACGCGGGCGTGACCAGCAGGAGGAAGCAACATGAAATATACGACCGTAATTGTAGTCGCTGCGGCGGCCCTGACGTTGGCTGGCTGCAATACACGGGAGGAACGTCTCGGGGGAGCTGGAACCGGCGTGCTTGTGGGCGCTGCCGTGGCTGGTCCGGTCGGTGCCGTGGCTGGCGGTGTGGCAGGAGCCGTGGCTGGCCCGACAGTGGCGCGCGAAACTGGCGTGCCGCACGCGCGCCGTACAGTCCGCAAGAAGCGCATCCGCCGGGGCTAATGCTCAAATGGATGAATAGCCCAAGCCTGGAAGACCGGCCCCGCGCGCATGACTGGGCGCAGCGGGGCTTTTTAAGTGGGCAAGAGCGGGAGTTGCCAGTTAATGCAGCGGAGTGCCGCGTGAATAGCTGGGGTCACCGATCCAGGTCGTCCCGCCGGGAACTTGGAACGATGACTCTGCGGGCCGTGCCGCCGGTAATCGCCTTTTCCTGACGTTCCGTCGTTACATCGCTGAGGCCACCCGCCTGGGTGTCACCGATGCAACGGGGATCCATGCCTGAGCCCGTTGCGGAGCATTCTGGTTCAAGGTTTTCATTTCGCTGCACCTGCGCATAAACCGCGCTGGGAAGGACGAGAAGGGCTGCTGCAAGAAAGATGGTCTTCATGAGTTTCTCCGGTTTTAAAGACAGCCGGAAACAGTGCGAACCAACGAGAGTTGCGTTCGTGGAACACACAAAACTGAGGCCACACGGCCTCAGATCAGTAAGAGCGGTCCTGCTTGAGGAAGAACAGCCCGGGACGAAACGACGCCTTCTGACGGCCGTCGGTCTGCTGGGGGGCAATCGGAGTAGAGGTGTTCGCATGTCGGGAACGCCGCGCCTGGTGTGCCCCTCAGTCCTGCTCCAGCTTTGGCCGAGGGCGCTCCTTGGCCATCTCCGCGTGTGGCGACTTTGTAATCTCGACCGCCCCTTGAGCCCTCAGCAGCCCCCATCGGGGACCTTGCCTTTGACGGACTTAGCTCCAGAGCGAGACGGCGAGTTGCCAAAGCCAGTAGGTCAGCAGCCCACTCCACGCGAAGAACAGTCCAGACCCCAGCGCCAGGACCGCCATGGCCAGCCATTGGCGAACGCGACCGTAGGAGCGGGGAAGGGACGAACAGTCCGCCTCTGCACGCGCTAGGTGGGAAGCTCGCATGTGATTAATTAAGTCTCGATTTTAGAAGCATCGGTGCCGCCGGTACGTGTGTTCCGCAATGCTGACGACCCTGAACGGAATGTGTCGGGAAACTACCTCGTAATTCACTCAAATTGGACTGACTAGGCAATTTCGCTTCTCGGCGTGGGCCGGCACTGACCGGCGACATTGGCTAAAATGAACCGACCTGGGCTGGGAGCGTTGCCGCTATGAAGCGGAGCAGGAGGTTCCCATGTCAGTGTCAGAAACTTTCACTCACGTCGCCAATGCCGTTTCCAAGGCCGCTGGCAGACCGTTAAGTTTCGCGGCTTGCGTACTGATTGTCGTCCTCTGGGCTGCGTCGGGGCCGATGTTTCACTACTCGGACACATGGCAGTTGGTAATCAACACCGGGACGACGATCATCACCTTTCTGATGGTCTTCCTGATTCAAAACACGCAGAACCGGGACGGGGCCGCCATTCAAGCCAAGCTCGACGAACTCATTCGCACGAGCGCAGCACAGAACGCCTTTATCGGAATTGAACGTCTCACCGACGAAGAGCTCGACGACATTCGAGCCACATGCGCGGCGAGAGGCAAAGCTGAAAAAGCCGGGGACTTTGCCGTACAGCAGGCGAACGCGCTGGCGCGGTCGGCGGCGCTGGGCGCGACATGAGCCACTCGCGGACTTTAGAAAGCATGGTAGGGCCGATTCACACGCATCTTCTTTATTGCCGCCGCATGTCGAAACCACTGCGCAGGCGATCGGACACCTTCAGTCGCAGCACGCCAGCCAAGCGACGCCGTTTCAACGAACAATCGAGTGGCTAACCGCGCACGCCGGCCGTCCGCCTTTCGTCGTAGGACTGACAATCATCGTGACGCCCTGGGTCGTTTTGAATGTAGCCATGAACGCTCTCGGCCATCTACCGTATGACGAGCCTCCATTCTTTTGGATGCAAGGCTGCTTCGGGCTGGCAGCCCTATACATGGCGATACTCATCCTCAGCACGCAGCGTCGAGATGACGAACTGGCAAGCCGCCGCGAGCAGCTTACGCTTCAGCTGGCTATGTTAAACGAGCCAAAATCAGCAAAGATTTTCGAGCTTTTGGAAGAACTCAGACGCGATCACCCCGACGTGCGCAACCGACCGGATACGGAGGCGGCCGCAATGGCCAGTCCAGCGAACCCACTGGCCGTCCTAGGTGCGGCCCAACGCCCTGATGCTTGAACTTGTGCGATGGCATCAGAAAGCGTTGTGAGGCCATAAACCTCTGGAGCCAGCGCGGCGCTTGTCCCGCTCGGCTATGGTGAGCAGAGTGTTCCGCTGTCCCTCTGTGAGGGTATTAAGGGAGAAGCATCCGTCACACCGCAAAGACATAGCGTTCATCAACCGAGAAGGCGGCACCTCATTGAGCCGCCGACAGTATCTACACCCAATGGTAATCGAACCCATACTGGACACTCCGCTAGTCGGGGATCTGCCCGACTGTGGCGGCAGTGGCAAGATCAAGCCGGAGAGTACTGCCGAAGAACAGACCTGTCCAGCTTGCGCCGGATCCGGTGCAATGCGCGAGGAAACGTTGGCAGCCTCCACGACTAGAGCCATGCTGCGGCGCAGTAATCGGACGGTCGCGCAAACAAGAAGCTCCGCTTTCGCCGGGTCTCGCTTGATTAAGATAGTGCCGTGGGGCAGGAGCTCCTGCTTGTGTCGTTCGCGGATCGAAGGTGATCAGGCTTGCCCGCGGAGGCACTCGGCTTTGATCTCTGCGCTACGCGGACAAGGTTAATTGTTTGTTAATTCGGCGAACGTCCAAACGGCTCTTACCGAAAAGCTAATTCCGCTGATCAAGCGGCTGTCTCGCCGACCCCTGCGCCTTACGGGCCTCATTCTCTGAATCATTACGGATTTGCTCAACCATTTCTAAATGCTGACGAAGCTTCGGCAATGTCTGCTGCGCGAATTCCTTCAGCTTAGGATCTTCCCCGTTCGAGCCGTAGTTTTCGAAAAGCGCTACAGCCTTCTGATGGGCAGCAAGTTGCATTTGCACATACTGCTGGCGGAAATCCTTGCTGGAAGCCCGCTGTAGCTGCTGCAGGACCTGCGCATGTTCGGAGTCCAGTGTCGCCGGAACCGTTTTGCTTTGAGCAGTGGCTTTCAGCTTCGTGGAGGCCTCGATATGATCCGCGATCATGTGATGAGCGAAGTCCTGAATGCGCTTGTCCTGGGCGTTCTTCGTGGCCAGTTCGCTCGACTGAATCTCGAGCATGTCGCTGTTAGCTGCCATCTGAACAAAAGTATTTGCGTCGACCCGCTGCGGCTGCAGGGCGGAGGGGGGCGCCGCCGTCTCGGAGAGCGACTTGGCGGATTGTCCGAGAGCAGGAAATGAAAGCGCAGCTAGTAAGCTGGCGGCGATGAACATTCTATTTTTCATGGTAACCGTCTCCTGTCGCTGAGCTTTAAAAGCTCCCGGTCTGGGTACGTCCCGCAAAGCAAAGAAATGCAGTTTCAAACCAATTCTGATTGTGCGCGCTTTGCTATGCGGTCTTCGATTACATCTTCGATCGAAGTGATGTCATCCGAAAAGCCATCCTGAATTATGCTCGGCGGATGGTTATGTCCGATGCCTCCTCGATCCCTGAGACCGCCTATCTGAGACAACACCGATCCCACGGCCGATTGTTCTAAACGCGAAGCAGAATGTCATGAGACCTTTCATCGATTTGGGTCGAGGGCTCTGCTGACTGACGACAATCCACCATGGCCCTTGAATGCTGGCGGGGACATAGCCCCGAACAGTGCACCAGTCACCCTGCGCGGCAGCTCATCCTCGCCAACACCCGCGAAACCTGCATCGGCGTCCACGACACTAGCCCCTTGGCCGGTGGAATGTGACGCTCGGTCAGGCCACGGGCGATGGCGCCCAGGCTGGTGACGCCCTGCGCCTGCAGCTCCGTAATGACCGGGGTTAGATCCTGCGCCCGCTGCTCAGCCCTGGCCGTGCGAACCGCGGCGCCCTTGGCCAAATCCTCAGCAGTCAGGACCGGGCTATTCGGGCGCACGCCTCCGAGCTTCTGGCCGCGAGCCTTGGCCGCCGCCAGCGCCGCCTTGGTTGGGGCAGAGATCATCTTCCGTTCAGCCTGGGCCACCACTGCCATGATGCCCACGATCATCTCATTGGCTTCTGGCATGTCGGCCGCGACGAACTGGACACCGGCCTTTTGAAGACCGATCAGGAAGTGCGCGTCACGGCTGAGGCCGTCCAGCTTAGCAATGACCAGCTTCGCGCTATAAAGCCTGCAAGCTTGGATTGCGCGGGCCAGTTCCGGCCGATCATCGTTCTTGCCGCTTTCGACTTCCGTGTACTCTGCCGCGATCGTCCAGCTTCCGCCGTTAAGGAAATCCGAGACCGCCTTGCGTTGAGCATCGAGGCCGAGGCCGGACTTCCCTTGCCGTTCGGTCGAAACGCGGTAGTACGCGATGAATTTACCCTCGGCCATCACGCTCTCACATTTCCCTGAACGAAGGTTGCGGGCAATTTTATAAGCTTAAATGATCTTAAAAGGGAAGGGATGATACCGAATGATACGCAATGGGATTGCCTGAACCGAACCGAGTGTGTATAAATACACACATGAACAGCCGCGACCTGATCTCAACCCTGAAAGCGGCTGGATGGGAGCAAGTCTCTCAAACAGGCAGCCATGTGCAATTCAAGCACCCGACGCGGACCGGCCGCGTAACCGTCCCGCACCCGTCGCGGGACTTCCCGATAGGCACGCTCCGGAGCATTGAAAAGCAGTCCGGGGTCAAACTGAGGTGAGAGCATGAGACAGTACATCGGCCTCATCCACAAAGAGGCAGCCAGCGATTACGGCGTTTCGTTTCCGGATCTCCCCGGATGTGTCACGGCCGGCAAGTCGCTCGAGGAAGCTCGCGTCATGGCTCAGGAGGCGCTGACCCTGCACGTGGCCGGCATGATCGAGGATGGCGAGGCGATTCCCGCTCCCACTTCGCTGGACGAGATCATGGCCGATCCGGAGAACGAGGGCAGCATTGCTGTGCTCGCTCTGGCGCCCGCGGTGGCTCCAAAGGCAGTGCGCGTGAACGTGACACTGCCCGATGATCTATTGGGTAGGGTTGATCGCTATGCCGAGGCGCATGGAATGTCCCGGTCTGGATTCCTGGCGCAGGCCGCGAAGCGCGCCATGGAGGATGCGTGAGCGAAGTGGGACCGGGCCAGAATTTCGATCAGAATATCGCCGCTGTTCAGAGCATCAGGGCAATTCCGACAATCCTCAACATTGTATGCCGGACAACCGGAATGCGGTTCGCGGCGGTTGCGCGAGTGACGGACCAACGCTGGATCGCCTGTAGCGTGCAGGACGATATAGCTTTCGGCTTGAAACCTGGCGGCGAGCTGAAGGTCGAAGACACGATCTGCCATGAAATCAGGCAGAGCGGCACGGCCGTCATTATCGACAATGTGTCGGAGGATCCCGTTTACAGCGGCCATCACACGCCGCGGATTTTTGGGTTGCAGAGCTATATCTCTATGCCAATCAGGCTGGAAGACGGGTCGTTTTTCGGCACGCTCTGCGCCATCGACCCCGAGCCGCACCGGCTGAACACGCCCGAAATCATTGAGATGTTCGAGATGTTTGCCGACGTAGTCGGTTATCACCTGAGCGCGATCGACCGGATAAGCGCGACCGCAGCCGAGCTGATCGCAGAACGCAAAGTGGCGGCCCTACGCGAGCAGTTCATCGCCGTGCTGGGGCACGATCTCCGTAACCCGCTCACCGCGATCGGCGGCGGCGCAAACCTATTGCGCAAAGAACCGTTGAGCGAACGCGGGGAGCGCATCGTCGATATGATGCACGGCAGCGTGCGGCGCATGGCAAGCCTGATCGACGACGTGCTGGATTTCGCACGAGGCCGTCTCGGCGGCGGTTTCACCCTGAACCGCGAGCCCTCGGTCGATCTGCACGCTTTGCTCGATCAGATCGTCACCGAACTGCGGATCGGGGCGCCTGGTCATGAAATCACGACTGACTTCGTATCCCTCAGCGCAGTCGATTGTGACGCATCGCGCATGGGGCAATTGGCCTCCAATCTACTTGGTAATGCGATCACCCACGGCGACCCCGGGGAACCCATCCACATTCACGCCGGGTGTGCATCCAAAGATTTCGTACTCTGGGTCGCCAATGGCGGCAGTAAGATTCCTCCCGAAGCCTTGGACCGGCTGTTTCGGCCCTTCTTTCGCGGAGAGGTGCGCCCCAGCCAGCTGGGGCTGGGGCTGGGACTTCATATTGCGTCCGAGATCGCCAATGCACATGGCGGTTCGCTGACTGTTGCATCCTCTGACGAGGAAACGCGCTTCACCTTCCGCCTGCCACTCGCGCCCTCAGGCTGAACCTAACCCGGGTATTATGCAGGGCCTCGTATCGAAGCGCACCGGATCGAAATACCGTTCAGGCCGTTACTCTGACTGGCTGAAGACCAAGAACCCAGCCTTTGTCCGAACGTGAGGAGTGATCGATGCGGCGTAATCCTTTTCTCGCCCACATCACTCGCGAGGAACGCGCCTTGCTTCATGGCCTAGCGGCGAAGTCGTCCCTGCGGGCCTGTGGATCGCGAACGCGGGCAATGGATGGGCTGATCAAGCGGGGATACGTGCAAGCAGGGTGGGTGAATTTCGCGGGACATGAACTGCTAAGGCTGACCGGAGTGGGGCGAGGCACTGTCGCTCTGCTGCTGAGCGAAGCCCTTCCATGTTCGATAAGCCTTCTGAACGCGGGCCACTACGAATGACGACGCCAGTTGAGGCTCTGCTCGATCAACTTTCCTATACCGAAGCCGCCTTCCTCGTCACAGCGGCCGATTCGAACGTGCTGGCTTTCGAGCCGCGCGAAGATCCGATGATCGCCCGCCTGCTCCACCTAGGGTTCCTGGACTGCGTGCCGGACACGGACTTAAGCCACGAGATGCTGATCATTTCGCACAAAGGGCAGCGCGTGGTCGATTTCATCAAGGAAGATCGTGAGCGCCCGCCGACGTAGGCAGCGGCGGCCATGGAATCCGAACTGGCGGTTGCCCTAAAATGGTGGAAGGATGGCCTCCCTTGAGATCTCGGAGACAGTCATGCCTACAGGAACAGTGAAGTGGTTCGATGCCACTAAGGGTTACGGCTTCATCCAGCCAGATCAGGGCAGCAAAGACGTTTTTGTTCACATTAGTGCCGTCGAACAGGCGGGCTTTCGCAGCCTCACTGAGGGTCAAAAGGTTGAGTATCAGGAGAAAGCAGACAGCCGTTCTGGAAAGTTATCGGCGGCGGACCTCCGCGCGATCTGACGACTGGACGCCCCTAAAGGAAAGGCGCGAGGGGCGGGACAGCAAATAGGGGTGACAGTGAGGACGGGGTAGCCCGTTTCGCTGTTTCCCCCTGTTCTGAGCAGCCCAGTGAGGCCGGGTCTCAATATCGAGATACTATCGGGCCAAATGGGGACAGGGGACACAGTAGGGACACTGGCGGGACAGAGGTAGAGACAGCCGGTCCCTTTATGCCTGCTAAGCAACTGTGCCCCTTGGGGCTTGCCGAGCATGCTAGGTGCCTTGACCGCAGACCATATGAGGCCGATTCTGGCCCGGGTCACGGTCTGGGGCTGAGGGGCGGTTATGGCAGCGTTCTCCGAAAGGGACTGCCTTGCGGAGCGCCTGGTCTGAACCTTGATGGGAACTGTCTGTCTCGCCGGCATCATTGCCGTGGTCGGGACATGGGGCGTCCTGGAACACAGCCCTATCGCTATACCGCCGCTCATCGTGTCCGCTGCGCTTCTCGTGCTGACGCTCCGGCTCTATCGGAAGTGGCGCCGGGAGCTGGCGGAACACATATCGGCCCCGCCGCCACCGCCTCCCCTTTTCCCTGACGCCCCGATCCGGGCTTATGTCGAGCCGGGCTCGCTTCCCTAGCGGATGGCTTGGCGCATCTCGCAGGGCTCGATCGTACTTTTCGTTCTATGGCTTGATTGGGAAACACAGCGAGGAAGGCCAGGGCAGGCCCTCCTCGGCGGGATAGTCGTTGCCGTGGTCTTCATGGCGGCTTTGATTGTTTGATTCTCAATCAAAGGCCTGGTTCCCCATTGCTCAAGCGCCTGTTATGCCCCTGTTCTCAGGCAGCCCGATTTCTATTTTTCTCTACTTTAGAAAAGGTCAGCCGGCCCGAACGTGTTGCCATGACGGCAACACCCAGCCGCTCAGTGAGGACAAGAGCCCCTGAGCGCTCTGCCCAAACCCATTATTTCCGAATTAAATAATGGGCATGAGCGCCGTCAGGTGTTGGGGCCTTTCCCTCAAATTGATACCTCGCGTGTGCGCGCGTACTGGTCACGCAACCCATTGGGGCATTCTCCGTAAGCCACCCTAAGGACCTGATGTGGAACAGATATCCTATTTTAACCCGTCCTCCGCGCGTTGCCCTTTGCTCGCCGGATTTGGCCAACGAACGGGCCGGGTCACGAAATGCCCTGCACTCCGTCATTTGTCGTGATTTGTCGTCATGCCAGCCACCTGCATCATGCAGGCGCCTCAGGGTGTTGCCGTCATGGCCATACCGTTCAACCGCCGCATGTGGGAGATCTCTGAAAACCTGCATCGGGCTGAGCTGAGCGCACTTGAGCGGGCGGAAAATATTGCGGAATGGGTGAGGTTGTCAGGCAGGCTACCGTCTCATTCTGAGACGGTAGGTCATCGACCGAAGGGCGGCATCAATAACGCGGCGCGCGAGCTCGGCTTAGATCGCGCGTCCGCCCACCGCGCCGTCAAGGTTGATAGTCTCACGCCAGAAGCCAAGGACGCTGCAGCCCTTAGCCGGGATTTTGAGAGTTATGTTTGCGGCTCAGTGGCCTTCTCATCGCGATTCGTACGTCGCTGGTGGCCATGGGCGCCAACATTCGCAAGGCTCTGTCGCATATCTCCTGAGATTCGAGGGCGGGATTACCGCCATGCGGACCCTCGGTGCCTTTCTGGCTCGGGCTGCATGAGGCAGACAGCAAGAAGCCTCAGATCTGTCACTGAAGCTGAGGCTTCAAGGTTCTCAGCCCTTTTAGGCGCCGGGACTAACGTCGTGCATTCGCTCGTGAGCGCGTGCAATACCACCATGCGCCCTTTGAGTTCTGCACGGCAACGAAAGGTATCTCGCATTGCACTGCTAGAACAGAGGCTTCGGCAGACTTGGAAGCCTCTGCCCCGGCTACAGCAGCCGTGTGAATTCCCGCAACGATCAAGCCGATGACGAACATGGCATCCTCGCTAGGAGGTAAGCGCCGCCAACGCATTATGCAGCATGGTGAAGGTTATTCAACTGCGACGGCTGCCGGCGCCCCCTCGCTGCTTGGACCATACGGTGAAGGATGGGCGCGGAAGGCAAAACGGCAAGAAGCCCCAGCTTCTGGAAGAAAGCTGAGGCTTCAAGGTGTCCAACCCGCCAAGAGTCTGAACGAGTCAAAAATTCGGCGAAGCGGATAGAGTTCCATGAAGCAGGAGCCCTGGCACTATGGAT
>JAQGKD010000004.1 GCA_028290285.1 Hyphomicrobiales bacterium
CTGCCAGATCTCGGCGAGCGAACCGCGCGGGCCGACCTATGTCTGTCTCGATGTCGCCTTGCAGGAATCGAAGCTCGAGGCGCCCGTGATCTTCCCCGATGTGGAGCGCTACAAGCCCGGCCTCCCCGCGGCACCCAGCGCGGATGCCGTCGAGCAGGCGGCACGCCTCCTCGTCGATGCGAGAAAACCCCTCATCCTCATGGGACGCGTCTCGCGCAGCGAAGCGGATTGGCAGGCGCGCATCGAACTCGCCGAAGCCATCGGCGCGCTTGTTCTGACGGACATGAAGACCGCGGCGTCCTTCCCGACCCAGCATCCGCTGCACGCCTTCGAACCCCGCTTCCGCCCCTCGCCCGCAACGACCGCTGCGATGAAGGAAGCCGACGTCGTGCTGTCGCTCGACTGGATGGATCTGAAGGGCCAGTTCGCGCAGACGCTCGGCAAGAACGTGCCGGTGGACGCCAAGGTCATCCATTGCTCGCTCGACGACTACCTGCACAACGGCTGGAGCATGGATTATTTCGGGCTTCCCGCAGTCGATCTGAAGATCATGGCGTCGCCGAATGAACTCGTGCGGCCACTACTCGCCGCCGTGCGCCGCCTGCGCGGCACGAGCGAGAAGGCCGCGCCGAAATTCCCGGTGCGCAATGCGCCCGCTTTGCCCAAGCCCCGCAGGGAAGGCATGATGGGCCTGCGCGATCTTGCTCTGGTGGTGCGTGAGTTTACAAGCACGCGCACGGTTACCATGGCCGGCTTCTCGCTCGGCTGGCCCTCGGAGACGGTCGATTTCAACCACCCGCTCGACTATGTGGGCTTCGATGGCGGCGGTGGCGTCGGCTCGGGACCGGCCAACGCCATAGGCACCGCGCTCGCGCTGAAGGGCTCTGACCGTCTCGCGATGACGGTCGTGGGCGATGGCGACTTCGCCATGGGCGGAAATGCGCTCTGGACGGCCGCGCATCTGCAGATTCCGCTACTGATGGTGATCGCCAACAACCGCGTCTACTACAACGATGTCGCCCATCAGGAGCGCATGGCGGTGGTGCGTGGTCGTCCGATCGAGAACAAGTTCGTCGGGCAGCAGATGAACGATCCGCCGGTGGACCTCGTCGGCCTTGCGCGGGCGCAGGGTGTCGAGGGCGAAGGTCCGCTCGAGACCTCGGGCGAACTCGCCGCCGCGCTGCTGCGGGGCGAGGCCGTCGTTCGGGCAGGACGGCCCTACGTGATCGACGCGCGCGTCGATGTCGGCGCGCCGGGCGACAACAACCGCGGCCACACGGCCGGCCGGCGCGACTGATCAGGGCAGGGGCCCGATGTCCGAGAGGGGCGCCGTGGCGGAGGTGCTGCGCCGCAGCGCCTCCTCGAGTTCGGATTGCGCCGTCTCCGCATCGCCCTGCGCGAGAGCGGATAATGCCAGGCGAATACCGGCCTCCAGGATGTCGCGCTGCTCCTGCAGGTCCGCGCCTGTGGGCGTCTCCGCGCCGTGAATATCCTTCGTCGTCTTCTCAGTCATGCCCGGCTCCAGCTTCGGGCCGCGGTCGCGCGGCGCGCTTCGCATGTGAACGCACCGTGCGGCCGGAAGGCTCCGCGACGTTCGACACGTCAGGAGTTTCATGGGAACGTCAGGCGAAAGATCCCGGTGACGAGGTGGAGAAGGCTCGATGAGCGATTTCTTCCAGGCAGCGCCCACTCTAGTCAACGCCTTCACAGGCAACCGCTGGCTCAAGGCCTATCTTCGCAGCGCGATGCCGGCCGAAATTTTCCGCGCCGTCGAAGCGGGGCTTACTGAATTCGGCGATCTCTGCGCGGGACCCTATCGCGATCTCGCACGTCAGGCCGAAGCGCAGAAGCCCGCGTTGGTCTCATCGGATCCCTGGGGTCGCCGCATCGACGAGATCGTGCTGTCGCCGGCCTGGCGCTCGTTGCAGGACGAAAGCGCCCGCGAAGGACTCGTCGCCATTCCCTATGCGCACGAATACGGCGAGTGGTCTCGCGTCTTACAGTTCGCGAAGCTCTATCTTTTCCACCCCTCCAGCGCCTTCTTCACGTGTCCTCTCGCCATGACCGACGGGGCTGCGAAGCTTCTGCAAACCTTTGGAGACGAGCCTATCCATCGGCAGGCCTTTGCCCACCTGACGAGCCGGGACCCGCATGATTTCTGGACCTCCGGGCAATGGATGACTGAACGCAGCGGCGGCAGCGATGTCAGCGCGACCGCGACACAGGCGCGCCTGGAAGGCGGCGCGTGGCGGCTATACGGCACTAAATATTTCGCCTCGGCGACGACAGCCGAGATCGCGCTCGCGCTGGCGCGCAAGGAGGGGGCACCTCAAGGTTCGCGTGGGCTGACACTTTTTCTGGTGCAGCCGCGCGATGCGGCTGGCGCGTGGAAGGGCGTTTGCGTGCGCCGTCTGAAAGACAAGCTCGGCACGCAAGCCTTGCCGACGGCTGAACTCGATCTCGAGGGATGTAATGGCGTGCAGGTCGGTGCTGATGGTGCGGGCGTCAAGACCGTCGCCACCATGCTGAACGTCACGCGCCTGCACAATGCGATCTGCTCGCTGGGCGAGACGACGCGAGCGCTCGAAGAGATGCGCGACTATTCCAACAAGCGCATCGCCTTCGGAGCGGCGCTCGAAAACCACGTCCTCCACGTCCAGACATTTGCGCGCGAGGAGGTGACGCTGCTCGCAGGTTTCCTGCTCACGATGGAGCTTGTTCATCTACTGGGACGCGAGGAATGCGGCCTCGGCAGCGCCGACGAATCCGCTATCCTGCGTCTGATGACACCTGTCTGCAAAGTTTTCACGGCGCGCGCGGCCGTCGCGTCCACGTCCGAGGTCGTGGAGGGGTTCGGTGGTGCGGGCTATGTCGAGGACGTCGGCATCGCGCGCCATTTACGCGACGCGCAGGTCTTCCCGATCTGGGAAGGCGCCACCAATGTTCTCAGTCTCGACATGCTGCGGGTGGTGCAGAATGTGAGCGCGTTCGCGGCATGGGCCTCCGATGTCGAGGCACGCATAGGGCGGGTGTCCGCGCCCGATCTGTCAACGCATGCAACGCAGCTGCAATCGAGTCTTGCGTCCCTGACGGAAGGCGTCGCATCCATGCTCATGGCGTCCGACGACGAACAGGCCGCGAGCAGTCGAGACCTCGTCTTCGCCCTCGCGTGGACCTATGCGAGCGCGCTCGCTGTCTCATGGGCGGATCGGGAAACCCCGGGGATCAGGGCATCCTTGCAGCCCTGGCTCGGGAGCCTCATTGTAAATATCGGCGCTTGGCGTCCGCGCGATTCTGCGTCGATCGAACAATCGCGCGCCATCTGGCAGACCAATCTTGAGGGTTGAGGCTGCGCCTCAGGGACCTTTGCGATAGCTCGGCTTCACCATGCCCGCATGCGGAGGCGTGTCGCTGGTATCCGAAGCGAGCTTTGCCGGCTGCAATGTCGAGCAATGCGGACAGGCGACCAATGTGTGGTGATCGAGCACGTCATGCGGCTTGCTGAATGTCTGCCCGCATTCGCCGCAAACAAGTGTGACCGGCGCCTTGGCGCTTTCCATCGCGACCTCCCATGAACCAACGAAGGTCATCGCGGATCGAGGGTCTTTGGTTCCACTGTTTCGGGCTGACCGGCAGTGACGCCGAGACGACTGACACGCCCGGCAACCTGGATCACGCGGCGCAGGCGACGTGCAAGGCGGCCCGCGCCCTCATATGTTTCGCTCTCCAGAGAATCGACATCCGCCAGCACGACGCCGTCGTAGCTGCCGCTCGCCAGTCGCGTTCCCGCCAGCGCCGCTTCGAGCTTGGCATCGACCACCTGACCCGCGCGCGTGACGGCTTCCGCCAGCTGCGGATCGCGCACGTCGCGGCTGCGCAGGAACACCTGCACCGATGCGAGTTCGGCGGCGAACACGTAGCCCGCCGCGAGAAATTCGGACAGCGCCCGCGAATTGTGCCTTGCAGATGCTGGCTCTTCGAGCATGCGGCTCGTTGCCGTTGAAAGCGCCGCGATCGTGTCGAACAGCCGCCGCCGCGCCAGCCGATAGGCTTGGTCCACGTAGTCCATCGTCAGCGCGGCGCGCGCGCAGGCCCGCTCGGCGCGCAGGAGATCGGGCACGAGGCCCGAGATCGTCTGATGCTCCCAATGCGGCAGCAGGAAGCTGAACGCATAGGCCAGCGTTGCGCCGAGCGCGGTGTCGACGATCCGCATCAGGAAGAAAATATCGTCGCCGGGCTCGGCGATGTGAATCTGCATCAGGGCCATCACGCAGGACGCGGCAGAGGCGACGAGGTAGCTCTGCAAGGCAAAGGCGTGCGCGGAACCGACCGCGATGAACACGATCAGCGGGACGAAAGATGCCGGCGCGATGCGCAGCGCGATGGCTGCGAGAACGCAGCCGATGATGTTGCCCAGCAGCCTCTCGCGGCGACGCTGGCGCGTAACGCTGTAATTGGAGCGCATGACCAGCGCGACGGTGAGCAGGATCCAGCTGCCATGCGCGCGATAGGGAAGAATGAGCCCGATGGCGCTGCCGCAGAACATGGCGAGCGACAGGCGGATCGCAAAGCGCATCACCGGCGAGCGGAGCGAAAACTCCCGTGTCAGGTTGTTCCACGGAAACATGGACCGCTGGACGAAGGGTTCGAGATCGATCGTGCCGATGACGGCCGCGCCGACGCCCTCGTCGGCCTGCGCCTTGCGGAGCCGGTCGATGTGCTGGAACAGCATGTCGAGCTTCAGCGTGGTCGCGCGCAAGACGGCGGCGCGTGTCTCATCGCTCTGCACGCCTGCTTGAAGGGCACGGATGCGCTCCAGCAATATGGCGCGGTCCCCGATGGGCAGTACCGCACTCCAGGCGGTGTCGACGACGGCGCGCGACAAATGCGAGAGATCGCTCGCAGCGATGAGCAGAAGCCCCCGCAGGCTGGTCAGCATGGCCTCGTCTTCGCCGCCCATTTCCAGCAGCGCATCGAGGTCGGCCTGTTCCGCGAGCGCGGCTTCGAATATGTCTATGCCGACGAGAAGCTCCGCCGCGATCTGCCGGTCGGGCGGGGTTTTCAGGCCCACGAACACGACGTTGCGCGCAGCCTGGATACGCTCCGCGAGCACGGCTTGCGCATCGATGAGGCGACCGTAGATAATGGATTTTTCAGCTCCTTCGTCGAGCGCGGCCTTCTGCACGCGCAAGTAGGAGGCGATGGCGCGCAACGCCTCCTGCACCAGCAACCGCTTCGTGTGCCGCATCAGGAGTGGCGTCGAAATCACCGCATAAAGCAGGTAGCAGATTCCGCCGAACGCGAACCAGCCTGCGGATTCGAGCACGGGCAGACCGGGCGGAATGGCAGACCCCGTCAGTGCCAGGGCGAGCAGGATGGATACGCTGATCGGCAGCGCGGGGCGGCCGTAGGCTGTGACCATGGCGGCGCAGAATCCAACGGCCATTACCACGAGGCTCTCGACCGGACCTTCCGCCACGCTCGCTGCGGCCAGCATGGCCATCGAACTCAGCACCCAGGCCAGCCCGATGCGGCGCAGCTTTTCCGGCAGTGTCGCGGGAATATCCGCGACGCTGGCGCAGATGGCGCCGAGCATGAGGGATGCGGCATGCACGGGCACGAAGGCTTCACCCGTGGTCGCGATGACGGCCACGCCGATGGCGACAGAAATGCCGTTGACCAGCGCGGAGGGCCGCAGCCGCAGCGCGGAGGTGAGACCCGCCCGCGTGGTGGTCAGGATCGATCGGCCCCAGACCGCGATGCTTTCTCCCGTCCGCATGGATCGTCTCCCGCCCGCGCCGCAGAACTCAGATGCATGTCCTAGCCTGTCCGGGCAGATTCGGGGAAGTCGGGATTGGCAGATGAAGAATGTAACTATATAACATCCAGGTCATTCCGAAGCCGACCCGGACGCGAAATCTTGCCGAGCCCCTACATCCCCCATCATCACAGCCACAGCCACAGCCACGCGGAGCGGGGCGCGCCGGTCTTGCGCCTCTCCTGGCTGCGCCAGTCGCTCGTGCAGCGGCTCGCAGGCGTGGCTATCCTGCTCGTTCCGCTCTGGCTCGCCGTTTTCTGGGCACTCGGATGAACGCGCCGACACCCCTGCGCTCATGTGCCACGATCCGGTTCGAGGATCTGACGCTCGGCTATGACCGCCATCCGGCAGTCCATCACCTCACCGCGACGATCGAGCCTGGCAGCCTGGTCGCTATCGTCGGACCCAACGGCGCAGGCAAATCGACCTTGCTCAAGGGTATCGTCGGCGCCCTCTCGCCCCTTCATGGGCACGTCTCTGTGCGTGACGGCAACGCGCCCGTCGAGACGCGAGCCCGTGTCGCCTATCTCCCGCAGGTCAATGCGCTCGATCGCACCTTTCCGATCTGCGTCTTCGATCTCGTTGCAACCGGCCTCTGGCGCCGCTCGGGGTTGTTCGGCGGCATTGGCCACGAGGATCGCAAGCATGTCGAGCGCGCGCTGTCTTCTGTCGGTCTCGCCGGCTTCGAACGCCGCGACATCGGCGCCCTGTCGGGCGGGCAATTGCAACGTGCGCTGTTCGCTCGGCTGCTGCTGCAGGATGCCGAGATCATCCTGCTTGACGAACCGTTTACCGCCATCGACAGCAAGACCTCGGCCGACCTGCTCGACATCGTCCGCCACTGGCACGCCGAGCACCGCACCGTCGTGGCGGTGCTGCACGACATGGCGCTTGTGCGGGAGGCGTTTCCCCAGACCCTGATGATGGCCCGTGAGCTCGTGGCCTTCGGCCGGACGCGCGATGTGCTGACGCCGGAGAATCTTCGCGAGGCACGCCGCATGATCGAAGCCTTCGATGAAAGCGCCCATGTCTGCGCCCAGGCCGACGAACGGATCGCTTCATGACCCTTTATGACGGCCTCGTCGGGCCTTTCATTGAATTCGAATTCATGCGCCGCGCCCTGGTCGGCTCCGTGGCGCTGGCGCTGGGCGCCGGCCCCATCGGCGTGTTCCTGATGCTGCGACGCATGAGCCTGTTCGGCGATGCCATGGCCCATGCCATCCTGCCCGGCGCCGCGCTCGGCTATCTCGCCGCGGGGCTATCCCTGACGGCAATGACGCTCGGCGGACTCGGCGCGGGTTTCATCGTCGTGATCCTCGCCGGACTCGTGGCCCGCAACACCACGATCAAGGAGGATGCGTCGCTGGCGGCCTTTTATCTGATCTCGCTCGCGCTGGGCGTGACCATCGTCTCGCTGAAGGGCTCGAATATCGACCTGCTGCATGTCCTGTTCGGCTCCGTCCTGGCGCTGGACGACGCGGCACTGGTCCTGCTCGCGGGGATCGCCTCTATCACGCTGGTCGTTCTCGCGGTCATCTACCGGCCGCTAGTGCTCGAATGTGTCGATCCGAGCTTCCTGCAATCGGTGAGCCGGTCCGGCGGGCCGGTGCATCTCGCTTTCCTGGCGCTGGTGGTCATGAACCTCGTCGGCGGCTTCAACGCGCTGGGCACGTTGCTCTCTGTCGGCATCATGATGCTGCCCGCCGTCGCGGCGCGGTTCTGGGCGGCCGAGCTGACCGGCATGATCTGCGCGGCGACGCTCATCGGCATCGTGTCGAGCATCGTTGGCCTGATCGCCTCCTATCATCTCGGCCTGCCGTCAGGCCCCGCCATCATCCTGGCCGCGGGCGCAGCCTATGTGGTCTCGCTGGCTTTCGGTCCGCGTGGCGGATTGGTGCTGCGCCTCATCCCGCGCCGCCATCTCGAAGCCTGATCGTTTGTGAAAAGAGGAATGCCGGATGCTTCGTCTTGCAGCCAGAGTCTGCCTTGTCGCGCTGGCGTTGGGCAACATGAGCGCCGCCCGTGCCGAGCCGCGTCTCAACGTACTCGCCACGTTCTCGATTCTCGGCGATCTCGTGCAGCAGGTCGGCGGCGATGAGGTGGCGGTTAGCGTCCTGGTCGGCCCCAACGGCGACGCCCATGTCTTTCAGCCCTCGCCAGCAGATGTCGGCAGGGTCCGCGACGCGAAGCTCGTCTTTGTCAACGGTCTGGGGCTCGAAGGCTGGATGCCCCGCCTCGTGCAGGCCTCCGGCAGCAAGGCGCCGCTCGTGATCGTCTCGACCGGTATTCAGCCGATCCGGGACGAGGATCCCGAACATGGCGGGCTCGACCCCCACGCCTGGCAGAGTGTCGCCAATGTCAGGATTTACATTGGCACTATCCGTGATGCTCTCATCGCCGCCGATCCGGAGGGGCGGGGAGCCTATGAGGCCCATGCGCAGGCCTATCTATCGGCGCTCGACGCCCTTGAGACGGACGTGCGCGCTACGATCGAAAAGATACCGCCTGCAAACCGGCGCATCATCACCACGCATGACGCCTTCGGCTATTTCGCCAGGGCCTATGGCATGACCTTCATCGCGCCACAGGGCGTCTCGACCGAGGCCGAAGCCTCGTCGCGCGATGTCGCCCGCATTATCCGCCAGATCAGGGCCTCGAATGTGCCCGCTGTTTTTCTGGAAAACATCTCCGACACGCGGCTCATCGAGCAGATTGCGCGCGAGACCAGGGCCAGGATCGGCGAGAAGGTCTACTCGGATTCACTGTCGGAGCGAGGCGGACCCGCCGCGACCTATACCGACATGATCCGCCACAACACCCGTGCTTTCGCTGCGGCGCTCGGTGGCTGATCAGCTGCGGTCGATGACGAGTTCGAACATGTCGGGCGAAAAGCAGGGCTCTTCCTCCCCGACCTCGTCGTGGATGTAGGTCTGGTTCTGCAACTCCAGAAAGCGCAATCCATCCCATGGGCGGGCGTCGTGACGACCTCCCGCACCGTGTAGAGGCGGCCTTCGACGGGAAGGCTCAGCTCGCCCATGAAATAAGGGAGGTCCACGTCGATCCGGTTGACGGATTGCAGGCAACGGACCTTGTCGCCCCTCAAAAACCTGATCCTGACCATTCGCCTATCCTCAATGGATGCCGAAAGGGCCGATTCTGACGTCAGATAGCCCGAATCAGTCTCACTCAGCCAATTCATGCCACAGTCAATCCGAAAAGCCACACTCCGAAACTTTATAGCCAAGGTGCCGGATTCTGGCCGCACTGCGCCCTTAAGGCAATCTGATCGAATGATCACTGGAGAGTGAACCCGTTGCGAAATCAAAAGCAGTCGTCCGCCGCCACCCCAGAAAATGCCTCGCCGGAAACCGGCGCCGAGGAAAAATCGGCCACGCGGCCGGATGGGAAGCGGTCGAAGACGGGCGCGAATTTCGCAGCTTTCGCGGCTCGCTCGCTCCTCGTAAGCGGGCTCATGGCCTCCGGGTCGATGGCGGCGTTGTCGTCTCTTGGAACGGCGCCGTCGAGTGGCGGCCACCCGGTCCGTGCATCGCTGGCCCCGGTTTTCGTCCAGGCCCCGAAGGACCCGCGCGCCCCCGCGCAGGTAGCCGTCGCCAAGCCTTCCAAGCCCGACGATGTGGCCAAGCCCCAGGATCTCGCCAAGCCCGAGGACATCGCGAGGCAGGCGGCTGAAGCCAGACGCGAACTCGCGGCTGCCAGCGCCATCGCGGCGACTGTGGGCAGTGCTACGAGCAAGGTTGCCAGCGCAAAGCCCGATTATGGATTTTCGAAGCTCTTCAGCAACCTGATCGCGGCCAAGCCGGACGAACTCGGGCTTTCCTCGGAAGTCCTGAAGTTCGGCCCCATGCGCGTCCGCCAGGATCTGGTCTCGACAATCGTGCGCGCGGCGCATGAGACGCAGGCCGATCCCGTCCTTCTGATGGCCATTGCCGACAAGGAATCGAGCTTCGCGACCGGGGTGAACGCCTCGACATCCTCGGCGGTCGGCCTGTTCCAGTTCGTCGAGGGAACGTGGCTGAAGGTGGTGCGGGAATTTGGTCCCCAGCACGGTCTGGCCCGCGAAGCCGCGCTGATCGAGGGGCCGGAAGACGGCCCCGGCGTCATGACCGCCAAAGATCGCGCGCGCATTCTGGCTATGCGCAAGGACCCCTACCTTTCCGCGCTCCTCGCCTCCGAAATGCTCAAGCGCGACGCCAGCGACATCGGCACCAAGCTCGGCCGCGACCTCACGACCGAGGAAGTCTATCTCGCGCATTTCTTGGGACCGTATGACGCCTATAAATTCCTCGACAAGGTCGACTCGCAGCCCAAAGCGGTCGCAGCGAAGCTGCTTCCCAAGCCCGCGCGCGCAAATCGTCCCATCTTCTTCGCCCGCAGCGGTCGCCGGTCGAAGGGCCTCTCCGTGGCCGAAGTCCACAAGAAGATCGAACAGGCGATGGGCCTGCGCCTCGACCGGTATCGCAATGTCGCCGACACCGTTCCCACGGCGACGGCCTACGCGCAGTAGCGACTTACCTGGCGGCCGCCGCGCCCTCGCCCGTCGTATCCGTCGGGACCTTGTAGAGCGGGATGACGCGCACCTTGCGGTCCTCGCGCGGCGCCGCCTCCGCATGCACGGGCGCGCTTGCCGCAGGCGCCACGGGGGACGCAACGGCGGGCAGGGCAGCCTTGATAGGCGTCTCCTGGGCAGGAGCCGGTTTGATGTCTGCATCTGAAGTGGCCGGCGTGCGCGACGCGACGCGGGGTTGCTGCGTCGGCTTTCGCTTGCGGGCGTTTTTCTTGTGGACGCGCTGCATGTCACGCAGGATTGGTTGCGGATCGACGGCGAGCCGTTCGCGCGAACTCACGCCATTGGGATTGTCATATTCATAAACGAGCCGGTCGTCCCCCTCGCGAGGCGCGAGACGCCGCACCGGCACGCCGTTGGAACGCTCCAGGCGCTGAGGTTGCACGTAGACGATGGTGTCGCCCGGCTGCACTTCCTGTGCAAACTGCGCCTCCGAACGAGACAAACCGGCCATTAGCGCGGCCACAGCAGTAACGCCGAGAACGCCGGCTCGTTGTATGCGTGCCGGCCATTCCATCAGATATGCCATGCTATGGTCCCATCGCTCCACCGGCACTCGCGCCGCTTGCACCTCAACGTTTTCGCTGCTGCCATGGTTGCGCAGAATTCGCGTCGTCTGGACGCACTGCGGCGCGCCACCTATCCTGATTCCCCAAGAAGAACATCGGAGGCTCCGCCATGAAGCTCGTCTGCTACGACCCACATGCGCGCAGGGACGATCTTGCCGAGGCCATGAAAGCCTTTCCCGATGTCGGCTTCGACCGCCCGGAGACGATGGACGCATTCGCGGCGAGCCTCCCCGATGCGGAGGTCCTGGTCATCGGCAATCGGGCCTATGACGAAGAGGCCTCGAAGACGATCCTGGAGCACGGCCGCAAGCTGCGCTGGATGCAGTTCACGACCTCGGGCTTCGACAAGGCCACAAAGTTCGGGCTGCCGCCGGGCGTCGTGGTCACCAATGCCGCCGGCCTCCGGGCCTTCGCCGTCGCCGAACATGCGCTCGCTCTGATGCTGGGATTGATGCGCCAGCTGCGTGCGACGGAGCAGGGCCAGCGAGATCAGGTCTGGTGCCGCGATGCCGTGACACCCTCCCTGGACAATCTGGCTGGCAAGCACCTGCTCGTCATCGGCGTAGGCGCGATCGGCCAGGAGATCGCGCGCAAGGCGAAAGCCTTCGATATGCTGGTGACCGGCGTCAGCCGCAGCACGGAGCCGCTCGCCAATTTCGACACCATGCGCCCGCGTGCCGAACTTGGCCAGGCGGTGGCCGCCGCCGATATGATCGTCATGGCAGCGACCTATGAAGCGCAAACGCATGAATTGTTCAATGCCGCCCTCATCGCCGCGATGAAGCCGAGCGCCTACCTCGTCAATATTGCGCGCGGTCCGCTGATCGAGGAGGCGGCTCTCGTCGAGGCGCTGCGGGACAGGCGGATAGCAGGCGCCGGCCTCGACGTTACCGCCGTCGAACCTTTGCCTGCCGGCCATCCGCTCTACAGCCTGCCCAATGTCATCGTGACGCCCCATATCGCCGGAGCGGGATCGAGCGGCACGGGGGCCGGCATGGGCCGCATCCTCGCCGACAATCTGCGGCTCTGGCTGAACGGCGAAAAACTGCAGAAAATCGTCATCGAGCGCACGGCATGAGCGAGTCCGAAGCCCCGCGCCCCGATCGCCAGATCGCCTCGCCCGCCTATCGCCTCGCAGCCTTGGACCAGGATTTCCTGCTGTCGGACGCGCAGCGCGGCGTTCGCTTCCTGCTGGAGTATGAAAAGGTCGAGGAGGCCCTGCGCGCCTGGGCCGTGCGCTCGACCGTCGTGGTCTTTGGCAGCGCGCGAGTGCGCGAGAGCGGCCCGGCCCGCCATGCTCACTGGTATGCGCAGGCCCGGGCCTTTGGCAAACTTTGCTCGCTGGAGGGAGGCGCGCTCGATCATAATGGCGGCCCGTGCGATAACGTGATCGCGACAGGCGGTGGGCCAGGCATCATGGAGGCTGCCAACCGCGGTGCGAGCGAAGTGGGCGCGCCCAGTATCGGCTTCAACATAACCCTGCCGCACGAACAATTGCCCAACGCCTACACCACGCCGGAGCTGACCTTCCGCTTCCATTATTTTGCGATGCGCAAAATGCACCTCGCCATGCGCGCCAAGGCCCTGGTGGTCTTCCCTGGCGGCTTCGGCACGTTCGACGAATTGTTCGAGGTCCTCACCCTGCGCCAGACGGGCAAGGCGCCCGACATCCCTGTCGTGCTCGTCGATGAAGCCTATTGGCGCTCCTGCATCAGCTTCGACAGCATGATGGAGGCCGGCGTGATCGAGGAGCGCGATCTCCATCTCTTTCGTTTCGCGGAAACGGCTGCCGGCGCCTGGGCGCAGCTTCTGGCGCGTGGCGTCACGCGACCGCTGGAGCCCAAAAACACCTGACCTCGGCACCATGGCCGTTGCGCGGGGCCGCGCCGCTCACCATGTCAGCGCGGCCACGGAGACAGCCATGCTCGATGCCGCCCTCGCCGCCATGTCCGAGATTCTCACGCCGCCGTTTCGCCGCGTGCTCTACAAAATTCTCGGGCTGACCCTCGTGCTGCTCGCGTTAGTCTGGGTCGGCCTCGACAAGGTCGTCATATCCTATGTCGCCGTGCCTTATCCGTGGCTCGCGACCATGCTGTCGATCCTCACTGGCCTCGGCCTGTTTCTCGGCCTCGCCTTTCTCGTCGCTCCCGTCTCGATGCTTGTCGCGGGCTTCTTCCTCGACGAACTGGCCGAGCGAGTCGAGTTCGACACGACGGGCGCGACGGGCCAGGCCCTGCCGGGGGGCCAGGCGATCTGGCTGGCCAGCAAGTTCGCGCTCGTGTCCGTGCTGGTCAATCTGCTGGCGCTGCTCGTGCTGCTCTTGCCCGGCGTCAATATCGTCGCCTTCTTCGTGGCTAACGCCTATCTCTTCGGCCGCGAGTATTTCGAGCTGGCAGCCCTGCGTTATCGACCGATCGAGGAGGTCCGCGAAATGCGCCGCCGCCACCGCCTCTACATTTTTCTCTGTGGTTTTTTCGTCGCGGCTGTCGTCGCAGTGCCCATCGTCAATCTGCTGACGCCGCTCTTCGGCACGGCCTTCATGGTTCGGATCCACCAGAGGCTGTCACGGCAAGAGCGCGGCGTGATGATTCAGGCCGGGCGCTGACGGTCGAACTGGCCGGCCTTGCGGAAGCGATAGAGATAGGTCGGAACGATCGATTCGATCGCCTCCGCCTGGAGATGCAGCGCGCCGAGCGTGCGCCCCTCCGCAAGGGCCTGCTCCGAGACGACATTGTCTCGCTTGAGCAACCGCACCTGATCGCGGGTGGTCAGCAGCATGTCCGGGTAGAGCCCCAGCGAGAGTTTCGAGGCAATCTCCGTTCCGAGCGCCATGTAATGCGCCGCGCCGAAGGGCACGGGAACCAGAAGCCGCTTGCGGCCGGTGGTGGCGCAGACGAATTCCATCAGTTCGCGGAAGCTCTTCACCTCGGGGCCACCGAGTTCGTAGACGGTACCCGGACGCGTCTCGCCGGCGAGAGCCATCGCAACCACCTGCGCGACATCGCCCACGAAGACAGGCTGGAAGCGGGTCTCCCCGCCACCGATCAGCGGCAGCACGGGAGACATCCGCGCGAGCGCGGCGAAACGATTGAAGAAGCTATCTTCCGGGCCGAACACGAGGGACGGACGCAGGACCGTCGCACCGGGGAAAAATTCGAAGGCGGCCGCCTCCCCCGCGGCCTTCGACCGGGCATAGTCCGAATCGGACTGCGGATCGGCCCCGAGCGCCGACATCTGCACGAGGGACGTGACACCGGCTTCGCGCGCCGCGCGCGCCACGGCCCGCGCGCCGAAAGCCTGAACGGCATCGAAACGCTGGCGGCCGGTCTCCGTCAGGATGCCCACGAGATTGACGACAGCATCGGCCCCCCGCAATGCGGCGGCTACGGAAGCCGGATAGCGGAGATTGGCCTGGACCGCATGGATCTGTCCGACCCTGCCGATGGGCTGCAGGTGTCCAGCGAGATTGGGCCGGCGCGCGGCGACGCGAATGCGCCATCCCTGCCTGGCCAGTGCCCTGACGACGTGGCGGCCTATAAATCCCGTGCCGCCGAAAACCGTGACCAGACGCACCGATCTGTCGTTGCTCTCAACCATGGAATCCCCGCGTCGTGCGCTCGCCTCTGCTCAGGCTCGCTCATAGTCGACACGGCCACCGCTGTACAGGGCTTTGCCCGTCACTTGCGCCGGATGCGAATCGGAATCGGCACGAGCCGCCCCCCGCCGGGGCCATCGTCCTGATCGTCGGACATGCCCATAATCGCGGTTCCGCAGACGGCGCTTCCGAATGTGACGGCAAATCCGCCAAACAGCAGGACAAGCGCCGGAAGCGGCATGTCGCTGTGAGCCAGAAGGGAGCCGAGCCCCGCGACGTCCCAGTATACGAGGAACCCAGCAAAGAAAACCCCGAGAATGGCGCCAGCGGCGGCATTCCAGGCCAACAACCTGATCACGCGGGTATCGGAACACTGCTTCATGGAAGCACTCCTCGAAAAACCACACTACGCCGCGCAACGCGCGGGACAAGGGATCTGTTGCAGCAGAAACCGGACAACCGGAGTTTGACCCGCGATCTCTTTCGATTCTCGATATAGGCGCTCGTTTCAGGTTTTCATGGGGCACACACCGGAATAAATCGCGTCAGGGCAGGTCAGCGATTGACAACGAGCCACCCCGCCCCGTAAGAACCGCCCGTGCCCAGGTGGCGGAATTGGTAGACGCGCTGGCTTCAGGTGCCAGTGTCCGAAAGGACGTGGAGGTTCGAGTCCTCTCCTGGGCACCATCCGCAAAAAAGACGTAGCAGTCCAAACAAACTGCCGGAATACAAGACCGGTTGGCCGCCGGAGTGAGTCCACAACGGTCGTACAGATGGCGCTCGCGATGGCGAGTCCCTGGAAGCATCCCGAGACCGAAATCTATTGGCTGCGGAAGCACGTTCCGGAGGATTTGCGAGCACTCGTCGGCAAGCCCGAAGAGAAGCAAAGCCTCGAGACGAAGGAACCGGCGGGAGCCAAGAGGCTCCACGCCGCGAAACTGTCCGAGATCGAATCGCAATGGGAAGCCCGCGACGGACGCCGACAGGCACCACCTCGCTGTCTGAGCGCCCGGCCCACGACCGCGCCGTCCGGGTTTAACGCCGGAGACACGACTGCGGCTGTC
This sequence comes from Hyphomicrobiales bacterium, assembly GCA_028290285.1. Classification (GTDB taxonomy): domain Bacteria; phylum Pseudomonadota; class Alphaproteobacteria; order Rhizobiales; family Beijerinckiaceae; genus Terripilifer. The sequence goes on from JAQGKD010000004.1 coordinate 15,632, forward strand.
CTGCTGTCCGTTCGTAGGCTGAGCCTCTGCATCAGATCAGAGGCTTGCCGCCGGTCACTGCCACGGTGGCGCCGGAAACGTAACTCGACTCGTCCGAGGCCAGCAAAACATAAATCGGCGCGAGTTCGCACGGTTGGCCTGGCCGCTTCATTGGAACTTCCGAGCCGAACTGGGTTACCTTTTCCGCAGGCATGGTGGAGGGAATCAGCGGGGTCCAGATCGGGCCAGGCGCAACACAGTTCACTCGGATGTTCTTTTCGGCGAGCAGCTGCGCGAGTCCGCCTGTGAAGTTCTGAATGGCGCCCTTGGTGGTGGCGTAGGCGAGCAATTGGGGACTGGGCGTATCCGCGTTGATCGAGCTCGTGTTGATAATGGAGGCACCCGCCTGCATGTGCGCCACGGCGGCCTTGCTCAGATAGAACATCGCATGCACGTTCGTTCTGAACGTCGTGTCCCATTCTTCATCGCTGATGTCTTGCAGGTCGGTGAACGTCGCCTGATGCGCAGCATTGTTTACTAGGATGTCGATGCCGCCTAACTCGCTGACGCAGCGCTCGATGATCTTGCGACAGTGCGCAGGATCCTTGATGTCGCCGGGGACAAGAACACACCTGCGTCCACTTTGTTCGACCAGGCGCCTTGCCTCGTGCGCATCCCTCTCTTCGTTCAAGTAAGAGATGAGCACGTCTGCGCCCTCACGGGCAAACGCGAGTGCGACGGCGCGGCCAATGCCGCTGTCTCCGCCCGTGATTACAGCGCGCTTGCCGGCGAGTCGGCCTGAACCTTGATAGCTGTCTTCGCCATAGTCGGGCTGTGGCTTCATGTCGGCGCTGCTGCCAGGAATGCTTTGCGGCTGCGCCGGAAAGGGCGGCACGGGATACTGCTTCATGTGCAAGGACCTGCGTTGAGGCTGCGCGTCGTGCAGCGATTGCTGGGCACACAACGTACGCAGCAGCAATCGGTTCGTTCTGTGGTTTGTACCGATTTAGACGGCTTGAAGACGATCAGATCCCGCAGCGCGGCTTGCATACGCGCAGGAGCTTCACTGCTGTGGAGGGTCACTGTTCCCATGAAATCTTAGTTGGCTGCAAATGGCGGAAGGAGAAAAGCGCCGGCGGCGCAAAGGCACAGTCCGCGCCGAACCCGCCGCGGTTGCAGCGCCCGTGCCCCTCTTACAGGCACACAAGCGAACTGTCGGTGCGCGAGCGGACGCTGTTCGCGCGAACTGAACATATCAACTTGTATGATGTTGGAGGTGTCGAGTCCGCGGCGAGGCTCACAGCTTGACAGTCAAAGTTGTCGCATCAATCCGATCAGTGCTCTTTGCCGGAGACGAAGTGGCCCATATTACTTCGTTATTTTCCAGCGTTCGAATTGTAACTCTGGCGGTGACGGCGTCGGCGTATCGTCTTGATCCCGCAACCGGACGTCCGCGGGCTTGAGAACGTGCGTAACCAAGGTGGGGAGCCACCTATCATCCTTTGCTGTGACAACCTCCGGTCAAACGGCTCCACTTTAAGGAGGGCCGTAATCGATTTTGCAGCGCTTGTCGATGAGGGGCTCTCAGATTGGATAAGCCGCGTCGTGCAATTCCCATGCACTATGGTTGATCGTATCGCTCACCTCTTGCCAACTCTGGACCGGTGGCAGATCCCGCGCGCGATCGCAATGCCGTCTGGCCGAAGCTGCGAATCCAAGTGTCCGGGAATGCAGCAAGCGTGCGTTCTCTCAAGTTGCAGGTTTGATGGCTAACGCGAGGTCGCCGACAAACGCGGGTGTGGCGAGCAACAGGCCCTGCGTACCTGATGTGACGGAAAGCCTCTCAATGGAGACGCCTCGTACCGTGTCCCAAGCTGTCAAAGTGTATGGGCCGGGCCGTAGACCGGGAACATTCATTTCAAAGACGACAGGCAGGGCGGAGCGATCGACGAGTCCGTGGCGTGTCAGGGGGCCGGCACGCAGCAAATACAGGATGGCCTGGTTCTCGTCTCCGCACGCAACCACAAGAAGCTTGGCGCGCGTCGAGACAGTTGCAATCAGCGGCTTACGGCGAAAGGTTCTCCATTCGATCTCTGGCATGAAAGCGGCAAGGGAGCGCTGTGCCTCCCCCATTCCTGCCGTCAAGGCGTGAGGATTACGGTTTGGCCATCGCATACCCCCGCCAGCGCCGCCGGCCGCCAGATGGGCCCACTGCATGTGCCGGAAGTACTCGTCATCGAAATCTTCCGAAAGCGTCTTCTTGCGATCTTTGAAACTATGAATCGGACCGTGCTCGCTGTCGAAAAATGGGCGGCCTAGCGGTGTTTCCTGCGTATGTGCCCGCACAATCTTCCCCATGTCCGCGGCGGCGGCAATTGTATTGCGCGGATTGTCGATCGTGCCGTGGCGGTAGATGTGGACGCTCGCGAAGTCCAGGTCGGGATGGCGGAAAATGGGCTCCGCCAACGGCATATGCGGCTTCCAATCAAGTTCCGGTCCAAATAGAGAGACCGTCTGCGGGTGCGTTCGTCCGTAAAGCTGTTGTTCTAGTCCGCGAACATGCGTTGATAAATCAGAGATGAACTCCGGAAAGCAATCCGCGCTTCCCTGGGCATGCGCCGGGTGAATCTCGTTCCAGAGATCCCAGGCAAAGAAGGCGCCGGAGCCGCCCCAACGGCGGATAACGAATTCAAGTCGGTTTTTGATGGCGCGGCGCGTTGGCCCGCAGAGAAGAAAGTTCGAGGGGTGGTCGAGCGGGCCGCCGTGAACGCGGTTATAGGGGTGATGACGCCAATGGAGCCATGTCCAAAACGTGTCAAACGGCGTGATGAGCAGCCGCACGCCCGACTTCTCCGCCATTGAGAACAAATCGTCCCAGAGCTGGATCATGGCAGCTGGGAAGACGCCTACTGGTTTCTCGAAATACCGGTGCCTCACCTGCGAGTATTCGAGCATCAGCCTCAAAACCGTGACGCCCCGCTGGGAGAGGTTGTCGAAATAGGCTTGCACTGCGCCAACGTCCTTCCGCCGGAAGAGAGGGCTCAGATCGGGCCAGGTGATGGCATCGTTGTGACCGATCGGGTGCCAGGGGCGCCCCTGTTCGTCCACGAAATAAGGCGCCCGATCTGCCACTCTGATCCACGGAAGGCTACGCATTTAGAACTCCGGTTTGGTTTTGCCTCGCAGCGACTGCATCCATGGATGGCCCTGGATCCCTCGTTGTGCTTCGATTCCTTGCTTCGACCCGCGACGGTGTCATCTGCGCGCGCCTTCCTTCGCGATTGAGAGCTCCGCAATTGCATCAAGCCGCAGCGGTTGATCTCAAACTTGCGAACTGTTCCGTCTGTACCTTCCTCAATGCCCCGTGTAGGGGTCGCGGCTGTCGCATGGCTATTCATACGTCAGGCTCTGTTATTGTGTGTTCTGGTTGGACAAGCGCGACCGCGAAGGCCGCTAGGTGTTGCCATGATGGCAATACCCCCGCCGCCAACGCATTTCTATTGTACGGTTTCCGGCACTTTGCTTTGCCCGGGTTCAGACAGTTTAGATTTTGGCTTGCGGCGAATTCAGCCGCCGCCGTAAAGTCGTTTACGAAATCCCAAGGACTTGACGATCCCTGCGGCAGATCATTGCGCTGCTCTCTCAAGCCGTAGACGTAAGGCCAATTCACGGACTTTTACCCTCTTCGCACAATCGTATTTGACCACAACGACATCGTTGTAATGAGGCGTGCTCTCGATAAAGCTTGGGATGCGTTGGCGTTCGCTTACCCCTGCGATGGCCCGACGGCGCGCCTGGCGCGGGACCGTCTCGCGACTGCCATTCTGTCGGTCGCTGATGACGGATGCCGCGAGCCTCAGGAAATATGCGACAGGGCCCTGCGCATGCTGCCGCCCATCGCAGCCTGAAGTGACGTTCCCAGTCCTGTTCGTCGGCTGCATCGACCCACAGGCTGTCATCGCCATCGAACGCCACGACAGATGGACGTTGCTCGCACTGGCGAGCTTTGATCAGATTTTCACGGCGATGGCATTCGTTTTGGCGACTTCTACTGCAAAGGTTCTACCGGTCGGCCTTCTCGCCAGAAACGCGAAGCGCGCAATACTGCTTTGTCACCTCGGCAACATTGTCGCTGATCCACCTCGCCATGCGCTCCTCTTCCTGAAGCGACTGCTGCAACAGGCCAATGGCCTGTGTCTGGCCGAAGGTCTCGGCCATACTGATCAGGGACTTGTAGGAGGCGATCTCGAAGTTCTCAAAGGCCAGGTTGGCGAACGTGTTTTTGAGAATCTCGTCATCGGCAATGGCATGGCCAAGCGTTTGCATGTTGGCCATAAAACCCATTGCAGCTTCTTTAATTGACGAGGTCGATGAGCTGTATTGCGCCAGCAGCGTGTCAAGGCGCTGCTGCTGCTGCTGCGTCTCGGCCAGATGGCTTCGGAGCTGCTGAGCAACCTGCGGATAGTTCTGCAGCCGCTCAAGCTGACGATTGATCATCTGCTCGGCTTGGGTTTCGAGCCCATGGGCATTGCGCAGCCCGGTGAGAAATATGTCCTGGGCTTCTGGTGACATCGTGATCATGCTGGACTCCTCCAGTTCGTGAAGTTTTCTCAATCCACATGAGCAGATGGAGTTCCTGCAACAATTTCTGCAAGTCGGCGCGTCCCTCACCGGAGCACCTCGATGGCCTCGGAAAAAGGAACCGCGGAGTACTGCCCATCCGGCCCTTCGATCTCAAACGCTATTCTCAGATCAATGAACCGGCGGACTTTCAATGAACAGATGAAAATCGAGCGCACGCCCAACCTCAAACATGTCCGAAATGGTGTCCTGTCCGGCGAGGATGTCGTCGTCAGGAAGCCAGATCTGGTCGTAAGCACGCCAGCCGGGCCATGCGTTCAGCAGCTTGGTCAGCCCGCTCCACTTCGGGCCACTGGCGGCAGGCGTCAAAGTGCCTGCGCGCTCCAGCTATACGGAAGTCTTGCAATAGTGGCTCGGTGGTGCTGTCAAACAAGGACCAGTGTTTCTGGTTCCAGCTTTGCGCAACGCGCTTGATGGCAATACTTCAGTCACGCGGCTGGCTGAAAAATGCGTGTTGAAGTGGGACGCGGCGCCCCAAAGTCCAATTGGCAGGAACGACCCGCATCGTGAGTAATTTACCAGGCCCGCATACGCAAGGGAGGTCATCGCATCATCGTGCTCAGCTCACCGACGGGCCGAGCTGGACCGTTCGGGCGCATGCGTGTTTGCAGACAATCGCGATCTCGGCCGCGGCTCGCCCAAGCCTCACGGGAATATGGCTGGGGAGACCTCGTCAGCCGCGGTTACGACCATCACGCGCCAGCCTGCCATGGGCACGCCCCGCAACTCACGTATGTGATCACGAACCGCATCACGCCTCCTCATCTGTGGCACATCGCATTCAATGTAACACTTACCTCCAACAGATGGGACCGCGCCGCGATAAACCAAGCGACATTCATTCTCGTCGCCGACACTGTCGCTCACGCGCACCTCTCCATCGAGTCCCGATGTAAATCCCTGCGGCTCGTCTGACGATGTCCTTGATCTTGATTGGGCGTCAGACGCGGATAATTGCCCGCCGTACCGGCCTGACGAGATCGGCCATCTGACGCTTCAAGGGAGTCCTTGCATTGTTCCGGGGATGACACATGCATCGGGCGGTCGGCCGGGGTGCGTACCCGTCGTCCCGTGATGCGCGAGCTCGAATTAGGCTTGTATTTGGCGATTCCCTCAATCAAGATACCTGTCTGCACGCGCCTCGACGGCGCGGCTCCTGCGTGTCGTATTTGATGGAACCAGGTCTTCAAACGTGGAGTGAACATAATGATAGCCTGGCTTCGTGGAATGCGTATGCTCGCTGCCGCGTCCTGCTGCCTTCTCGCCGGGGCGTCTTTCGCGAGCGGCCAGACGAAGCAGGTTTCGGTTGGAATTCTGAAGATGGCGGCACTCACTAATCCGTGGGTCGCGCAGCAGGAAGGCATTTTCAAGAAGAATGGCCTGGAGGTTCGTCTTGTCGAATTTCGCACCGGCAACGAAGCCATCGCGGCTCTTCAGGGGGGCTCGGTTGATATAGCGCTTGCGATTCCGGGTACAGCCATGATGGCGATCGAGCGCGGCTTCCCGCTGATTGCGATCGCGCAGAATGAGATCGCGCGTACCAAAGGGCCGGACTCAGGCTCCTTGCAGGTCCTGAAGGATTCTCCCATCCGCACGATGGCCGATCTCGCAGGCAAGAAGGTCGGCGTCTCTTCGTTGCACAGCCAGAATACGGTGGGAGTTCAGAAGCTCATGCGCGATGCCGGCGTGGACCTCAAGAAAGTGCAGTTCGTCGAACTCCCCTTCCCCAGCCACGCAGATGCACTTAGGTCAAAACAGATAGATGCGATCGCGACCGTGGACCCTTACACGACGCAGCTGCAGGCCAGTGGCGTCGGCCGCGTCTTGTCATGGAACTATGTTGAGTCCGTGCCCGAGCAACCGCTTGGCGCGTGGTTCGCGAAGAATGCGTATATCAAGAACAACCCCGACGTTGCCGAGAACTTCGCTGCCTCCATTCGTGAGTCAATCGACTATATGAACAGCGATGCCGACCGCGCCCGCGCCGCAGTCGTGAAGTTCACCGGGCTTGATCCAGCGCTTGTCAAGGAAATGCCCCCGATCATGTGGGACTACAAGATCAACATGACGAAGTGGCAGGAGGTCATCGACCTCATGAAGGTCAGTGGCGAACTGCAGAAATCGCATGAAGCCCAGGAATTCATCGCGGAGGGCCTGAAGCCCTACATTGTGAAGTGATCGCCGGGGACCTTCCGACGCGCTGGGGCTCGCCTAGGCCTGTCGACGCCCGCGACACCTGCCGTTGGAGTAGCAGCACATGAACGCCGAGCTTCTTCACGGCGATCTGGCTCAGGCTGGAGACAAGCAGATCAGCAACGCACCGCAAGCCTGCACAGATGACGAACAGGCGCAATCGAAACCGGATGCGCCCATTATCAAGATTTTGAATCTCCAGAAATCCTACACGACACAAACCAAGCCGTTGACAATATTCGATGGCTTGTCTTGTGATGTTGCGCGCGGCAGCTTCTTGTCCATCATTGGGCCGTCAGGCTGTGGAAAGTCGACGCTGCTCAAGGTCATCTCGGGGCTGGAGCCCTTCTCGGGCGGCACGGTCGAGTTCAACGGACGAAAGGTTTCGAGGCCTCCGTGCGGCATGATCTATGTGTTCCAACAATATGCCAAATCGATCCTGCCATGGCGCACTGTTCTAGAGAACATCGATTTTGGATTGCAGAGCCGCTTCCGCGTCCCCAAGCGGCAGGCCCAAGAGCAGTGCATGGAGTATATCCGACTCGTCGGGCTCGAAGGCTATGAAGATTACTATCCCTACCAGCTCTCGGGCGGCATGCAGCAACGCGTGGTCATTGCCCGTGCGCTGATCTGTGAGCCCGAAGTGTTGCTGATGGATGAGCCCTTCAGTGCCGTTGACGCGATGACGCGCGCTCTGCTTCAGGAACTCATCCTGAAAATCTGGACCGCGCTGCCGATCACAATCCTTTTTGTCACGCATGACGTCGAAGAAGCGGTGTTTCTGTCGAGCCGCATCATTGCTCTGAAGAAAGCGCCGGGAGGCATGAGCGACGACGTGGATGTCGATCTCGCCTATCCGCGCGATCCCGTCGAAACCCGTAGCGAGCGGCGGTTCCAAGAGATCCGGCAAGCCTTCTTCAAAAGCATATTCTCGCAGGAGAAAGCTTCCTTCTGAGGTCCGCGAACTGGCGGGCGAGATTCAACAGGGTTCCTGAAATGATGAAACGCTTGCCGGGTTTCCTACTCATCGTCGCCCTGCTGGCGATATGGGAAATCTCATCGGCCTATGAATGGATCGATCCGGTGAGCTTCCCGCGCGTGAGCCGCATCTTCGCGGCCTGGGAGAGCGGCCTCTTCGGCGGTGAAATCCTGGAACAAATCACGCCGAGCCTGTGGCGCATCTTTTGCGGGTTCGCGATTGCCTGCGCGGTGTCGATCCCGGTCGGGCTGCTGATGGGCACCAATGCTTTCGTGTACCGCCTCCTCGAACCGATCACCGAATTCGTTCGGCCGATCCCGAGTTCGGCCTATATTCCGGTCGCCATCCTGGTGCTGGGCATCGAGAACGAGATGAAGATTTTCGTCATCTTTCTCGCGTGTCTCTTTCCCGTGCTACTCAACACATATGGGGGCGTGCGCGGGGTCGACCCTGTGCTGGTCGATACTGGGCGCACTTTCGGACTGTCGCGCTTGCGCGCACTTTATCTGATCATCTTGCCGGCTGCCCTGCCGAGTATACTTACCGGCATGCGCATCAGCCTCGGCATCGCGCTGATCGTGTCAGTTGTATCGGAGATGATCACCGGCAACAGCGGCATCGGTTATTTCATCCTCGACATGCAGCGCATCTTCCGCGTGCCGGAAATGTTCGCAGGCATCTTCACGCTCGGGTTGCTCGGCTATGTCATCAATCTCGTGTTCCTGAGAGCTGAGGCTTACTTCCTGAGGTGGCGAGGCGTGTCGAATGAAATGTGAGGACGAAGCACCCGTCGCGGCCAAAGGGCTCGCCGCGCGGGCTCGGGGAAATGGGGGACCTCGTCGCCAGCCGAATTGGCTACGAGGTCGGCATCACCTGTCAGGCTTCAGCTCCATCCTTGCTCGATGGCCTCCCGACGTTCCGTCGATCGTGTCATCCTGGACGACAGTCCGATCTATTGTGCGCCGCAATTCTAGGTGAGGTCATGATGAGTTTCGAACAATCGAGCATTTTCCCCTACATGCCGATCGTTGATCGCCCGCAGATCAAATGGCCGGGCGGGGCGCGCGTAGCAGTCTGGGTCGTGCCAAACATCGAGCATTTCCACCTCGAGCTCGGGCCGGGCGTCCCCGATGTGCGCAACCACAGTCGTCGCGACTACGGCAATCGCGTTGGCGTCTGGCGCCTCATGGATACGCTCACCAAGCACAGGATCCGCGGCACGGTCGCGTTGAACGGTGAGGTCGTAAAATATTATCCGCGCATCATGGAAGAATGCGCAAAGCTCGGATGGGAGCTGATGGGCCACGGCATGACCAACTCGTCTTTTCTTTCGGGACTGACGCCGGAGGCTGAGACACAGGTCATCACAGCGACGCGGGCCGCCATTGAATCATGCGGCCAGAAGATGCGTGGATGGCTCGGACCTGGTCTCACCGAGACGTTCAACACGCTCGATCTCTTGCGCGCGCAAGACGTCGAATATATCGCTGACTGGTGCAACGACGATCTTCCTTATGCGATGAACAACGGCCTTCATTCGATCCCCTACACACTCGAACTGAACGACATGCCCCTGTTCAACAATGCGTCGATCAGCATCGTCGATTTCGAGCGCCGGATCCGTGACACATTCGACACGCTATACGAAGAGGGCGCCAAGAACGGTCGCGTGATGTGCATCGCGCTGCACCCCTTCCTCATCGGCGCCGCGCATCGGATCAAATACCTCGATTCCGCCCTTGCCTATATTACCTCGCACGAGGACGTCTGGCTCACGACGGGAAGCGAGATCATCGACGCCTACAAAGCTGCTGTGCTGGCGACATAGACTTGATAAGTTTTACTGGCATGGCCGTCGCTCCTCGAAGTCATGCTGCGACGTCCGGGCGCGTGAACATCGGTCGCGCTCGGTATTTTCATCACCTTAGCGCGTACTCGGCGACCTTTTCGACCCAACGGCGGGAACGCGAGGCGCTTCCGGGAGTGCCGGCCCAGGACGCGACCTCGGTTGCATATGCCCGAAAGAAGATTTATCTGGCCTCGAACTAGGAGATTCTTAGTTTGTCTAGCCTGCTCTCGCTGACTTTTATGCCGAGACCGGGTTCATGGGTCAGAGACACACGACCTTCATGGACTGGCAACGGTGTATCCACGACGTCCTCCGCCAGATATCCATGTGTGAGGCTGACGCCCCACTCAACCGATTTCAGCACGCAAGCGAGGTGGAGGATGGCTGCCGACGCTATGGTCGATTCAGCGATTTTCGCTGCCACGACGAGCTTCAGGTTCAGAGTCTCACAGAGGGCCGCGGCTCGCTGGCTGGCGTCCAGGCCACCGAGTTTGTTCAGCTTCAATACGATACCGGTGACGCCGCACGCAGCTTCGTTTCGAATGTCCGATAGGCCACGCACGCTTTGATCTGAACAAAGCAAGGTCGGGCTTATACGCGCAAGTTCTCGCAGGGATGCTCCGCCCCTAGGAGCAAAGGGTTGCTGAGGCGCACATCGATTTTCTGGTCTTTCAGGATCTGTGCATTCTTGCCGTGGCTCATCAGCACCACGGGAAATTCACCGGAAGCTGCCCAACCGCGTCCCTGCGCCGTCTTGGTGAAGAAGACCGGCTTGGTGTTTTCGGCGAGTTTGCGGAAATAACCCTCACCCATCGACTTGATGATGCTCTCCGCACTTTGCGCGAAAGAGAAGGACTGATGCACGTCACCCAGCGACGTGCTCTGCAGCAGCTTCATATTGGTCGATTCCATGGGCTGCAGCGTGTAGAACATCTTCTGCATATATTCGCTGGGCAGTTTCTTGAGGAGCGGCGCTTCCGATACACGCATGAGATATTCGTGGTCGAGCCGCTGCATCAGGAAGGGCGCCCATGCGAGGCCGCTCTCGATCCACATCAGCTTCAGCTAAACCTCTCTACGGGGATCCTCGAAATATCGACTTGGACGCCAGTCCCACTAAGGGGCCGAGGCGCCCTCACTCGCCCGTCTGCTTGAGGTTCCGCCGCCGGCCGTTGCGAATGAGCTGCGGTCGCTCCTGCACCTATTTGTCGAAGTTGACGCCATATTCGCGCGCCAGCATGTCGCGGACCCAGGCGCGGGCGACCGGTGAAATATCGATTGCGCTTTTGTAGAGCGTTTCCGCTTCGCTGTCGGTGACCTGTTCATATTCGCCGATGTAGGCGTCACGCTTTGCCAGATACTCCGGGTCCCGGAGCATCGCCCTGACGGCCGCGCGATAGGCTTCCAGGACGTCGTCCGCGGTGTCCTTCGGCAGCACGATCAGCTTTTGCGCCGGGAAGCCGGCGAGCAGGAACGCGCGCAGCGCTTCCCATTCTATGCCGGCAGGTGGCTTGCCGTTGATCTGTTCGTAGGCCTCGGCGAAATTCGGCAGATCCGGGAAGTTGGGATCGCGGATCAGATTGCCTTTTTCATCCAGCACACCCCAGCTGAAAAGTGCCGTGGCGGCGCCATTTTTTACAAGTGGCGCGGCGCTGCGGATATAGGCGGCGGACGTCTGGAAGTCGACATTGGTCTCGCCCTTTTCGAAGGCGAGCAGCCCTTCGCTTCGGCCGGGAAATCCCGTGACGAATTGCACGTCGATGCCGAGCATCCGGAATGCCAGCAGGGGGACGAGATCGAGCGAGGTCACGCCCTGGCTCGCATAAAACAGCTTCTGCCCGCGCAATTTCTGCACATCCGCGAGCGACGAGACGCCGAGGCTTCGCGCCACATAGGTGACGCCTCCCGTAGGCGCCGCGAGAACGATGCGCCAGTCGCGATACTCGTATTTCACCGTTTGCAGGCCGAGAAGATACGGAAACTGCGTCGATCCTCCCGTGCCGAATATGGTCAGCCCATCTGGCCTTGCGTTCGCTGCGAAGAAATTGGCCCCGCTGATCGATCCGCCGCCGGGAACGTTGCGAATGAGCACGTTGGGATGACCCGGCAGGTGCTTGGCGAGAAACTGCGCGTTGAACCGGCCCCACACATCCGAGCCGCCGCCGGCTGCGAAGGGAATGATGAAGCTCACGGTCTTGCCCGTGAAATCTGCGGCGAGGGAGGCTTGTCCGAGGCAGAGCGCGCCTCCCAGAACGACGGCCCTGACAATCGTCCTCAACATGGTCGTCCTCCCCTACCATTACTTTATCTTTGCAAGTCATATATATGAGTGTATGAATCCGGTCAAACCGGAGAGGGTGGCCGAAGCCACTGAACAGGGAGATCGGCGAATGGGCACGCAGCGGAGCGGTGACGCGGGGCCCATCAGATTGCTCGTGCTCGAAGGCGACGGCATCGGGCCCGAGATAACCGGGGCCACTCTCGATGTCCTGCGACATGCCGATCGCGTCTTTGCACTTGGGCTCGAGTTCGAATTCGGCGACATCGGCTTCGCCGCCTTGAAAACCGACGGCACGACCTTCCCTGCGCGCGTGTTGGATCTTGCACGCGAGGCGGATGGCGTCGTTCTGGGCCCCGTCTCGCACAATGCCTATCCGCCTGTGGCCGAAGGCGGACTCAACCCCTCTGGTGAGCTGCGCAAGCGCCTCGATCTCTTCGCTAACATCAGGCCCGCTCGCACGCGCGCCGGTGTCGAGGCGCCGAGCCGCCATGAATTCGATCTCGTCGTGGTGCGCGAGAATACGGAAGGCTTTTATGCCGACCGCTCGATGTTCGCGGGCCCTGGCGAATTCATGCCCACGGAGGACCTTGCGCTGGCGACGCGCAAGGTCACGCGGCATGCAAGCCTGCGCATCGCGCATGAAGCGTTCAATCTGGCGCGCAGCCGCCGCAGCAAGGTCACCGCCGTTCACAAGGCGAATGTGCTGCGCCTCTCAGACGGTCTGTTCCTGCAAGCCACCCGCGAGGTCGCGCGAGCCTTCCCGGACGTGGCCTATGAAGAGCAGCTGGTCGACGCGATGGCGGCGCTGCTCATCCGCAATGCCGGCGCGTTCGACGTGATCGTCACGACGAACATGTACGGCGACATCCTGTCGGACGAGGCAGCCGAACTCGCAGGCGGGCTCGGCCTCGGCGCGTCGCTCAACGCGGGTGCCGAGCATGGCGTGGCGCAGGCGCAGCACGGCTCCGCACCCACGCTCGCGGGGCAGGATAAAGCCAATCCCTCCGCCCTCATCGGCTCGGCCGCCATGCTCCTCATCTGGCTCGCCGCGCGGACCTCTCGACCTCAGTGCCGTGCGGCCGGCGTTGCCATCGAGGCAGCGCTGGACCGTACGATTGCAGATCCGGCGATGCGCACCTGCGATCTCGGTGGAACGCTCGGCACACGCGCTTTCACGGAAAGCCTGATCCTCAACCTGAGCGGCGAGCAGCCATGAACGACATGATCGAGTCCGGCATGCACCGAATCAGCGAAGCTGCTCTCAACGAACTGGCTTCCAGTGCTCTCACCGCCTATGGCATGCCGCAGGTGGATGCGGTGGACGCTGCCGGCGTGCTGGTGCTGGCCGACATGTTCGGCATTCACACGCATGGCGTCAGCCGCATCGCCTCCTACGGCGAGCGTCTCGACCTCGGCGGTATCAATCGCACGCCGAACATCGAAGTGATGCAGGCGGCGCCCGGGCTCGTCATGATCGACGGAGACAATGGCGTCGGCACGCTGATCGGCGCCCGCGCGCTCGACGCGGTGATGAAGGCCGCGCGCGAGACTGGAATCGCTGCGGGCTTCGTGCGCGGAAGCAATCATTTCGGCCCGATCATTCCCTATGGCTGGCGCGCTGCCGAAGCGGGCTTTGCCAGCATCATCGCGAGCAATGCGACGACCACGATTGCTCCGACGGGGGGCCGCGACGCTCGCCTGGGAAACAACCCGATGGCCTTCGCAATGCCCAATCCCGGTGGCATGCCGATCATCCTCGACATGGCCCTGAGCGTGGTCGCACGCGCCAAGATCCGCGATGCGCGCGATCGTGGCGAGGCGATCCCCGACACATGGGCGACCGACCGTGACGGCTTCCCCACGACGGATCCGGCTGCGGCGCTCGACGGCATTCTTTTGCCGATCGGCGGCTACAAGGGCTACGGCCTGTCGGTCATGGTCGACCTGTTCGCGGGCATGCTGTCGGGAGCGGCGTTCCTGACAGGTGTGAAGTCCTGGGTGGACTCGCCCGGAGAGCCGCAGAACCTCGGCCATTTCTTCATCCTGATCGACACGTCCCGGCTCGCTCTGGCGGCCGACCTCGCCAGCCGCATGGCGGCTTTCGCGGCGATCATTCATGCGACGCCGCCGGCCGATCCGCAGCGTCCGGTCATGCTCGCGGGGGAGAACGAGCTGCGCAACCTCACGCGCAGCCGGGCAGACGGGATTTTGTTGCCCGCGAAGCTTGTCGAAAGCCTCAAAAAGAAAGCGGCGGGCCGCTGAGCCACGCTGCAATAAGGGAGGAAAGCATGTCTTGGTTGAAAGTCACGGGACTTCTCGCGGGTCTGGCCTTGTCTTGCCCCTTGCCGCAGGTCGCTTCGAGCGCGCATGCGCAAGGCGCGGCTCCCTTTCCGAATAAGCCGATCACCCTTGTCATCGGCTATCCGCCGGGTGGCGGCGCCGATACGGTTGCCCGTTTTCTGCAGCAGTCGGTCAGCACAATTCTTGGCCAGCGCGTTCTCGTCGAAAATCGTCCCGGCGCCAGCGGCCGCACGGCTGCCGATCACGTCGCCCGCGCCAAGCGCGACGGCTACACGCTGCTCGTCTCGCCGGAGGGACCGATCGTCATCGGCCCGCATATTTCGCAGACGGTGACCTACGACGCCCTGAAGGATCTTCAGCCCGTCTCGCTGCTCACCAAGACGTCGACCATGCTCGTGGCCACCCCCAAGCTGCCGGTCTCCAGCGTCAAGGAACTGCTCGATCTGGTGCAGAGCAAGCCGGGCGGCGTTTACTTCGGATCGTCGGGCGTGGGTGGCCCCAACCATCTCGCTGGTGAAGTTTTCAAGCAATTGACCGGCGCAAAAATTGTCCACGTGCCCTATCCGGGAACGGGTGCCGTCATTCCGGCGGTGCTCTCGGGCGAGGTCGATCTGATGTTCGGGTTCGTGCCCGGCCTCGATCCCCTGGTCAGGTCGAACTCGGTCAAGCCGCTGGCGGTGGGCAGCGCGACGCGCATCGCATCGCTGCCCGAAGTCCCGACAATGGCCGAGGCGGGCGTGCAGGGCTATGACATGACCTCGTGGATCGGTCTTTTCGCCCCAGGGGGAACGCCCGAACCCGTGCTGGCGAAACTGCAGTCGGCCATGGCACAGGCGATGAACGAGCCAGAAGTGAGCGGGCGGCTGAAGGGGATGGGGTTCGATCTGGTGGCCAGCGAGCCCGGCGCATTCGCCGCATTCCTGAAAACAGAAGACGCGAAATACATCGCCCTGCTGAAGCCACTCGACATCAAGGAGTGACCGTGAGCGCGCCTGCATCATCCACCCGGCAACTTGCCCATTTCGTCGCCGGTGCGGACTATTCGCGCCTTCCCGCGGCCGTGACGGAAGCGCTGCACGGCCTCTTGATTGATTACTTCCGTGTGGCTTCCGTCGGCCGCCATGCCGACTGGGTTGGAAAATATCGCGCGGGACTTGCTGGCAGCATGGGAAAGCCGCAGGCCTCGCTGCTCTATTCCACGGAAAGGGCGGATGTCGTGCGGGCGGCCGGCATCAATGGCGTGATCGCGGGCAGCCTCGAGTGGGACGACACGCATGTTGGCGCGATGCTTCATCCCGGCGTGGTCGTCTGGCCCGCGGCTCTCGCCATCGGCCAGAAGACCGGCGCGCGCGGGACCGAAATTCTCGCGGCCGTCGCCGCGGGATATGAGGTCATCATCCGCATCGGACTGTCGGTCCAGCCCGCGCATTTCCAGCGCGGGTTTCAATCGACCTCCACCTGCGGCGTGTTCGGCGCTGCCGCCGCTGCCGCCAAACTACTCGGTCTCGATGAAACCGGTATTCGCAATGCGCTGGGCATAGCGGCCTCTTACGCGGGCGGCGTGACGCAGTTCTTTCTGTCGGGCTCCGAGGTGAAGCGGATTCACGCCGGCAAGGCCGCTGCGGCCGGTGTCGAAGCCGCGCTTTTCGCGGCAGCGGGATTGTCGGGGCCACCCGATGCGATCGAAGGGCGCCAAGGCTTTGCCAATGCACTGGCCGGCGCATTCGATCCCTCCGTCATCGAACGGCGCCTTGGCGACGAGTGGCACCTGTTGCGACTTCAGATGAAGCCGCACGCCGTGAGCGCGCGCGTTCTCGCCGCCGTCGAAGCAGCCGAGACGCTCGCACGCGACGGCACGCGCCCGGACATGATCGAGTCCGTGACGATCGGCATTCCCTCCGTCATTCAGGGCCGCCTGACCAATAACGCACCTGCCGACATACAGCAGGCCCAGATGAGTTCCCCCTTCGCCGTCGCCATGGCTTTTGCCCTGACGCCGGATGACGGCGCGCCTCTGGTGCTCGGCTTCGAGGAATGCAACCGCGCTTTGGCGCGCGCTGACATCCTCGAACTCTCGCGTCGCATTTCCTGCGTGATCGACCCTGACATCGAAGCGCTGTCGACCACCGAATATGTCGCCGCCCGGGTCACGGTCCATCGCAAGGATGGCACGCAGCGTGAGGCTGTCATACCGGTGCCGATGGGGTCCCCCGATCGGCCAATGGGCGCACGCGACCTGCTGGCGCGCTTCCAGGCCATGACCGCAGGCGTGATCGAAGCTTCCGCGCTGGAACGCTGGGTTGCCGTGGCGGCGGATCACGACAGGCCGGGTTGGGCCGATGACGTCATGAGCCTGCATGCCGGCACTGTGGAGGGCAGGACATGAGCAACCCACCTGTCACCAGACTGCTGGCGCAGTTTGCGGCGTGTCTTCGTTATCAGGACATCCCTGATCATGTCCGCGCTCTGCTTCCGGTTCTTCTGATCGACTGGTTCCGCGCGGGTTGCGTGGGCGCCGGCCGTGACTGGACCCAACGCGCTGCGCAAGTAACTCTGGGTCTCAGCAACGATCCGGTCTGCTCGATCCTGTTCAGCACGCAGCGTGCCGATGCGGTGCGGGCCGCCTATCAGAACGGCGTCATAGCCGGCAGCCTCGACTGGGACGATTCACATATCGCCGCGCTCGTTCATCCGGGCGTGGTGATCTGGCCGGCTCTTTTCGCAGCCGCGGAGATCACGCGCCCGAGCGGCGCCCGTTTCCTCGAAGCCGCTGTCGCCGGGTATGAAACCGCGATCCGGCTCGGCATGGGGCTTCAGCCCGACCACGCCTTGCGCGGCTTTCAGGCCACGCCGAGCTGCGGCGTGTTCGGCGCAACCGTCGCGGCAGGCTTGATCCTGGGCCTGGACGAAGAGGGGCTGGTGAATGCGCTGGGCCTCGCCGCGAGCTATGCCAGCGGGTCCTCGCAGTTCTTTCTGTCCGGCTCGGACGTCAAGAGGTTGCATGCGGGCAAGGCGGCTGCCGCCGGTGTCGAGATAGCCCTGCTTGCCCGCGCTGGCCTCACGGGTCCGCGGGACGGCATCGAAGGGGAACAGGGCTTCGGTCGCGCGGTCAGCGACACCTTCCGGGCCCAGACCATGGTCGAGGCGCTCGGCGAGCGGTTCTGGATCGACGAAATCGCCCTAAAGGTGCATGCAGGAACAGTGCGCCTTCAGGCCGCCATCGAGGCGGCGCAGGCCTTGTCACGCGAGGGCATCGTGCCGGCATCCATCGCCTCTGTCGAGATCGGCGTGCCGCGTGTTCTCCTCGGAAAAATCACGTCCAACGCACCTGTCGACATGCAGCAGGCCCAGATGAGCGGGCCTTTCGCTGTCGCCATGACCTTCCAACTCATGCAGCGCGTCTCCGGCCCGCTGGTGCTTGGGCTCGACGAGTTCGAGTCTCTGGTCGGCGATCCCGACGTCCGCGACCTGTCGCTGCGCACAACTTGCGTGTTCGATGCGGAGATGGACGCCGGCATGATCGATGGCAAAGTCCCCGCGCGCGTGACGGTCCGGACCCACGCCGGGACGACGCATACGCAGCGCGTCTTTTTCCCGAAGGGGTGCCGCGAAAATCCGATGACGCGGGAAGAGGTGCTAGACCGCGCGCGCCTTGTCCTGTCAGCCACCCATGCGCCTGACAGGATCGAAGCCTGGATCCGCGCGGTCGACCGCCTCCACACCCAGGCCTCCATCGACGGGATCATGTTGTAAGATGATACGCGATACACATACGAAGCCCTCGCGCGCCCTGCCTGCCGGGTCGACCGATTGCCACATGCATGTCTTCGGTCCGCTCGACAAGTATCCCTGTGCGCCGCGACGCAGCTACACGCCGCGCGAGGCGCGTCTCGATCAGTGGGAAAGCATGGCGCGGCACGTCGGCCTTGAGCGTCAGGTGCTCGTGCAGGCGAGCGCCTATGGCACCGACAACAGCTGTATGCTCGACGCCATGGAAGCCGCTGGCGGCCGGTGCCGAGGGGTCGCCGTCATCGATGCGGCGACGTCCACTCAGGAGCTCGAGGCCATGCACCGGCAGGGCGTACGCGGCGTGCGTGTCAACGCTGCGACCTTCGGCGAAAACGATTCATCCGCCATTCTGGATCATGTCAAATGGGCCGCCGAACGCGTCGCGCCGCTCGGCTGGCACGTTCAGATCTTCACGCGTCTTGGGGTCATCGATGCCCTGGCCGACCAGCTGAAGCAGCTTCCCGCGCCCCTCGTGATCGATCACATGGGCCTCGCGCGCGCCGAGCTCGGCGTGAAGCAGCCCGGCTTCGCGCGTTTGCTGGGGCTGCTGAAATCGGGCCGATGCTGGGTCAAGATCTCCGGCGCCTATCGCGTCTCCAGTGTCGCGCCCGACTTTCCCGATGCCGCGCCGCTTGCGCAGGCGTTGCTGGACGCAAACTCCGAGCGGATCGTCTGGGGCTCGGACTGGCCGCACACCGGCGAGCACAAGGGAGAAGCCCATGACGGAGCGCCTCCGGTAATCGACTACCGGCCGCTCGACAACGGCGTTCTGGTCAATCTCCTGATCGACTGGTGCCGCGACGAGTCCACGCTGCGACGCGTGCTTGTCGACAATCCGGCTGAGCTCTATGGCTTTCCCGGCGCGCATGCTTACGCGTAGTCTTTGGAGAACGCCACCGTGACCGGTGACATGGGATTGCCAGCCTACTTACGATTGCGCAACGCGTTTACCCGCGCGGTCGAAGACGGCACTTGGCAGCCCGATCAGGCGATTCCCTCCGAAGCTGAACTCGCCGCGCAATATGCTGTCGCGGTCGGCACCGTGCGAAAGGCCATCGACGGTCTGGTGGCAGACAGGACACTGCAACGGTTTCAGGGCAGGGGCACCTTCGTGCGCCGTCCTGAATTCAACTCACTGTTGCGATTCTTCCGGCTCGTGGGTCCCGACGGTGCGCCTGCAACGCCCAAGAGCGCGATCCTCGCCCGTGAAGTGCTGCCCGCGACGGCACGCGTCGTCGAAGCCCTGAAGCTGCGCGCGGGCGCCAAGGTCATCCGACTGCACAGACTGCGCCTCGTCGACGAGGCGCCGATCCTTCACGAGGAAATTTTCATTCCCTTGGCGCGGTTCAGGCCGCTCGCCAAGATGCCGCTCGCTGAAATGGGGGACCTGTTATATCCGCTCTACGAACGCATCTGCGGCCAGATCGTCGCCCATGCGCAGGAAACTCTGACGATCGATGTCGCCGATGCGCGTGATGCGGAGTTGCTGGCAACAGCCCAGAACGCGCCGATCGTCGTGATCGAACGCATTGCCAGCGATCATCAGCGCGCTCCGCTCGAATGGCGCACGACGCGCGGCAAGGCCTCGGGCTTCGCCTACAAGATCGACATTCGCTGATCGGCAAACGCTAGCGGTCGGTCGGCACATAGCCGTCGATCTTGCCGCAGAATGCCAGCACCCGTGATGTGCATGTAGAGGGGTAGAGCAACTGGATCATGTGGTAGGATGTCGGCAGATGTTCCAGTTCCAGACAAGGCAGGCCCTGCTTCAGAAGGCGCTCCTGATAGGAGGATGTGATCTGCCCGCTGGTTGGGTAAAGGCCGAGCACAGGCACGCTCACCAACGGCAGAAGGTCCACGACATTCGCCTGGTTGACCACGCGTGACATCGCGACCTGGACCTCGGGTGAGCCCTTCGAAAATTCTTCGACATACCATTTGAAAAGGTCGGGCTCTTCGCCCTCGGGCAGGCGCGTGCCGCGCGTCGTCTCCGCCACCCACGCATGGATGCCCATTTTCTCCATGGCCTCGGTCCGCGAGCCGTGGCCGAGCGAATATTTCGTCTTCATGCCCTCTTCGATGAAGACGGGAGTCGCCACCAGCGTCAGGCTGCGCACGAGTTCCGGATGCCGGGCGGACAGCATGATGCCCAGAATGCCCCCCATCGATTCGCCGCAGAAATGCACGGGGCCGCCGCCCAGCGCCGCGATGAGTTTGGTGAGATCTTCGACCAGAAGGTCTGGCGTTATGTCGGTTGCCAGATCGAGAGCTCCACGCGATTGGCCAAGGCCGCGCATGTCCGGACGAACGATTCTGTAATGCCGCGCCAGATAAGGAACCCAGCGTTGCCAGAAGCGGGCGGAGCGCCCGTTTCCATGCTGGAGGATCAGGATGGGAGCATCCCGCCACGGGTCTGTGAAATCGTCGAGCTCGTAGTGGATGTCGAGTGTGCTCGAAACTTTCAGTAATGGCATGGTGCGTCCCACATCTAGGTGCTCGCGGCTGTGAGCACGTCACTCAGCCGAGGCTCTTGATCAGCTCATACAATGTCGCACGATGATCGGCCATCGCGTCGTGCGCTGAATTGTGGTCGTCAGGCGCGACGCCACCCGAGTTCGCCGGCCACGATCTGCGCCTCGACGGCCGCGCGCGCGATCTCCGTCATCTCTGCGCGGATCGCACCGGGAAGATCCCGGCTCATCACCAGTGCCATGCTTCGGCAGATCGGCGGATCGATGCGCGCGGCGCTCAGTTGCGCGCGTGAGATTTCGGGCAGGAACAAGCCATAGGGCACGATGGTGCTGAGTCCATGACGGATCAGCATCTCGCGTTTCAGTGAAATGGGCGCCATCTCCTCGCGGACGTCGAGCACGATGGCATGGGCCGCCGCTGCGCGTTCAATGGCGAGCCGGCTGGCATCGTTGCGCGCGCCGAGCGCCAGCGGAAAATGCGGCAGGTCGGCAATTGCCACGATTGGGGGCAGCGGTCCCGCATCGGCGCGGCGCACGAGCACGAGATCTTCCTGAAACAAAGGGACGACGTGAAAGCCGCTGTCGGCAGGCGGATCGTAGCAGAAGCTCGCCTGCACCTCCTGCTCGCGCATCATGCGCAGCAGGTCTGACGTCAGGCCCTCGCGCAGCAGCAGCTTCAATGGCGTGCCGGGGCGCGCGCCTGCCTTCAGCAGGTCCTCGAACAGGATGCGCCCTATCGTCGGCGTGACGCCCAGGCGGATCTCCTGCGATACGCGCGTCTTCAGCTCGGCCACGCTCGCCTGCGCACGCTGCAGCGCGTCCAGTATGTCGGAGACCTGGGACAGGAACAGCTCTCCGGCCTGGGTCAATTCCACACCCCGTGCATGGCGCGAGAAAAGATATGCATCGAGCTGCGTCTCGAGATCGCGCACCTGAAGGCCGAGCGCGGGTTGGGACACGTTGAGCATGCGAGCCGCCGCCGAAAAACTGCGCGCCCGTGCGACGGCCCGGAAATAGCGTAATTGGCGGAGGGAAATGCTGCTCACGTCTGCTCCTCTTCACGAAACTATAGGTTTTTCTTATAGGTCGAACAAGAGACGGTATTGGTCGCTGAGCCGCCCATTGCCTATCCCTGAGTCAACGGCAAAAGCCGAAGATTTGCCTCTGGGAGACGACGCCATGAAGCACGAACAGAACATGCTGCTCGCCCAGACCGGGGCCGACACGCCGATGGGCGATCTGTTCCGCCGCTATTGGGTCCCGATCATGCACGATTGGGAATTGCCCGAGAACGACTGTCCGCCGGTGCGCATGAAGATCCTCTCCGAGCGCCTGCTGGCGTTCCGCGACAGCGAGGGGCGCTATGGCTTGATCGACGAGTTCTGCGCCCACCGCGGCGTGTCCCTCTGGTTCGGGCGCAATGAGGAATGCGGCATCCGCTGCCCCTATCACGGCTGGAAATTCGACGTGACGGGGCAATGCGTGGAGGTTCCCTCCGAAGCCGTCGAGAGCGGCTATGCGCAGAAGATCAAGCTGAAATCCTACCCGCTCGTCGAAATGGGCGGCGTCTTGTGGACCTATATGGGCCCGCCCGAGAAACAGCCGGAAATGCCCGGTTTTGAATGGGGCAAGCTTCCCAGGAGCCATCTGTTTTTCTCGAAGCGCATCCAGCAGTGCAATTACCTGCAGGCCATGGAAGGCGGCATAGATTCCAGCCACGTTTCCTTCCTGCACAGCGGCGACCTGCATGCGGACAAGCTGCATCGCTCTACGAAGGGCGCCGCCTATCAGGCGGACACCTCACCGAAGTTCGAAGTGGTGGAATCGGAGGGCGGCCTGCTCATCGGCGCGCGCCGCAATGCCGAAGAAGGGCATTTCTACTGGCGCGTCACGCAATGGATCATGCCCATGTATTCGATGGTCCCACCCTATGGCGACAATGCGCTGAACGGCCATGCATGGGTGCCGATCGACGATGAAAACTGCTTCGTCTGGAGCTTCACCTATCATCCGACGCGCCCGCTGAGCGAGGAGGAGCTCGACGTGATGCAGCAGGGTGGCGGCATTCACGTGAAATACGTGCCGGGCACTTTCCTGCCGCTGATCAACAAGGAAAACGACTACATGATGGATCGCGAGGCGCAGAAGGCGAAGCGCAGCTTCTCCGGCGTCGAGAGCATCGCGATGCAGGATGCGTCCGTGCAGGAGAGCATGGGTCCGATCGCCGACCGCACGCGCGAAAACCTGGTCTCGACCGACAATGCGATCATCATGGCGCGCTATCGCCTGCGCAAGGCGGCGCTCGATCTGCGCAATGGCATCGACCCGCCCGGTACCGCGCCCGCGTGCCATGCGGTACGCTCGGCCGCCTTCGTGCTGCCGGTCGACAAGCCGTTCCAGACCGAACGTGCCGATGCGCTCGTGTCGCGCGACGGCGTCGCCCATACCTCGATCTGAGCGGGAGCCAATCCATGACCAAGGTCGCAGCAGCGGTCTCTTTCGAGGGACGGCGCACGGAAGTACGTGAATTCCCGATGCCGGAACCCTCGCATGATACGGGGCTCCTCAAGGTCGAGCTTTGTGGCATCTGCGGCAGCGACTGGGGCTATTACGGCACCTATCCGAAGATGAAGGGGCCCCTCATATTCGGCCATGAGGCTGTCGGACATGTCACTACGCTCGGCCGCGACGCCGCGCGCCGCTTCGGCGTGAAGGAAGGCGACCGCGTCGCGCTCGAGGAATATCTGCCGTGCGGTCACTGCAAATATTGCCGCGAAGGCGATTTCCGCCTGTGCGACGAGACGGACACGCTGAATCGACCCGATTCGATCCGCTACGGCTCGACGCCCATCTCCATCGAGCCCTCCCTCTGGGGCGGCTACACGCAATACCAGTATCTGCATCCCAATTCCGTGTTTCACCACGTGCCCGACCACGTGCCTGCGAAACTCGCGACGCTCGCCCTGCCGCTGGGCAATGGGGTCGAATGGGCCTATTTGCAGGGCGGCGTGAAGATTGGCGAATGCGTCGTCATCCAGGGGCCAGGACAGCAGGGCCTCGCCTGCCTCATTGCCGCTATCGAGGCGGGTGCGGGCAAGATCATCGTTACGGGCCTGTCCAATCCGGCCGACCAGCGCCGCCTCGCGCTGGCCCGCAAACTCGGCGCACATCACACGATCAATGTTGATGAAGAGGATTTGCTCGAAACAGTTGCCGATCTCACGGGCGGCGACATGGCCGATCTCGTCATTGACTGCGCATCGGGCGGAACTGCGACGGTGACGAGCGCCATCCAGATCGCCAACAAACGCGGGCGCATCATTCTGGGCGGCCGCAAGTTCAAGCCCATCCCTGAATTCATGAGCGACGTGCTCATCACGCGCTTCCTGACGGTGAAGGGCATGCGCGGCCACAGCTTCAAGGCCGTCGAACTCGGCCTGCAGATCATCGCCAGCGGTCGCTATCCGCTTGAAGATCTGTGCACGCATGTGTTCCCGCTGGCTGAGACCAACAAGGCGCTGCATACTGTTGGCGGAGAAGGCGAGCAGGGGGCGATCCACGTTTCCATCGATCCATGGGCGTGAACACGCTGCGATACGCAAAACAAAAAACAACAAAACCAGACATCGGGAGAACGTCATGAGAAAGGGTCTTCGGCTCCTGGCCGCACTCGCGGCCACCAGCCTTTCAGCCGGTTGGGCGCAGGCTCAGACGAGTGTCGAGAATTTCTACCGCAACAACGCGCTGACCATCATCGTCGGCTATTCGCCAGGCGCCGCCTACGATCTCTACGCCCGTACGGTCGCGCAGCATCTCGGCAAGCAGATCCCCGGCAATCCCAAGGTGATCGTGCAGAACATGCCTGGCGCGGGCAGCATGAACGCGGTGAATTATCTCTACACGCTTGCCAAGAAGGACGGCTCGCAGATCGCAGCCTTCGCGCGCGGCATCGCCATGCAGCCTTTGCTCGACGATCAGGGCGTGAAATTCGATGCCACCAAGCTCGGATGGATCGGCAGTCCGAGTTCCGAGGTCAGCGTCGTGCTCTCATGGAAGGGCACCGCATTCAAGACGCTCGAGGATGTGAGACAACGTGAAATGTCCGTCGCGGTCTCCGGCAGCGGCGCCGACAGCGCCATCTTTCCGCGCGTGATGAACAGCATTCTCGGCACCAAGTTCAAGCTCGTCACCGGCTATCCCGGCAATTCCGAAATGCTGCTCGCCGTCGAGCGCGGCGAGGTGGACGGCAATGCAGGCACGTCCTGGTCCACGCTTTCGGGCTCGAAGAGCGAATGGGTGAGCGGCCACAGGATCAACATTCTCGCGCAGCTCGGCTTGAAGAAACATCCGGACCTGCCCGATGTGCCCCTGGTCACCGACCTCGCGAAGACCCCCGACGACCGCAAGGTGCTCGAACTCATCGTATCGCGCCAGGACATGGCCTATCCCTTCGCCGCGCCGCCCGAGGTGCCGGAGGACAGGTTTGCAGCGCTGCGCGCAGGCTTCGACAAGATGGTGCGAGATCCCGATTTCATCGCCGATGCGAAGAAGCAGGGATTTGAAGTCGACCCGATGAGCGGAGCGGACATGGAGTCCCTCGTAAAGAAGCTCTACGCAAGCCCGCCAGCGCTGGTCGAACGCGCGCGCGCCGCCTTGCGGATCAACGGCAAGGGCGAGTGATGGCCGATTTCGTTCCGACCCACCGGCTGACCCATGATGCCGCGCTGAAGATGATTGCGGCCGGCATCGCCAAGGCTATCGAGATCGACCGTCCCGTGAGCTTCGCCGTCGTGGACCAGAGCTGCGAGATGATCGCCTTTCTCAAGATGGAAGGCGCGCGCCTCTTTTCGGGGCGCGCGACGATCAAGAAGGCGATCACATCGGCCTCGCAGCGTGTGCCGACCGGCTATGCCTCCAAGGAGGATGTGCTCAGCCTGCAGATCCGCATGGATGGAGACTTCACCAATGTGCTCGGTGGTTTCCCCATCGTCGTACAAGGACAGGTGATCGGCGCGGTCGCTGCTGGCGGCGCATCGCAGGACGAGGACGTCATCATCGCCCGCGCTGCGCTCGCCGCGCTGGGCGATAACTGACGCTGGGCGCCATGGCCAAGCGCGCGCAGGTTCCCATCGTTCTGCTGACCGGCTTTCTGGGCACCGGCAAGACGAGCCTGCTGAAACGCTGGATCCGCGAGCCCGAGTTTTCGGGCGCCATGGTGATCGTCAACGAACTCGGTGAAGTCGGCCTCGACCAGCAGATCCTGACTATGGGCGGCGACGTTCCGCTCCTGCTGGAAAACGGCTGCGCCTGTTGCGAATCGACGGGCGATCTCGTCGCCATGCTGGAGCGATTGTTCTACGACCGGCTGCACCGCAAGATCACGGCATTCAGCTGGGTCCTGATCGAAACGACGGGCCTTGCCGATCCTAAAGCGCTTCTCGCACGCCTGTCGGAAAGCGAGATCGTGCGCGAGCGCTACGCCTTGGCAGGCGTCGTCACGACCTTCGATGCAGCGAAAGGCCCGGCGCAACTTCTGCGCCATCCCGAAGTGTCCTCGCAACTCGATTGCGCTGATGTCGTGGTCGTCACGCGCAGCGACATTGCGGGCGCGGTAGACGGTGAAGCGCTGGAACTGGCCCGGCGGATGCGCCCCGAAATTCCCGTTCTCGAATCCGCGACAGAGGGCATCCCCGCCGCGAGCCTTCGTGCGGCGCTGGGCACTGTCAGCCAGCCTTGGGAGCGGTTTCATACCGCTGCGGAACACACGCCTGATATCAGCACGGCGTTTTTGCCCCTCAAAGAAGCAATATCCTGGACCGCGCTGGAAGCCGCTCTGCAACAGGTGCAAAGCGACGACGCGGTCCTGCGCATCAAGGGCCTGGTGCGCCTCACCGGTTGCGAAACGCCGGAGATCGTTCAGGCCAGCGACACCATCACGCGAGAGCCCTCGCCCGGGCGACCCGACAGCGCGCTTGGGCTGACGATCATCGCGCAAGGGGTGCACGCAAGCGCCATTGCCGCGACTCTTGCATCGCGGCTGACGTTTCGCGGGCTGTCGTCCAGGAGGTGAGGGGGCTAAGCCCTCACCTGAGCGCGCGGTGCCCGAGGAAGAAGCGGATCATTTCGCGGCTGGCATCAGGGCCCCTGGGATCCGTGTAGGAGCCCGACGCGCTTCCGCCCGACCAGGCGTGGCCGGCTCCATGCAGAAGCCATTGCTCGTGCATCGCGCGGCCTTCGTCATCGACGTGAACGGTTCTCGTGAACGGCATGCCCGCCGCCTCGCCGTGGCTGATGCTTGTACCGAAGCCCGCCCCGGCGCTGCACTGCGCGATGACCTGATCGCCATTGACTGGATGGACGGTGCTGTCGCGGTCGCCGTGGAAGACGATCGTCGGCACGCCCCCGCTCGACCCGCCTTCGCCGCGTGAGCCCTGCCGCATCGCAGCCATGGCGGAGGGCATGTCTTTCGCCGCGCCGCACGCAAGACCGGAATGCACGCCGACGGCTGCGTAGAGATCGGGATGCGTCGATCCCATGATGGCGGCCGCCGCGCCACCCGCCGAAAGTCCGGCGACATAGACGCGGCCGGTTTCAATCTCGAACTCGCCCATGATCTCGCGGGTGATGCCGGCGATCAGCGAGGGCTCGCCGCGATCGCGCTGCTGGTCGCCCACGCTGAACCAGTTCCAGCATCGCGACATGTTGGCCGATTGCGCCTGCGCGGGATACGCCACGATGAACGTCTGCTCCTCGGCGACCTCGTTCATACGTGTGCCAAGCGCGAAGTCGTCGGGCGATTGCGTGCAGCCGTGAAGCATCACGACCAGTGGCAGCGGCTGGCCGCTGTAGCCGCTCGGGAGATAGAGTTTGTAGCCACGGCTTCCGGCCTGATTGCTGTAGGCCCGCTCTTCGTATCGCGCGCCCTTCGGCACCGAAGGCGTCGCGCGCGGCGCATGGCCTCCATGGAAACCGGCCGCCGGCTTGAAGTGCTTCAATCCGTCGAGAACCTTTTCCATTGCTGCAGGAGAGCGCGCGAAGCCCGCCGGTTTGCTCGTAGGCGAGGTCCAGGCACCACCGGCCCCGGTCGGGGCAATCATGTCGAGGATTAGCTGCGCGCTATCGGCCTGCTCAACTGCACGGTCGTTCCTGGGCGCTTCGCCCCTGAGCACGGCCATTGCTTCTTCGAGCCGTCCTTCGCGGGTGAGGCGTGTCGCCTCCTGCATGTCGATCTTCGAAAAAGCGTTCATGATTTTACGTCCTTCACTATGCGAGCAGACATGAAAAAGCGCGCCCAGCCTGCTGAATGGGCGTGATACAGCGCCCTTGCGGGCCGATTTTCAGGCCGTCAACTGATCCGGCCGCTCAACGCAGCCTTCACGCCGGGGCTGGCTTGGAACGCCCCGAGAACGCGAATGGATGCAATGGTTTCCCGCGCCAGCTCCGGGGAGACATCTGCTGCGATGATCGCGAGGCCGAGCACCTGGATGTGAAGTCTCTCGCCATTAGCCCTGACAGCCTCGAGATCGGCACAGCTGTAGCGCCTGAGCCCCAGATCGAGCTGCTGACGGGAGACTGACTGCTTGATCTCGTCGCCATGCCGATCGAGCTGATTGCGAATGGCGGTGCGGATGAAGTCAGTGCGCGTGGAGTAGAACCCCTCCTGCACCAGCAGGTCGACGTTGCC
>JAQGKD010000015.1 GCA_028290285.1 Hyphomicrobiales bacterium
CATCATCGAATCGAAGCCCGCACCGAAGGACAATCCGGCTGACGTTTTCAACATCATTGCGACCGACGAGCCCAACGAGGCAAATCTGCGCACCTGCGAGGCGCTGGGCCACAAGGCGTAAAGCGTCCACCTCCAGGCGCGCGCTCCTGCGCGCGCCGCTTCAGGGGATTTCGATGGCGGGACTATCGCTTGAACTGATCGGCCTTCAACTCTTCGCGGGGCTCGCGCTCGGCTCGGTTTATGTGTTGCTGGCCATCGGCCTGTCGCTGATCTTCGGCATGCTGACCGTGGTCAACTTCGCGCACGGCGCCTTCTTCATGCTGGGCGCCTATGTCGGGCTGTGGCTGCTGTCGATGGGATTCAACTTCTGGATCTGTCTCGTGGCTGTGCCGCTGATCGTCGGCGGGTTCGGCCTCGCAGTCGAGCGCGTGCTGATCCGTCCGCTCTATGGTCGCGGCATCGATTATCCGCTGCTGCTCACCTTCGGGCTCAGCTACATCATCATTGAGCTGGTTCGAATCGTCTTCGGCAAATCCGGCTATCCAGTCGATACACCCGCGATGCTCCAGGGCGCGGTCGATATAGGCGTCGGCTATTTCCCGCTGTATCGGCTTTTCGTCATGGGCGTGACGGCTGTGATCCTGCTGGGGCTATGGCTATTTCTGGAGCGCACCAGCTATGGGCTCATCATTCGCGCCGGTGCGCGCGATCCGCAGATCGTGCGGGTGCTCGGCGTGAACATCGCGCGTGTATGGCTGATGGTTTTCGGCCTGGGCTGCGGCATCGCCGGTCTTGGCGGGTTGCTCGCCGCGCCGTTGCAGGGCGTCATTCCCGAAATGGGAGGGCCGATCCTGGCAGAGGCTTTCGTCGTCACCGTGGTGGGCGGAATGGGCTCGCTGATGGGCGCCGTGCTCGCGGGTCTTCTCGTAGGTGTTGTCGTCAGCCTCACGTCGCTCTTTGCACCTGAAATGGCGAAGGTCGCGATTTTCGCCTTGATGGCTGTTGTGCTGCTCATTCGCCCGCAAGGCTTCTTCGGCCGTGCCGGCTTGATGAGCTGAGGGTGAGCGCATGACCTCCACATTGGAAAAGACGGCGATGAAGCCTTTGTCCCGAGATGGCTTGATGGACTTGGCCTACCGCCACAGGGTGCTCCTCTCGGCAATCTTCCTGCTGGTGTTTCCGCTGCTGGTGCCGTTCAAGGCGCTGGCGGTGAATATCCTGATCTACGGGCTCTACGCGCTCGGCTTCAATCTGCTGTTTGGTTATCTCGGCCTGCTGTCGTTCGGCCATTCCGCGCTGTTCGGCGCGGGCTCATACGCATGCGGCATCCTGCTCGTGCATTACGGGCTGCCATGGTGGGCGGGGATCATGCTCGGTTCTCTGGCGGGGGCAGCGATGGCCGGGATCATCGGTCTCTTCGCGATCCGCACGTCCGGCATCTACTTCGCCATGGTGACGCTGGCGCTGTCGCAATGCGTCTACTACCTGTTCTATCAGGCGACGGGACTGACCGGCGGCGAGAACGGCTTGCGCGGGGTCAATGTCGACCAGATCTCGATCTTGGGCTTGCACCTCAGTTTCGTAGATCCGCTGACCCGGTACTACGTCGTCGCCGCTTGCGTGATCCTCGCGCTGTTCTTCCTGTCGCGAATTTTGGCCTCGCCGTTCGGCGCGGTCATCGAGGCAGTGCGCGAGAACGAGGCGCGCGCCAAGGCGTCCGGCTACAACGTCAGGAGCGTGCGGCTCGTCACCTTCATCCTGTCGGGCGGCTTCTGCGGTCTCGCAGGCGCCCTTCAGGCACTGCACCTATCCATCGTGCCCATCGAGACGATGCACTACGAGACGTCCGGGCTCGCCGTGATGATGGCGCTGCTCGGCGGCATGGGAACATTCTTCGGGCCCTTTATCGGCGCCGCGGTGTTTCTGCTGCTCGAGAACGTCGTGTCGCTGTGGACGGTCCACTGGCAGCTCTTCGTCGGTGCCGTCTTCGTGCTCTGCGTCCTGTTCTTCCCAAGGGGAATCTGGGGCTCTATTTTGCACTGGGTGAAGAAATGAGCGGGGACGCCGATATCATTCTGAGAACTGAAGCAGTTGGAAAGCGCTTCGGCGGTTTCACGGCGCTGAAGGACATTACGGTGGAGTTCCGCCGGGGTGCGATCACCTCGATCATCGGCCCGAACGGGGCCGGCAAGAGCACCTATTTCAACTTGCTGTCGGGCGCGTTCCCGCCGTCGAGCGGGCGCGTGATCTTCGAGGGCAGGGACGTCACCGGCACGCCGCAACATCGCTTCGCGCATATGGGAATCGCGAAATCCTTCCAGATTACAAATGTGTTTCCGCAACTGACAACGCACGAGAACATTCGCGTCGCCGCGCAGGCGTTGCAAACGTGCTTCGATATGTGGCGGCCACGCTCGGCGATGAGGCAGTTGAGCGATGCCGCCGACGCGTTGCTCGTCCTCGTGGGGCTTGGCGATCACCGCGATCGGATCGCCGGCACGCTTGCTCATGGCGAACAGCGGGCGCTCGAGATTGGAATGGCGCTGGCGAGCCGCCCGCGTTTGCTGCTGCTCGACGAGCCGACTGCGGGCATGAGCCCGGAAGAGACGCGAACCATGATGGATCTGATCGTCAAGCTTGCCAGCGAGCGCACAGTGATCCTGGTCGAGCACAAGATGAAGCTCGTCATGGGGATCAGCGACCGGCTTCTCGTCCTGCACCACGGCGAACTTCTGGCTGAAGGAACTCCCGACGAAATTCGTGGAAACGAACTGGTGAAGCGAGTCTATCTCGGCAAGCGGGAGCATTGAGTATGCTGCGCGTTCACAATCTCAACGCGTGGTATGGCGCGAGCCACGTGTTGCAGGACATCTGCCTGAACGTCGAGAAAGGCGAGATCGTCTGCCTGATCGGACGTAACGGTGCAGGCAAGACGACCACGCTCAAGTCCATTATGGGCCTCATCGACAAGTCGTCGGGCAGTGTCACCTTCGAGGGCACGGAACTGCTCGGGCGTCCGGCGCATGAGCGTTTCGCTCATGGCCTCGCCTATGTGCCCGAAGAGCGCCGCATCGTTTCCGGCTTGAGCGTGCGCGAGAACCTGCGGCTCGGCCTCGTGTCGTCGCCCAACCGCCGTCGCGAGGCCGAACTGATCGAGCGCACGGCGGAAATTTTTCCACGTCTTGCCGAGCGCCTGGACCAGACTGCCATCACCATGTCGGGCGGCGAGCAACAAATGCTGGCGATCGCGCGCGCGCTGATTTCCGATCCGAAGCTCATCATGCTCGACGAGCCGTCGGAAGGGATCATGCCGGTGCTCGTCGATGAGATGTTCGAGCTCTTTCAGAACCTCAAGAAGAGTGGAACGACGATGCTGCTCGTCGAGCAGAACGTCGAACTGGCGCTGGGCGTGGCGGACCGCGCCTATGTCGTCGACCAGGGCACCGTGGTGCATCAGGCGAGCGCCGCTGAGTTGCTCGCCGATGCCGACATTCAGGAGCGTTATTGCTCCGTCTGAGCGCTCAGGCGGCTGGCGCGCCAGGCTGTTTCAGGGGATGTGAAGCCGCGAAGGCTTCGACCTTGCTGCATGCGTCGCGAAGGGCTTCGAGATGCGGCGCATCGCGCAGGGGCGCATGAAAGAGTTGCGCGGCGACCAGATGGCTCATGATGCAGATATCGGCCAGGCCGGGCTCTTCGCCCATGACGAAGGGTGACGGAGGCCTGCGCGACAGGGCTTTTTCCAGACTCGCCATGCCAACCGACAGCCAGTGACGCGCCCATTCTTCCGTGGCCTCGGCGTCGGCCCCGAACCGCTCGGAGAGTTGCTTGCGCACGCGTGGAACGAGGAGTGGGTGCGTATCGGCGACCGTGCCGAGGCAAAGCGCGCGAACATAGGCGCGATCGGCGAGAAGCGGTGGCAGCAGAGCGGGTGTGGGATATCTCTCCTCCAGATATTCCATGATCGCCAGCGATTGCGTCAGGGTGAGTTCGCTTTCCACCAGGCTCGGAACCGCATGAGCCTGGTTGATGGCTGCATAGGCGGGCGAGAACTGTTCACCCGCGAGCAGGTCGACCGAGGTCTCCTCGAACGCGATGCCCTTCAGGCGCAGCGCGACACGAACACGATAGGTCGCGATAGACCTCCAGAACCCATATAGTTTCATTGTCATAGGCATGTCTCCCGCTCGATGTCGCAACCGGTTTCGCCGCGCGTGCGATTGCGTGTCTGGAATTGCTGGCCTAGACTTATAACGACTTTTTTGTGCGGCTGCTCGTGTTCATGGATGGTCGTGACGCGTGCCGGCTGCAACGCTGCAGAGGCACGCCGATGAGCATCAATCGTCTCGATCACGTTTCCATTCGCACGCAGGATCTCAAGGCCACGCACGCCTTCTATGCCGATGTGCTCGGGCTTACGGTCGGCCCGCGTCCCGACTTTCCGTTTCCGGGCGTCTGGCTCTATCAGGACAAGCAAGCCGTCGTGCACGTGATAGGCGTCGATCCCAACGACTCCTCCGGACTGATGGACTATCTCGGCACGCGCAGCGGAGGCGAAGGCAGCGGCAACTTTGATCACGTCGCGTTCCTGTGCAGCGACCTCTACGGAATGCGAGCAAAGTTTCAGGCGCAGAAGCTCGAGTTTCGCGAGCGCGCCGTGCCCAACATGGCGCTGAACCAGATCTTTTTGACGGACCCGAACGGCATCACGGTTGAGCTTAATTTTCCTTCCTGATAGCGGCGGGGAGATGGGGCGTAGCGAGGCGCCAGGAGGCGCGTGGCGCACTTCACGCGACCCGCGCGTTGAAGAGGTCATCGCAGCCAAAGCTGCTTGCTAGAGCTGGATGCGCCTAACTCATTGATTTTATTGGTGCCGGTTGAAGGAATCGAACCCTCGACCTACTGATTACAAATCAGTTGCTCTACCAACTGAGCTAAACCGGCGCTCGGCGCATTGCCTTGTTGTGAGCTACCAGCCTCCGCGCCGGGTTGCAACTGGGTGCGTGCGAAAAAGCTCCCTGATCGAATCTCCCCTTTTCGCTGCGCAGTAAGGAATCGTAAGGGTTGATGGGGTTGGCTTGGGACATGGCCGGTGCGGCCTGTGTTTTGCGTGGAGTTTCCTCATCATGATCCCGGCACGATCTTCGAATGTTCACCCCACCGGGCTGCGCCTTGGCGCCGTCCTCGCCCTCTCGGCCTCGCTGCTGGCGGCTGTTCCGGCTCCTGCCTCGGCCGGGGGCGATGCGGGCGCTGTCGCCGCGGGCATTATCGGCGGCGTGGCCCTTGGGGCGCTTGCCGTGGGCGCTGCGCGGCCCGCTGGACCGCCGCCCCGCCGCTTCTATTCAGAGCCTGAGCCCGTCTATTATCCGGCCCCTCCGCCGCCGCCGCGCTATTACGAGGAGCCCGCCTGCGGCTGGGAGATGCGCCGCTCGTGGGATGGTTATCGCTGGGTCCGCGAACGCGTGCGCGTCTGCGATTGAACTGCCGTGTTGCTACAAAAAAGGCCCCGCGCGAGCGGGGCCTTTTCTGTTTTTCGAGACCTCGGCCGAAGCTATCAATCCCCGGCGTAGATGTCGCGTGTGCGCGTCTCCGGCAGGAAGATCAGGCCGATAACGAAGGTCATCAGGGCGATGACGATCGGGTACCAGAGGCCTGCGAAGATGTCGCCGGTCGCCGCCACGATGGCGAAGGCGGTCGGGGGCAGGAAGCCACCGAACCAGCCGTTGCCGATGTGGTAGGGCAGGGACATGCCGGTGTAGCGAATGCGCGTCGGGAAAAGCTCGACGAGCAGGGCCGCGATCGGGCCGTAGACCATGGTCACGAGGATGACCAGGATGAAGAGCAGGCCAATCATCTGCAACGAACGCGAGTCACTCAGCACGCCACCGATGGTCGGCTGCTTGAGAATGGTCGGGTCAGCCACCTTCGGATAGCCAGCTTCGGCAGCCGCCGCCGTGATGTTCTTGGCAAAGTCCTTGTCGACAGCGACTTCCTTGCTGCCGATCATGACTTTTGCGTCCGAGCCCGCCGCGCCGTTGGCGACTTCGTACTTGATGGCCGCAACCGCAAGAGCGCGGCGTGCAACGTCGCAAGGCGCCGTGAACGTGCGGATGTTAATCGGGTCGAACACATTGCCGCAGCCAGCAGGGTCGGCGATGAGCGTGACCTTCACCTTGTCGTGCGCGTTCATCAGTTCCGGATTTCCGACACGAGCGATCGAGCTGAAGATCGGGAAGTAGGTGAGCGCCGCGATCAGGCAGCCCGCGAGAATGATCGGCTTGCGGCCGATCTTGTCCGACAGCCAGCCGAAGAAGATGAAGAAAGGCGTGCCGAGCAGGAGCGAGAAGGCGATGAGGAGATTGGCGGTCGTTCCGTCGATCTTCAGCGTCTGGGTGAGGAAGAACAACGCGTAGAACTGTCCCGTGTACCAGACGACGGCCTGGCCGGCCGTGCCGCCGAGCAGCGCGATGAGAGCGATCTTGATGTTGTCCCAGCGGCCGAAAGCTTCGGTCAGGGGCGCCTTCGAGACAGTGCCTTCTTCCTTCATCTTCAGGAAGGCCGGCGATTCGCTGAGCTGGAGGCGAATCCAGATCGAGACGAGCAGCAGGACGATCGAGACGAGGAAGGGAACGCGCCAGCCCCAGTCAGCAAAGGCTTCCGCGGACATGTTCAGGCGGAGCGTGAGGATCACGAGCAGCGAGACGAACAGGCCGACGGTCGCCGTCGTCTGGATCCAGGAGGTGTAGAAGCCGCGCCGATTCTGCGGCGAGTGTTCCGCCACATAGGTTGCCGCGCCGCCGTATTCGCCGCCGAGCGCGAGGCCCTGCAGCAGGCGGGCTGCGATGAAGGCAATGGGGGCCGCCATGCCGATCGTGTTGTAGCCGGGCAGGAGGCCGACCACGAACGTCGAGAGGCCCATGACTGTCATCGTGACGAGGAACGTGTACTTGCGGCCGATAAGGTCGCCGAGTCGCCCGAAGAAGAGCGCTCCGAACGGACGCACCGCGAAACCGGCCGCGAAGCCGAGAAGCACGAAGATGAAGCCGGCCGTCGGGTTCACGCCGGAGAAGAAGTTCGCGCTGATGTTCGCGGCGAGCGAACCGGCGAGATAAAAATCATACCATTCGAAAACCGTGCCGAGAGAAGAGGCCATAATGACCTTCTTTTCTTCCCTGGACATCGGCCGCGCCGCCTCATGGGGTGCTGTCGCTGTTGCCAAACTCATGTGTGACCCTCGGGTTTCCTGTTTGCCTCAGAAGACGCGCGGTTGGATCCGGCATCGTCTCCCCCTGTTCGCTTTATCAACGCCAGCCTGACCGACCCGCGATTCCTTGCGGGGCGACGCGCATCGACCGACTGATCGTATGTTCTTCCGAGGCAGCAAGTGGAACGTATTAAAAAGTATGAGACCACTCGAAAGCCGCAAATCCTGCGACTTTTTCTCGTGCCGCCCTGGAACGACGCGAGCCTGCTTCCCTATTGCGGTTCGATCCAAGTGTTGGCCTGGAATTGCAACTTCTTCAGCCGGTTAATAAAGTGTATACTACTCGTGCGGAGGCCACCTCGTCGATGGAGTCAGATATGAAACCTTCGTCTAGCATCGGCCTCGCATTCGTCACCGCGGTCTTCTCAAGCTTGTTTTTGCTGGGGAATTCGGTTCTGGCGGCTAATAGTCCCGGCATGGGCGGGCGCCCGGCCATGGGTGGCAATTTCCGGCCCCCCGGGCAGCGCCCGGTTATCAACAGGCCTTTGATGGGCGGCCATCATCACGGTCGACGCCCCCCGCTTGCAGCAGGATTCGTCGTTCCTGGCGGCCTCGGGCCTTATTATTACGGAGATGGTTACCAGGCGCCGGGGGGAGGCGGGCAGCAGATCCTCGTGCAGCCGGTCGTGACACAATCGCAGGTCGTCTACCAGACGGTCGCGCCGGAGCCCTATGGCCTGCGTTGTGGCGGGCCGAAAGTGATTCATCTGAGGCCCGAGCGCCGGGCCAGCGCCGCTCCCCGCGTGATCTACGGCAGCCCCGACCCGTGCGGTGCGAATCGGTAGGCTGCGGGACGGCGGCTCAGGGCGAGCAAGTCCGCCCTGAGCGGGAATCTCAATCGGGTGTGCGCATCTTCATGCGGACGATGGTCAGGGCGACGGCGCAGGCGTTCGACACGTTCAGGCTCTTGATCGGGCCGGGCATGTCAATTCGTGCGAGCAGATCGCAATTTTCGCGACTCAGTCGGCGAAGCCCCTTGCCCTCGGCCCCGAGCACCAGCGCCAGGGGCCTGGTCAGTGTCGCAGCTTCGAGCGAGTCCGGGCCTTCCGAATCAAGGCCGACGCGCATGTAGTTGCGGTCGCCGAGCTTCTCGAGCGCGCGGGCGAGATTTGTGACGATCGCCATGGGCACATGTTCGAGGGCGCCCGACGCGCTCTTGGCGAGAATGCCGCCCAGCGCAGGGGAGTGGCGTTCGGTCGTGACGATGGCGTCCACCCCGAAGGCCGCCGCCGTGCGGATGATGGCGCCGACGTTGTGCGGGTCCGTAATCTGATCGAGCACCAGCACGAAGCCGTCGGCGGGAAGATCCTCGATGTCGATGGGCTCGAGCGCGCGGGCTTCCAGCAGAACGCCCTGATGCACCGAATCGTTGGGCAGGCGGGCGCCGATCTGATCCATCTCCATGATCTCTGGCACGATGCCCTTGGCGGAGATTTCAGGCCCGAGCTTTTCAGCTGCGGCCTGGGTCAGCATCAGGCGGATGCAGGTGCGGCGTCCCGAGCGCAGGGCCTCGCGCACGGCATGGAAGCCGTAGATCAGCGAGACGTCGGGTGAGGACGGGCGAATCGCGGCGCCACGGCTGCGGCCAGGCGCGCTCTTCTTGTCCTTGAAATGGGTGCTGTTGCCCGTGCCTTCGGGGCTCTTTTTCGCCGGGCCCTTGCCCTGCCAGGGGGAGAGTTCGCGCGTGCGGGCTTCCGGATCGCGGCTGTGGGTTTCAGGCGCCCTCGGCCGGGCCGGGGCGTCGGTCGGGCGCGGAGCACGCGCTGCGGGCGGCGCGCTGCTGGTCTTGGCGGGCCTGTCGGCCCCGTATGGCGCGCCCTTGGTAGGGCCGGCGCCGGTATGCGGTCGTTTTCTGCTCATGGTCTGTCCTCTGCCGCATCCATGTCACGGGTGCGGGCGTGTGGCAAACAACACCTTCCGGGGCTTTTTGGGTTGACAGGGACGAGCCGTGTCACCATAAGCGCACCTCACGGAGCGGCCCCGTCGAACACGGGGCTTTTTCGTCGGGGGGGAATGTCCCGAGCGGCAAAGGGGGCGGACTGTAAATCCGCTGGCTACGCCTTCGCAGGTTCGAGTCCTGCTTCCCCCACCACCGTTTCTCTGACTGACGTCAACGCGAACACGGTACCCGTCCCGGCGAGCCGAGAGCGGAGCAGTCGAGTTCGCTCCCGCGGCTTCTGGATCGCATCGTCGCTTCGCTCTGCGGGACGACGATTTGGAAAAAAATCCCCGTTGCCAACCAGCGCGGGGCAGGGCATATAGCCAGTCGACGCGGGTGTAGCTCAATGGTAGAGCAGCAGCCTTCCAAGCTGAATACGAGGGTTCGATTCCCTCTACCCGCTCCATTTCCCGAAGTCATGAAGCACCGCCGGGCTCCGCCTGCGGACATACACCGCGCGAGCAAAGCATTTGATGTCGAGGCCTTTGGTTCGATTCGCAACCTGAAGCGACCGGGAACGTTTCTTGCGGTGCGTTGGATGTCACAGTCTACCGCATACCGGGGCTCCCTTGGCCATGGCTCCAGCTTGTGTCGAGGGGGCTCCTACCTCATGTCACGAAGGCCCTGCCTCCAGGCCTGCAGAACATACGTCCCAGGCGCGTCCAGGAGCGGTGCTGGTCCTGCGAAAAACGCCTGGCGCGAGACCTATTTGCAGCGGTAAGCATTTCCACTCTCGCTTGTCGGCGTTGGCGCGATGCCTCCGGAGCGCGATTTCGACGTCGAGGAAAGACCCCTTCGAAAGCATTCGTCAGTCCGGCTAGCGGAGGCAGATCCACGCCGCGATGTGCTCCGCGCACACCGACGAGCTATCGCAAAAACATCCCTTGCTGCCCATCATTTCATTTGCAGCGGTCGTGCGACCTCTTCGGCAGGCTCTAATTGCTCGAAACGTGCAAGTGTCTCGTTAATCTCGGGTTTGTCCTGAATGCCCGCGTATGCGAGCAATAGCGTCATATAATTTCCGAAAGCGGTACTCTCGGCAAGAACCAATGGCTTCATTCGCGCGTCACTTAAGAACGTCGTGAAGGTCTTCTTGATGTTCTCGTCACGCTCGCTCAGCGACTGCAAGGCCCAAAAGGCTGAAGCTAACGTCATCATTCTCATCATTTTCTTGGGATTGACCTTGCACTCGTAGCGAGCGCAAGCAGCCATCGACATCGGCGTCATCCAGTCGCGCGCGACACCCTCCCTGCCCAGCTTGATCGGGCCGGAACCAAACTTCCCATTCATCAGACCCATCCGAAGCGCGTCATGGATCATCTCCTTGTCAGCCGTCTCGAAATTCTCGAGAATATGTTTGATGTGGGCGATATTCCCGGAGGCGGCATAGGCGCTGATCAGGACATCGTTCACGCCGGGGTTGTCCGACGCCCTTACTGCATCCAGCGGTGCGGATGATGGTTTATCTGCTCGCCTTATCTTTTCCGCGCCGTCGGGTGGCGCCAGCGCTGCGGCTTCGTCCCTGCGACCAACGGAGATTAAGGCAGCAACAACGATTGGCGTAACATCGGCGGCAATTGGTGAACTCAGAACGTGTTTCCGGATGTCGGGGTACGTCCGGAAGACTTCGCCCAAAAAGGCGACGTAAGGACCCAGAGCAGAGCTAACCTCTTTGCTTCGGCCAAGAATGCCGAGAATATCGTCGACGCACTGGACGGTGGGGTTGCGATAGAAGCCAAGTCTACAGTCGCCTGATTGCGCCGAAGCGGCCAAGCCCAAGCCCAAGCCCAAGCCCATGGTCAGCACGGCGAGCGCCACTGCGATACGGAATCGCTTCATCGCAATAATCCTTCTTCAAAAATTGGTATTTCAAAGCGCGGCGAGCTTAAATCACTTTAGCCCAAGCTGTGCCATCATTTTCACAGCGCGCCGCGCGGCGCGCTATGGGTGTTGCCGGCGTCAGCCAGCGCCTTCACGTCTGCAACACATATGTCCCGGGTGCATCCACCAGGGGCGCATTGTCCTGCGAGCCGCCCATGAGCGGCGGGGGCACTTTCTTCGCGCT
The DNA here is from genome assembly GCA_028290285.1 of Hyphomicrobiales bacterium. Lineage (GTDB taxonomy): Bacteria > Pseudomonadota > Alphaproteobacteria > Rhizobiales > Beijerinckiaceae > Terripilifer. The sequence goes on from JAQGKD010000015.1 coordinate 11,266, forward strand.
CGAATGTTGCGCCAGCCAGTGTGTCCATGCCACCCACCAGGAGCCGTCCTGCGCCGGTGTTACGTCGAACCATTCGTCCGCGCTCAGGCAATGGTCGTCGGCTGCTTTCGAGGCAATGCGGAAATGACGATGAGGGTGTCCGGGCTCGCTGACGATGCCCGCATTGTGCCCGCCGTTGGTCAGCACGAAGGTCACGTCCGTGTCGGCAAGGTAATGGATCTTGTAGACCGATTGCCAGGGCGCGACGTGGTCGCGCTCGGTTCCGACTGCGAAGATCGGAGCGCGAATGTTCTGGAGCATGATCGGGCGCCCATCCACGATGACGCGGCCCGACGCGAGATCGTTGCCCAAAAAGAACTTGCGCAGATATTCGGAATGCATGCGGAAGGGCATGCGCGTGGCATCGGCGTTCCACGCCATGAGGTCGTTCATCGGAATTCGCCGGCCCATTAGGTAATTGTGGACCATGCGCGACCAGACGAGATCCCTGGAATTCAGAAGCTGAAAAGCGCCGGCCATCTGGGACGAATCCAGCGTTCCGTGCTCCCACATCATGCTTTCGAGGAATGACACCTCGCTGTCGTCGATGAAGAGCTGCAATTCGCCGGGCTCGGTGAAATCGGTCTGCGCTGCAAACAGCGTCATGCTCGCCAGCCGCTCGTCCACGACCTCCACCATGGCTGCTGCGGCAAGAGCCAGCAGGGTGCCGCCGAGGCAATAGCCGGCTGCGTGGATCTTCCTGTCGGGCAGGATCGCGGAGACGGCGTCGAGTGCTGCCACCACGCCGAGATTTCGATAATCGTCCAGCGACAAGTCGCGATCTTCTGCGGTGACGTTGCGCCATGAAATGCAGAAGACGGTATGGCCCTTTTCGACGAGGTGGCGGATCAGCGAATTGCCGGGCGAGAGATCGAGAATGTAATATTTCATGATCCAGGCGGGCACGATCAGTATGGGTTCGGCATGGACGGTCTTCGTGGCCGGTTCGTACTGAATGAGTTCCATGAGGCGATTGCGAAACACCACCTTTCCCGGGGTCGTCGCAACATCGCGCCCGACCTGAAAGGCCTCGGCCCCGACAGGGCGTTGCCCGGCTTGGACGCGCCGCACGTCCTCTACGAGGTTGGAAAGCCCGGTTGCGAGATTGCGTCCTCCACTTCGCAGTGTTTCGGCTGCGACTTCGGGATTCGTCACCGGCAGGTTGGTGGGCGCAAATACATCGAGGGACTGGCGGATGGCGAAGGACACAACGTCCTCGTGGTGGGGCGAAACACCCGCGACGTCGTGTGTCGACCGTTGCCACCATCCCTCCATGGCGAGGAAATTTTGCGCCCATTGGCGATAGGGAGCCTTCTGCCACGCGTCATCCCGGAAGCGCTCGTCGTCGCGCAGTTCCGGCGCCGATTCCGCGTCGGTTGCGGCTTCCGGCCGAAGCTGCAGTGCCGACAGGCGGGAGATCTCCTGAAAGGCATCCAGGCCCAGCTCCATCCGGCGTCCGGGCGCACTCGCGAGATGGGCCGCCCAATCCAGGAAGGCGAGCCCGATGGCCGCGGGCGAAAAACCGCCGGTGACTTTCGCGACCGACGCTACGATGTGCCTGTCGAGACTGCGAAGAGCGTCGAGCTGAAACGGAGCTACCGGGGGCCTCGAGACGGGGGTAGCAAATTTCGTTGCTCTCGCATGGGCTTCCGGCCGGGCTCGATCATCCATCGTCAATCTCCTTCGATGGTCAGAAGCCTCTGAAAAGCCATGCGACGCCATGATCCGCATCAAAAGGCGGTACGGAAACGTCCGGTCCAGACGGGTGTGCGGGTTGCCAATCGGCGTCGATCGGACGGACATTTCCGATAAGGCAGGCCCGAGTTGGCTCTTGCGGATTTGACGAAACCTGATATCCGGGCGCCGGTTTGATCACCTTCGCCGGCAGACCCCGGCTTCAGACGACTGAGAGACGGCCATGGCCAAGGAAAAATTCGCCCGCACTAAGCCGCATTGTAACATCGGGACCATTGGTCACGTGGATCATGGCAAGACGTCCCTGACGGCTGCGATCACCAAGGTTCTGGCTGAATCGGGTGG
>JAQGKD010000053.1 GCA_028290285.1 Hyphomicrobiales bacterium
CGACATCGTCCTGTTCATGGGCGTGCTCTACCACCTGCGCCACCCCCTGCTCGCGCTCGACCTGCTCCACGAGCAGGTGGTCGGCGACATGCTCGTGTTCCAGTCCATGCTGCGCGGCAGCTCCGAGGTGATGGACGTACGCCCCGATTATCCGTTCTGGGACGTCGCGCATTTCGACGAGCCATCTTATCCAAAATTGCATTTCATCGAACATCGCTACGCGGCCGACCCGACAAACTGGTGGGCGCCCAACACCGCCTGCATGGAGGCGATGTTGCGCAGCGCCGGCTTCGTGATCGAGGGCCATCCGGAAGCGGAAGTTTACATTTGCCGGCGCGGAGACCCACCGAAGGTTTCAGGCGCCGTCTATCCAGCCAAAAGAGGATCCGCCGAATGATCGAAGCCGCGATGATCTGGAACGAGCCGAACAACAAATCCCACTGGGACCTGGAGGTCGATTCGGATTGGCGGCTCTTCGCCGATATGGCGAGCCTCGCGGCGCGGTCGATCCGAGAGGCAGCGCCGCATGTGCCGCGCGTGCTGGGCGGCATGTCGCCCATCGATCCGAGCTTTGTTCAGCGGCTCGAACGCTACGGCCTGCTCGACCATATCGACGTCATCGCCGTGCATGGATTTCCACTCGACTGGAATCTCTGGAGCATCCACGAGTGGCCCGCGAAACTCGACGAGATTCGCGCTGTCACATCGCTGCCGATCTGGGTGAGCGAGGTGGGCATCTCGACCTTCGGCGCGGAAGAGGTGCAGGTCTGGGGTCTCGACCGCACCGCCGAACTGCTCATCGGCCGGACGCCTCGCATTCACTGGTATTCGCTTTACGATCTTCCACGCGAATGGGAGGCGACAACACGACATCGCGAAGCGGAAGGCTCGTCCTACTACCGTCATTTCTACATGGGCCTCATCCGTGAGGATGGCTCGCCCAAGCTGGCGCTGAAACATTTCGAGAGGCATGCGCCACAGATGGGCCTCTGCCAATGGTTTCACTATCAGGACCACCGGCTCGATGACGCGGTGGCCTGGATGAAGCGGCTCGGCGTCACCTATCTACGGACCGGCCTGTCATGGGCGGATTCGTTCCGGCCTGATGCCCTCGACTGGTTCGATCGCCAGATGGACGCGCTCGCAGATTTCGACGTGACGGTTACCTTCTGCTTCACGCCGGAGCACAAGGGCATAGCTCCCCATCACACCAGCGCGCCGCGCGAGCCGCAGGAATTTGCCGACTTCTGCGCGACTATGCTCGACCGCTACGCAAAGCGTTAGCTCGAGGCGGCCTGGCTGACGGCGGCCCGCGAGGCCCCGATGGACCCCATCAGCGCGGCTTCGAGCTCGGCTGCGCGATGCGCCGAGGTATGGGCGCCGAGAACCTTCCGGCGCGCCAGCCGTGCTATCCTGTTCCGCCGGACATCATCAGCATCGGAGAGACATGCGATGACCTCCTGCATTCCGGCAGCGATGATGATTTCGCGGTCGGGCACGAAAATCTCCTCGATCCCTTCCCAGGCGTCCGAGATGATGGGCGTATTGCAGGCCGCTGCCTCGAACAGGCGCACGCTCGGGCTATAGCCCGCAGCTATCATGTCGCTCCGCGTCACGTTCAGCGTATAGCGGCAGGCCGCGTAGAAACGCGCATGATCCTTCGGACAGACATGCTCGAGACGCGCGACGTTCGCGGGCCAGTCGATGGCGGCTGGATATTGCGGGCCAGCCACGACGAAGCGCATGTGCGGCAGGCGCCGCGCCGGCTCGAGCAGCAACCGTTCAAGCGCCGGCTGGCGATCGGCACTATAGGTGCCGAGATATCCGAGATCGTAGAGCCATGGCGTCTCGATGGGCCTGTAGGCTTCGGCGTCCACCGAACAATATAGCGGCAATGCGCGCTGCGCACCGAAGTCCTCTTCTAACCGCCGCAGCGTCGGGCCTCCCGTGAACGAGAAATAGAGGTCGTAAGCGGGAATGACGGCTGGCGAAAGATAATCGCAGCGCCCGTCCGCCATGAGCGCGAGGGTCACGGGCGTGTCTATATCGTAGAAGGCAGTGACGCCCCGCGCGGTCCTCTGGACCCACTGTCCGACATCAATACCCCCGGCCACATAGGAACCGACGATGACGGCGTCAGCAGCCGCCACGCGCGCGGCGAAACGGGAGAGTTGCGAAGAACTTTTATAGAACGCCAGTTCGCAATAGTCGGGCTCGCCGAGATCGCGATGCGCGGCATACCAGGGCTGGTCCTGCTCGAGGAAGAGCACGTCGTGTCCGCGCGCGGCGAACGACTTGAGCAGCGCGCGATAGGTTGTCGCGTGCCCATTTCCCCAGGAAGAGGAGAGGCTGAGCCCAATGACGACAAGCTTCAGTTTCGTGCTCATGCGGTCACCTTTTCGCGTCCATGCTGCTGCATCTGCCGCAGAATGAAATCGACCTGTGCACCGCGCTTCTCATAGGTGTGATCGGCCAGCACGCGCAGGCGCGCTGCCTCGCCGATGCTGCGCGCACGCTGCGGCGTGAGATCGGCCAGCAAAGCCGCGACTTCGTCGCCGTCGTGCGCCACGAGGATCTCACGGCCCGGTTCCAGAAAGTTTTCAATACCGACCCAGGCGTCGGTGATGATGCAGGCGCCCGCGCCGGCCGCCTCGAAGACGCGGGTCGCCGGCGAATAGCCTGTGGTCGCCATGCTGTCGCGCGCGATGTTCAGCACTGCGAGCGGGGTCGAATTGAAACGATTATGCTCGTGCGTATAGACGTGTCCGTGCGAGCGCACGTTGGGCGGCATGGATTTATCGCCCCAGCCTGAGCCGCCGATCAGGAAAGACCTTCGCGGCAGAAGGGCCGCCGGTCGCAGGAAGAATTCGTCCACACGCGCCTCGCGGTCGGGGAGACGGTTTCCGAGAAAGGCCAGATCGACGGCGAATTTCGCATCCTCGCCCTCGCGGTGATGCGTCTCGGGACTCAACGCATTATAGATCGGCACGCAGCGGCGGGCGCCGAGCCCCTCATAAGCCGAGACGACAGGTGGCCCGCCGCCATAGGTGAAGACAATGTCGAGCGACGGCAGCGCGCGGCGCAGCGGCAGAGAGCCGCCGCCTGAAATCTCGGCCAGGGTCGCTGGGGCGTCGACGTCCCAGAAAATGCGGATCGCCCCGGGCTTCGCCGCAGCCATCACGCCCGCGATCAGCATATCGTCGAACACGCCGACGCCGCTCGCCTTGACGACGATGTCAGCCGACGAGGCTTCTTCGATGACGCGGCGAGCATCTTCTTCGGTCGCATCGTACACATGCACCTGCGCCCAGTCGGGAGCCTCCATGTCGCGATGCGACTGGCGCTCGAAAGCGTTGGGCTCATAGAAATGGATCTCGTAACCGCGCGCCGCGAGATCGCGCAGCATGCCTCGATAATAAGTGGCGGCGCCGTTCCAGTAGGAGGACAGGAGGCTCGATCCGTAGAAGGCCAGTTTCATGCGCGTGGCTCCCAAATCGTCCAGGCTCAAAGGGTCGCGGTCATTTTCAACAGTTCATCGGCGCGATGCCGGCAGGTGTGTCGCGCGAAGATCGTTGCGAGGCCACGACGTACGAGGCTCGCACGAAGACCCGCGTCGTTAGCAACGTCCCTCAAATGCCGAAGCATCTCCCCGCCGTCACGGGCGACGAGATAATCCTCGCCGGGCGTGAACAGACCCTCGGAATCCGTCCACTCCGCACTGACGAGGGGAATTCCGCAGGCCAAAGCCTCGAACACACGGATCGTGGGAATGCCCGGCAAATGCGTCGTGTAGAAGCGGCGCGGCACGTGCACGGTGACGAGATGCCGTGCGAAGACTTGCGGCGTCCGCATGTTGGGCAGCCAGCCGTGATAGCGCGCGCCATGGGCGCGAAGCATGACGAGCGCATGTTCGGGATAACGCACGCCATGAATATCGAGCGGGAGTCCTGCGCGTTGCGCCGGTGCGAGCAACATGGACTCGAGCTCCTCGCTGCGCTCGCCATCGCCCCAATTGCCAATCCACACAGCGCCCCCGCGTGCCTGCTCGATCTCCGGCGGCCTGAAAACCCGCGTATCCGCGGCCTCGTGCCAGACGTGCACGCGCCCTCTCCAGCCCCAGCCTTCGTAGACCCGCGCCAGGGTGGCGCCGAAGGCCAGGACGCCGTCATAGCCATCGAGGTCGAACCTGCGGATTGCGTCGGGGTCGCTCACCGCGCGGTGGTGCGTGTCATGGAACAGCAAACGGAAACTGCCGCGCGCGCGCGCCCGCCCGATGGCGGCGACGAGCGACGGCTCGTTCCACTCATGAACCATGACGAGATCCGCACCATCGAGCAGTGTGAGGGCTTCGTCCTCCGCGCTATACGTGACGGGCTTCAACAGAGGATAGCTTTTGCGAAACGCGGTATCCGATGGTGCCTCGCGCTCGAGCAGCAGGTTCTGAAGGCTCCAGTTGGCCTCGGCCTCGATGGACAAGACCTCATGACCCTGGGCTGCAAGCTCGCTCAGCACGCCGCGCAGGAAATGCGCATTGCCGTGGTTCCAGCAGGAGCGCAGGGAATGCGTGACGTAGACAATCTTCATGCTGCAGCCTCCGCGCGCCGTCGCGCACGGAAGACATTGCGATAAATGCCCATCATCCGCTCCGCCTGCAATCCGGCGGAAAACGCCGCGCTTCGCGCGCTTGCCTTGCGCCCGAGATCGTCCCGCAGAGTCACGTCGTGGCGCACGCACGCGAGCTGCGCCGCCAGCGCCGCGGCATCTCGGGGAGGAAAGAACAGCGCAGCGCCTTGCCACAACTCCCTCAGTGTCGGGATATCAGAAAGAACGAGCGCACAACCGGCATCGGCCGCTTCGAGGATGGAGAGCCCGAAGGGCTCATAAACCGACGTGCTGACGAAGATGGGCCGCCGCGCGAGCACATATCGCATCTGCCCGGCGCCCAGCGGACCGAGCGGATGAAGATGGCGAAAAACGTTGTCGTCAGACGCTCCGCTCGTCGTCGCCCCAGCCGCATAGACAGGCATGTCGATCAGCGCGGCCGCTTCATCGAGCGTGTGCACGGCTTTCGCTTCGTCCCAAAGGCGCCCAGCCGTGAAGGCGAATACGCTCCCGGCCGGTGCCATCGCAGGCTCGACGGAAGCTGGCTGCATCGGCAAGGCATTGGAGACGACCTTCGGCGCCGGCACTGAATAGAACCGTGCGACGTCTCGCGCAAAGCTGGCCGTGGGCGCGAGCGCAATCTCCGCGTTCAGCAGTCCATCCTTCACCAGTTCGCAGCGCCAGGCGAGATCCTCCGGCAAGCCGCCGCCGCGTACGGCCGACCACCATGTGCCGACGCAGGAATGCATCACGGCGACGGCGGGAACGGAAAAAGACCCAAAGGCGAGGTAAGCAGGGCTGTGCAACTGCAGACAATCGCAGCCGGTCGATGACGCGAGAGTGGCGATCACATCTGCGGCAGCTGCGATCTCGGCGCGGCTGCGCGCCTGCCAGTCGAGAGCGGCGCCGGTGTCGATGACCCTGACGTCCTGCGCCATCGACAATTGCGCAGCACTGGGCGAAGGGCCGAGAACAGCAAGGGTCGGAGAAAGTCCAGCCGCCCGCAGCGCCGTCGCCAGAGTCGCCGCATAGGTCCAGACGCCCCCGACAGAATCCGTCGTGACAAGCACGCGCGCTGGCGCCGGTATCAGGGCTTCCGACACGCTGCCTCCAGCTCCCGCAGCGGCATGGGCCGTTCGTCCTGAATGTCGCTGAACGAGTCGAATTGCCCCAGATAATGTTCATGCGCGCGTTCCCATGCGAGATCGTCGGGCACACCCCAGAGTTTCCGGTAGTCGGGCGAACTCGGATAGGGATAAAGCGGCACCGGATCATTTGCCCAGACGCCCCCGCTCTGAAGCCGCTTGCGCCAGTCGCGGATCAATGCCGGATCGTCATTCGGCGTCTTGATCAGATTGGCCTGTACGAAAGGCACATGGCGGCGCGCATGCACGAGCAGATCCGCCAGTTCGTCCGTGCTCAGCTTGCAGCGCTTGTCGAGCGACTCGCGCCCTTCGCGCGTCAGGCTCTCGACACCGGCTTCGATAGACACGCAGCCGGCGCGCCCCAGCAATTCGAGCATGTCTGGCTTCCACAGATCGATGCGCGTCTGCACGCCGAAGCTCAATCCGCGCCCCACCAGCCATTCAAGCAGGGGCTTCTGCGGCAGAAATATCTCGTCGATGAAATAGATGTACTGCGCGCCCTGTTCCTGCAGCCGCTCAATCTCGGTTGTCACGGCGTCCAAGGAGCGCTTACGATATTTGTCGCGGTAATCGATCTTCGCGCAGAAACTGCAGGAATAAGGACAGCCGCGCGAAGCCTCGACCTCCGCGCCCGGGCCATGGGGCGTGGTTCCGAAACGATGATGATGGTGGCTGTGCCGCGCAATCCAGCGGTCCGGCCAGGTCAATGCAGGAAGATCGGTGAAGCGCGTCGCCGCCGGCCCACCCTGCACCCTGACGCCCTCGGCAGTCTGATAGGCAATCGAGGCGACCTTCGACCAGTCCGGCGACTGCGCCAGCGCAACGATCACATCTTCGCACTCGCCCATCACGACGACATCGACGCCGAGTTTGGCAACAGTCGCCTTGGGCGTGACGGAACCATGCGGGCCAACGGCGACGATGACGCCCCCCCGGTCCGCCAGGGCAGCAATAAATTCGCGCGGCGCGCGCAGCTCCGGCGGGGCGCAGCGCCAGAAGAGATAGGTTGGCGCGGTCGTCACCACGGTCATTTCGGGCGCAAAATCGGCAACCTGATGGGCGAGTTGCTGCGCGTCGGCCTCATCCAGCAGACCATCGAACATGCGCGCTTCGTGCCCAGCTTGTTGGAGAAGCCCGTGGCAGGCGCCGAGTTCTATCGGCAGATGCGCCTCGCGGCAGCCGAAATAGATGCTGTTCTCGAAATGCCAGGCGGGATTGACCAGAGCGACTCTCATGACAGAACCTCCGCGCCGGCAGCGCCCCGTCGAGGCGCACGATCTTTCATGAGCCAGCGCGTCAGCTCGGCCACACCCTCTCTCCAGCCGATGGGAGTTCGCAGCGCAAGCTCGCGTCGCACACGGCTGGTGTCGGAAACGAAATAGCGCTGATCGCCCGCACGCCATTCGTCGTGACGGAGGACGATGCGCTTGCCGATGAGGCTTTCGATATGATCGAGAAGCTGGATGAGGCTCACCGCATTGCTGGGCCCCCCGCCGAGGTTGAAGGCGCGGCCCTGCACGTGCGAGATCTGGGCCCAGAGCGCCAAATACGCGTCGACCGCATCATGCACGCACATGATATCGCGCACCTGCCGGCCATCGCCGTAGATGGTGATGGGCTGGCCGGAAAGAGCGCGCAGCACGAAATGCGCCACCCAGCCCTGATCCTCCGTTCCCATCTGTCGCGGCCCATAAATGCAGCTCATGCGCAGTACGCCGGAGGGAATGCCGAAGCTGCGCGACGCGTCGAGCACATATTGATCCGCTGCGCCTTTCGAACATCCGTAGGGCGTATGGAAATCCAGCGAACGCGTCTCATCAACGCCGCGTGCCCGGAGCGTCGCGTCGCGAGGGAGGTATTGCTCGCCTGAGATTTCGAGCGCCACATCGGCAAGATCGCCGTAGACCTTGTTGGTACTCGCCATGATGAGCGGCACGGGATTGCTGCGAAGCGCATCGACGAGATCGAACGTGCCTTGCACATTCACGAGGAAATCCTCACGCGGATCGATCAGGCTCGTCGTGACGGCGACCTGAGCCGCCAGGTGGAACACGGCCTTTGCGCCTTTCGCCGCTGCGGTCAACGCCTCGCGCTCACGCATATCCGCCCGCGTGAAATGAACGGCTCCTGGATGACGAGCCTGCAGCCAAGCCAGATTTCTCTCGACGCCCGCGCGCGCGAGGCAATCATAAATGTGGACGTGCTGCCCCTCGCGCGCCAGCCTGTCGACAAGATTCGATCCAATGAAGCCTGCGCCTCCCGTCACAAGAACGGGCCGATCGTCGGACAGATCTGGATAAGCCGAAGGGCGTGTCATGCAACAAGCCCCCTCTGCTCGAGCTCCAGACGCGCCTGCTGAACCAGATCGCGCGCTTCCTGTTCCTCGACCCAGACAGCGAGTTCACGCAATCCATCGGCGAAGTCTCGCTTGGGCGTGAATCCGAGCACACGCTCCGCTTGCGAAATATCCGCGAAGCAATGGCGGATATCGCCAGCGCGTGTCTTGCCGACGACCTCGGGCACCAGTTCCTCGCGTCCCATGGCGGAGGCGAGGAGGCGTGCGATCTCTACGATGGGGCGATGCTCGCCGCTGCCGATATTGAACACGCCGCCGGGCGCGTTTTCGTGCTCGCAGGCAACTGCGAAGGCCTCCGCGACGTCGTCGACATGAACGAAATCGCGCTGTTGTTCGCCATCTTCGAAAACAAGCGGCGCCTTGTCGTTGAGCAGGCGCGACGCGAAGATCGCAAGCACGCCGGTATAGGGGTTGGACAGCGCTTGCCCAGGCCCATAGACGTTGAACAGGCGAAGTGCGACACCCTCCATTCCATAGGTCGAGGTCAACGTGAGCGTCAGCCGTTCCTGCACATATTTCGTCAGCGCATAGACGGAGGCGAGCGTCGGATTTTTCCACTCTGGCGTCGGCATCGGCACAAGCGGACGGCCTACGAGATCGACGGGATCGAACGTCTGCGACAAAGGATCTATTTGCGGCCTCACGGCGTTCTGCACGACGACTCCGTCGTGCGTGCGATAAAGCCCCTCGCCGTAGATGCTCATGGATGACGCGACGACCACGCGTCGAACCGGATTGCGGATCAACTCCTGCATGAGCACTGCCGTGCCAAGGTCGTTGACCGAGACATAGCGGTCGACCGCATACATGCTCTGCCCGACGCCGACTTCCGCCGCGAGATGAACGACTGTATCCACACCACGCAGTGCGCCTGCCAACGCCTCCGCATCGCGCACGTCACCTCTGATGAACTCGACGTCCTTGGACAGCAGCGCGGAGAATGCCTTGCCTTCGTGGACCTGTTCTATGAGGGAATCGTAAGCCCTGACCCGGTGGCCTCGACGAAGGAGCGTCCGGGCGACATGACTTCCTATGAAGCCTCCCCCGCCGGTGATGAGAATGGAATGAGCCACGCGGCGCTCCTCCCGTACGAATGACAGACTTCGCCTGTGGCTTAACCCTCACGATTGGCTCCCGCAGGTCAGGCGATCTGCGGATGTATCGTCAAGGATCAGATGCACAAACTCTTTCGAGCGTAAGACCTACCGTCGGAAGCAGGTACAAACGTTCGTCGTCGAAACGAGCCCGCTTGGTTTGAGTTCCGAAGGCCACTCAAGCTCTAGTGCGAACGTGCGATAGCGAACCTTGTCCATATAGAGAGGGACGGTTTCGCTCAACGCCCCGGCCAATTGGGAACGGGTGCAGGGCAGGTCTCTCGACCAAGCCGCCAAACGCAGGAACGTCGTACTGCACTGCCGCATCGACGGCTGAGCTCTCGGCAACATGGGGGCGGACAGGCTCGGCACATCTGGGCATATCCCACGCAACTCATCTGCGCCCCGGCTCTTGCTCTCCGCAGCATGGGAAGAGAAGCTATGGCAGACGCACCAACGACACCCGAGCCGGGGCCCACCGACCTCAGCTCCTCGCTCGCCCGCAACATCAACTCGATCGCCGAGCGTCGCAAGAAGGACGCGGAGAAGTCCACGCGTCAGGAACGCTTCGCGGACTGGGTGACGTCCTTCGCGGGAAGCATGGCATTCGTCTACGTCCACATCGCCCTTTATGGCGCATGGATCGTGATCAATCTTGGCTGGATCAAGGGAATCCCACCTTTTGATCCCTCCTTCGTGGTCCTCGCCATGGAGGCTTCCGTAGAAGCAATCTTCCTGTCCACGTTCATCCTCATCAGCCAAAATCGAATGGCCGCGACATCGGAAAAGCGAGCCGATCTCGACCTGCAAATCAGCCTGCTCACGGAGCATGAACTCACCAAGCTAACGGAGGTCGTGATTCAAATCGCCGAACGGCTGGACATCCACGCCGAACATTCGCCAGAATTGCAGGATGTGGTCAAGGACGTGGCGCCCGAGCGCGTGCTGGATGAAATCGAAGCGCATCAGAAAGGGGATGCGCACAACCAAGCGCGGTGAACGGGCAAATCTCCCATTGAAGGTGAAGCATGACAGCTGAATCGACTGGTGGCCCATTACTGCCGGTCTCCACCTTTACGGCTCGGCCTCGCCGTGCCGATGGGCTGCCCAACAACGACCTGGTGAACGTGATCGCAGACATCATTGTCTCGGCGGTCGTGAACGTGACTTCGTCCGAGGCGCCGTCGTCGTCGTCGCCGCGCAGCAAATGCGCTGCGGCCTCGTTCGCCAGCGCCCACCTCAGGGAACATTCACGCGTCCTCGCCGGTTGCTGTGACAACGGAGGAACGCCCAATGAACGCACGTCTCGCGCTTTGTCTCGCCTTGACCCTGTCCGCCCTGCCCGCGCGTGCGGACGAAGAAACGAAGGTGCGCGCTCCTGACGGCCAGAACCTCACCGTGCGAACGGACGAGAGTGGCACGACGGTCAGCAAGGACGCACCGGGCGCCGCCCCCGCGACGACCCAACTCGAGCAGCAGCACCGCGAGGCCGTCAAGCAGGTTACCAAGAGCGGCGGCGAGGTGCTTGAGGAGCGCAACGTCCCGCGCTAGCGAACGGCGGGAGCGCCGGGCGCCTGATCGGGCGCGCCTACCGCTTCCGGTCGAGCGGACGACGGACGCAGTACCACTGGATTGCTGGACTTTGCCGGCGACGTAGGGGCGCGAACATCCATCGGCACTATTTCAACTCGCGGCGGAGGAAAGCCCCGCGACGACCAGTCCGATTCCAAACATTTCGATGTTCGCATCGCGAGAGGTAGGCGGCGCTCGAGGTCACAATTGTGTCAGGCGCGGGCGTTTGAGGGGTCGGCAGGGCGCAGAAGACGCTGCCTTTCAATAGCAGAGCCGCCCCCTCCGACGAATTCTTGCTCTGGCCGCAAGCTCGTTGTGCGAAGCGCCGGCAAAAGAGCGCATCCGAATGCAGCCTCCCGCTGACCAATACGCCGGATGCACATCGGTGAATAATTGTAATTTGAGTTCTCTCAGATCGTTCTTGGAATAAGAGCTGTGCAAGAATACGCTCTGCCGGCAATCACGTTGGAAATTGAGGGACGAAACAGCCGGCGGGTCGATTGCCGTATCTCAAAACAGAGTGGCATATGGATTGCTTCCAAGTTGGTCGGGAATGATGCGGATGTCGTAAACCGAGGAGAGAGCCCGGATGAAAATTGCATGGCAATGCATCGCTCGCCCTGTACTAAGGCAATTCGCTCTCTTGTTCCTATGTTCGGCGACGGCGCTGGCGGCCCAGCCAGCGCCTTACTACGAGGGCAAGCAGATCAGCGTTGTCGTCGGCAACCCGGCTGGAAGTGGCTACGATGCCTATGCGCGGTTGCTGACGCGACATATGGGCAAGTACCTTCCGGGTAACCCCGCCTTCGTCGTGCAGAACATGCCGGGCGCTGGCAGTATTACCGCAGCGCAATATCTTTCCAACATCGCAGCGAAGGATGGCACTGTCTTCGGGATTCTTGTTCCCGGAGCCTTGTTCGAACCTTTGATCGAGGACCCGGGAAAATTCCGTTACTCGCCGGTAAAGTTCGAATATATCGGCACGGCGGACAGCGGAACGCGTTTGTGCTTCACAACGACGGAATCCGGCATACGCACTATCGACGATGCGCGCAAAACCAAAGTCATCGTCGCGTCCACCGCGCCACAAAGTTCAGCGACTGACTATGCGATGTTCATGAATGCACTTGCGGGGACGAAATTCGAGGTCGTGATGGGCTACAAGGGCCCGGCCGACTTGCTCCTTGCCATGGAACGGGGCGAGGTCATGGGAATATGTGCAGTGGATTCCGCCACATTGGGGGCCATTCGCCCCGATTGGATTGAAACTGGAAGAATCCATGTGCTGGTCCAGGCTGGGCTGGAGGTAAATCCCAACATCAAGGCGCCGCCAATCTGGGATTATATCAAGGGCGAGAACCGTGCCGTCGCGGAACTCATCGTCGGCCAGCAGGAATTCGGCCGACCCTTTCTCGCGCCACCCGGCACGCCTGCGGAGCAAATAAGCCTGCTGCGCAGCGCTTTCATGGCAGCCATGAAAGACCCGGAGCTGATCGCCGAAGCAGAAAAGATGAAGCTGGGCCTCAATCCGAAGGGTGGGGAAGAAATCGCCGCCGTGATCCGGAAGATGTACTCGTCTTCACCTGAGCTGATCGAACGGGCGAAGATAGCACTACGCCCCTGATCCCCCGGACGACGTGCGCTCGTCCTGAACGGGTGCGCCCGCGCCGGATCGCCTCGCCGGATGCTGGAAAAAGGCAGCAGGGCGGAGTTGACAAGACACGTTCGATTTCTGAGGCTGGCCTGTGCTTGGCTAAAAATTCGACACAAGATCCGGAATAATCAAGCTAGGGGAAGAAATGACCGAGACTCTCATCTGCAAGAAAAGCGAGTTGCAGGACGGTGACCGCCGGATCGTCGCGATCGACAAGGACGAGGTCGGCGTGTTCCTCCATCAGGATCGCTACTATGCATATAGCAATACCTGCCTGCATCAGGGCGGACCGGCCTGCGAAGGATTGATCATCGCAAAGACCGAGGAACTGCTGAATGACGACAAGACCTCTCGTGGCCTGTCCTTTTCCAAGGATCAAACGAATTTCGTCTGTCCGTGGCACGGCTATGAATACGACCTCAAGACCGGCGAATGCGACTCCGACCGGCGCCTGAAGCTGCGCAGCTATCAGGTCATCGAAAAGGCCGGTGATCTATATGTCGTTTCATGATCCCATCACGCTGAGCAAGGCGGATCACAATATGTCCGGGGCACCCATCAACAACGACGCTCTTTCGGTTGAAGTCGAGCGCCTGATCAAGCTGGTCGACGAGAGTGTCGCCAAGTCGGGGCCGTTCGCAGTGTCTCCTGACACAGTGCAGAACCTGATGGGGCTCGCCTGCAGGCTTTATGGAGCCCAGATCAACAAGGGCGAGACATATCTGCCTGTCGGTGGCCATAACGCGATTACGGCGGATGACGCGCTTTTCACGTGCAGCGGGCTATTGGACGCCGCCAACCTGTCTCCTTTCGAATTTGGCATGTGGAAGAATCACACCGGTCGCTGAAAATAAAAACAACCCAATCAAGGAGGGTGCGCCATGCATCTCGTCTCAGACAATGATCGAGTCGTTTCGGTCGAAGAACTCAATACGAGCCGCCTTCTCAGGAATGCCCGCAAACAGGCAGACGAGAGAAACTTCGACGATATGGTCATCGTCGATGTGGATGCGCATCATTACGAGAGCGAAAATTTCAAGGACATCATTCCGTTCATGGAAAATGATGTTTACCGTCAACTCTCGCTGGCGCAGGTGGCGAAGGCGGGACGCGGCACTGTCAACACAACCAATTTCGGCTTTCAGGATATTGGCGGGCGCGTGACCCGCTATCCATTGCGTGCCTCCGAACGGACGCCTCCCAACAAAATGCGTGACATCGAGATCGGTGAGCGCTGGATGGATGCGATGAGTGTCGATTATTCCTGCCTGTTTCCAACGGGCATGTTGAACATCGGCATGCACCCGTCCAAGGAAATGGAAGTCGAATTGTGCTGGGCCTACAACCGCTGGGTCACTGAAGTCGCCCTGCCGGAATCGCAGGGCCGCATGTATTCCATGTTGTGCCTGCCGTTTTCGTCGCCAGCGGCTTCGCTGAAGCAGGTCGAGACATTCGGTCACCGCAAGGGCGTCGGCGGGTTCATGATCACTACCGTGCGTGACAACATGCCAGTCTATGACGATGCCTATATGAGTGTCTATCGCGCGATCGAGGAGCGCGGCCTTGCGCTCTCGTTCCATTCCGGTTTCAACTGGGGGAAATCGGGCGTTTTCCAGAGCTGCAACCGCTTCATCTCGGCCCATGCGCTCGGCTTCTCCTTCTACAATATTCTCCACCTGACAAATTGGGTGGTGAACGGGATGGGTGAGCGCTTCCCCAAATTGCCGGTGATCTGGATCGAGGCAGGACTCGCCTGGGTGCCCTTCCTGATGCAGCGCCTCGATCATGAATTCATGATCCGCTCATCGGAATGTCCGCTTCTGAAAAAGAAGCCGAGCGATTACATGCGCGATATGTATTACTCGACGCAGCCGATGGAAATCCAGGACATGGAGGCGCTGGAGACGACGTTCCGCATGATCAATGCAGAAACCCAGTTGCTTTATTCCTCGGATTATCCGCATTGGGATTTCGATCTGCCCAGTACCATCTCGGATCTTCCGTTCCTGTCGGAGCGCGCCAAGCATAATATTCTGGGTGGCAATGCGGCGCGCCTCTTCAATCTGCCGCCACGCAATGACAAGCAGCGTGAGAATCTTATCAAATATGGAAATGCCCCAGCGCGCGCAGCTGAGTGATCTCGGGAATGGCAAAGGCGAAGTCTTGGGGCTTCGCCTTTGCCACGTCTGTGGCGTGCGCGGTCGCGTGGATTGAAGAGACTCTCGGATGGAAAAAGAGCGGGCCTATCTTCTCTCCCTAGCGCGCAAATATCCTACTGCCATGGATCTGCGCGAGCGGGCCAAGCGCCTCATGCCCCATTTTGCATTCGCTTACATGGACGGCGGCGCTGGCGCCGATCAGGGAATTCTCCGCAATTGGCAAGCACTCGACTCCGTTGAACTGGCGCCGCGTTACGGCAGGATATCGCGGCCGCCGACCTGCGACACGACCCTGTTCGGCCAGCAATATTCCGCGCCTGTCGGCATTTCGCCCATCGGCGGTCCAGGAACGGCTTTCCCGGGAGCAGAAACCTATTTGGCGGCTGCGGCGCAAGCGGCTCGCGTTCCCTACACACTTGGATTGCTCTCGGGCATCGATGTCGAGCACGCCGCCGAGATAGCGCCAGATGTCTTGTGGTTTCAGCTCTATCGTTTCGCCCGCAACGAGCACGAGATCGGCCTCGATCTGACTCGCCGCGCCGCCTCGGCTGGAGTGAAGGTTCTGGTTCTCACCATGGATACGCCGATCCGCACGATCAGGCCGCGTGAAACCAAGAGCGGAATTCTCCATCCCTTCAAGGTAACGACGCGCCTTCGGCTCGATGCCTTGAGATCGCCGCACTGGACCGCGTCGATGATCCGCAACGGCCAGCCGCGTTTCGCTTCGCTGAAACCATACATGAAGCCGGACGCCAATCTTGAGGAGGCAGCCGAATTCATTCGGCGTGAGGCCGGGGGCGCCTTCACATGGGATGAAGTCGCCCGATACCGCGACATCTGGAAAGGTCCGCTTGTCCTCAAGGGCCTGTTGCATCCGGCCGATGCGAGGCGTGCCGTCGAGATAGGCGCAGACGGTATTTTCGTGTCCAATCACGGGGGCCGGCAAATCGAAGGCCTGCCAGCCTCGATCGACGTGCTGCCTGTCATTGCCGATGAGGTTGGAGGTCGCGCGAGTATCATCTTCGATTCAGGCATTCGATCCGGCATCGACGCTGCGCGCGCCATGGCTCTTGGCGCAGATGCGGCCTTTTCGGGAAAGGCTTTTCTGTGGAGCCTCGGTGCGCTTGGTGCGCGTGGACCCGGGCACTTCATAAATCTGCTGACGGAGGATTTGCGTGCGACCATGGGCCAGCTGGGCTGCTCCAGTGTCAGCGATCTGCGCGCTGTCGACAGGCGGCATGCCGGGGCATGGCTGAAGAAAGATTTCACTTCCTGAACCAGGGTCGAGAGTGCAAGCCGACTTAACTGGAATCCTCTCCTTGCGGGCGAGATCGAGTCTCAGTAGCTTAACTTGAATCCGTTCAAGGCGGGTCATTGAGGCGGCGAAACAGCCGCCAATAGGGAGGCTCGGATGGGCATTGCACTGCAATACATCTCTCGCGCTTTGCGGAATGGACTTGCTTTGGGGCTTTTGAGTAGCTTGGCCTCGCTGCCAGCCCAGGCCGCGGGTTTTTACGAGGGCAAGCAAATCACCCTGATCGTCGGCGGTGATGCGGGCAGCGCCTATGATGCCTATTCGCGGCTGCTGTCACGACACATGGGCAGGCACATCGAAGGCAATCCCTCCTTCATAATACAGAACATGCCGGGTGCCGGCAGCATCATCGCCGCGCAATATCTGTCCAATATCGCGACCAAGGATGGCACTGTATTCGCCATGCTTTTTCCAGGGTCCCTCGTGGAGCCGCTGACTGGCGAAGCCGCGAAGTACCATTATTCGCCCGTGAATTTCGACTATATCGGCACGGCCGACAGCGGGACGCGACTGTGTCTTACCATGGCAAGCTCCGGTGTGCGCACGATCGAGGATGCACGGAGCCGTAAGGTGGTGATGGCGGGCACCGCGCCGGGAAGTTCAACCACGGACTATGCCTGGTTCATGAACGACCTTGCCGGAACAAAATTCGAGGTCATCGCGGGCTACAAGGGGCCGGGTGACGTGCTGCTGGCGATGGAGCGCGGAGAGGCTGCGGGCGTCTGCGCCCTGGACTCTGCGACAGTCGCTTCCCTGCGACCGGACTGGATCGCAACGGGGAAAGTCAACGTGCTCGTTCAGGCCGGGCTCGAGGTCAATCCGAATTTCAAGGCGCCACCGCTCTGGGACTTCATCAAGGGCGATAATCGCGCCGTGGCCGAACTGATCGTCAGCCAGCAGGTGTTCGGTCGTCCTTTTCTCGCGCCGCCCGGGACGGCGGCCGAGCCCTTGCGCATCCTGCGCGCCGCTTTCATGGCGGCCATGAAAGATCCAGCCCTTCTGGAAGAGGCAAAAAGACTGAAGCTCGACGTGAATCCAAAAAGCGGTGAGGAAATCGCCGCTCTTGTTAAGGAGATGTATTCAGCTTCGCCGGCCGTCATGAAGCGGCTTAAAAAGGCACTCCGGCCCTGAAGCAGGGTTTTATGGAAGCCCATTTCCGCGTGTGAATAAGTACGATGGAGCGCTCCGGCTGGAGCGCTCCATTTTTCTTCAGCGCGCGATAGCCGGCGCTTCGAGAGGACCCTTCTCCTGATAGCCCGCTGCCACGCGCACGTCGACCACGGCGACGCCGCCGCCATCGACAACGGCCAGTGCTTCGCGCAGCGTTCCTGCAAGGTCGGAAAGCTTCGTCACCTGTCCAAAGCCTTTGGCGCCCTGTCCGCGCGCCATGGTCGGCAGATCGAGTTCCGGGCCAAGCATTTCCTGCCCGATCCATCTGTTTTCAGGCGGCCGTCCGCGTTCGTGGGCCAGATGTTCCTGATGCAGAACATCGTTGAAATAGGCGTGATTGTTGCAAATCACGAACAGGATCGGAATCTTGTAGTGAACCGCCGTCCAGACGGCTGTGACGCCCATCAGGAAATCGCCGTCGCCGCAGACTGAAATTGCAAGACGACCGGTGCCGCGAAGGGCAAGGGCCGCACCGATCGATTGTCCCGGGCCACCACCGATTCCGCCGCCGCCGTCGCCGCCCAGAAAGTCCAGCGGATGGGCGATCGGCCATAACTCACCGGCCCAGGAAAGGGGCGGATGGGTGAGGCAGCTATCGCGTCCGGCCGTGACCTGCTGCAAGGCGGCGGCCACATGCGGGACGGTAATCGCTCCGGTGGAGTCCAGGGAGGGCAGCTGTTTCTTGGCGGGCGGTGTGCGCCCTTCCCAAGCCAGGCTGCGACGCGGGCCCAGAGCATCGAGGGCTTCTTCCAGCGCTTCGACCGTCGGTTCCGGTTCGGCGAGCAAGTAGGTATCGACAGGCGGCAGGCCCATGTAGTCCATGTTCCATGCCTTGTGCGAATATTGGTCCACGGCAACGCGTATGATGTCGTTGGTGGGTGCCGTGTCGCCAAAAGCCGTCAGCATGGTGCCGGCGAGGTCGCGCCATTCGAGGCTGAGCACGACATCGGCGTCGCGCACCAACTCCGCGCCTATCGAGCCGATGCGGCTGCCGGCGGGAGCCCCGTGCAGCGGATGCTCGTTGGGGAAAGACGCTCCGAGCTTGAGGTCGGTGAGAACCACTGCGCCGAGCCGCTCGGCGAGCCGAACGCGGCCAGCCCATGCAGCCTCGCTGCGTGACACGCGACCCATGAGGATCAGGGGGCGTTTGGCCGAGTGAAGCTTGCGCGCCACTTCAGCGATTGCCTGCGCCGGAGGCGCCGCCGGTTCGGGCGGCGCGTAACGGCGCATGTCGGGAAGGGGGAGGGGCGCCGCGAGTTTCGCTTCCTGCATGCCGACATCGAGACAGATATAGGTGGGCCCGCGGGGCGCTGTTTCGGCAATCTGGCGCGCACGCAGGATCGATTCCTGCAGGGCTCTTGGAGAGGCAGGTTCATCGTCCCACTTCGTAAAGTCGCGAACGAGAGAACCCTGGTCCTTGCTGGTGTGGATCCAGTCGATCCAGGGACGCCTCTTTGCCGCGTCAACCGGTCCTGTCGCGCCGAACAGCAGCAAGGGCATGCGATCACACCACGCATTGAAGACTGCCATGGAAGCGTGCATCAGGCCGACATTCGAGTGGACGATGGAAAGCAGCGGTTTTCCCGTCACTTTTGCCCAACCATGGGCAATGGCCACGGCGCTTTCTTCATGCAGGCAAAGCAGCATTTGCGGCCTTCGGTTGCCGAGCTTGTTGACCAGGCTGTCGTGAAGGCCACGAAAACTCGCCCCGGGATTGAGCGTTACGTAGGGAATGTCGAGCGCACGCATCATTTGCGCCGCGACATCGCTCCCCCATTCTCCGCTGTCCGTCGAGGGAACCGGCAGCTCAAGCTCGACCTCATTGCGCAGATCCGGTGCTTTATCTTCGTTTGCCATTAAGATTTTCTCCCCGGCCGCCAGCCTTCGGCTTTATCGCGTTTTCATTTTGAACACGTGGCTACGCAACTTTTCGAGTTCTCCATCAGACTAGAGACAAACATGCTGCTCGGCCAGAGCCCAGGTCGTGCACGCCGTCGCACAGGAAGTGCGCACATCTTCGGCTTCGATGAGTTGGAGGCGACGGAGGTTCGTTCACGCGTGGTATGAACTCAGCATCTGCACGTTCGCCCTTGCCCGTCTCGTGGCGCAACACTCACCATCTACCGCAACCGGCCGGTCGGTGTTAGGAACGTCCCAACAAGAAAATATCGGGAAGGGTGCACCATGGATTTCGACCTCGCAGATTTCAAAGATACCCCCCTGGGCACGAAGGTTGGCGCCGTTCTGACGAGCCCCGAAAACGTCATGCGCATGATAGCCCTGAGCAACAGAGGTATTCCTGCCGTCGAGGCTGTCGGCAAGGCTCTGCTGGCAGTGGACGACAGGGTATCGACCAACGACGTGAAGAGATTGGTCGGGCTCTGGGTTCGCGAAGTCATGCGCGGCACGGGCTGGGTTCCTGCCGGTGTCGCCGGGGTAAGATCGGGAAACCTGTTCGCGAGCGGGGCGCTCTTTACGCGCAGAACAGAGGGCTAAACTCCGCGGCTAAAGCGTAGCTGAAGGTGCGGCAGCTGCTTTTTTAAGTACGAAACCGCACCTGAGCCTCGATCATTGCAGCCTCGGCATAGCTATATTGGCTGGGACCGTTAGCAATATGCGCCTGTTCGA
Organism: Hyphomicrobiales bacterium; assembly: GCA_028290285.1. GTDB lineage: Bacteria > Pseudomonadota > Alphaproteobacteria > Rhizobiales > Beijerinckiaceae > Terripilifer. The sequence continues at coordinate 19,696 of JAQGKD010000053.1, forward strand.
TGAGCGGGCTGTGGGGCTCTCATGAAAGATCAACCGGCATGTCGGTCTTGCCAACATCATTCCGGCCCCGGGGCCGTCTCGAAGTGCGGTCTGCGTGGCACACGCGTTCATCCCTCGCACGTCTGCGAGGCCTTTGATTTCCAGGCTCGGTTCGCCAGATCCATCAGCGTCGATGAGCTTGATGCAATGGAGAGCCTGATGGCGGCGCGCAGCGACCGGATCGTCACCCTGTATACGAAGGCTCGTAAGGCGTAGCCGGGACCAAGGCGCGATGGTGGCGGAAGGCTCGCGCTGGCTACGTGCCAACAATGTGAGCTAAACGGATGCGTCGGCTTGCCTTGCGGCGCAGGTATCAGGGATCCCCCCTTCGAACATCAGGGACAATGAGTGGCAACTCGCGGCGACCGGTTGGCAACCTTCATCACAGATCAGCATCCGCCGCCGGGGACGCCTGTCCGGAGTCTGTGCGAGGACCATAACGGGACTTACCTGCTGCGTTTTCCGTGCATGAGGGACGGCGATGTATGGAAGAACGCCACTACCGGAGAGGCGCTTGAAGCGACGGTTGTCGGCTGGGTACCGTGGGTGGACGCGACAGGGAGGTGAACTCTCATAATCGTCCCTGGCCGAGGCCCTGCAGACGAATCCTCGATTGCAGCTCCAGTTTAACGCCCCGCCGCAGGCCAGTTGATGTAAGCTCGACCTCCCGAGTACGGAGCTTTCACATTGACCCAAGCCAGCACGCGATGCCCGTCGGATGCCTGCAGCGGCGCAGACCCGATCCAGGAGGCCGTGACGACGGAGACGCTCGTCAGCGCTGGCGTGGTCGGCCCCTGGCTGGAGCATGCGAGGCGATGCACCGCCTGTGGCTGCGTGTATTCGACCGAGGGAAACACCGATACGCTCAGAGGCTATTTCGGCAACGCGATTGTCGGCCCCGGATGGCGCGCGATCTATGGCGGCAGGGAAGTGGCGCACAGAACGGCGCAGTAGCGCTGGGTACCAGCACAAGCGTGGCTCTGCGGTGAACACGAGAGGTCTTGCGACCTCTCGTGGTGCTCTTACGGCTTGAAAGCCACGGCAGCCTTGGCCTTTTCGACGAGATCCGCCGGTGTCGCATAGAGCTTTGCCACCTGCGCCTGCAGATCTTCGCCGGAGATCGGTCCGACGTCGAGGTTGATGCGCTTGGCTTCGGCCAGGAGTTCGGGGTCTTTCATTGTGTCCATGAAAGCCTTGCGCAGCGCCGCGATACGCTCGGCTGGGACGCCGGGGGCGGCGACATACGGGCGGCCGAATGCCGTCTGGGTGTACATGAAGTCAAGGACGCGCCGTTGCTCGTCGGTCTTGGCGAATTGCCGTGCAAGCGGCACACCCTGCCTGTCGAGTTCCGGATAGCCGCTGTTGGCTTCCTGAACGAGCGGCTTGACAAGGTTGTCCTTGAACCAGCCGGGATAATTGGCCGAGATGCTCGACCACGCGACCCCGCAGGCGCCCTGCACCTCCCCCTTTTCGAGCGCGAGATTGATCTCTCGGGTGCCGGGATAGCCCGCGACGACCTTGAGTTTTGCACCCAGAAGGTTCTTCAGCAGCAGCGGGAAATCGCGCGTCGAGGCGCCGTCGGCACTCGCTCCAACCACCAGTTCCCTGTCGAAAACATCGGCCATGGTCTTTACGGCGGCATCGGTGCGGATGATGCAGACATAGGCGTCGCTGTTGGCATTGCCGATAAAGTTGAACTTGCTCACATCGTGCGTGATGCGCTTGCCATCGCCGAGAAGCGGATCGAGCACAGCTCCCATGAACAGGCCACCGAGCACGGTTCCGTCCTTGGGCGCGACGTTGTAGACATACGAGGCGGCCACATTGGACGCCGCGCCCGGCATGTTCTGCACGACCATGGTCGGGTTGCCGGGGATGTGCTTGCTCATGAAGCGGGACAGCAGGCGTGCATAAAGGTCGTAGCCGCCACCAGGTGATGAGCCCACGATGATCGTGACGTTGCGGCCTTTGTAAAACGAGGCCACAGCATCCTGCGCCCTCGCGGAGCCGGCCATCACCGCGATAAGGCATGCCGCGGTCGCCAGATTCCGCACCCTGTTCCGAACCATTCTGTCCTCCCCGATATGCGCTCCTCTTGCGGGAGCGTCGCGCAGCATAGGCGGATCGGCGGGGTTTGTCGCGAGCGCCGCCGGGCGCTTATCCGCGACGTGTCCGGCAAAGTCCGCTTTCGCACCCATAATTGATGTTCAAGCTTTTGTAATTGAACGTAGAAAATAATCACAATAGAGATTCACAGCGGCCATGACTCCGGGCGTGCGACGCCGGTTCTACATTGACGCCGATCTTATCGCGACCGGCTTGCGAAAGGATTCGCCGTGGAATTGCTGTCTCGCCACCGGATTTTCCAGACCGATGATCTTGATGCGGGCGTGCAATTCGCCAGTTCGATATGGGAACGCAACAAGACGCATGTCACGGAAGGAAAATACGGCCTGCGCTGGAATCATGTCGAGCTGAACAGGTCCAGCCTGTCGCAGATCGGGTTCGATTGCAGCGCCGATCTCTCGGTCGAAGGCACCCTGTCCGATCACTTTCGGGTGCACTTCCATCAGAGCGGGTCCATCTCGCACATCGTCAACGGACGTCGGCTGACAGCTGACCCGCGCCGCCCGATGGTCCATGTTCCGGGCATCGACATGCGGCTGGGCCTCCGGCCCTTCGAGCTTCTGATGGTGAGCCTCGAAGGCGATTTCGTCCGGTCCGCCATGGCACAAAGATTCCGCAGGCTGCCACCCGTCGAGAGCTGGGCCGGGGCGCTGCCGCCGACCGGTCGCCGGGATACGTTACAATCCACCGTGACTTGGCTCGCCCGCGAAATCGACAGGCCGGACTCGCCGCTCACCCGGCCGGGCAAGCCGCGACTTCATGCCGAGCGCCTGCTGGTCAGCCTTTTCGCGGAATGCCTCTCGGATCGGATCTGCGAGGGCGCGGAGCCCATTCCCGACATCGGCGAGGCACAGGTGCGCCGGGCCATGGAATGGATCGACGCCCATCTCTGCGATCCCATCGGTGTCGAGGAGATCGCGACCGAGCTGGGGGTGGGTGTTCGGTCCCTGCAATGCAGTTTTCGGCGCGTCCGGGGCGCCTCACCCCATGAGGCGATCACCATGCGCCGCCTGGAAGGCGCACGCACCGCCTTGCTTAAAGCGGAGCCCCGCGAGACCGTGACGAAGATCGCCGCCGAATTCTGCTTTTTTGAGCTGGGCCGCTTCTCGAAGCGCTATCGCGAGCGCTTCGGAGAGACGCCCTCGCAGACACTGGCACGCGGCGCGGGATCTTCCGTCGCGTGACCGCGCGCCCAGCTCAGGGGCAATTGTCCCAGAAGCCGTTGCGGCGGCTCGCGTCTGTGTAATACCAGCAGAGACCGGGCTGCGGCGCGCGGTAGCCGTAGGAAGCGGCGGCGGCGGCGGAGACGAACCCGATCGCAGCGCCAGCGGCGATGGCGCCGCCAGGCGCCCAGCGGTAGGGGCGCGCCCAGCCTCCCGGTCTCGTGACCACGGCGACGCCACCCGGACGATAGCCTGGCCGATAACCCGGACGAACACCCGGCCTGGCCACCACGACCCCGCGCGCCCCGCCGGGCCCGCGACGAACCGCCGCCGCGCCACCGCGACGGCCACCGCCGCCGCCACGCGCCCGGACCTCGACGACGTTCGAGCCATCCACCGCCATCGTCGCCACACCGACAGGCATGGCCCGGGCCTGGTCGAGCGCGGGTATTGCGAGCATACCAGCGAGACACGCCACAGCTGGCAGTCCTGCGGTCGCGCAGCGAATGAAGGATCCGAATTTCTGCGTGACGGCCATGCCCGTGCTCCTCTCGCCAGCGTGCCCCGAGGCCATCATGGGCGCGCGCCATGTGGTGGCGCTATGCAGATTCCGAATCGCGTCTCGCTTCGCATCCGGCATAGTCGGTCCTGCCGGGATGGCCCTACAAACGCGAAGCTAGTCTTTGTATGCGTTCTCGCGAGGCGTCGTGATGTTCGACATGCCCGGCATGAAGAGGTCCATCGACGATGCGATCCAGACGCTCGGCAACTCCAAAGGCTTGAACAAATGACCGCACGCGAACACAGGCGTGCAGGCTCTTTTTCTGCGTCATCTCGAAAGAAGAGGAATGCCTATGCGAAATGCCTTGATCCTTGCCGGCTCACTCGTTCTCCTCGGCTCAGGTAGCGCGATGGCGCAAGTCGAATTGAACAAATATGCCGATACGCGTGGGTATATCGACGTACAGAAACTGACCTGCGGCCAGCTCGCCGGCACGTTTCAGGAAGACGCGGACTTTCTGGGGATCTGGTACAGCGGCTGGTACAACGGCCTGGCCAAGAAACATGCCGTAAACGTGCCGCGCGTGAAGGACAACATCCACAACGTTATCGTCTATTGCAAGGCAAACACCGGCAAGCGCGTGATCCAGGCCATCGACGCGGTGTTGAAGGCCGAGCGCAAGTAACCGCGCATAAAAGCTGAAGTGCAAGTGCCCGGCCGAGAGCCGGGCGTTTGTGATTCAAGCGGTCGTCCGGAGCCATGATGCGTGAAACCGCTTCACGCGCAATTACTCGCCAGTCCGGCCTGACTAAATTCCACTTCATCGACGAGGTGAAGTAATTCATCACTGACCGTCCTTAGGATCGAACCTGAGGGCGCCCGGCCATTACGAGCTTTCACGCATTGCCTATTCCGGTACAGGCCGAATCCGATGCGTCACCGGGAGCGCGGACGGCGGCCCTACCCGCGCGCCTGTTTACCCGGTTCGCCGAATCTGCTTCAACATCACCATTCCGGTGTCGGGCGGATTTACGCCTGGACCCTTTTATTTTCAAAGAGACTTGGCGATGGCTTTTGCATTTCTGAACGGACTCAGGCTTTCAAAAATGCGCACAAGACCTCGGTCGCGCGCCGACAAAAGCGATGGGCACATCATTATCAGCGGAACGGGACGGGCGGGCACGACACTTCTCGTTCAATATTTCACGGCGCTGGGCTTCGATACCGGTTTTTCGGCCCATGATGGAATAGCCGCGAAAGACCGGATATCTCACGCCGGGCTCGAACACGTTCTCGATCGGAACATGCCCTACGTCTCCAAGTCACCGTGGTTCAGCGAAAACATCGGAGAGTGGATGGATAGGGGAGACATCAAACTCAAATGTTGTCTGATCCCTATGCGCAATCTGTTTGCCGCAGCTGAAAGCAGACGCCGTGTCTACCGGGAGTCAGAATTGGCTGGCCTTGACCCGCTTATGCAGCCGGGGTCCATCTGGCAGACAAAGAATCCGCAGGAGCAGGAAGCCCGCCTGCTGGAGCAATTTTACAAGCTTGCGGAAGCGATGGCTGCAAGAGGTGTGCCTGTCTTCCTGTTGCATTTTCCTGAGTTTTCGCTCGAACCCAAGCTCGCCTTCAAGGCGCTGCGTCCACTGCTCGAAGAGCACGGAGTCACAGACGACGATTCGCGAGCGGCCATGCTGTCTGTCGTCGAGCCATCGCTCATTCACGAATTTTGATCGCGACAAGAAAAAAAAACCAGCGGCGTTGCCGCCGCTGGGTCGATTGTCTCTGTAAGGAGCTTCGTCAGACAGCCGAGGCTCCAGATCGGATCAGAAGCGGTAGTTCAGGCCAGCGCGCACGACCTGGCTCTTAACGGCGGTGCTGAGCGGAATGTTCGTAAACGGTCCGACCAAGGTGTAGGACTTCTTGCCGAGGTCTGCGTAAAGATATTCGATCTTGGCGCTGATGTTGCTCGTGATCGCATATTCGAGACCGGCGCCGAGCACCCATCCGTACTGGGTCCCGCTCACCGAGCGGTTGTCACCGGCTCCAATTACATTGGTAAGCGTGCCCTTGACGCCGCCAACGGCGAGGCCGCCGGTGCCGTAGATCAGCAGCTTGTCGATGGCGTAGCCGACGCGGCCACGGACCGTGCCCATCCAGTCGATCTTGCCGCTCGGGACCGAGGGAGAAGCGCTGAGCGGGTCGATGGCCGAGCCGGAGCCCTTCTGTGCGCTGCCCATGATGTCGGCTTCGAGGCCGAACACGAAGCTGGCCACCTGATAGTTGTAGCCTGCGGTCACGCCGCCGACGACGCCGTCCGTGCGAACGTTGACGCTGCCCGGGACGAAGATGGAGGTGCTCTTCTGGGTGCCAAAGCCATAACCGGCGACGGCGCCGACGTAGAAGCCGGTCCACGTAAACACTGGGGGAGCGACGTACACGGGCGCGCGGGTGCGGCTCGGAAGGTCAGCTGCGGAAGCGACGATGGGGAGCAGGCACATTGCGGCGCCGGTGGCGATCTGTTTGAACATGTAGTCCTCGAAATTTTTGAAAGAGCCCTCTTGTTACACCGGCGAGCGTAACGCTAACTGTTACGTTGAAGTTGGCAGGTGGGCGTGACTGAATGGCAACATTCTGAAACTGTGTGGTTGTTTTCCTCAAACCACGAATCAGAGGGGGGACGCCGATAAGTCGACAGTCCCGTCTTTACGGACTGCCGATTCCATCGGGCAACGCAGGACCCGCACAGGACCCTTCCATGTCGCCTTCCAATCCCAAGACCATACGTGTCGCCATCGCGGGCCTCGGCGCCGTCGGAATGAAACTTGCCAACTCACTCGACGCAGGCGTCGACGGACTGCAGCTGGCTGCGGTCTCGGCGCGAGATGTGCCTGCAGCGCGTGCGCGCCTCGCCGGGCTCCGGCATCGGGTCCCCGTGGTCGCGATCGGCGATCTCGAACCCTTGGCCGATCTCGTCGTTGAGTGCGCGCCTGCGACTCTTCTTCCGGCCATCGCACGCCCCTTCCTGGAAAAGGGCAAGATCGTCGTCGTGCTCAGCGCGGGGGCGCTTCTGACCAACATGGATCTTGTCGATCTCGCCCGCGAGCACGGCGGACAGATCATGGTCCCGACTGGCGCCCTCATCGGCCTCGACGCAGTCACCGCCGCGGCGCAGGGTGAGATCACCTCGGTTCGCATGACAACGCGTAAGCCCGTTCGGGGCCTGATCGGCGCGCCCTATCTCGTCGAGAACAATATCAACATCGAGGATATCAAGGAGCCACTGCGTATCTTCTCCGGCACGCCGCGCGAAGCGGCTGTCGGCTTTCCCGCCAACCTGAACGTCGCAGTCGCGTTGGGATTGGCGGGCATCGGCGTCGACCGCACGACGCTGGAGATCTGGGCGGACCCATCACTCGACAGGAACACGCATAGCATCGAGGTCGTCTCGGACTCAGCGAGCTTCACCATGTCGATCGCCAATATTCCCAGCGAGAACCCGAAAACAGGGCGCATCACGGCCCTCTCCGTTCTTGCTCTCCTGAAAAAGCTGGGCGCACCGTTGCGCGTCGGAACTTGAACCCGAAACATAGGAGCCAAACATGGATCTCGGCATAGCTGGCAAGGTCGCGCTCGTGCTCGGCGCGGGCGGTGGCCTAGGGGGAGCGATTGCGCGCACGCTCGCGGACGAGGGCGTTCATCTTGCGGTCGCGGACATTGATGGGGCTGCTCTGTCGAATGCGGTGGCGCCGGTGCGGGAGCGTGGCGTGAGGGTTCTCGAAATCCCATGGGATCTCTCGCAGCTCGATGTGATCGAGGCCAATTTCGCGCGTATCGAGGCGGAGCTGGGCACGGTCGATATTCTCATCAACAACACCGGCGGCCCACCGCCAAGCACCGCCGCCAATGTTGCCAGCGAACTTTGGGAGAAGCAGTTCCAGAGCATGGTCCTGTCGGTCATCAAGATCACCGACCGCGCGCTTCCCGGGATGCGTGCGAAGAAGTGGGGCCGCATCGTCACCAGCACGTCGTCCGGCGTGATCGCGCCGATACCCAATCTCGGCGTCTCGAATGCGTTGCGGTCCGCGCTGGTCGGATGGTCGAAGACGCTGGCGCGCGAGGTCGCGGCCGATGGCATCACGGCCAATGTCGTGCTGCCCGGTCGCGTGGCTACGTCGCGCATCCAGCAGCTCGACGAGGCAAAAGGCGCGCGTGAAAAGCTCAGCCTCGATCAGGTCGTGGCGCAGAGCGTCGGCTCGATTCCGTTGGGGCGCTACGGCACGCCGCAGGAATATGCGGATGTCGTAACCTTCCTGGCCAGCGCCCGCGCCTCCTATGTCACGGGCTCGATCCTGCGGATCGACGGCGGCTATATCGCCAGTATTTAAAGGCCTCTCTCATGAACCCCAGTGAACGCCAGGATATTCGCAGCCGCTTCATGAAGGTCGATACTTCAAATGTTGCCGATGTCCTCGATGAGATGGGCTTCCCCAACCAGGGGCTCGCCGCTGAATTCTCCCCCTTCCCGCAGACGACGCGACAGATCGCGGGCTTCGCCTATACGATTCGTGGCCAGATGACGCCCTACCCGCTGGGCGGCGATGCTGAAAAAATGCGCGCCTGCCACGGCATCGGCGCCGACGAAATCTCGGTGTGGAGCGGCGACGGCGAGGGCGTCTGCTATTTCGGTGAACTGATCGCAATTGGCATGAAGGAGCGGGGTGCTGTGGGGGCGCTTGTCGATGGCGGCGTTCGAGACGTGCGCTGGCTAGGGCACCACAAGATTCCCGTGTTTGCCCGCTATCGCACACCTGTGCAATCGATCGGGCGCTGGAAGGTCAATGCCTGGCAGGTGCCAGTCGAGATCCGTGGCGCCACGACGAAATTCGTGACCGTCGCGCCGGGCGATTTTATCCTTGGCGACGAGGACGGTGTGATCGTTGTTCCCGAGGCGATCATTCCGGCTGTGCTCACGCAAGCCGAGGAACTGACGGCGAAGGAAGTGCAGATCCGTGCCGAGTTGCTCAAAGGCCTCTCGCTGGCCGATGCACTGAAGACCTTCGGCCACGTTTGACGGACGCGAGATATGTTCCATGGAAGGGCGGCCGGCCCTGGCGGGGCCGAATGCGCCAAAGGTCTTCCGTACGCTCGCAACCCTCAGGCACGGCTGTGCGTTGCTGTCCGAACGATCAATCCGGGGAGTCACGCCACATGCGCAGAGCTATCATTGCGGCCCTATCACTCGCAGCCCTCGTAGCCATTCCAGGCGAAGCGATGGCTCTGAAAAGATCGACAGCCGTTGGCGTGGGAGCAGGCGCTGTAACCGGAGCCGTGGTCGGCGGGCCTGTGGGCGCTGTCGTCGGTGGTGCCGCGGGCGGATATGTCGGCTCGCGTTACCATGGTCGCCGGCACGTCCGCAGACATTACGACCGCAGGCGCTAGGCCGGCCGCAGCTCCGGACGATCCAGCAATTCCTCGAGGATGTCGGCCAAGCGCCCGGCATCCCCGAGCGAGAGTTGCGGACCAATCGGCAAACTCAGGACATCGCCCGCCATCGCCTCGGCGTGTGGGAGTGATGCACGGGCCATGTGGCTGTAAGCCTTCTGCCTGTGCGGCGCTACGGGATAGTGAATGAGCGTGTCGACGCCGCGTTCGCTGAGCGCTTTCTGCAGTGCATCTCGACGCGGATGACGGATAACATAGAGGTGCCAGACTGGCTCGGCAAATTCGGGAACGGCGGGGACATCGAGCCCGGTCTTGCGCAACCGTGTCGTATACAGATTGGCGATGTCCCGGCGCCTGTCATTCCATGCATCCAGCGCCGGCAGTTTCGCGCCGAGGATCGCGGCCTGAAGCGGATCGAGCCTGCTATTGTAGCCGATGACATCGTTCACGTACCGCTCGCGGGAACCGTAATTACGCAAGGCCCTGAGTTCGTCGGCGAGCGCATCGTCGTTGGTGGTAATGGCGCCCGCATCGCCCATCGCGCCGAGATTCTTTCCCGGATAGAAGCTCCAGGCGACGAGATCGCCGTGCGCGCCGATGCGCTGCCCCTTGTAGCGCGAGCCGTGTGCCTGCGCCGCATCCTCGAGTACGGCCAGGCCGGCCGCACGCGCAATGGCGAGGATGTTCGTGAGGTCGGCCGGTTGTCCATAGAGATGAACCGGAATAATCGCCTTGGTCCGAGCGGTGATCGCCGCTTCAATTTTGTCGGGATCAATGTTGAAGGTGCTCGCGATCGGCTCGACCGGCACGGGCTTGGCACCGCAATGACTCACGGCGAGCCACGTGGCGATGAATGTGTTGGAGGGAACGATGACCTCGTCACCCGGGCCGATACCGAGGGCTCGGAGGCCCAGGTGCAAGGCGTCCAGTCCATTTGAAACTCCGATGCAGTGGCGCGCCCCGCAATAGTCGGCGAAACTGCGTTCGAACGCCTCGACTTCCGAGCCGCCGATATACCAGCCCGAATCCAGCACGCGCTGCACTGCGGTGCCAATTTCAGTGCGCAATTCGTCGTAGGCCGGCCGCAACTCGAGAAACGGAATCGTCATCTGGCATTCACCTCCGACAGGAAGTCATCGTAGACACGGATATAATCGGCGGGATCATAATGCTCCGAGGCGAAAACCATGAGCACGGCATCCTCGGAATATTTGTAGTGCACGCGCCAGACCATGGGCGGCAGGAGAAGGCCTAAATTCGGCTTGTCCAGACGAAATTCCTGCCGCGTGTGTCCATCGTCCGCCACTACCGAGCAACTGCCGGCGACGCAAACGAGAAACTCCATACATTCGCGATGGGCGTGCTCGCCGCGGATCTCGACACTAGGTACGCCAAGCACAACGAAGTACCGCTTCGCTTTGAACGGCACCGTACGCTCGAACTCTCCGACACTCAGGCTGCCACGCATGTCCTGGATCAAAGGAAGATGGTGAAGGCTCACCCCCGCCACGGAGGTCCGCGTGATCGATCCGGACGATTTATCCTCGGGCGCGGGGAGCGCTTCCGCGAGGGATGGCGACGCATCGACATAGCCGATGATTCTGGCAGGGTTTCCCGTCACGACTGCAAAGGAAGGGACGGAATGGTAAACGACGGCACCAGGTCCAACCTGCGCACAGGCGCCAATCGTAACGCCAGGCTGTATCACCGCGCCTGAATGGACCGTGGCGCCCTTTTCAACGCGTGTCGCCCCCGTGCCCGCAGGTCGCATCTCGCCGTTCGCGAAGGGCCTGGTTGCGAAAATGACGCCCGATCCGATCCGCACCTCGTCGGCTATTTTCACGTTGCCCAGCAGCTGACAGAAGGGTTCAAGCTGAACCCCCTCGCCAATCATCACGTCGGGACCGACGATACAGAAAGCCCCGATGGCAGCGTTTCCAGCGACGCAGGCGCCTTCGCTGACGAGGCAGGATGGATGAGCCAATGAACTCGCGGGATTTCCGATCATTGCAGCAACTCCTATTGCAGCGAAGATGCACCGGACCGTCAATCCGCCACTAGCCGTATGTTATCCTTTTGCTAACAATCTGATCAAGCTGAACTAACAACTGTTGCGACATACTGTCATCATCGTAAATTCTGGTGGTGCTTTTGGGCTTCAGCTGGTTGTCACTGCGATCGGTCTGGGCGATGAAGACCGCCCAGCTAGGTGGCGATACCCCGGGAGATGCGAATATGACACGCAAGGGAATCATTCTGGCCGGAGGCTCGGGCACGCGACTGCATCCGCTCACGCTCGCGACATCGAAGCAACTCCTGCCGGTCTACGACAAGCCGATGATCTACTATCCGCTGGCGACGCTGATGCTCGCAGGGATCCGCGAGATCCTCATCATCACCACGCCCGAAGAGCAGCCGGCATTCCGGCGCCTGCTCGGAGACGGCAAGCAATGGGGCATCGACTTGACCTTCGCCGTGCAAGCGGAGCCGAATGGGCTGGCCCAGGCGTTCATAATCGGGGAAGACTTTCTTGCGGGCCAGCCGAGCTGCCTCGTTCTCGGAGACAATCTCATCTATGGCCACGGCCTGACGGACTCCCTCGCAAACGCGGCCAAGCAGAGTGAGGGCGCGTCAGTCTTTGCGTACCGGGTGGAGGACCCCGAACGGTATGGCGTGGTGGCTTTCGACGATGCAGGCGTTGCGACCTCAATCGAAGAAAAGCCTGCAAGTCCTAAATCTCCATGGGCGGTAATCGGCCTGTATTTCTATGATGGTCGAGCATCCGAATTCGCGCGACAGCTGAAGCCCTCGGCACGAGGTGAATACGAGATCACCGATCTCAACAATGTCTATCTGGCCCAAGGCCAGTTGCGCGTGGAGAAACTCGGACGCGGTTTTGCCTGGTTCGACACAGGCACGCACGATGCTCTGCTCGAAGCCGGGGCTTTCGTTCGCACGCTGCAATCTCGACAGGGGCAGATCATCTCTTCGCCGGAAGAGGTCGCATTCGGACAAGGCTGGACATCAATCGAGCAGCTGACGGCACAGGGCCGGGCACTTGAAAAAACCCGCTATGGAAAGGCACTTCTGCAGTCGGCCGAAGACAGGGCCTGATGTTGCGTAACACTTCGTACTTTAGCCTTCGTCTTCAGAAGCTCGGTCATGCAATTCAATTCCGTCGCCTATGTCTTCGGTTTCCTGCCTTTGGTGGTCGCGGGCTGGGCGATGCTGCGTCGTACGCATTACGCCAACCTCTTCGTGGCCTCTGCCAGCCTATATTTCTATGCATCTTCGGAGATCTGGTACCTGGTGCCACTGTTCGTGACGGCGCTGCTGGACTATGTCATCGGCCAACGCGTGTACTCCGCGCGCGATGAGAAAAAGCGGCGCGGCCTGACGGCCTTCAGCGTCGTAGCCAATCTCGGCCTGCTGTCTTATTTCAAATACGGGCCCTGGCTCACGTCCAAACTTGCTCCCGCACTCGCCAGTGTCGGGCTTGCAATTCCTGTCATTTCCGTTGGACTGCCACCAGCGATTTCGTTCTACACATTTCAGTCGATGAGTTACACCATCGACATCTACCGCGGTGAGTTCAAGCCCTACCGGTCAGTGGTCGACTATATTTCCTTCGTCACCTTTTTTCCGCATCTCGTCGCCGGTCCGATCATGCGGGCGCGAGACCTGCTGCCGCAGCTGGCCAAGGACAGAGCGCTTCCGAGCACAGAGCAGGTCTCGATGGGCTTGTTCATGATTCTGTTCGGCCTGTTCCAGAAGATCGTCGTGGCGGACAACATGGCGGCGGTGGTGGACGATATTTCCTCGGCGACACAGACCTCGCAGATCGGGCCGGGCATCGGCCTCATTTACGCCTATGCCTTCGCCATACAAATCTATTGCGATTTCGCGGCCTATTCGACGATTGCCCGGGGTTCAGCGAAACTTCTCAATGTCGAGCTGATGCGAAATTTCGCCACGCCCTATTTCGCGTCCAGCCCGTCCGAATTCTGGCAGCGCTGGCACATTTCGCTTTCGACATGGTTACGTGACTACCTCTACATTCCGTTGGGCGGAAACCGTAACGGAACGATTGCGACCTATCGCAACCTGATGCTGACGATGGTGATCGGCGGTCTCTGGCACGGCGCCGGCATTCTTTTTGTAGTCTGGGGATTCTGGCACGGCTGCCTTTTGATCTTCTACAGGATTGTGCCCGTAGATCGGATGCTCGCACGTTTCGGTGCGGCGGGCCGCGCGGTGTCGTCAGTGCTGTTCTTCCACCTCGTCTGCATTGGGTGGATCTTCTTTCGCTCGACTGTTGGGGAATTGCCGCAGCTCTTCCGGTCGATCATGGCTCTTCCGCAAGTCGCTTTCTCCCCAGCTTCACACATGGATTTCTTCGTTTATTCCTGGTTTATTTTCCTGTTCTGGATTCCGATAGTGATCTTCGACTTTTTGGGGTGGCGCAGAAACGGCGAATTCACAGACGTTTTCCCGCACCTTGGTAATCCGGGCAAGATCGCCGTGGCTCTGACCCTTATCTACGGGATCGTTTTTTTCGGACGGAGGCAGGCGAGTGAGTTCATCTATTTCGCATTTTGATCCGCCGCGCACGAGCCCCTGGCGAAAGCTGACGTGGATATTCGCGACGGTCGTGGCCGTCACCGTCATCGAGGCCTTTGTCGCGATCGTACATCCAACCGCGGATCAGGATCGCAACAATATCTTTGAGTATCGGCCTGGTCGCGCCGAAGATGCGACCCGCCTTTTCGTTGCCGAAAAGATGAAGCTGTTCGGGAATGAAGAACCTACCATTGTACAGGTCGGCGACAGCTCCGGCTTTCATGGCGTGCAGCCGCCCGTCGTCGAAGCGTTACTGCCGCATGCCAGCTTTCTCAACATGAGCGTTTTCGCCAACCTCGGCTACAGCGGCCATTATGAAATGGCGCGGCATATTCTCGAGCACAGCCGCAAGACGAAATATCTCGTTTTGTATTTCACGCCGGCGAACTTCCAGCCCAACGCGGACATGGTGAGTGCCAAGAACCTGCTCGGCGACGACATTCAGCGCGAATACAACAGCCCCGTTCACCGCCTGCTGCATCTCCCGTCGCTGGCGTTTCGGAAAGACGTTACAGATCTCGTATATTATGGCGCAGCGGCGGCGGGCGGGGATCGTGAACTCAGCAGGAATACGCGTTATCCCGAGGCCTCGACACTGCTGCCCGAAAGCGGCGGCTGGACACGCGAGCATGATAACGCCGACGATGTCGCTGCAGGCGTTCTGTCCTGGGTGCGAGCCACCATTCCGGGCGCAGCAGCGCAATCTGTCGAAAAGGCGATCCAGAAGGCCGGCGCCGAATATGGAGACAGCCCCGATGTCTTCGACTGGCGGCATCTGCGTTGGACCAGCATGGCCGACCAGGTGTTCGAGCGGTTCAGGACTCTGGCGCAGGCGCACGGAGCGCGCCTCATCATCGCTGCGGCGCCCGTCTCCGACATTTTCAGAAATGGAGAAGTCGGCAGGAAGCTCACGCGCTTTGAAGCAACGCTCGAGCGCTATCGCGCTGCGCACCCGGACGTCGGGCTTGTTCCGATGGAATTTTGGCCCGACGCGCGGTTTTCCTCGCCCGTCCATGTGGCGACGTCCTACACGCGCCTGAATACAATCCGCTTTGCGCAGGCGCTCAAGGCAGCGATCGGACCTGACGAACTGGCCGCCCTCAAGAGCCCGGTGCGGCCTGAACGCCCGGTCGCAGCCAATATCGACATGGCGAAACCCGTGCCAGGCTATGGATTCAGCGCTGCGCTACCGGACCAAACTGGCGCGATCCGGACCATCCGGGCCGGACGGTCAGAGTCCCTCCTGTTTGCCCGAATTGCGCCCGATGCGACGGAGGTCCGGGTAGATATCGCAGCCGGAACTCCGCCCGAAATCCTGCAAGGCGTGAGCCTCAGTGTTTCAGGCCTTTTGGCCCAGCGGGTGGAAGAAAATGACGCGAAGGGTGCCCCACCCTTCCGCCAGCTCGCCTGGCGACTGCCCCCCGGCACATTTCAATATGGCGGGTGGGTAGAAGTAATGATTTCCACTCGCGGGCTCGTCACGTGGCCGGGAGACCAGCTGGAAGCGGATGCTTCCGGGCCCCTGCTGCAGATCTCCAGGGTCAGGTTCGACTGAGCGGCGCCTGATAGGTTTCAGGCGGCGGCCCCTGAGGAGTGCCTGGAGCGGGCGATTCGTCGTGGGTCTTTGACGTGGCGAAAGCCAGAGCGCCAAGGATCGTATGGCAGACGCGTGGCCCGTGACGAAAGCCCAACGCGGTGTTGAACAATTTACCGCCGAATGGCTCCATCACTGCATTGCGGATATCCCAATAAAAGTTCTTGAGGATGCTGGGTGCGGCCAGCGCATGCTTGGCGTAGAATGCCCCATCCGCTCGATTATAGGTTCGAAAAAGGCGCGCCACATCGTCAGCCTGATTGCGCCCGTGATGATGGTAGATGACAATTGATGGATCGTAGACGACGGGCACACCGAGCTTCCAGGCCCGGAAGAGATAATCCGTGTCCTCAGCAGCACCTACGGCTGTGCCGGGTCCGAACCGCGTGTCGAGGAAGCCCACTCGCTCAACGACCGGCCGCGTGAAGGTGAAGTTGCAGCCGTGCAGGAAGCCGCCCGGAAACACCGGCGGCTCGAAATGCGCGAGGTGGAGCTCGGTCTTGACCGTCATCGGCAGATCGGATGCATCACCAAGCTCAAGCCGGCCGCCGCGCAGGGTGGGGACCAGATCGCTGTCATGGGCGGCGACGAGACGAACAATGTAATCCTCGGCCAGACGACAATCGTCATCGGTAATCGCCATGATGCGGCCGCGTGCCTCGGTAATGCCAAGGTTGCGCGCGCGGCATGCACCCTGACGCGGCTCCTCCAATACCCGCACTGGAAACCCTGCGGTTTCCGCCCAAGCACGCGCCACGTCGGGCGTGTCATTCGGTGACGCGTTGGCAACGACGATCAGTTCCGTCATCAGCGGCCGCGCAAATTCGGCGGCTCTCTTGACCGAGTCCAGGGCATAAACCAGCGCCCTGGATCTATCATAAGTCGCAATGATTATCGTGACGTCCATCGCAAGTGCATCCTGGGATCGGGCTGATGATCGAACTTTTGATTACAGTTTCGTGGCGAAGGAATGGCTGAGAACGAAATGCATGGCTCTTATATTGAAACTAGCCCGCTTCAAGAGCCGCGTGCGAGCCTCGAATTCCGCGCCAGAACGCAGCGTGTCAGTAAATGATCCATCTTGCGCACGCATCTCTTCATAAAAATGGCGACAGGCGTACCGGATGCATTGGCCCTCGACTGGACGCCATAGACAAATAGCTTAAACATCAAGCCTGCCTTCGACAATCCATGCAGCTCACGTGCAATGAGCCGTTCGGCATCACGGTTCTGTTTCTCCACCATAGGCCCCAACACGCGAGATACATTGGCGCCGTGAAGCCGATATGAAGCCACCTTCGCATCAATGAAGCCAATCTGCTTCCGTGCCAGAGCCGACAAATAGAAATCACGGTCCTCGACGATGCGATCTTCCGGGTAGAGGCCATAGCCACCGGGTGCAAAATACATGCGGCGATCCACAAGAAGCACTGGGCCAGGCACGCTCCAGCGCCAGATCAATTCGGTTTCGATGCGGCGCGGATCGGCCAGCGCGACCTTGTCGGCACCAGCCAGATCTGTAAAACCGCTCGCGTGGGTCTGGTGCCCGTCGCGATCGATTACGTCACAATCACCGAATACGGCAAGCCATTGCGGATGTTCGCGCAGGGCAGCGACGCGCGCCGATATGCCCCCCGGGCTGAGCATATCGTCGCTGGCGAGCAGGCAGATATATTGGCCCCTCGCCATACCGATGAGCTTGTTCAGTGTACGGTTCAGACCTTCGTTGTCCTGCCTGCAAAGACGGAACGAACCGAAGGCAGAAGGGTGATCTTCCCTCCATTGCGCGGCTACCTCGTACGTGCCATCGCAGGAGCCATCGTCGATCAGGATCACCTCCAGCGAAGCGTAACCGTCATCTACGATGCTCGACAAGCAGTCGGAAATGTAAGGGGCATGATTGTAGCTTGGGATCAGAACGCTGACCAATCCCGGGATACCCATGTTCTCATTCAGCACACCGGCCTCCTGATGCTCGCGCGGTCGCATGGGAACGACCATTTCCGATATCGGTGGCGACAACGGGGCGGGCACGAAAAAGTCGCCCAGAGTGGCGTGAAACATCTCAGGTGTCACTCTGTTCATTCGTTGCACACGCGGGCGACGAGGATGGGGGCCATCAGCTCGGAAATGGCATGAATGCGGCGCACGTTCTCGACGTGCCAAAAGCGAGCGCTGCTGTTGAAGACGCCGCCAAGCATGGGTCCGCAAACGAACAGATTAGCCGCTGTCTCAAAATTATCGTCAACGACGAAGCCGCGACCTGTGTCGTTTACGGTCGCCAGTTCCCTGCGCACGAGGTTTGCGATCAATGGTGAACGAGACGACATGGAAAGACGCTCGAAGCCGCTGCAATTCAGGACTGCCGCAAAATTCAGCGGGTGGTCGACGTCGCCCTGATCGGTACCGATCGTCAGCCTTGCTGCTTCCTTCCCCGCGATCGGGTGAAGCGAAACAAAGCGGCCCGCAAGGAGCTCCAACTGGCCCGTTTCGAGAAGTTCGTCCGCAGCGTCGCGGTATTCGGCTCCAGCGCGGCGTATCAGGCGTGAAAACCGCATCCCGTAAGCTCGGTGGAATTCGCGCTGACCGTCTTCATCCAATTTGACGAGGAGTTCGACGAGATCGCAGCTCAGCTGGTGAAATGTGTCGCCGACTTCGAGTTGTGCCGGATCGAGTTCACCGACATCCATCTCGGCGGCCGTAATGATATCGCGCGCTGTCACACCCGTTGAGGTCATCAAGGCTCGGATGCGGGTGAATTCCTGCGGACGAAAACGATCCCGGGTCATCTTGCAGGGAAGCCGGCCGCCAAGTGACAGTGAAACGACCTTGTTGAGGGCATTCCGCAACCCCGGCCTCCGCGCGATCATGTAGATCGTTTCAAGTGCGGTCGCGTTCGCGCCGACGATCAGAAAATTCCTGTCGTCGGGATCGGCGATGGCTTCCAGTTTTAACTGCAGCGCTGCAAGATTTTCGGACAGCCCCGGCTCATATGCATTCTCGATGGAAAAATAACTGCCCTGCGCCCCTTCCGATCCCTCGAGCGGCGGGACGGGAGGGCTGCCTATGGCGAGAAGTACAACGCGACTGTGCAGGGTCGAAACCGCGTCGTGATGACGAAGCGTGACGCGATAGCCGGTTTTCAGCCCTTCCACGTCGGTAGCCTCGGATTGGATCAGCTTGACTTCGGCAACTCCATCGAGCCGCGCGTGTTCTATTGCCGCCGTGAGACGGCTTTCCGCGAACTGGCCATAAAGAACCCGTGGGATGTAAACTTCATTCCAGTCACGTGCTGCGATTGCCGCTTCGTTGTTCTCCAACCAGGACAAACCAACTTCGCCACTGTCGCGCAGTTCTTGCATCCAGCGAGGCTGTTCCGTTTCAAGCCAAGAGACGAATTCTGCGAACTCCTCGTCGGGTAGGAATTCACCGAGGGTCGTTATGATCAGCGAGTTCTCCGATGACCTCTGGCCGTACGGAAAGCCGCGCCAGAACTGTGGCTCCTTCTCCACGACGGCTACGGTTACGGTTGACTTCCGACCTTCCGCACGCAGCTTTTCCAAGAAGGCGATGAGCGTCAGGGTGCAGGCAATTCCGCTACCCAGAATGGCGAAGTCGAAAACTTCCGGACTATCGGACATTGGTTATCCGCAACGCTGAAGGCAGACGCATGAAGCGCCGTTCTTTTGAACCAAGTTCGCCGCAAAGCGACCTTTCTCGTTATAAGGGACTCAGGGCTTTATCGCTACGGTCCTTCCTTCGAAGAGTCACGGTAACCTTGACATGATGGAGTGTCCCGGTGAGCCATTTCGATGCGTTAGAAGAGGGAGATCGGGACGGTGAGGCTGGATATGAAAGCGCTCTTGAGCAAGTATGTGCATCGAGTTTTCGCCGCGCAGGGGAAGGTTCTCCGAGCGCGCAGTGAGGTGGAACTCGATCTTTTGTTCACTCAAGCTTTGGCTGCGATGGACGACACGGCGGGCGGTGAGTTGGAGTGTGTCATCTTCTCCAAAGACCGTGCGATGCAGCTCCATGCGCTGCTCGGCTCGTACCTCGACATGGTCAAAAACCCGCGGCCTGTGACAATTTTGTACAAGGCCAGCGACACAGAACATCGCCAGGCGTACTCGGAGCTTGCGGATCTCTTCGCTGATCCGGACATCCGCTTCGTCGAGGAGACCGACTTCCGGCAACAGATGATTGAGCATGCGACGCGCTCTCCCGCGGCCAAGATTATGCTGCTCGTCGACGATATGCTTTTTAAGGACCGTCTCGATTTCGAGCGTCTGGTCGAGGTCGATAGCTCCAAGCACATTCTGGTCCTGACCCGCGGACGAGACCTGACCTACAGCTCGGTTCTACAGAAGCCGCTGGTGCCGCCCGCCATGCGGACCTCGGCCGCGGGATTTCAGGAATTCAGCTGGTACTCTGAGGACTTCAGCGACTGGACGTTTCCACTGGGTGTCTCCGGCTACATGTTCGGCCGGAAGGAATGGCTGGCCATGCTGACCACGCTCAAGTTCAAGGCGCCGAATTCGTTGGAGGCCGCCATGCAGGCCTTCGTGCCTGTCTATCGGGACCGTCCGGGCCTGTGCCCAGAGACCGCGACCTGCGTCTGCGTACACGCAAATATGGTGCAGACGGAGCTGAGCAATCCAACGCTCGGCACATTCTCCATCGAAGAACTTTTGCGCCTGTGGCAGGAGAAAAAGATGATCGACCGCAGTTGCTTCTACGGCCTCGGCCTGGCAGAGGCCGAGGTGCTCAGCTACAGGTTCGTCGAACGTTTACCAGTTGCACTTCAGAGATCGAGATAGCGCACCAACCTTGCCGGCGAGCCCACGACGAGAGCGCGCGCGGGAACGTCCTTGGTCACGAGCGCGCCTGCGCCGACCATGGCGTACTCACCTATCTCCACACCGGGCAGGAGAATCGCGCCGCCTCCGATGGAAGATCCACGCCTCAACGTCGTGCGCGGGTAGCCGTCAGGATACTGTTTGGAGCGCGGCATTTTGTCTGTGGTGAACGTGACGTTGGGGCCTATGAAAACGTCATCTTCGATCCTGATGGAGTCCCAGATGTAGACTCCCGATTTCACGGTCACGTTATCCCCGATGACGACATCGTTCTCGATGAAGCAATGGCAGTTCACGTTGCAATTCTCACCGAGAACAGCGCCCGCCAGAACGATGGAAAACTGCCAGATCTTCGTCCCTGCCCCGATCTGCGTTGTCTTGCAATCAGCCAGAGGATGTATTTCGATAGACATGCAAAGAACTCATCGTTGATGCTGATCGACGTTGAACCCGCGATCTGCAATGGCTGCAAGACGACGTTCGGCGCCATTCAGGCGGAGACTTGTGGCCTTATCGAGGCTTCATCCACTCGAATGATGCCCGGAACACTGCCAACCTTGCAAGCGCTAGCCTTTCTATTTTCAGACCTAAGCTTTGCCTTCAGCCCGTTCACGAGCCTTTCATCTGCGGAAGACGTCACGGATGCAGCACCAGGAGGTGCTGCGGTTGGAAATGCAGCATCCGTGGCCAAGGGACTCACAGGGGTGGGAGGGGCGCACGCCGTTCCACTTGCGGATGTCCCGTCCGCCCGAATTCTCAGGCTGCGCAGAAGAGAGCCCCTTACAAGGGGGACGTTCTTTTCTTTCGACTTGACTATATCGAAGCGCCGGCAATTGAACGCTGCGTAAATATGAGCGGGCGTGCCGCCGTTCCATGCTATCGTCATGTTGATTTCGAGCATGAGTCTTTCGTTGTGACCGGTGGAGCTTGATCAGGTTTCAACGGGCAAGGAGCACAGGTTGCACAATGGCACCGTTTTCGTGGCTGACCCGGTCGATCCCCACTGCGGGGGGAAGCGGATTGCGATTTTCCAATCCGAGCCGCACCTATAATGAAACAAAGCGGTGCATCAGCTTCTGGGGCTACACATCGACTTTTGAAGTGGCGTTCGACCTTGCGGAGGATGCACTCGATCGCATGAGTCCTAATATGGAGCATGACGATGCAAACGTGCTGCGGGTGTTTGACCTCAATCGCGCGCGTATCGAGAAAGCAGCCGGAGGCGCCCACCAGCGCAACCAAAAGAATTACCACTGGCTGGCTGCATCCGAGTTCTAACCCAGCCTTCAGCTCGTAAGAAATTTGCCTCAAATACTGTCTTTTCTGGTGCGGAACCCCCGAGGTTTGCCTGAGTTGTGTGCAGGAGATCCAACAACACAGGAGATTCGCATGCGTTTACGTATTACCGCCTTGGCCGTGGCTCTCGCCGGTTTCGCCGCACTTTCGGCGCCTGCTTCCGCAGCAGCGCTGTCTCCCTCGAACGACGGCCGGATTGTCGTCGCCCAGGGCTATGACGGGCGCATGGGCGAGCGCGATATGGGCGGGCGGGACCGCGATATGCGTGGCGGAGATCGCGACCGCATGGGCGAGCGTCATATGGATCGCCGTATGATGCATCGTGGGCCGGAGCGTTGCCGCGTGACGATCGTGCGTGAGCGCACCCGTCACGGCATGGTCGAGCGCCGTATCCGTCGCTGCCGCTAACATCCCCGGGGGTCGGCCCAAAGCCGCCCCCCTTTTCGCCTGATCGACCTTTCCGCATTCCTGCCCTTTGCGCTCGTTCAAGCCCTCACATAAGCTGCTGCACAAGACGTCGCTACACTTGGACGACGAGACGGGGCTGGAGGGATCGTGGACGAGACATTACGCCGGGCAATGGCCCCGACGGACGCGGAAATCGCGGCCCTTCCTCTCAGTTCCAACGCGAAGGCTGCAAGCGAGCTTCTCTCCGGACGTGGCGAGCGTGCTCTCGATATCGGCTGTGGCGAAGGCAAATTCACGCGTGCCGTCGCGAGTTTCATACCTCATGTCAGTGGCGTCGATATCAAGGACGGGAAAATCGCGCAGGCGCAGACGGCCGCCGCGGATGCTGGCCTGGCGGTGGATTTCCGCGTTGGAAGTGGAGAAGACCTACCCTACCCGGCCGGGCATTTCGACATCGTGATCTTCTCGAACAGCCTGCATCACATGCCCACGCCAGCCAAGGCCCTGAGCGAAGCCTCGCGTGTCCTGAAAGGCGGTGGCCTTCTCTATGTGATGGAGCCCGTCCCCGCAGGAAACTATTTCGAGGCGACAAAGCTGGTAAACGACGAGACGGCGGTGCGGACGCAGGCCTACCGGGACATGGCAGAACTCGATTCTGTCGAGCCGCTTCTAGAGAGCCTTTATCGCTCGCAACGCAGTTTCGCCGACTTCGAGGATTGGCGGTCAGACCAGATAGATCGCGACCCCAAACGCAAAGCACTCTTCGATGCGCAACCTGACGAGGTTCGGTCCCGTTTCGAATCGTGCGCGGAGAGACAGGACGGTCGCCTGGTCTTCAATCAGGTCTTCCGCGTCAACCTCCTGCGGAAGAAATCCGACTGAAAATTTCGCGTGGACGCTCAGACCGTCGCGACACGCCGGCCGTGTTCGTCGACGACGCGCTCGCCATCTTCCTTATAGAATTCGCCGCGCTGCGGGGGAAGCAGGTCCAGCACGAGTTCTGAGGGCCTGCAGAGGCGTACGCCTTGCGGTGTCACCACGAAGGGCCGGTTCATGAGAACGGGATGAGCCATGATCGCGTCGAGCAGCTTGTCGTCGCTCAGCGCGCGGTCATCGAGCTTCATTTCGCGGAACGGCGTTCCCTTCTCACGCAAGATGTCACGTACCGTCAGCCCTGCGCGTGTGATGAGATCCTGCACCATGCGGCGTGTTGGAGGCACCTTCAGATACTCGATGACATGCGGCTCGATCCCGGCGTTGCGAATGAGGCCAAGTACGTTGCGGGACGTCTCGCACGCGGGATTATGATAGATGACGACATCCATTTTCATGCTGCATCTCCTCCATTTCGGCGCTCAGCTTGTCGCTGTCGAGCGATTCGACCGGGAGGTCATGAAAGCCGAATTTTCTTTGGGCGGGAAGCAGGCGGCAGTCACGATTGCTGCGTCCTCCGGAAATAACCGCGAGAGCATCGCCAGAAGTCTCAGAAGGTGCGTTCAGCCTGCCGCTCAGCCCAGCTACTGCTCGTGGGAGGCCGCGCGCGGATAGTGGGCCACGGTCGCAAGCAGATCTGTCTGCGTGATCATGCCGACGGGGCGGCGTTCACCATCGATCACGATGACCGCGTGCCTCTTTCCGTCACTGAGCTTTGTGACGAGGCCGAATGCCGGGGCTTCCGGGACGCTGGTCAAAGCCTCGACCATGGCGTCCGCGACGAGTTTCGATTGCTGGCCCAGCTCCCGCAGGCCGAGCGCGCCGAGCAGTCGTCCGTGATCGTCGACAACCGGCAAAGTACGAATAGCGTGTTTCAGCATCAGCGCATGCGCCGAGGTCAATGGTGAGCTGTCTTTGATCGTAACGAGGTCGCGCGACATCACGTCGTCACAGCGCGGATCTCCGAGCCTCCGGGCAAAAGAGCGCAGCTCGATGCGGCGAAGCAATGTATCGAGATCCTCGCGCGCGATGTCGAAGGTCTCGCCAATATCTTCCAGCGCGGCATCAACATCGGTCGTATCGAATCCCACGCGTGTTTCCGGTGCTGGGTCTTTGGTGCCGTGCGGATTGGCCGCCAGGGCCACAGCTGCATGAGGGTATGAATGTCGGGAAAACTTGTGAAACAGCCAGCCCAGCGCGACGAGCGCTGCCGAGTTGGCCGCAACGGGTAGCAACGCAAATTTGTACCCGGCGGCTAGCACCGTCGGTCCCCCGAGCACGGCTGTCAGGGCTGCGGCGCCGCCGGGCGGATGAAGACAGCGCCCGAAAGACATCCCGGCGATCGCGAGCGACACGGCAACGGCACTGGCGATGAGGGGGTCATGAATGACTCCACCGACTGCGATCCCGACCAGCGCTCCAAGCGTATTGCCGCCGATCACCGACCACGGCTGGGCCAGAGGGCTCGCAGGCACCGCGAAAACGAGGACGGCGGAAGCCCCCATGGGGGCGACGAGGTATGGCAGGCTTGCATCACGCCCGAATGCCAGCAATCCGACCAGGGCGGTCACACCGATGCCGGCCAATGCGCCGACACAGCAGATCATCCGATCAAGGAGCTTGGCGCCTGCCAGGCTTGGAACAAACAGTCGCGACGGGATCTTCAAAAGCTACTCTTTTTTTTCGGGTCCGACTGCCGAAGCAAACGACGAGCAATCAAGCCAGATAGAACGCGATGGTTGCTCCGATGAGATTCCAGAACAGCATATTGATGAGGGTTCGCATCATCCCGCGGTCGTCGTTTGCAACGATGCCGGCGAAATCCGAAACCAGGTTTCCCGGGAGAAGAAAGACCTTTGTAAGAGTGGCAAGCATGGCGTGCTCCTTTCCGGCTCTCTCTCGACTAGCGCCTTAAAGATGCATTGTAAATACCTGTTTACGTGTTATGAGATGATGCACGTGCGAATCTCGCACGGCAGCGCGGTACGTGTGCGCGTTTGGAGATCTGGCCGACCAAATGAAGTCGGCGCGTTTCACTTGGCTCTAATTTCTGAAAAGCGGCGCTTGATTGCAATCAGGCGTGCTGCGCGCTGCGTCGTCAGCACGAAAACGATGTTAGACTTATTATTGCGATGAGAAGTCAAGAACAAGCTTGCTGGAACACCCATATCGTGACCCTGATTATGAGTGGTTACAATAACCTAATTGCCGTTTAGCGGCTCTATCTCACTCATGGCGTGCTTGACGGCCTTACCATCTGGCCAAGCATTTCCCTCTGGCGCATCGACGCCATCGGAGCTTTGAACAGGTTGGGATCGCCGACGGACTGTCCGCGGAGAGACACTATGAAATTCCTGGGTGCTATCGCATTCGCACTTGCCGTGACGTTTGGCTCAGCAGGCGAGGCGCAGCACGCGCACCCGCCGGCGAAAGCGCCACCAAAAGTCTCGGTCGCACAATCCCAGTCGCCGCCGCCGGCCGCCGCTGCTGCACCGGCACGCGCAGCCGACACGGTCGCGACACCATCCAGCGGAATGATGGCGCATGGGGACATGCACTCCCCGCTCGTATTTACGCTTCGCTCAGGGATCGCGTCGGGCCGCATGGTCTACATCGGTGTTGGTGGCGATATCAACGATCAGGTCAACCCGTCGCTCACCGTGCATGAGGGCGAGATGGTCCAGATCAACCTCATCAATGGTGAAGGCGCTGAACACGACATCGTCGTCGACCAATATGCGGCGCGCTCCGGCCGTATCGTCGCCAAGGGCGCCAGTAGCACGATTTCTTTCTCCGCCACCAGGACGGGTGATTTCGCTTATTACTGTTCCCTGCCTGGACACAGGGAAGCCGGCATGGAGGGCCTGATCAAGGTTCTTCCTGGCGCCCGCTCGGCCGCGACGCAGATTGCACCCGACATCAGCCGGGATCCATCGGACCTGCCCCCACCCATCCATGCGCGCGCGCCGCGTGTGGTCCGTGTCGATCTTGAAACCGTCGAGATGGCCGGTCAACTCGACAACAAGACGAGCTACAATTTCTGGACGTTCAACGGGAAGGTACCCGGCCCGTTCATCCGCGTGCGCGTCGGCGACACTGTCGAGGTTCACCTCACCAACAAATCAGATAGCATGATGGTGCATTCCGTCGATTTCCATGCCGCGACGGGGCCCGGAGGCGGCGCTGAGTTCACGCAAGCCGAGCCGGGACAAGAAAAGATCGTGACGTTCAAGGCCATCATTCCTGGGCTTTTCGTCTATCATTGCGCGACGCCGATGGTTGCTCATCACATCACCAACGGCATGTACGGCCTGATCCTGGTCGAGCCGGAAGGCGGTCTGCCGCAGGTGGATCGCGAATTCTATGTCATGCAGGGCGAACTCTACACGGCCAAGCCTTTCGGCACGCAGGGCGAGCAGGAAATGGATTACGAGAAGCTCGTCTCGGAGCGTCCCGAATATTTCCTCTTCAACGGCGCGGTCGGCGCATTGACCAAGAACCATCCGATGCGCGCCCGCGTCGGCGAGACGATCCGCATCTTCTTCGGTGTCGGCGGCCCCAACTTCACATCGTCGCTGCATCTCATCGGTGAAATGTTCGATCACGTGTATCAGAGCGCCAGCCTCGGAAGCCCGCCGCTGACCGGTGTCCAGACGGTGTCTGTCCCGCCCGGTGGAGCAACGGTCGTCGATCTCAAGGTCGATCGCGCTGGCAAGTACACGCTCGTCGATCACGCCTTGTCGCGCGCCGAGCGTGGGCTTGCAGGCTTCCTGATCGTCGAGGGGCCGGGAGAAGATGACCTGATGCATTCAGGGGCTGCTGCTCAGTAAGGTCAGCATCGCGTGGTGTTGACTAGAAAGAAAAGCCGGCCGGGAAATGACCCGGCCGGCTTTTTCAGGTTGAGTTCAGTGTCCGAGAAGCCGAAGGCCTGGCTCGTTGGGCGCAGTTTTCGCGGGCAAGTTGCCAACGTACATCGACTCCTTTTCCTGCTCTTTTGAACTTCTGGAGCGAACGGCAAGACCTGCGCGCGTTCCCGGGATGGATAATCTCTCAGCGGATCCGACGAGCGCTTAAGCCGTTCTTGACCTTACTGGCTTACACGGAGGGAAGCTTCGAGGTGCTGAGGCTGTCACGGCTTCGGGAGATTTTTTCATGGCGTTGCAATCATTGCGCGTCCTCATCGTCGGCGGTTATGGCGTCTTCGGCGGTCGGCTTATCCAGCTCTTGGCGGACGAGCCCGGCCTGACGCTGATAGTCGCAGGGCGATCAAGGGCCAAGGCGGAAGCTTACTGCCGCGGTGTCGCTGGTCGCGCGATTGTTCTTCCCGAGGTCATCGATAGAGACGCCGACATCAAAGGCCAGGTCGCCCGCCTTCGTCCGGATGTAGTCGTGGACGCCGCAGGCCCGTTCCAGGCTTACGGCGTCGATCCGTATCGGGTGGCGGAGGCGGCGCTGGCCGCCGGTGCCGACTACCTTGACCTAGCCGACGCGCCCGATTTCGTTGCCGGCATAGATCGCCTCAATTCGATAGCTCACGATCATGGGCGGTTCGCAATTTCCGGCGCCAGCACATGCCCGGCACTGACGGCCGCCGTCGTTCGTCACCTGGCCACGGGGGGCTCCCGCGTCGAGAGTATCGAAGCCGGAATCGCGCCGTCGGCGCGAGCCGATATGGGTCTCAGCGTCATGCGCGCCATCGCGGGCTATGCTGGCCGCGATTTGAAAATCGTGTGCGGCGGCCGGAGCAGGCACGCCACCGCGCTTGTCGACTCTCGGCGTCACACGATTTCGCCGCCGGGCGTGCAGGCACTGAAGGAGCGCCTGTTCTCGTTGGTCGATGTCCCAGATCTCCGGCTCCTGCCGAAGCAATGGCCCGACCTCCAATCCATCTGGTTCGGAGCTGGGCCGGCTCCTGTCATCCTGCACAGGGCCTTCGTGGCGCTGGCTTGGCTATCGCATCGGGGCGTGTTGCCGTCGCTCGCTCCAGCCGCCCAACTGCTATACCGCGCGCGCAAGTTCCTGAAGTGGGGCGAGCATCGCGGCGGGATGTTTGTGGTCGTCGAAGGAGTCGATGCGAACTGCGATCGAATTCGACGCGAGTGGAGCCTGATCGCAGAAGGCGATGATGGCCCCTTCATCCCAGCCATGGCCTCCGCGGCTCTCATTTTAAAGCGACGGGATGGCCTCGGGCCAGCGGCTGGCGCCCGCGCGGCAACGCGCGAGCTCGACTATGCTGACTTCGAGAGGTTCTTCGCAACCAAGCGGATCACCGCTGGGCAGCGCACCCTCGATTGAGGCTGTTTGGTTTTCGAAGAAACCAATGCGATTCAGACGTCGAGGTTTGCGACGTTCAGCGCATTTTCCTGGATGAATTCACGGCGCGGTTCGACGACGTCGCCCATCAGCTTGACGAAGATGTCGTCAGCCTCGGCCGTCTCCTTGATGCGCACCTGCAATAGCGAGCGGGCTTCGCGATCCAGCGTGGTTTCCCAGAGCTGTTCGGGGTTCATCTCGCCCAGACCTTTGTAGCGCTGCATCTGGCTGATGCCCTTCTGGCCGGCTGCCATGATGGCTTCCACCAGCGCGCCAGGGCCCGCAGCCTGCAATTGATCGGCACGCCGCACGAAGGTCGCCGGCTGCGCGAACACGTCGTGGAGAGACGCGCCATGTTCGTCGAGGCGGCGCGCTTCGGCGGAGGCGAGGAGGCCCGCGTCGAGGATCGAAGCCTGACGCACGCCGCGCACTTCGCGACTGAAGATGTAGCCGCCGTTTTCGACCACGGCCACCCAGCCGCGTTCTGTTTCGTCGGACAGAGCGTCGAGCCGCTGCGCGATCTCGTTGGCGACGCGCGTCGTCTCTTCGTCGGACATAAGGCCGATGGGCTTCAGCGCACCAGCGATCGCCGCCTGTTCCACGGCCGTGCGGTCGTAGCGCGAATGCAGTTGCGCGAGCACCTGACGCACGATGCGGGCTTCTTCCACGATCGTGCGCAGATCCTGCGCGCCGCGCTCCTGGCCGTCTGCGAGGCGCAGCACGGCGCCGTCGAGACCGTTGGAAAGAAGGTAATCTTCGCGCGCGCGCTCGTCCTTCAGGTATTGCTCGGACTGTCCACGCTTGACCTTATAGAGCGGCGGCTGCGCGATGTAGATGTGGCCGCGCTCGATCAGCTCCGGCATCTGGCGGAAGAAGAATGTGAGCAGCAGGGTTCGAATGTGCGAACAGTCGACGTCTGCGTCCGTCATGATGATGATCTTGTGGTAGCGCAGCTTGTCGGGATTGAAATCGTCGCGCCCGATGCCGGTGCCCAGCGCCGTGATGAGCGTGCCTATTTCCTGGCTCGACAACATCTTGTCGAAGCGCGCGCGCTCCACGTTGAGGATCTTGCCGCGCAGCGGCAGGACGGCCTGATATTCGCGGTTACGGCCCTGCTTGGCGGAGCCGCCTGCAGAGTCACCTTCGACGAGAAACAGTTCTGCCTTCGAGGGGTCTCGCTCCTGGCAGTCGGCTAGCTTGCCGGGAAGGTTGGCGACATCGAGCGCGCCCTTGCGGCGTGTCAGTTCGCGCGCCTTGCGTGCCGCTTCACGTGCGAGAGCAGCTTCCACGACCTTGGTGACGACGATCTTGGCGTCCTGCGGATGCTCCTCGAACCATTGTTCGAGCATTTCATTGACGAGGCTCTCGACGACCGGGCGCACTTCGGACGAGACCAGCTTGTCCTTCGTCTGCGACGAGAATTTTGGATCCGGCACTTTCACCGAAAGAACGCAGGTCAGGCCTTCGCGCGTGTCGTCGCCCGTGACGTCGGCCTTTTCCTTGCGCGCGACGCCGGAGCGTTCGGCATAGCCTGTCACCTGACGCGTCAGTGCGCCACGCAAACCGGCCAGATGCGTACCGCCGTCGCGCTGGGGGATGTTGTTGGTGAAGGGCAGCATTGTCTCGTGGTAGCTGTCGTTCCACCAGAGCGCGACTTCGACGGTGATGCGATCGCGCTCGCCGCGCATCATGATGGGCGACTTGATCAGCGGCTGCTTGGCGCGATCGAGGTAGCGCACGAAAGCCTCGAGGCCGCCTTCGTAGTAAAGATCTTCCTGCTTCACTTCCGCGTGGCGCGCGTCGGTCAGGATGATGTGAACGCCCGAGTTCAGGAAGGCCAGCTCGCGCAACCGGTGCTCGATGGTCCCGTAGTCGAATTCGATCATGGTGAAGGTCGCGGGCGAGGGCAGGAACGTGACTTCCGTGCCGCGCTTGGGCTCCCCGTCTTCGACGGGCGCAGGCCCGACGACGCGAAGCGGTGCGACCGCGTCGCCATGCGCGAATTCGATTTCATGCTCCTTGGCATCGCGCCAGATGCGCAGCCGCAGCATGGTCGAGAGCGCATTGACAACGGAGACGCCGACGCCGTGCAGGCCGCCGGAAACCTTGTAGGAGTTCTGGTCGAATTTTCCGCCCGCATGAAGCTGGGTCATGATGACTTCAGCCGCCGACACGCCCTCTTCCGAATGGATATCGGTGGGAATGCCGCGACCGTTGTCGGTGACCGTCACCGAACCGTCGGCATTGAGAGTCACGGTCACGAGAGTGGCGTAGCCGCCCAGCGCTTCGTCGATGGCGTTGTCGACGACCTCGTAGACCATGTGATGCAGGCCGGAGCCGTCGTCCGTGTCGCCGATATACATGCCCGGGCGTTTGCGCACCGCGTCGAGACCACGCAAAACCTTGATGGATTCAGCGCCGTAGGCGGCAGACGCCTCGGTGGGAGTCTGCGGCAGGGAAGCGGGTTCGGCCATGAAGCGGGACACTCTCGAATTTTGGGGGATCCAGGTCGCGCGGGACGCTGGCTCGCAAGGGTCGATTCGTAACCTGCAATCTAGCCCAGAACGGGGCCGAAAGGCACTGAAAACGACTTGAAATGGTGCTTTTAGCGCCTTTGAACGCGGTTCATCCCGCCGCTTCGAGTACTTCGAGGAAAGCTTCGCCATAGCGGTCGAGCTTGGATGCGCCGATCCCGTGGATTTCGGCCATTTCGGACAGGGTGGACGGGCGTTTTCGCGCTAATTCGAGCAAAGTGCGGTCCGCGAAAACCACATAGGCCGCCACACCCTCGGAGCGGGCGAGGTCCAGGCGACGCTTTCGCAGCAGCGCGAAGAGCGCCGCATCCGCCTCGTCGAGCCCCTCCGGCTCGGCCTGACGCTTGGCGTCGCGCGAGCGGGCCCGCGGGGCCTTGGGGGCTTCGGTCCGCAGGCGGACGGTCTCGCGGCCGAGAAGGATTTCCTGCCCCTTCTCCGTCAGGCAGAATCCGCCATGTTCGGCGCTGGCGCTGGCCACCGCCTCCGCCGCGAAGAGCTGGCGGATGATGGAGGACCAGGCCTGCTTGGCGCGGTCCTTGCCGACCCCAAAGGTTTTCACGAGATCGTGCCCGTTGCGGCGGATGGATTCCGTTGCCTCGCCCGTCAGGACATCTGCGAGATAGCCGGCTCCGAAGCGCTGGCCTGTGCGGTAGACGGCTGACAGGACTTTCTGGGCGTCGATCGTGCCGTCGTAGAGCGCGACTTCCCCCCGGCAGATGTCGCAGCTGCCACAAGGCGCGCTCGGCTCGTCGAAGTAGGCGAGCAGCACCTGACGGCGGCAGGACGAGGCCTCGCAGAGCATGGCCAGCCGGCCGAAGCGCTCGTTCTCGACGCGACGGCGCTCTTCGCTGATCGGCTTTTCGGCGATCTGGCGGCGGCGAAGCGCCATGTCTTCGACCCCGTAAAGCGTCAAGGTGGAGGCGGGCAGCCCGTCGCGGCCCGCGCGACCGATTTCCTGATAATAGGCTTCGACGCTGCCGGGCATGTCGGCATGAGCGACGAAGCGGACGTCGGGCTTGTTGATGCCCATGCCGAAGGCGATGGTCGCTGCTACCACGATGCCGTCTTCCTGCAGGAAGCGATCCTGATTTTTGGCGCGGCGGCCCTGGTCAAGACCGGCATGATAGGGCACTGCGTCGAAGCCGCTTGCGTTCAGCCATTCCGCCGTCTTTTCAGTTCGGTCCCGCGACGAGCAATAGACGATGCCGCTCTGGCCGCGACGCGTGCTGAGAAAGGCCTCCAGCTGGCGCCGCGGCTGGTCCTTGGCGGCGAAGCGCAGGTCGAGATTGGGCCTGTCGAAACTATGCACGAAGACTTTCGGCGCGCTGTCGAACAGGCGTCCGACGATGTCGTCGCGCGTGTTGCGGTCCGCGGTCGCCGTGAAGGCGATCACCTGCACGTTTCCCATGGCTTCGACGGCGGTGCGGATCTGCCGGTATTCCGGGCGAAAGTCGTGCCCCCATTCGGAGACGCAATGAGCCTCGTCGATGGCGATGCGGCGCACGCCGGCGCGACGGAGCGCCTGATGCAGCCCGTCCATCGCGAGACGCTCCGGCGACAGGAACAGCAGCCGCAATTCGCCAGCCTTCAGGGCGGCCCATGTATCGGCTGTCTCCTGCGCGTCGTTGGACGAGTTCAAAGTTCCGGCTGCGACGCCGAGACTTCTCATCTGCTGCACCTGGTCCCGCATCAAGGCTATGAGCGGCGAGACGACGAGCGTCAGGCCATCGTCCATGAGCGCGGGCAATTGATAGCACATGGATTTTCCGCTGCCGGTCGGCATGACCGCCAGAACCGGTGCGCCGTCCAGTACGGCACCGATGACCTCGGCCTGTCCGGGCCGGAACGTCTCGTAGCCGAATACTGATTTCAGCAGGCTATAGGCCTTGGCCGGAAGATCTTTCATGTTTCAGCTTTTTCCCGTCGCGGGCGACGACATGCGTGTGATGTTGCCCAGCGTGACGGACAGCATGGTGGCGCGTGGCGCGATGTCGGCGAAGGCCGCCGGATCCGCTCCCGTCATCCAGACCTGTGCGCCAAGACGCGCAAGTCCGTCGTAAAGGGCGGCGCGGCGAACCGGATCGAAATGGGCGGCGATTTCGTCGAGGAGGACAAAGGGCGCCATGCCGCTCATGGAGGCGACGAGCCGCGCATGCGCGAGCACGAGGCCGACGAGAAGCGCCTTCTGTTCGCCGGTGGAGGAGCGCGCAGCGTCTGCGTTCTTGGGGCCGTGGCGCACGATGAGATCACTCGCCTGCGGGCCGATGAGCGTTCGGCCCGCAGCCGCATCACGTCCGCGATTGGCGCGCAGGATCGCACGATAGCGTTCCTCGACTTCCAGCGCCGGATGGTCGGGGATCATGGCTTCGAGTTCGCCGGCGAGCGCCAGTTCGGCCCAGGGAAAGGGTGAGGCATCGTCGCGCTCGGCCGCCACGAGACTTGCGAGCCGGGAGACCGTTTCGCTGCGCGCGGCGGCAACCGCCACCGCGAGTTCGGCGATCTCGCGTTCGGCCGCGTCGAGCCAGACGATGTCCGACGTTTGATCCTCGAGCAGCCGGTTGCGATTGCGCAAGGCGCGTTCCAGCGCGCTGACGCGCGGCCCGTGATCGGCATCCACCGCCAGCACGAGACGATCGAGAAAGCGGCGGCGCTCACCTGCGGGGCCGGTGAAAAGGCCGTCCATGGCGGGTGTCAGCCAGACGACCCGCACATGGTCGGAAAAAGCGCGCGCCGAGCCGACGGGCGCGCGATCGATGCGGCATCGGCGCGTCTGCGGCTGGGCGGTTTCCGGCGGCTCGACGCCCGTGCCCAGCTGCACGCTCATGTCGCCGTCGTCGACTTCGACGGACACGGCCCAGCCGCCGGAGCCGCCTTCCCGCGCGCAATCGGCGAGATCGGCCCGGCGAAGCCCGCGACCTGGGGTCAGCAGTGAGAGCGCTTCGAGAACATTGGTCTTGCCTGCGCCGTTCTCGCCCGTGAGGACGATCAGATCGCCCTCGATCTCCAGATCGAGGCTCGCATAGGAGCGGAAATCGGAGAGGACGAGGCGTCTGACCTTGGGCCGGCGAATCGGCGCGACACAGGACGGGTCAAAAACGAAAGTCATGGCCCCGATGTCGCACGATCCTGCGCTTGGGGAAACCTGCGGCGGCAACAAAGCGCGTGACGCTTTGACGCCGCACGCGCATTTACACACGCATCGGCATGAGAACGTACAGCGCGGCGGCTCCGTCGCGGTCCTGAATCAGCGTCGGCGAACCGGGATCGGCGAGTTTGAAGACTGCCGTGTCGGAGTCGAGCTGGTTGGTGATGTCGAGCAGGTAGCGCGCGTTGAAGCCGATTTCAATCGGACCGGCGTCGTAATCGACTTCCAGCTCCTCGGTCGCCGAACCTGAATCCGGGTTGGTAACGGACAAGGTCAGTCGGCCATCGGCCAGCGACAGTTTCACGGCGCGGCCACGCTCGGATGAGATGGTCGAGACACGGTCGACCGCCGCCGCGAAGGGCGCGCAATCGATGACCAGACGCTTGTCGTTGCCGGAGGGAATGACACGCGCATAGTCGGGGAAGGTGCCGTCGATCAGCTTGGAGGTCAGCACCACGTCACCGAAGGTGAAGCGCGCCTTGGTGGTCGACAGTTCGACCAGCACTTCCGCGTTCACGTCCTCGACGAGCTTCTGCACTTCGGCGACAGCCTTGCGCGGCACGATGATACCCGGCATTCCGGCCGATCCGGCGGGCGCGGGAATTTCGACGCGCGCGAGGCGGTGACCGTCGGTCGCGACGGCGCGCAGCATGGTGTGTCCGTCAACCTCGGTCGTGTGCACGAAAATACCGTTGAGATAGTAGCGCGTTTCCTCCGTAGAGATCGCGAATTGGGTCTTGTCGATCAGCTTCTTCAGGTCACCGGCAGGAAGCGTGAAGCGATGCGTCAGGTCGCCGGCGTTGAGATCCGGGAAGTCGCTCTCGGGCAGGGCCTGCAGGGTGAAGCGCGAGCGTCCGGAGCGCAGAAGGAGCTGGCCCGTATCACCGGCCGTCTCCAGCGAAACCTGCGCGCCATCGGGCAGTTTGCGAACGATGTCGTAGAGAACATGGGCTGGCAGCGTAGTCGCGCCGGCCTGCCCGACATCCGCGCCGAGGCTCTCGGTGACCTCGAGGTCGAGATCGGTCGCCTTCAGCAGCAGCCGCCCATCGGCCGCCCGCAAGAGCACGTTGGAGAGGATCGGGATCGTGTTGCGGCGTTCGACCACGCGATGCACATGGCCCAGCGATTTGAGAAGCGCCGCTCTTTCGAGAGTGACTTTCATGGGCCCAGATCCATCCTGCTGCATGCGTGAAGCCCCGGCCGGAGTGCCGGGGGCGCGACTTTGACTTGAGCCCGCCCGGAGGGCAAGCGCGACCTTGGCGACAACGCCCGGTCCCGGCGTTTCTTCCCCATGTTTCTGTGACGCCTTACGGGTGGCGCTGTGTGCGGCAGGCTTAACCGGCCCTTAATCCGCCGAGATTAATCTCGACAGATGGCCGCTGTCCAACCTCGGGAACGGCAATGACAGATAAAGCGGGCGCTATGGGGAGCAAGCGACGCGAACCTGACATCTCGACCGGCGACCGCGACTTGCGGGCCGCGCCCGACGATCGCGTGGCGGGCGGGCGGCGGCGCGCCAAGGGCGAGCGGATCGAGCCGCACCTGGGAACGCGCGGGAAAAGCGACTTGATCGCCATGCGCGACGAAGAGGACGAGACGTCCATGGGCCGTTCTGCGAAAAAGGGCGGCAAGAGCCGTTCACGCGCCAACGAGGATGACGAGCGCAGACGCGAACCCAGGCGCCGGAGCGGCGCGGGAAGCGGCGGCGGACGCTCGTTTTTCGGGACCCTCTTCTACTGGTCGGGTGTGCTCGCCGTCTGGGGCGTCATCATTCTGGGCGGCATCGTCGCGTACCACGCTGCGCAACTGCCGCCCATCGACAAGCTCGCCGTGCCCAAGCGACCGCCCAACATCGCCATTCTCGGCGATGACGGCACGCTGCTGGCCAACCGCGGCGACACCGGCGGCGCGGCCATCCACCTGCAGCAATTACCGCCGTATCTGCCGAAGGCCTTCATCGCCATTGAGGACCGGCGCTTCTACCATCATTGGGGTGTCGATCCCGTCGGCATCGCGCGCGCGATGGTGCGCAACGTCACGGGGCGCGGAGGCATGCAGGGCGGCTCGACGCTGACCCAGCAGCTCGCCAAGAATTTGTTCCTGACACAGGAACGCACGATGTCGCGCAAGATCCAGGAGGCAATCCTGGCCTTGTGGCTCGAGCACAAATATTCAAAAGACCAGATCCTCGAACTCTATCTCAACCGCGTCTATTTCGGTTCCGGGGCCTATGGCGTCGAAGCAGCCGCACGGAAATATTTCGGCCACGGCGCGGCCCAGGTGACATTGCCCGAGGCGGCCGTCCTCGCAGGCTTGATGAAGGCGCCGACTAAGCTCGCGCCCAACCGCAATCCGCAAGGCGCTACCGAGCGCGCGGCACAGGTCATCACGGCCATGGCCCAGGAAGGCCATATCACCGAGTCCATGGCGAAGCTGGCCCTGTCGCGGCCCGCGTCGGTGGCGCACGAATATGCGGGCTCGATCAATTATGCGGCCGATTATGTCATGGACGTGCTCGACGAGACCGTCGGGGCAATCGACGAGGATATCGTCGTCACCACGACACTCAGCGCGGAAAAGCAGGCGGCGGGCGAGCGCGCGCTGGCGGCACAACTCGACAAGGGCGGCATTCGCTACGGCGTGGCGCAGGGCGCCCTCGTCTCGCTGGATCCGGGCGGACAGATCAAGGCGCTCGTGGGTGGCCGCAAT
Source organism: Hyphomicrobiales bacterium (assembly GCA_028290285.1). Classification (GTDB taxonomy): domain Bacteria; phylum Pseudomonadota; class Alphaproteobacteria; order Rhizobiales; family Beijerinckiaceae; genus Terripilifer. Next base: position 56,383 of record JAQGKD010000053.1, read on the forward strand.
TATTCCGACAGCCAGTTCAACCGCGCGGTCGCCGCCAAACGGCAGCCGGGTTCCGCCTTCAAGCCCTTCGTATATCTGACTGCGCTGGAGCGCGGACTGACCCCCGACACACTGCGCGACGATGCGCCGATCAACGTAAAGGGATGGCAGCCGGAAAATTCGTCCCACGACTATAATGGCCCGGTCACATTGACGCGCGCGCTCGCCATGTCGCTGAACACCGTCGCCGTGCGTCTGGGGCTCGAGGTCGGGCCCAAGGCCGTAGCCGCCACCGCGCATCGCCTCGGGATAACTTCGGATCTGCAGGCGAATGCGTCGATCGCCTTGGGCACATCTGAGGTCACTCCGCTCGAACTCGTCACCGCCTATGCGCCTTTTGCAAACGGGGGCATTCGCGTGCAGCCGCATATCATCACGCGCGTGCGCACCGCCGACGGCAAGCAGCTGTATCAGCGCAAGGGCGCGAGTTTCGGCCGGATCATCGAGCCGCAATATGTGGCGATGATGAACGCCATGCTGCAAGAAACTTTGCTGACAGGCACGGCCCGCAAGGCCGAATTGCCGGGCTGGCAGGCTGCGGGAAAAACAGGCACGTCGCAGGATTATCGCGACGCGTGGTTTGTCGGATATACGAGCGCGCTGGTGACAGGCGTCTGGCTCGGAAACGACGACAATTCACCGACCAAGAAGGTTTCAGGCAGCAATCTTCCGGTTGCGGTCTGGAGCCATTTCATGCGCGATGCGCTGAAGAATGTACCGCCTGCAGCCCTGCCATCGGGAGTCTGGCGCAATCCCGCGGGTTCGGTTCCGCCGCCGTTGGCGCCGCCTGCGGATATCGGGCAACCAATGGCGACAAACAGGGCGCTTCCGGGCGCTCCGATGGGTATCGCTCCATCAGCCCAAATGGCGCAGGGACAATTCATGCAAAGCCGGCCGCAGCCGTCCCGGGCGGACCCGATTGGCTCGCTCATTCCGCCGGGCTCGATCCCCAATGCCAATGCGCGCGACGTCAACCGGACACCGATGCCACCGCAAGAGCGTAATATTTTCGAGAAGCTTTTCGGGGGGTGAGGAAGGCTGACGCCACCCGCCCTGACCAGAAGCGAGTGGCGCAGATTGCCTTTAGTGCAAGCTGACCGTCTGCAGGTCGTTCTGCCAGGCGTTTGCGACTGCGGCGTCGCGCGAGTCGGTCAGGACGATCGGCGTTCCATCTGCGCTGAGCAGCGCGAAGAGCTGGAGGCCGGGTTGAATTTCAGGGGCCTGCGGAAACAGGCGGGTGACATCTTCCGAGCGCATTTCCTTGACATAGGCGATCGCGCCATCACCGAGATGGGCGAATTGCTCCTGCGTGAGCGGCGCACTGGAAGATGAAGTCTTGTCGACGATCATGTGCTTGCTCCTTGCTTTTTGGCGGTCCCTCATGGACCCGCACCCTTCGTGAGGACTTTCAGTCCCTCACGGAGATTCCGATTTTTCTCACCACCCGCTCCGGTTCCGGCCGCGCGAGGTCGATGCAGAGAAGGCCGTTCTTGAGATCCGCGCCGAGCACCTGCATGCCCTCAGCGAGAAGAAAGGCACGCTGGAACTGCCGTGCTGCAATGCCCCGATGAAGGTAATGCCGCTCGGTACTGTCGGTCTGGCGACCACGAATGACGAGTTGCCGCTCGTCCAGCTCAATATCCAGCTGCTCCTCGGTGAACCCGGCGACCGCCAGCGTGATCCGCAATCGCTCGGGCACGTCCTCGGCTCGCGCCAGGCGTTCGATATTGTAGGGCGGGTAGCCGTCAGAAGGGCTCCGCGCTACGCGGTCGAGCGCCCGTTCGATATCGTCGAAGCCGAGCAGAAACGGGGAGTTCAAGGTCGGTACGCGGGACATGACGAAGCCCTTCAGGCACTTCGGATCCTGGAGCCCTTGCGGCACTCCCCGGCTTTCGCCGTGAACCAGATATGGGGGTGGCCCCCGATGGTTCAAGACCAGACCAATCCGTCCCGGAATGGGCCCTCAGAGCATGCTCGGCAGAACCCTGTCCGGCGGACGGTGCCCGTCCATGAAGGTCTTCACGTTGATAATGACCTTTTCGCCCATGTCGATCCGGCCTTCGACCGTGGCCGAACCCATATGCGGCAGCAGCGTCACCTTGCCCGCCCGGACCAACTTGACCAGCTTGGGCGAGACGGCAGGCTCATGCTCGAAGACGTCGAGACCGGCGCCCCCTATTTCGCCCGCCTCGAGCATGCGGGTCAGCGCGTTCTCGTCGATGATCTCGCCGCGTGCCGTATTCACGACGATCGCGGTCGGGCGCAGATATTTCAGGCGGCGCGCCGAGAGCAGATGATAGGTCGCAGGCGTATGCGGGCAATTCACGGAGACGATGTCCATCCGCGCCAGCATCTGGTCGAGCGATTCCCAATAGGTCGCCGAGAGCGATTCCTCGATGGCGGGGGAGACGCGGCGGCGGTTGTGATAGTGGATCGACAGGCCAAAGGCCGCCGCGCGACGCGCCAGAGCCTGCCCGATGCGGCCCATGCCGACGATGCCCAGCCGCTTGCCGGTGATGCGCCGACCAAGCATCCAGGTGGGCGACCAGCCCTCCCATTCGCCAGCGGGAATAACGGCGGCTCCTTCGACGAGACGCCGGGCGACCGCGAGGATCAACGCCATCGTCATGTCGGCGGTGTCCTCCGTGAGGACACCGGGCGTGTTGGTGACGGTGATGCCCCGGCGCAGGGCCGCGGTGACGTCGATGTTATCGACGCCATTGCCGAAATTGGCGATCAACTTGAGCGATTCGCCCGCCTGCGCGATGAGCCCGGCGTCGATGCGGTCGGTCACGGTCGGCACGAGCACATCGGCAACCCGTAGAGCTTCTGCGAGCTCCGCCGAGGTCATCGGCTTGTCGGTTTCGTTGAGACGGGTCTCGAACAATTCGCACATACGCGTCTCGACGACGTCCGGCAATTTGCGCGTGACGATCACCAGGGGTTTTTTCTTGGCCATGCCGTCCTGTCCCCGCCTCTGCCTCTCACCGCCCTGCCGCCCCCCGGTCCGGCTGGCACGTCCGCGCCGGCTGAATCCGCAGGGTCTTCAGGATGAAGAGTTTTTCTGGAATTCACCATCCATTAACGTCAACCGCTCTTTAATCGCGGCTGGCGATCATGCACGCATTCGCCCATGAACCACAGTTCCGGCCTCTCTATCAGATGGCCCGGCAAAGACAAGAATAGCAGGTATCGTCCGGACGCATGCGCCCGCGTGCCGCCCCTGCTTGCGTTCAAGGAGATCTATCCGGATGGCCGCTCAGATCGCGAAACCCTCTGACACGATCAAAAGAGCCGCGGCCCGCAAGGGTTTCGTGCAGGCCAGCGTCTGGCTGTCGATTGTGGCCGCGACGGTTTTCGCAGGCATGGCACGGGCCGCTGGAACCGATCCGGTTGGCACGGCCACGGGGCTGCCGATCCCGCGCTACGTCAGCCTAAAGTCTGATCGGGTGAACCTTCGCGAAGGACCTTCCAAGGATCACCGCACGGCCTGGGTATTCCAGCGCGCCGGCCTGCCCGTCGAGGTCACGGCGGAATTCGAGAATTGGCGCAAGATCCGCGATTCGGAGGGTTCGGAGGGCTGGGTGCTGCAGTCGCTTTTGTCTGGACGGCGAACTGCGCTCGTGGCGCCGTGGAAGAAGGGCGAGATCTTCCCGCTCTATGCCAAGCCTGCCGACGGTTCCAATCAGGTTGCCCGGCTGCAACCGGGCGTGCTGGGAAGCGTCCGTCATTGCGAGGGCGGGTGGTGCCGCATGACGGGCGAGGGCTATGACGGCTTCATCAAGCAGTCGATCCTCTGGGGTGTCTACCCCAATGAAAAGATCGACTGACGCCACAGCGTTGCAAGGAGCGTGGGGTCAGGCCTTGCGACGCAGTCGCACGACCACGTCGACGCTGGCGATTTCCATGCCCTCGGGCACGACCGGAATACACACGACATCGACGAGCTCGTCGGGAATATCGACGAGCTGATTGGTTTCCTCGATCAGGAAATGATGATGCCGCGAGGTGTTGGTGTCGAAGTAGGTCTTCGATCCGTCAACCGAAATCTCCCGAAGCAGGCCCGCTTCCGTGAACTGGTGCAGAGTATTGTAGACAGTGGCCAGGGAGATCGCGACGCGCGAGCCCGTCGCTTCCTCGTAAAGCCGTTCCGCGGTGATGTGCCGGTCGCCCTTTGCGAACAGCAGCCAGCCGAGGGCCACGCGCTGGCGCGTCGGACGGAGGCCGGAGCGGCGGAGCTTCGCACGCAACTCATGAACGGGGCAGCCCGCCATGGCGTCGTTGGACGGCATGGCGCGCGCTACGACCGGAGCCGCTGTTCTGCCGGGTAGGATCTTCGGCTCTGCAATCAGTCGGGACATGGGCTTTCTGACGTCGGGTAAAGGCGCCGCGCATCGAAAGTCAGCGCTGCCGAGAGGAATGATAGGCTTTCAACATAGGAACTCGCGGGGCTTGCGGCAACTTTTTCCGGTCTGGATCGTGAACCAAGCTGAAAGTCGGCCATACCCGGCCCCTACGACCCTTCCGGCCCGCGCAGGCCTGTGCTAGAAGGCCGCGTCCGGGGCATAGGCCCCGCTGCCAGACGATCTAAGGGGACGTGATGGGCGATCGGCGCTCGAGCTTCGAATATGAAGACCTGCTGGCCTGCGGACGGGGCGAATTATTCGGCCCCGGCAACGCACAGCTGCCGCTTCCACCCATGCTGATGTTCGACCGCATCGCTGAGATTTCGGAGACGGGTGGCGCATACGGCAAGGGCGTGATTCGCGCCGAACTCGCCGTTCGGCCCGACCTCTGGTTCTTCGCCTGCCACTTCAAGGGCGACCCGGTCATGCCGGGATGTCTCGGGCTCGATGCCCTTTGGCAGCTCGTCGGCTTCTACCTCGGCTGGCTCGGGTCGCCGGGACGTGGCCGCGCGCTCGGTGTCGGCGAGGTGAAATTTGCGGATCAGGTGCTGCCGACCGTTTCAAAGGTCGTTTACGGCGTCGAATTGAAGCGCGTTTTCCGTGGCAAGCTCGTGCTCGGCATCGCTGATGGCTGGCTTGAGGCCGACGGCAAGCGCATCTACGAGGCCAAGGATCTTCGCGTCGGGCTTTTCAAGCCCGAGGCGTAACCCCACCTTCGACAGGATCCCTCCGCGCCCGGCAGGGACAGGTCCACCAGTGCATCGGCCATCCAGGCCCGAGCAGGAGAATGCAATGAGACGCGTCGTCGTCACCGGCATGGGAATCGTTTCTGCAATCGGCAATGATTCGCAGGAAGTCCTGTCATCGCTTCGCGAAGCCCGGTCTGGCATCGTCCGTGCCGCCAGCTACGCGGAACTCGGCTTTCGCTGTCAGGTCCACGGCGCGCCGACCCTGAACCCGGAAGAGCTCGTTGATCGCCGCGCCATGCGCTTCCATGGTGGCGGCACAGCCTGGAACCATGTCGCCATGGATCAGGCCATCGCCGATTCGGGTCTCGAGACCAGCGATATTTCGAATCATCGCACCGGCATCATCATGGGCTCGGGCGGCCCATCCGCGCGCACACTCGTTGAAGCCGCCGATATCACGCGCACCAAGGGGCCCAAGCGCGTCGGGCCCTTCGCCGTGCCCAAGGCCATGTCGTCGACGGCATCGGCGACGCTCGCCACTTGGTTCAAGATCAAGGGCATCAATTATTCAATCTCGTCCGCCTGCGCGACATCCAGCCATTGCATCGGCAATGCCGCCGAGATGATCCAGTGGGGCAAGCAGGACGTGATGTTCGCGGGTGGCTGCGAAGAGCTCGACTGGACTCTGTCCGTCCTCTTCGATGCCATGGGCGCCATGTCGTCGAGCTATAACGAGACGCCCGCTATCGCCTCGCGCGCCTATGACAAGAATCGCGACGGTTTCGTGATCGCCGGTGGCGCCGGTGTGCTGGTTCTCGAGGAATACGAGCACGCCAAGGCACGCGGCGCGAAGATCTATGCAGAACTCGTCGGCTATGCCGGGACCTCCGATGGCTACGACATGGTTGCTCCGTCGGGCGAAGGCGCCGAGCGCTGCATGCGCCTCGCCATGGAAAACGTGAACACGCCGATCGACTACATCAACCCGCATGCGACCTCGACGCCGGTTGGCGATCTCAAGGAGATCGAGGCCATTCGCCGCGTGTTCGGCGCGGGCGACAAGTGCCCGCCTATCTCAGCAACCAAGTCGCTTACCGGCCATTCCCTGGGAGCGGCAGGCGTTCAGGAGGCGATCTATTCGCTCCTGATGATGCAGAACAGCTTCATCGCGGAAAGCGCGAACATCCAGGAACTGGACCCCGCTTTTGCCGACATGAACATCATACGCAAGCGCATCGACGGGCGTCAGCTCGGCACGGTTCTTTCGAATTCCTTCGGCTTCGGCGGCACAAACGCCTCCCTTGTCTTCAAACATATCGACGCGTGAGGCGATCATTTCCATGAGCCACCCCAACGTCGGACTGATGCAAGGCAAGCGCGGGCTCATCATGGGCGTCGCCAACGATCATTCGATCGCTTGGGGAATCGCACAGGCCCTTGCCGCGCAGGGCGCAGAACTGGCCTTCACCTATCAGGGTGAAGCGCTGGGCAAGCGGGTGAAGCCGCTGGCCGAGAGCGTCGGATCGTCGATCGTGCTGCCCTGCGATGTCGAGGATATCGCGAGCGTCGACACGCTGTTCGAAACGCTCAAGCAGTCCTGGTCGCATCTCGATTTCGTCGTGCACTGCATCGCCTATGCCGACAAAGCCGGCTTGAAGGGGCGTTATGCCGACACGACGCGCGAAAATTTCACGCGTTCGATGGTTATCTCGGCCTTTTCCTTCACCGAGATTGCGAAGCGTGCCGGTGACATGATGGGCGAGGGTGGCGCCATGCTGACGCTCACCTTCGGTGGCGCCACGCGGGTCATGCCAAACTACAATGTCATGGGCGTCGCCAAGGCGGCCCTTGAAGCAGGCGTTCGTTATCTGGCCGCTGATTTCGGTCCGCAGGGCATACGGGTTAACGCGATCTCGGCCGGACCTATCCGGACCCTCGCGGGCGCTGGTATTTCGGACGCCCGTACCATGTTCAATTATCAGCGCAACCACTCGCCGCTGCGTCGCAGCGTGTCCATCGAGGACGTCGGGGGAGCGGCGCTCTATTTGCTGTCGCCGCTGTCGGCGGGGACCACAGGCGAGGTGCATTTCGTCGATGCGGGTTACAACATCATCTCGATGCCTCGGCCCGAGGACCTGCGGGATCCCGCCGGTAATTGACCCGCCTGGCCCGCTCATCGGCCAGGCAATAGATACAAAAAAAAGCCCGCCGCGCTGATGCGCTGGCGGGCTTTTCTTTTTGGGCTTGGAGCCTAGTGGAAGTGATAGGCGACGCCGACACGAACGATGTCCGCGCTGCGCGACTGGTCGAGCGCCGCGCCGTTCAGATCGAGGCTGATGTTCTTCAGCGTCTTCTGATGCAGGTATTCGACACGGGCTGAAACGCGCTCGGCAATCATGTAGTCGACGCCAGCGCCGATGGTCCAGGCTTCGGTCGGGATGCGACCGCGCTCAGAACCAGTGACACGATCGATCTGTTCGCTGCGACCCCAGGCCATGCCTGCCGAAAGATAGGGCAGGAAGCGGCCGAAGGCATAACCGACGCGGCCGCGGATATCCGCCTCGATGTAGTTGCGATAGCTCAGTCCATCGAGAGTTCCGGGGACGATACCCGTGCCCTTCCAGTTGGTGAGGGCGGTCGAGCCCTCGAAGCCCGCCATGAAGTTGCCGAACATGATGTTGCGGCCTGCATAAAGACCGCCGAGTGCGCCATCCGCCGTCTGGCTTTCAGAGACGATGCCATTGGTGGTACGCGCCCGCGACTGGCCGTAACCGGCGAGAACACCGGCATAGGCGCCGTTCCAATCGGCGGTGAGGCCTTCACCTGGTGAACGCCAGCCACGCAGGGTCGGTGTGTAAATGAGCGCCGCGCGCAGGAAATGCGTACCGACCTTCATGCTGACCGGACCGCCAGGCACCGTATAATTTGCGGAGGGCAGGCCTTCGTAGAGATATTCGGCGCGCAGGATCAGCGGGCCGACGAAGGGCGCGGTGACCTTCCAGTCGAGACCCGCGCCGGCCGTCCAGCCGTATCGGCTGCGCACCGCGCCCTGGTAGTCATTCGGGGCGGGAAGGCGGAGGTAGGATTCGTTGTAGGTCAGGCCGCCTGCGACGAAGGGCATGAAAGCGCCGAGATCGTAGCCGAAACGGGCGCGCAAATGGCCCGAATAGAGCGTGTCGACGGAATGTGCGATCAGGCCCGCTGCGCCCGGGTTTTCCGTGCGGATGAGATGCAGGCCGAGATCGCCCTCGACGCCGTACACGAAAGCGCCGCTCTGAAAATTGTAGCCTGCAAGCGCGCCGCCGGTCTGTCCCGTACGGGTCACGCTGCGGCCGACCGTCTGGGTCGACGTGAATTTCGAGTGGCCTGCGCCATAGAACGATCCAGCATAGAAGCCTTCCCAGCTCGTGACCGGCTCCGGCGCGATGAAGCTCGCCGGCGCCGTGCGCATGGGAAGATCGGCAGCCAGCGCAATCCCTGGCGCCAGGAGTGCCAGGAGCGCCGTCACCGTCGTCGAGGTCTGGAATTGCATTCGCTGGTCCTAACAATGCGTTCGTCGCAGATTATCCTACACCCGCTTAAGTCCGAGCGCATCGGTGTAAATCCAGAGAAAACAAAAAGGGATGGCCTGTTGCACTCGTGCCGCGCCTAGCCGGCGCTCCTCCGCTGCAACATGACCAAAGCTTAATTTGAACCCGGGCCCGAGCGATACCATTGTCTGTTCATCGGCCCTGTTTCTGGGAGATTACAGATGAAAACGCGCTTAGCACTTGCCCTCACACTGTCGACGCTCGCTGGAGCGGGCATTCTCGCTGCTGGCGCGCAGGCCCAGCAACCCACGCCGCCGGCCCCCCCGGCCGCAGCGAGCGGCCCCTCGCCGGCAAGTCCCGCGCAGCCCGGCCCAAGCGGCATGCGTGCAGATCACGGTCCGGGCGGCATGAATATGGGACGGGGAGCGGACCGCTTTTCGCCAGAAGACCGCGCCGCCTTTTTCGAGGCGCGCCTCGCGTCCATTCACGCGGGCCTCCGCCTGACGCCGGATCAGGAGAAGATGTGGCCGGCCGTGGAATCAGCCGTCCGCGACATGGTGAAACAGGGCGTTGAGGCTCGCCAGCAACGTGAGACGCAAGGCGCTCCCAAAGATCCCGTAGAACGCATGGCTCGCATGGGCGAGGCCGCCTCGCGGCGTGGTGCGGCCCTGACTAAACTCGCCGATGCCGCCCGGCCGCTTTATTCCTCGCTAGCCGAGGACCAGAAGCGCCGCTTGATGGCGCTCGTGCACCCGATGCGCGGCGGTGAAGGCGGGCGCGGCATGATGAGACATGAGGATCGACACGAACATCGCGGATGGCGCGAGCACCGGGACGACCGCGGCTATATGCGGGGTCGGGACGATCGAGATGGGCGCCGGTTTGGCGGCGACGAAGACCGACGCGGCCGGGGTGAAGATTTTTACCGTCGGGGCATGAACGATTCCGGGCGGATGTGAGTTAAGCCATCAGACGGATTTGAAAGACCCTCAACTTCAAAGGGCGGCCCCGAAAGGTGCCGCCCTCTTTTATTATCCGGCCGAGGCCGGGATGCCGAAGGGCTCGGGAGATTACTCTCCCGCTTCCTTCTTCTCGGCATTTTCCTTGGCTTCGATGTCCTCGCCGGTCTCCTGATCGACAACGCGCATCGACAGGCGAACCTTGCCACGATCGTCGAAGCCCATCAGCTTGACCTTGACCTTGTCGCCTTCCTTGACGACATCGGTGGTCTTGGCAACGCGCTGCTTCGAGAGCTGCGAGATGTGAACGAGACCATCGCGGGCGCCGAAGAAGTTCACGAATGCGCCGAAATCGGTCGTCTTGACCACGGTGCCTTCATAGACCAGGCCGACTTCCGGGTCGGAGGCGATGGACTTGATCCAGGCAATCGCGGCCTTTATCGAGTTGCCGTCGCTGGAAGCGACCTTCACGGTGCCGTCGTCCTCGATGTTGATCTTGGCGCCGGTCTTCTCGACGATTTCGCGGATGACCTTGCCGCCGGTGCCGATCACTTCGCGGATCTTGTCGGTGGGGATCTTCAGCGTCTCGATGCGAGGCGCGAATTCACCGAGTTCGGCGCGTGCGCCGGTCAGTGCCTTCGACATCTCTCCGAGGATGTGCAAACGGCCTTCCTGCGCCTGGGCGAGGGCGACACGCATGATCTCCTCGGTAATACCGGCGATCTTGATGTCCATCTGCAGCGAGGTGACGCCTTCCGACGTGCCGGCAACCTTGAAGTCCATGTCGCCGAGATGATCCTCGTCGCCGAGAATGTCCGAGAGAACAGCGAAACGCTCACCTTCGAGTATGAGGCCCATGGCGATACCAGCCGTGGGTCGCTTCAGCGGAACACCCGCGTCCATGAGCGCCAAAGAAGCGCCGCAGACGGTGGCCATCGAGGAGGAGCCGTTCGACTCTGTTATCTCCGATACGACGCGCAGCGTGTACGGGAACTCCGCTGCAGTCGGCAACATCGGACGAATGGCGCGCCAGGCGAGCTTGCCATGGCCGATTTCGCGGCGGCCGGGCGAACCCATGCGGCCGGTTTCGCCGACGCTGTAGGGAGGGAAGTTGTAGTGAAGCAGGAAGCGCTCCTTGTAGGTGCCTTCCAGAGAATCCACGTACTGCTCGTCTTCCGCCGTGCCCAGCGTGGCGACCACGAGGGCCTGCGTCTCGCCGCGCGTGAACAGCGCCGAGCCGTGCGTGCGGGGAATGACGCCCGCCTGCGACAGGATCGGACGCACGGTGCTCACGTTGCGGCCGTCGATGCGCACGCCCGTGTCGAGGATGTTCCAGCGCACGACCTTCGCCTGCAGGTCATGGAAGGCTTCGCCGACCTTCTGCTTGTCGAACTTCGGCGCGTCGCCTTCCAGCAGCGCGGCGTTGACCTTCGCCTTCACGGCGTCCACGGCCTTGTAGCGCTCGGCCTTCTGGGTGATCTTGTAGGCTTCGCGCAGCTCGGCTTCGGCGACGCCCGCAACGGCGTGCTCGACCTCGGACTTGTCGACGACGACGAGTTCGCGCGGCTCCTTGGCGGCCTTCTCGGCCAGGCGGATGATGGCGTCGATCACGGGCTGGAAGCCGCGATGGCCGAGCATGACGGCTTCAAGCATCGTCTCTTCGGAAAGCTCCTGGGCTTCCGATTCCACCATCAGGACGGCGTCCTGCGTGCCGGCGACCACGAGGTCGAGGCCCGATTCCTTCATCTCGTCGATGGTCGGGTTGAGCTTCAGCTCGTTCTTGACGAAGCCGACGCGCGCGCCGCCGATCGGGCCCATGAAGGGGATGCCCGAGATGGTGAGGGCGGCGGAGGCCGCCACGAGCGACAGGATGTCGGGATCGTTCTCAAGATCGTGGCTGAGCACGGTCACGACGACCTGCGTGTCGTGACGATAGCCTTCCGGGAAGAGCGGGCGGATGGGACGGTCGATGAGGCGGGAGACGAGCGTCTCCTTCTCGGAGGGACGGCCTTCGCGCTTGAAATAGCCGCCCGGGATGCGGCCGGCGGCGAACGCCTTTTCCTGGTAGTTGACCGTCAGGGGGAAGAAATCCACGCCGGGCTTGGGAGCCTTGGCGGACACCACGGTGGCGAGGACGCTGGTCTCGCCCCACGAGGCGTACACGGCGCCGTCCGCCTGGCGGGCGATGCGGCCGGTTTCGAGCACGAGCTTGCGCCCGGCCCAGTCGAGTTGTTCACGATGGATCTGGAACATGGAAGCGGTCTTTCATGGCTCAGCGGAGGGCTTTCGCGCCCGTACGCGCTGGAAGGGCGCTGGCCCTTCGTGGCTCGCTGGAAAACGAACGGCCATGGTCAAGATGGCGAGGCGCTGGCGCCAGCCCCTTCAGGGGCTTGTGTGCGACAGCGTCCGGCGATCCTGCCATGGCTCGAGGCCTTTCCCAGCGCAGGCGCCGGCCCCATGCCGGCGTCCCAGTGTCGGGCTCCCGGCGCCCGTCGGGCGCGCGGGAGGCTTGGCGTCAGCGGCGGATGCCGAGACGCTCGATGAGGCTGCGGTAGCGGGCGTCGTCGTGACGCTTCACGTAGTCCAGCAGCTGGCGGCGCTGAGACACGAGCTTCAGAAGCCCGCGGCGCGAATGGTTGTCCTTGACGTGGGTCTTGAAGTGGTCGGTCAGGTTGGTGATGCGCTCGGTGAGGATCGCGACCTGAACTTCGGGCGAACCCGTGTCGCCAGCCTTGGCGCCGTATTCCTTCATGAGCGCCTGCTTGCGCTCTGCAGTAATCGACATCGTAAGTCCTTTCGATAAAGGGGGAAAACGAGGCTCAGACGGGGATGCTTCCCCCCGCTGGGGCTCGCAGGAGCCGCCAATGGGCCGGGCCGGGATGTCGTCCAGCACGGTCGCAACGGGCGACGCGCCCGGGCGAATGCACGGACGTTGAGGGGCCTTATACACGAAAGGCGGCGGGAATCCAGTGCGGGCGAGGACAGGTCCTCACGCCCCATAGCGCTCCCGATACCATTCCACGAACGCCCCCACCCCTACGCTCGTCGGGGTCGCGGGGCGGTAGCCGGTCAGCGCCTCCAGCAGGCTGGAATCGGCCCAGGTGGCGGGGACGTCGCCTTTCTGCATGTCCAGCATGCGGCGCTGGACCGGGCGCCCCAGCGCGCGTTCGATCTCGTCGATGAACTCCATCAGCCCCGTGGGGGCGCCGCCGGCGATGTTGACCACCCGGTATGGGGCGGCGGGCGACAGGGAATCCATGCCCCCCAAAGGCGCGCCTTCGACAGGCGCGCAGTCCACGAGGCGCACGATCCCCTCCACCAGATCGTCCACATAGGTGAAGTCGCGCTTCATCTGGCCGTGGCCGTAGACCTCGATGGGCTGGCCTTCCAGCGTCGCGCGCACGAATTTGAACAGCGCCATGTCGGGGCGGCCCCACGGCCCGTAGACGGTGAAAAACCGGAACGCCGTTGTGGGAATCTTCCACAGATGCGCATAGGAATGCCCCATGTCCTCCGCGGCCTTCTTGGTGGCGGCGTAGAGCGTGAGGGGATGGTCGGTGCGGTCGGTTTCGCGGAACGGCATGGACGCGTTGGCGCCGTAGACCGAGCTTGTGGAGGCGAACAGGAAATGCTTCGGCGCCAGGGTGCGCACCGTCTCCAGCACGTTGAAGCCGCCCACCAGATTGGCGTCGAGATACGCGCGCGGATTTTCGAGGCTGTAGCGCACGCCCGCCTGCGCCGCCAGATGCACGATCACGTCCGGCTCGGCCTCCTCGGCGGCCCGCTGCAGGGCCGCAGCGTCCTCCAGCATGAGCACGCGCGCATGGAACGCGTTGGTGCGCGCCAGGATCGCATGGCGGGCCTGCTTGAGGGCGACGTCGTAGTACGGCGTCATGCCGTCCACGCCCGTGACGACATGGCCGTCCGCCAGGAGGCGGCGCGCCAGATGGAAGCCGATGAAGCCGGCCGTGCCGGTGATCAGGAAACGCATCGTCATGACCCGCGCGAGAGCAGGCGCCCTGAGTGCCCCATTCGCCCGGCCGGCACAAGGCGGCGCCCGTGAGCGCGCGGCTGAGCGTGGTGATGCCGACCCTGAACGAGGCGCAGGGGATCGCGGCGCGCCTGCAGGCTCTGCAGGACGCGCGCGCCGCGGGGGTGGAGATCATCGTCAGCGACGGCGGCAGCGCTGACGACACGGCCCTGGTCGCCGCAAGCCTGTGCGACGCGCTGGTGCGCGCGCCGCGCGGACGGGCGGCGCAGATGAACGCAGGCGCGAGCCTCGCGCGCGGCGACGTGCTGCTGTTCCTGCACGCCGACACGCGACTCCCGGACGGGTTCGCGGCGCTGGCGCTCGAGGGGCTGGCGGCGAGCCGGCGCGCATGGGGGCGCTTCGACGTGCGCATCGAGGGCCGGTCCAGGCTGCTGCCCATGGTGGGCGCGATGATCAACGTGCGCTCGGGCCTGACGGGCGTCGCCACGGGCGACCAGGGGATGTTCGTGCGGCGCGAGGCCTTCGAGGCGCTCGGGGGCTTTCGCGACATCGCCTTGATGGAGGACATCGAACTCTCGCGCAGGCTGAAGCGCCTCTCGCCGCCCCTGCGGGTGCGGGCGAAGGCCGTCACGTCCGGACGGCGCTGGGACACCTATGGCGCGGCGCGCACAATTCTCCTGATGTGGCGGTTGCGGCTGGAATATTATTGCGGCGCGGACCCGGACGCGCTCGCGCGCCGCTATGGGTACAAACCGAGGTCGCCCGAATGAACCCCATCGAGATCGCCGTGTTCGCCAAGGCCCCCGTGGCGGGCGCCGCCAAGACGCGGCTCATTCCCCGCCTTGGGGCGCAGCGCGCGGCGGACCTGCACGGCGCTCTGGTGGAGCATTGCGTGGGGGTCGCGAGCGCGGCCGGCCTTGGGCCCGTGACGCTGTGGTGCGCGCCCGACGCAAGCCACCCGTTCCTCGCCGATTGCGCGCGCCGCCATGGCGCGGGGCTGGCGGCGCAATGCGCCGGCGATCTTGGCGCGCGGATGCTGGGGGCGTTCGCCGCGCGGTCGCCGCTGCTGCTGATGGGCGCGGACTGCCCGTCCATCGGCGCGCCGGACCTGCGCGCGTGCGCGCAGGCCCTGGCGGACGGGGCGGACGCCGTGTTCCTGCCCGCCGAAGACGGCGGCTATGGTCTCGTGGGCGCGTCCCGGGCGCTCCCGGCCCTGTTCGCCGACATGCGATGGGGCGTCGACAGCGTCATGGAGGAGACCCGCAAGCGCCTTCGCCAGCACGGCCTCGCGTGGCGCGAAGGGCGCACCATCTGGGACGTGGACCGCGCGGAAGACTACGAGCGGCTCGTCGCCCAGAACGTGCTCGGCGCGCTCTGGCGCGACCCTTAGGGCGCCTCGAGGCCGAGCTCCGCGAAGATCTCCGCCGTGTGCTCGCCCAGCATGGGCGGGGCGCGCATGTCAGCCCTGGGGCGCTCGCCGTCCGCCGTGACCGGGCACGCGACGCCCATCACCTCGCCCTGAGTCGGATGCCGCATGGAGATCGCGGTCCCGAGCGCCGCCACCTGCGGGTCATGCAGCGCGTCCGCCACCGTGTGGATGGGCGAGAACGGCACGTCGGCGGCCGCAAAGCGCGCGATCCAGTCCGCGCGCGGCCTCATGGCCATGCGTTCCGCGAGGGCCTGCGTGAGCTCGTGATAATGCTTCACGCGCGCCTGATGGGTGCTGTAGCGCTCGTCCGCCGCGATGTCGTCGGCCCCTATGGCGGAGGCGAACTCGCGCCAGAATTTTTCCGTCGTCGACAGATGCACGGAGAGCAACGCGCCGTCCGCGCAGCGGAACGCGAAACATTGGGAGCGGGCGATTCGCGTGAAGCGGTCGCTGACCACGTGGGTGCGCGTGTAGTTTGTATAAATATCCTGGATGAACGCCATCGAGGATTCCAGCATGTTGACTTCCAGCCGCTTGCCGAGGCCTGTGCGCCCGCGCTCCACCAGCGCGCCCATGACGCCGTAGGCCGCGTACATGCCCGTCACGTTGTCGGTGATCGTGGGGCCGAAGGCGCGCGGCGCGTCGGGGTCCACAAGCAGGCTCGTGATCCCGCTCAGCGCCTGCCCGACCGAATCGAACGCGGGCCTGTCCCTGTAGGGCCCCTTCGCCCCGAAGCCCGTGATGGAGCAATGGATGAGGCGCGGATTGCGGGCGCGCAATTCGTCGGGATCGAGCCCGAGCTTGCGCAACACCGGCGTGCGGTAATTGTCGATCAGCACGTCGGCGCCGTCGATGAGCCGGCCCTGCGCGGCGCGGCCCTGCGGCGTCGTGGCGTCAATGACGACGCTGCGCTTGTTGCGGTTGAAGGCGAGGAACGTCGGGCCGTAATTGGTGCCATGGCCGCGCCGGAACGGATCGCCGTCCGGCCGCTCCACCTTGATGACGTCCGCCCCCATGTCGCCCAGCATCATCGCCGCCAGCGGGGCGGTGATGAACGAGCCGAGGTCTATCACCCGCACGCCTTCAAGCATCATGGCTGAACCTCAGTTGATCGTCTGTCCGCCGTCCACCACCACGGTGGAGCCGTTCATGAAGGAGGCGGCGTCCGAAACCAGAAACGCCGCCACGTCGCCGATTTCCTCGCATTCGGCGAGACGGCCGAGCATGACCTGCGCCTTCAGTGCGTTGGGGTCCGTCAGACCCTTCTCGATGTAGCCGCTGACGCGCGGCGAGAGCGTGGGTCCGGGGCAGAGCGAGTTCACCCGCAGGCCCTTGCGGCCGTAGTCGATGGCCATCTGCCGGGTCAGGTTCACCACCGCGCCCTTGCTGGCGCAATAGGCGGGCATCTGCGGATTGCCGATGACGCCGAAGGACGACGCGACGTTGACGATGGAGGGCTTGTCGGACTTCAGCAGCAGGGGGATGAACGCGCGGCACATGAAGAACACGCTGTCGAGATTGGCCCCCATGATCTCGCGCCATTTCTCGCTGGGCAGGTCCGCCAGCGGGGTGCGGAAATTGGTGCCGGCGTTGTTCACCAGCCCCTTGACGCGCCCCCATTTGCCCTCGACGGCGGCGGCGAGCGCCGCCACCTGGTCTTCGCGCGAGACGTCGGCCACGAAGACCTCGCAGGCTCCCCCGCGGGCGCGAAGGTCGGCGGCGGCGCTTTCCAGCGTTTCGCGCGTGCGCCCCACGATGGCGACGGTCGCCCCCATCTGCGCCAGCGCGTCCGCCGTCGCCTTGCCGATTCCGGCGCCGCCGCCGGTGACGACCACGACCTCGCCGTTGAATTTCAGCTTCCGGAGCATGTTTCCTCCTGTGGCGACTTCTGCGCCTTTCATCCGCTCTAGCCCGCCGCGCCGCTTTGCTCAAGTGCCGGGGGCGGCCCGGAGCGCGGCAGAGACCATTTGCAGGCTGGCGAAAGCGCCGCTAGTGTGACGCCCAATAAAATTCGGCGAGGAAACGGAGCGCTCCCAAATGCGCGTCATGAGCTTTCATCTCATGCCCTATGCGGACCTGGACGTGTCCATGCGCGATGAATATCGCAGCGCATGGGTTGTCCTGCCCAACAGCTATTTCGACCCCGAAAAGGGCCACAAGCTTTACAATCGTTATCTCGACGAGCTGGAGCTGGCGGCGGAGCTGGGCTTCGACGGCGTCTGCATCAACGAGCATCACCAGACCGCCTACGGGCTCATGCCCTCCCCGGTGGTGATGGCGGCGGCGCTGTCGCGGCGCACCAAGTCCTGCCGCATCGCCATCCTGGGCAACGCCTTCTGCCTGCGCGACAATCCGCTGACGCTGGCCGAAGAGCACGCGATGATCGACGTGATCACCGGCGGGCGGCTCATCACCGGCTTCGTGCGCGGGGTGGGCTCGGAATATTTCTCCTTCGGCACGAACCCGGTGCATTCGCTGGAGCGCCACAAGGAGGCCAACGACCTCGTGGTGCGCGCCTGGACCGAGACCGGCCCGTTCGCCTTCGAGGGCAAGCACTACAACATCCCTTACGTGAACATCTGGCCGCGTCCCTACCAGCAGCCGCATCCGCCCATCTGGTGCCCGTCGGGCGGCAGCGTCGAGACCATCGAATGGGCGGCGCATCCCGATCGCAAATACGTCTACGTGCAGACCTACAGCCCGCGCGAGACGGTGGCGCGCTATCTCGATCTCTATCGCGAGACGGCGGCCACCAAGTACGGCTACGAGGCCAAGTCCGACCGCATCGCGTGGTGCGCGCCGGTCTATGTGGCGGAGACCGACGAGCAGGCGGTGAACGAGGCGCGCGAGCACATCGAGATGATGTTCAACGTGCTGCTGCCCAAATATTCCGAGCTGATGTTCTTTCCGCCCGGCTACATGAGCCCGGACTCGCTCAAGAAGGTGTTGGCGGCCAAGAAGGGCAACCGCGGCGGCGTCACCATCGAGCAATTGATCGACCGGGGCATCATCATCTGCGGCTCGCCCGAAACCGTGCGCAACGCGATCACCAGGGCGCATCACGAAATGGGCTTCGAGGAGTTCATGTGCATGCTGATGTTCGGCTCCATGCCGGCGCACCTCACCGAGAAAAACATCCGGCTGTTCGCCGCCGAGGTGCTGCCGGCGATCCGTGCGCTCACCGAGGCCGACTACCGCGGGTTCGAGCCGGTCGGGCGGCTGGCGGCGCAATAGGTTTCATCAGAAAGGGCGCTCGGGGAGCGGGGCTGCAGACATGGTGTCATTCGTACTGCCTGAAGAATTGCAGATGCTGCGCGACAACCTGCGCCGCTATGTCGACAACGAAATGATCCCCGTGGAAATGGAAAGCGTGGACGGCGACGAGTTCCGCCCCGGCTTCCAGACGCGGTTCCAGGACGGCATGAAAAAGCTCGGCCTGTGGATGATGGACGTGCCGGAAGAGTTCGGCGGCCCCGGCCTGGGGCTGCTGGCGAAATCCGTCGTCTGGTCCGAACTGGGCCGCACCATCGCCATTCCGGCGCGCGAAGACCAGATCACCGGCCCCACGGTGCGCTCGATCCTGTATTCGCTGCAGGGCGAGATGCGGGAGAAATACCTGCTGCCCGTGCTGCGCGGCGAGAAGCGCGCATGTTTCGCCCAGACGGAGCCTGACGCGGGATCGGACCCCGCCAGCATGCGCACCACCGCCGTCCGCGACGGCGACCATTACGTGATCAACGGCGTCAAGCGCTACATCACCGGCGCGGGCAAGTCCGACTTCATGCAGCTCATGGCCGCCACCGATCGCTCGCTGGGCTCGCGCGGCGGCATCTCGTGCTTTCTCGTGGACATGAACACGCCGGGCGTGAAGCTGGGCGCGCGCTACCAGACCATGATGGGCGACCGTCCGTGGGAGATCGTGCTGGAGGACGTGCGGGTGCCCGCCTCCCATCTGGTGGGGGGCGAAGGCAAGGGCTTCACGCTGGCGCAGAAATGGCTGGGCGCAGGCCGCGTGAAGCATGGCGCGCGCGCCATCGGGGTGGCGGAACGGGCGCTCGAGATGGCGACCTCCTACGCCAAGCAGCGCGTCACGTTCGGCAAGCCGCTGTCCGACCGGCAGGGCATCCAGTGGAAGCTCGCCGACATGTACATGGAGCTGGAGGTCGGGCGCCTGCTGGTCTGGCGCGCCGCCTCGCTCATCGACGAAGGGCAGGAGGCCCGCGTCGAGGCGTACCACTGCAAGTATTACTGCGACGAGATGGCGTTCCGGGCCATCGACACCTGCATGCAGATCCACGGCGGGCTCGGCCTCATGAAGGACATGCCCATCGAGCGTATGTGGCGCCAGCAGCGCAGCTACCGGATCACCGAAGGGGCGAGCGAAGTGATGCGCACCGTCATCGCGAGGCACGTCCTGAAGGCATTCTGACACGTTGGGACGCGACCGCCCGCAGAGGCGGCCAGGGAGGGGCGCATGGGACAGCATTTCTCAAGACGGCTCATCGGACTTGCGGGCGCCGCGCTGGCGGCCTGCGTCTTCCTGGTCCAGCCGGACGCGCGCGCGCAGGACTGGCCGCCGCGCCAATCGACCATCGTGATCGGCTTCGGGGCCGGATCGGCCGCCGACCTTCTGGCCCGCGTGATCGCCGAAGGATTGCAGAAGCGCACCGGGGCGACGTTCCTGGTGGAGAACAAGCCCGGGGCGGGCGGCAACGTCAGCGTCGACACGGTCGTGAAGGGGCCCAGCGACGGCAGCATGATGCTGGCGGCGATCTTCGCGCCCATCATCGTCAACCCCATGACGATGGACGTGCCCTACGACGCGTTCCGCCAATTGCAGCCGCTCACCATCATGGGCACGACCCCCAGCGTGCTGGTCTCCAGCAAGAAGCTCGGCGTGAAGAGCGTCGCGCAATTGCGCGAACTCGTGAAGGCCAATCCGGGCAAGTACACGTTCTCGTCCGTGGGCGTCGGCACCATCGGGCATCTCTCGATGGAGATGCTGGCCGACCAGGTGGGCTCCAAGATGATCCATGTGCCGTTCCGCAGCACGCCCGATTCGCTGAACGCCGTGGTGCAGGGAGAGGTCGACGTCGCCACGGTGGCGCTGGGCACTGTGGAGCCGCAGATCCATTCCGGCGACGTGATCGGCCTCGCGATCACCTCGGCGCAGCGCTGGCCGTCGTTGCCCAACGTGCCGACCGTGGCCGAAGCGGGCATTCCCGACATGCCGGTGGACGCCTGGAACGCGCTGTTCCTCCCCGCCGGAGTGCCCAAGCCCATCGTGGAGCGCATGTACCGCGAGGTGAAGGCCGTCATCGACGATCCCGACGTGCAGAAGCGCATCATGAACGTGTTCTACCGCCCCTCGGGGATTCCCACGGCGGAGTTCGCCGGCATGCTCACCAGGGAGGTCGAGCAGTGGCGGCCGATCCTCGGCAAGCTCGGCCTGCTGAAGAAATAAGCTCAAGGACCCAGGACAGATTTGATGTCGTTCAGAACCGAAACGCTCTCTCTCGACGGCCTCTCGCTGCGCATGCGCCGGGGCGGCTCCGGCGCGCCGCTGTTGTATCTGCATGGCACGGACGGCCTGTCGGAATGGCCCGCCTTCCTCGACGCGCTGGCGGAACGCTACGAGGTGTTCGCGCCCGATCACCCGGGCTTTGGCGGCACGGAATGTCCCGAGTGGATGGACGACGTGTCCGACCTCGCCTACTTCTACCTCGACGTGATGGACGCGCTGGGCTTCAGGGACGCGCGCGTGGTCGGGCATTCGCTGGGCGGGTGGATCGCCCTCGAGGCCGCCGTGCGCAACCAGTCGCGCATCAAGGACCTCACGCTGATCGCCTCCGCGGGCGTTCACGTGCGCGGGCACGCCAAGGCCGACATCTTCATGATCGACCCGGACGAGCAGGCCCGGCTCGCCTACGCGGACCCGCAGATGGCGGAAGAAGCGGCCCAGAAGGCGCTGGCGGACAAGTATCAGGACGTGGCGATCACCGACCGCATCGCCAGCGCGCGCTTTGGCTGGAACCCCCGCTTCCACAACCCGCGCCTCGGGCGCTGGCTGCATCGCGTCAACGCGCCCACCCTCATCGTCTGGGGCGAGCAGGACCGCATCTTCCCGCCCGTCACCGGCCCCGCCATGCAGGCGCTGATTCCCGGTTCTCAGCTCGTCGTAATTCCCGATTGCGGACATCTGCCGCATGTGGAGAAAATGGACGCCACCCTCGCCGCCATGGGCTGCGCCCGATAGGAGCCGCGCGTCATGAAAGTCATGGCCTTCCACCTGATGACCTATGCGGACCTCGACCTGCGGGTGAAGGACCAATACCGCAGCGCATGGGTCGTGCTGCCCAACAGCCATTTCGATCCGCACAAGGGCCACCTGCTCTACCAGCGCTATCTGGACGAGCTGGAATTGTGCTGCGAGCTGGGCTTCGACGGGGTGGCGGTGAACGAGCATCACCAGACGGCCTACGGGCTCATGCCCTCGCCGGTCGTGATGGCCTCGGCGCTGTCTCGGCGCACGCGCGACAAGCGCATCGCCATTCTGGGCAACGCGTTCTGCCTGCGCGAGAACCCGCTGACGCTGGCCGAAGAGCACGCGATGATCGACGTCATCACCGGCGGGCGGCTCATCACCGGCTTCGTGCGCGGCGTGGGTTCCGAATATTTCTCGTTCGGCACGAACCCGGTGCACTCGCTGGAGCGTCACCAGGAGGCGCACGACCTGGTGGTGCGCGCGTGGACCGAGACGGGACCGTTCGCCTTCGAAGGCAAGCACTTCAACATTCCGTACGTGAACCTGTGGCCGCGCCCCTACCAGCAGCCGCACCCGCCCATCTGGTGCCCCTCCATGGGGTCGCTGGAGACGATCGAATGGGCGGCGCACCCGGATCGCAAATACGTCTACCTGCAGAATTACGCGCCGCGCGAAAGCGTCTCGCGCTACCTCAATCTTTACCGGCAGATCGCCCAGGAGCAATACGGCTACGAGGCGCAGTCCCACCGCATCGGCTGGGGGGCGCCGGTCTACGTGGCGGACACCGACGAGCAGGCGATCGAGGAGGCGCGTCCGCACATCGAGGCTTTGTTCAACGTCTTCCTGCCCAAGGTCTCCGAGCAGATGTTCTTCCCGCCCGGCTACATGAGCCCGGCTTCGCTCAAGAAGGTGCTGCAGCACAAGAAGGCCAACACGGGGGGCGGCCAGAGCATCGAGAGCCTGATGGCGCGGGGCATCATCATCGTGGGCTCGCCGCAAACCGTGCTGCGCAAGCTGACGGAGGCGCACCACGAGCTTGGATTCCAGGAATTCCTGTCCATGCTGACGTTCGGCACGATGCCGGCCCATCTGGCGGAGAAGAACATGCGCATGTTCGCCGCCGAGGTGCTGCCCGCCCTGCAGGCGCTCACCGACCGCGAGTATCGCGGTTTCGAGCTTCCAAAGGCGGCGGCGGAGTAATAGAACCAGCCGGACGGACGCGAAGCTGAACCGGGGCTTCGGGCGGACGGCCGAGGCGCGCCCGCGCGCGAAAACAAACTCAAGGGACAGGACATGAGCCAGCGCAAACCTTTCATCGTCGGCATGGGCGGCACCACGCGAACGGGGTCGTCCTCCGAACAGGCGCTGGCGCTGGCGCTCCGGTACGCAGCCGAACAGGGCGCGGAAACGAAGCTCTACGCCGGCAAGGACCTGCTGCTGCCCATGTACGATCCCGATCCGGGCGCGATGACCGACCAGGCTCGCCACATGATCGACGACCTGCGCCGCGCCGACGGCGTCATCGTCGCCTCGCCGTGCTACCATGGCGGCGTCTCGGGCCTGGTGAAGAACGCCATCGACTACACCGAGGAGATGCGCAACGACGCCCGCGTGTACTTCGACGGGCGCGCCATCGGCTCCATCGGCTGCGGCTACGGCTTCCAGGGCCCCGGCATGGTGCTGGCGCAATTGCGCGCCATGGGCCACGCGCTGCGCGGATGGAACGTGCCGCTGGGCGTGGCGGTGAACTCCGCCGTGGTGAAGTTCAGCGACGGCGGGTGCTCGGAGCCCGCCATCGCCAAGCAGATCGAGATCATGGCCGGGCAGGTCGTGGACCACGCCCGCCGCTTCATGAGCTGACCGCGGGGGCGCGCCCGTCAGGTTGACGCGCGCGCCCAACGGCCTAAAAGCTCACCGCCAGACGTCCCACCCATGAGGCATGTTATGACGGGAGCGAGATCCTACGTGGTCGACGACCGCGAAAAGGGAATTTTCCTGCTCGATCGCGAGGCGCTGGTTTCGGCCGACGTGCTGCGCGGGGAAATGCAGACGATTTTCTCCAAGTGCTGGATCTACGTCGGACACGGCTCCGAACTGAAGCGCAACGGCGATTTCCACACCCGCAAGGTCGCGGGCCGTCCGGTGATCTTCGCGCGCGACCAGAAGGGGCAGGTGCGCTGCCACCTCAACACCTGCCGCCATCGCGGCGCGCTGGTGTGCACCGAGCGCAAGGGCAACGCCCGCCGGTTCAACTGCGTCTATCACGGCTGGATCTACAACAACGACGGCTCCATGGCGCGCGTGCCGGGCGACGAGGCCTACACGGAGGCGTTCGACAAGAGCACGTACGGCCTCAAGGCCCCGGCGCGGTTCGAGTCCTACAAGGACTTCTGGTTCATGAACCTGGACGCGGACGCGCAGTCCCTGTCGGACTATCTGGGCGAGGCCAAGTTCTACATCGACCTCGTGGTCGACCAGTCGCCGTCCGGCGAGATGGAGGTGCTGGCGGGCACGCAGGAATACGACGTCAACGCCAACTGGAAGTTGATGGTCGAAAACAGCGTCGACGACTACCACCTGCCCTCGACCCATTCCACGTGGCTCAACTTCATGGCCAATTCGGGCGTGAAGGTGGAGCCCCCCAAGGACCCCTCGCTGGTGCTGCCGACGCGCGGCATCGCCATCGACCTGGGCAACGGGCACTTCACGACCGACAACGTGAACTTCCGCGGCCGTCCTGTGGCGGCCTGGATCCCCATCTATGGCGAAGAGGCCAAGCCCGAGATGGACGCCATCCGGGCCGAACTGGTCGAGCGGCTGGGCGCGGCGCGCGCCACGCGCGTGTGCGACACCAACCGCAACCTGGTGATCTTCCCCAATCTCGTCATCAACGACGGGTCGTCGGTCACCATCCGCACCTTCTTCCCCGACGGGCCGGACCGGATGCACGTGACCGCATGGGCGCTTGGGCCCGTGGAGGAGAGCGAGAGCGCCCGCGCACGCCGGCTCGACGCCTTCCTGACCTTTTACGGACCGGGCGGGTTCGCGACGCCCGACGACGTGGAGGCGCTGGAGCTGGTGCAGCAGGGGCTGGCCAACTACGCCGACGACCGCTGGTCGGAGATGTCGCGCGGCATGGGACGCGAAGGCGACCAGCTCAACAGCGACGAGCACCACCTGCGCACGTTCTGGCGGCACTGGGACAAGATGATGACGGGAGCGCGCGCATGAGCGTCTCAACCAGCCTGCCGGCGGACGTCGCCGTGACCCGCGCGGAGGTGGAGGACTTCCTCTACCACGAGGCGGCCCTGCTCGACGACTGGCGCCTCAAGGAGTGGGAAGCGTTGCTCGCTGACGACGCGACCTATTACGTGCCGCCCAACGACGATCTGGAGGGCGACTACAAGAGCACGCTCTACATCATCTCGGACGATCGCGAGCGCATCCACCAGCGCATCATCCGCGTGCTCGATCCCAATTGCCACGCGGAGTTTCCGCGCTCGCGCCTGTGCCGGCTCGTCACCAACGTGCGCATCATGGGCGTCAAGGGCGACCTGGTCACGGTGGCGGCGAACTTCGTGTGCTATCGCTATCGCCGCTACCAGCGCGAGTTCGTCTACGTGGGCTCGTACCGCAACGTGCTGCGCAAGACGGACGAGGGTTTTCGCATCAAGGAACGCCGCGTGCTTCTGGCCGCCCATGAGCTGGGCCAGCTCGGCTCGGTCAGCTTCATCCTTTAAGGGCGCAGCGCCTCATCGCCTCTCCCGGGACCGCGCAGCGGAGCCCGGGACCCAGAGCCGCAGGTAGAGCGTGGGCCCCTGGGTCCCGGGTCGCTGCGCGTCCGGGGAAGCGGGCTTCATCAAGCATTGGCGTCTTTCCGGCTGCCCTTGGGTGCGCCCAGAGGGCGCGCTAGGTCCCCGAAGGCCCGGACCCATAGCGGCGCAGCACGGTGGCCTCCACCGACTGGATGAGCGCGAACAGCAGCGTCGAGATCACCGCGAGCACGAAGATGGACGTCATCACGAGGTTCATCTGGAAGATCTGGCTGCCGTAGGTGATGAGATAGCCAAGGCCCGCCTTGGCGGCCTGGAACTCGCCGACGATCACGCCAACCAGCGCGAGGCCGACGTTCACCTTCAGGGTCGAGATCATCGTCGGCACGCTGCCGGGCAGCACGATCTTGGTGAGCACCTGCACCTGCGAGGCGCCGAACAGTCGCACGAGGCGCACCTTGTCGGGGTCGATGGCCTGAAAGCCCGTGAACAGCATCAGCACCGTGACGAACAGGCTGACCGCGATGGCCATGGCGTAGATGGACGCCATGTCGCCGAGCCAGATGTAGAAGATCGGCACCAGGGCGATCTTCGGCAGCGCGTTCAGCACCACGATGAACGGATCGGCGATGCGGTAGACCATGGGGGACCACCACAGGGCCACGGCGAGCAACGTGCCCAGCGCCATGCCGCCCGCGAAGCCCACAAGAATTTCCTTCAGCGTCACCCACGTGTGCAAGACCAGCGATCCGTCGCTCGTCATCTTCATCAGCGTGCCGGCGATGGCGGAGGGATAGCTGGTGAGCATCGGGGTGATCCAGCCCATGCGGGGACCGATCTCCCACAGGGCGAAGAACAGCGCCACGAGGCCGAGCTGCCAGCCCTGCACGATCCACGTGTCCCGGCGCAGGCTCGCCAGATACGCGCGATAGCCCGGGCTGCGCGCCGGCGCCGCCGTGTCGGCGGAGGTTGGGGCGGCCGACCCTGCGGCGGCGAAATTCATGCTCATGATCGCTCTCCTCATTGGGCCTGATGGATGTCGAGCTGGTCCCAGATGGTCTGGAAATAGCCCGCGAACTCGACGCACTTGCGCGCCTCCAGCGGCGTGGGTCGGTCCTCGCCGAAGCTCGGGAACGCGATGGCGTGCTCCTCCTTGATGCGCCCTGGCCTGCGGCTCATCACGATGACGCGGTTGGCCATGCTGATGGCCTCGCCGATGTCGTGGGTGACGAGGATCACCGTCTTGCCCTCGCTCTGCAGGATCGCGGCGATCTCGTCGGAGAGCGCCAGGCGCGTCTGATAGTCGAGCGCCGAGAAAGGCTCGTCGAGCAGCAGCAGGTCGGGCTCCGGGCACAGCGTGCGGGCGAGGGCGGCGCGCTGGCGCATGCCGCCGGACAATTGGCCCGGGAAGGCGTGCAGGAACTCACCGAGTCCGTAGCGCACCAGCAGGTCCTCGGCGCGCATGCGGGCCTTTTTCATGTCGAGGCCCAGCAGCTCCGCGCCGATCAGCGCGTTCTCCAGCACCGTGCGCCATTCCAGCAGGGTGTCCTTCTGGAACATGTAGCCGACGCGCGGCGAAGGCGCGCTGATGCGCGCGCCCCCGATTGAGATGGCGCCCTGCGAGGGCCGGATCAGGCCGGAGATCAGCGAGAGCAGCGTGCTCTTGCCGCAACCCGACGAGCCCACGATGGCCACGAACTCCCCCGGCTGCACGCCGAGGGACACGTTGGCGAGCGCAAGGGTCTCTCGCTCGGGCGTGTAGTAGTTGAGCGTGACGTTCTCGACGCTGACGGCGGGAACGAGCGACGACGTATCGAGCATGGGTTCCCTCCTGGTTACTGGGTGGCGAACTTCGCCTGCGCCTTCACGGCGAAGTCGTTGACGACGATCTTCTCGTAAGCCACGTGCTTGTCGGCGGGCAGCACGCCCCCGACGGTCATGATCTCCTGCGCCTTGGCGAGCCCGCCCTTGTCCATCAGCGTGCTCTCGGCCCAGATCTGCACGCCCACGGTGCGGTAGCGGTCCACGACCGCCATGTTCTCCTCGATGGAGAGGCCGGGGAAGAACGGCGCGATGGCTTCCGCGATCTCCTTCGGGCTCGCGCTCTTCGACCAGGCCTGCGCGCGCGCGATGGCGTTGGTCCACTTCTGAGCCGCAACGGCGTTCTTCTCGACCCAGCTCTTCTTGGCGAAGAAGACCGTGTAGTCCGCGCGTCCCACCTCCTTGCCGATGGAGGCCACGAGATGCGCGACGCCTTCCTTCTCCAGCTTGGTGAAGTTGGGCTCGTTGAAGATCGCGAAATCGCCCATGCCCGACACCCAGGCGCCGTCGCGCGCCGCCGGGCCGATGTTGGTGACGATGGAGCTGACGGTCGCGGGCGCGACGCCCTTCTGCTTCAGCACGTATTCGAGATACAGCTCGGGCGTGCTGCCGGGCCGCCAGCCCATGATTTTCTTGCCGTTGACCATCGACCAGTCGAACGCGTCGACCTTGGCGCGCGACACGAAAAACAGGCCGTCCGTCGCCGTCAACGCGCAGAAGATGATCGGCTTGTCGGGCGATTCGCCGTTGTAGATGTAGATCGGCACTTCAGGGCCGGCGAGCGCGAAGTCCGCCTGACCGGAGAGGATCATGGCGCCCGCGCGATCGCCCCCGTTGGTGGTGATCATCTCCACCTCGAGGCCTTCCTCGGCCACGTAGCCCTTGGCCAGCGCCACATACATGGGCATGTAGAATTGCGAGCGGACGACCTCCGCCATCTTGAGCTTGATCTTTTCCTGCGCGTGGAGAGCGGGACTAGAAAGCGCGGTCGCTGCCGCCAAAGTAAGCACGCTCAACAAGGTCCTGATCATCGCAAGCTCCATGCGCTTCTTATGCCTGCGGAAGGGTTTGCAACGCGCGTGCCATCGCGGCCGCCGTTCGCAAAAGCTCCTGCGGCGCAGGGCTGGACAGGGATTGCCCGCCGCATGGCTTTCGCTTGTCCATGCGGCGCGCACGTTGCGTGCGATGCACACAGCACGCTCGCGCGGCGCCGCGTCATAAGCGGCGATTATGGGACGCCGGCGCACGCGGCTCGGCACGCCTCTTGTATTGACGCACCTACGATCGACAGAGGAGGACGTCATGCATCACTTCAAACTCGCCGATGACCTCAAGGGCCGCGTCGCCGACCGCGTGGGGCGCGAGCATCCCTTCGACACGCTGCTGCCCGAGCGCACCGCGCTCGTGGTGATCGACATGCAGAACTATTTCCTCAAGCCCGGCTACATGGGCGAAGTGCCCATGGCGCGGCAGATCGTGCCGGGCGTGAACCAGCTCGCCGCCGCCTTGCGGCGCATGGGCGGGCATGTCGTATGGATCATGAACAGCACCAACGACACGCGCGAAAGCTGGTCGGTGTTCCACGAATTTCTGCTGTCGCCGGAAAAGCAGAGCCTGCGCTATGAGACGCTGGCGGAGGAGCATGAGGGCCACGAGCTCTGGCCGATGCTCGACGTGAAGGCCGAGGACGCGCAGATCGTCAAGAAGCGCTTCAGCGCGTTCGTGCAGGGCTCGTCGGACATCGCCGCGCATCTGCGCCAGCGCGGGATCGACACCGTGCTGATCGCCGGCACGGCCACGAACGTGTGCTGCGAAAGCTCCGCGCGCGACGCGATGATGCTGAACTTCCGCACCCTGATGGTGTCCGACGCCTGCGCGACCTACACGGACGCCGAGCACGCCGCCTCGCTTTCGGCCTTTTATGCGATCTTCGGGGATGTGCAGACCATCGACGAGACGATAGCCTCGCTGGCGCGCGGCGCGCGGCTCGCTGCGGCTTGAGAGCAGGTCGTGCGCGCCGCGCCGGCCGCTGCCGTCAAGGGAGCGGCCGCGCGCGGCCGTTCATTTCGATGCGACCAACAAGAGAGAGCGTGACGTGAGCCAGAAAGTGCGTATCGCCCACCTCGCCGGGCCGACGGCGACCATCCAGAACACGCCGCCCCTCGTCACCTCCAACAAGGCGCGCGCCAAGTACGACCTGGCGCCGCGGGCCAGCGCCACGGGCGCGCCGCTGCGGTTCGACGCGCTGCGCGCCCAGCGGCTCGCCGCGCCCGCCAAGGTCTACGTGGAGCAATTCTCCGCCCATCCGCTGGAGGCGGACGCAGCCGACCTCTACGGTCCGCCGGACGGGTATCTGGCGGCCGACGGCTCCTTCTCGAAGGAGCGCCGCAGCGCGGCCGACAAGCCCGTTTACGAGATCGAGATCGCGCCTGAGGACGGGCTCTATCCCCTCCCCTACATGGCCCGGCAGGCGGACGGCCGGCCATGGGAGGAGGAATGCGCGGACCCCGGCGCCCCCGCCGCCAAGGCCCGGCAGGGCTTCTTTCCGGACGGATCGCGCAGCTTCGAGGAGATCGACCGGCTGGGGATCGGCGACGACGGACTGGCGGGCGCGCTGAGCGCGTTGGCGGACATCGATTTCTATCGCGTGGCGCCGCCGGGCGGCTTCACCAAGGGCCTGCCGCACGACCGGCGCGGCGACATGGGCGAGGGGGATATCGCGCCCGAGGCGCGGGGCCGCGACTTCTTCGGCTACAAGCCCTATCACCTGGGCTCGCCGCCGCCGCGCCCGGCGCTCGCCAAGATCACCAACGACGTGCAGGCCATCATGGCGAGCGGCCAGTACGACGGCGCCATCTGGACGCAGGGCAGCCCCAACATCGAGGAGACGGCCTATTGGCTGAGCCTCGTGATCGACACGACCAAACCCATCTGCTGCAACGCAGCCCAGCGCCCGCAGGGGCAGATCAGCAATGACGGGCCCGCGAACATCCTGGATTCGGCGCGCTACGTCTCCTCGCGCGCCTGGGCCGACCACGAGGGCCGCAACCGCATGGGCGCGCTGGTCATCCAGGAGCAGCAATTCTTCGCCGCGCGCGAGGTGGCCAAGGCGGACGCGCGCCCGGGCGGCTACGTGGCCACCGGTGGGCATGGGGGGATACTGGGGCAGATCAGCCACATGGGCGTCGTCGCCGTCACCTATCTGCCCGCCTACAAGCACACCTATTTTTCCGACGTGCGCGTGACGCTGATGCCCGCGAGCGTGGAGGCGGCGCGCTTGGGGGCCGCGGGCCTCGAGCGCTTCGCGGTCGCCGTCAAGGACGCGGGCGGCCGGGTTCTGGAGGACGCCATCCCGTCCGTGTCGATCCTCAAGGACGGCGGCTATTGCGGGGCGGACTGGGGCGACGATCCGGAGCTCGAGGAGGATCTGAAGGCCGCGGTCGCCCACAAGCTCTCCATGGGGCGCCTCGCGGGCTTCGTGATCGAAGGGCTCGTGCCGTATGGCAACATGACGTCGGCGGCGCGCCAGAAGCTCGTCATGCGGGCCATCTTCTCCGGCCTGCCGATCGCCCGCGTGGGGCGCGGCGCCCCGGAGGGCTTCGCCGACCCGCATCCATTCCTGATCGCGGGCGCCAACCTTACGGCCACCAAGGCGCGCATGCTGCTGATGGCCTGCCTGATGAAGCTCGGCAGCCTGCCGAGCGCGAGAAACCCCGACGCGCCGACGCCGGACGAGCGCGCCGCTACCATGAAGGCGGTCGCGGCCTATCAGGCGATCTTCAACACGCATTGAGAGAGCGTGGGTTCTGGCGAACCCGAACCCACGCCTTCGCGCCCAAGGCCGCTCGATCAGCCCAGGTTGAGCGCCTTGAAGAAGTCGTTGCCCTTGTCGTCCACGACCACGAACGCCGGGAAGTCCTCGACCTCGATGCGCCAGATCGCCTCCATGCCGAGCTCCGGATAGGCCAGCACTTCCACCTTCTTGATGCAGTCCTGCGCAAGGCGCGCGGCGGGGCCGCCGATGGAGCCAAGATAGAAGCCGCCGTGCTTCTTGCAGGCGTCGCGCACCGCCGCCGAGCGGTTGCCCTTGGCGAGCATCACCATGGAGCCGCCCGCCGCCTGGAACTGGTCGACGAACGAATCCATGCGGCCTGCGGTCGTGGGGCCGAAGGAGCCGGAGGCCATGCCGTCGGGCGTCTTGGCGGGACCGGCGTAGTAGACCGGATGGTTCTTGAAATAGTCGGGCAGCGGCTGGCCGGCGTCGAGCAGTTCGCGCAGCTTGGCGTGGGCGAGGTCGCGGGCGACGATCAGCGGGCCGGTGAGCGAGAGGCGGGTCTTGATCGGATGCCTGGTGAGCGAGGCGAGAATGTCCGCCATGGGCTGGTTGAGGTCGATCTTCACCACGTCGCCGCCCAGCGTGGCCTCGTCCACGTGGGGCAGGTATTTGGCGGGCTCGCGCTCCAGCTCCTCGATGAACACGCCGTCCCGGGTGATCTTGCCCTTGGCCTGGCGATCCGCGGAGCACGACACGCCCATGCCGATGGGCAAGGAGGCGCCGTGGCGCGGCAGGCGGATCACACGCACGTCATGGCAGAAATACTTGCCGCCGAACTGCGCGCCGACCCCCAGCGCCTGCGTGAGCTTGTGGATCTCCTCCTCCATCGCAAGGTCGCGGAAGGCGTGGCCGTCCTCGCCGCCCTGCGTGGGCAGATCGTCGAGATAGCGCGTGGACGCGAGCTTCACGGTCTTGAGGTTGATCTCCGCCGACGTGCCGCCGATCACGATGGCGAGGTGATAGGGCGGGCAGGCGGACGTGCCCAGCGTGAGGATCTTCTCCTTCAGGAACGCGATCATCCGGTCGTGGGTGAGCACCGAAGGGGTCTGCTGGAACAGGAAGGTCTTGTTGGCCGAGCCGCCGCCCTTGGCCATGAACAGGAACTTGTACTCGGCCTCGCCCTCCGCGTAGATGTCGATCTGGGCGGGCAGGTTGTTCTTGGTGTTCTTCTCCTCGAACATCGAGAGGGCCGCGAGCTGCGAATAGCGCAGGTTCTTCTTCTCGTACGCGTCCCGGATTCCTTCCGCGAGCGCGCTTTCGTCCTCGCCCTCGGTCCACACGCGGCGGCCCTTCTTGCCCATCACGATGGCGGTGCCGGTGTCCTGGCACATCGGCAGCACGCCGCCCGCGGCGATGTTGGCGTTCTTCAAGAGGTCATAGGCGACGAAGCGGTCGTTGGAGGTCGCCTCGGGATCGTCCAGGATCTTGGCGAGCTGCGCGAGATGGCCCGGGCGCAGCAGGTGGTTGATGTCGATCATCGCCGTCTCGGCCAGGAGCCGCATCGCCTCGCGGCTCACGACCAGCATGTCGCGGTCCCCGAACTTCTCGATCCTCACCCCCTCGGACGTCAGCTTGCGGTAGGGCGTGCTGTCCTTGGCCAGCGGGAACATGGGGGCGTACTGGTAGGTCATGGGCGCGTCCACCTTGGGGGATTTCGACTGTCTGGCGCGTTCTAGGCGGATGCGCCCCGGTTTGGAAGGGCGACTTTGAGGGCGCCGGACCGGGGCTTTGCGCGTTGACATGCTCCGCGCGCCTGCGCGAATCTGTCCAGGCATACTTTGAGGAGCGCCCGTGCAGTTTCCCTTCCCCGCCCTGCTCTGCGACATCGGCGGCACCAACGTTCGCTTTGCGATGGCGCACGCCCCCGGCGCGCGAGCGCAGGTGGTGGGGCTGGCACGGACGGACGATTTCACCGGCCTGGTCGACGCGGCGCGGCACGTGATGCGCGAACAGCCGCTCGCGCCGCGCTCGCTCGTCGCCTGCGCGGCCGGGCCGGCGCTGGGGCGCACCCTGCAACTCACCAACGCGGACTGGCGCATCGACGGGGTGAGCGTCGCGCGCGACCTGGGGCTGGAGCAGGGCCTGCTGCTGAACGACTTCGAGGCGATGGCGTTTTCGCTCCCGAGCCTTGGCGCGGAAGACGTGCGGGCGATCGGCCCGCACGCGCCCGGCGCCGGTTGCCGCATCGTGCTGGGGCCCGGAACGGGGCTAGGCGTGGCGGCGCTGGCGGAGATCGACGGCCGGTTCGTGGCCATGCCGAGCGAGGCCGGGCATGTGGACTTCGGCCCCGTGGGAGCCGAGCAGGAGCGGCTCTGGCCGCACATCGAGCGCTTTCATGGCCGGGTGACGTCGGAGACCGTGCTGTCGGGCCCGGGGCTCGAGCGGCTCTACGCGGCGCGGCTGACGGCGGCGGGGGCGCCGGTTCGGCGCCTCACGGCGGCTGAGATCACCCTGGCGGGCCTGCGCGAGGAGGGCGAGGCGCGGGAAACCCTGCGCCTGTTCTGGCGCCTCGCGGCGCGTTTCGCCGGAGACATGGCGCTGGTCTACATGGCGCGCGGCGGCGTGACGCTGGCGGGCGGCGTCCTGCCGCGCATCGAGAGCCTGCTGGACGAGCGCGCCTTCCGGGAGTCGTTCGAGGCGAAATCGCCCATGGACGCTCTGGCGCGCAGCATCCCCACACGGCTCGTGACCGCGCAGCAGGCCGTGCTGCACGGCATGGCGGCCATCGCCGCGCAACCGGAGCGTTTCGCCATCGACTACGGGGCGCGCAACTGGCGCTGAGCGTCAGGCGGCGTGCGGGGCGGAGCTCTGGGTCAGCAGCAGATAGAGGCCCGAGGCGTCGCGCGTGGCCCGCAGACGGGCCGTGAGCTTGGGATCGCGCAGCGCGCGGGCGATGCGCGACAACGACTTCAGGTGGTCGGCGCCGGCCGATTCGGGAGCGATGAGCAGGAAGATCAGGTCCACCGGCTCGCCGTCCAGCGCCTCGTAGTCGATGGGGCGCTCAAGCCGCGCGAAAATGCCGAAGATGCGGCCCACGCGCGCCAGCTTGCCGTGCGGAATGGCGATGCCGCCGCCCACGCCCGTCGAGCCAAGGCGCTCGCGCTGCAACAGGGCGTCGAAGATCTCGCGGGCCGGCAGGCCCGAGACCTGCGCGGCCTTTTCGCTGATCTCCTGCAGCGCCTGTTTCTTGTTGGCGACTCTCAGCGTCGGCATGATTGCGTTGGCGGCGATCAAATCATTCAGCGGCATGTCTCACCGGGTCTGGGTCGTTCACGCAGCGCCGAACCGTCGCGTGCTGCGACGATCAAGGGGCGCTGGCTCTTCCATCCGTCGCGGCTGGGTCGACCCAGCCGATGGCGCCGTCCGATCTGCGATAAACAATGATGTGGCGGTCGGTTCCAGCATCGGCGGACACAAGCGCCCGCGCATGCGGACCACGCCCGTCGCCGATCCTGAAGGTGTTCGCCAAAACGCGCAGGCCCATGTCTCTTCCTGCCCCCGAAGAGGGGCTCCGCGTCAGCGCGAAGCCATGCATGCGGCCTAAGCGTTAGAAGCGGTTCGGCGGCAAGTCAACCACGCAGGCGCAGCATCTCGGGGCAGTTCCGGGGGGTCGCAAAATGACCCGAATCACGTTGCGACAGCGTGACTTCAGCCTTGCCGGGCGTGCATCGCGGTCTTCTCGCGGCGGCGTTCCACGGAGGAGGGAATACGTAGGCTTTCCCTGTATTTGGCGACCGTTCGGCGGGCGATCACCACATTCGCCTCCTTGAGCCGCACGACGATGGCGTCGTCGGACAGGACGTCCTCGGGTTTTTCCTGATCGATGAGCTGCTTGATCTTGTAGCGCACCGATTCCGCCGAATGCGCGTCGCCGCCCGCCTGGGCGGGAATCGAGGCGGTGAAGAAGTATTTGAACTCGAACAGCCCGCGGGGCGTCGAGAGATACTTGTTCGACGTCACCCGCGAGACGGTCGATTCGTGCATCCCGATGGCGTCCGCCACCATCTTGAGATTGAGCGGCCGCAAATGCTCCACGCCGCGGGCGAAGAACGCATCCTGCTGGCGCACGATTTCGGTCGCGACCTTCAGGATCGTGCGGGCGCGCTGCTCCAGGCTGCGGGTCAGCCAGTTGGCGTTCTGCAGGCACTCGGCGATGTAGGTCTTCTCCTCGGCCCCAAGGCCCGGGCGGGCGACTT
The DNA here is from genome assembly GCA_028290285.1 of Hyphomicrobiales bacterium. Lineage (GTDB taxonomy): Bacteria > Pseudomonadota > Alphaproteobacteria > Rhizobiales > Beijerinckiaceae > Terripilifer. Next base: position 91,316 of record JAQGKD010000053.1, read on the forward strand.
TGGCCGCATAGGTTTGGTTGACCAGCACGCGCGGCAGGCCTTCGGGATTGAGCTCCACATGCCAGGAGCCGTCCTGCGCGGCGCGCACGGTCACGTCCGGCGCGACGGGCTGCACGGGCGCGCCCCCGAAGGCGCGGCCCGGCTTGGGATCGAGCCGGCGGATTTCCTTCAGCATGTCGGCGATGTCTTCGTCGTCGACGCCGCAGATCTTGCGCAATTGCGCGAAGTCGCGCCGCGCCAGCAGGGGCAGGTTGGCGACCAGCGCCTCCATGGCGGGATCGAACCGGTCGCGCTCGCGCAACTGGATGGCGATGCATTCGGCCAGATCGCGGGCGCCGACGCCCGACGGCTCGAACGTGTGCACGACGGACAGCACGCGCATGACGCGCTCGACGCTCGCGCCCAGCCGCTCGGCGATGTCCTCCACGCTTTCGCGCAGGTAGCCGGTCTCGTCGATGGCGTCGATCATCGTGTGGCCGATGAGGCGGTCGGTCGGGTCGGTCAGCGCGATGGCGAGCTGGCGGGCGAGATGGTCCGACAGCGACACCTGCTCGGCCACGTAGGCCTCAAGGTTGGGCGCTTCGCCGCCCTCGCCCCCGCCCGATCCCGGCGCGCCGGTCCAGGACGTGGCGGACAGGCCCGGATCGTCGTAGCGCTGCTCGGGCGCGGAGCCGCCCCGGTCGGCGTCGAACGTGTTGCCGACCTCGGTGCCGAGCTCGGCCGCGAGGGAACCGGCGTCGGTCGCCAGCGATTCCTGCGCCCAGTCGCCCGCCTGCGGTTCGCCCGAGCCGTCCTCCCATGAGGATCCATCGGACGACGAGCCGTCGAACGACGAGGCGTCTCCGGCGCCGTCGAACGCGCCCTCGCGGGCTTCCAGGTCGGCGTGGTCGGACGGGCGGTGGTCGGTCATGACCGGCTCGCCCGCCGCCATGGGCTCAGGGGCTTCTTCGGACCGCTCGAGCAACGGATTGCGCTCCAGCTCCTGCTCGACGAACGCCGACAGCTCGAAACTGGACAGCTGGAGGAGCTTGATCGCCTGCAATAGCTGCGGCGTCATGACCAGGGACTGTCCCTGGCGGAGCATCAGCTTCGTCGAAAGCGCCATGCCTTAACCCATACCAACGCGGCCGCGCCAAGAGGCGCACGGCCCATTTCTTGCTTCTAGCATGGAGTCGGCCGGACAGGAACCCGCTTCGCGCGTCCGTTCCTCCGCTTAACCCCGCTGCGTCGCCCGCGAGGCATACTGGGGCTTGCTGGTTAAGGTCACGTTGCAACTCTTTGGTTGCATTGAAGAGCGCCGGCGCGCCGCTCACATGCGGAAATCTTCGCCCAGGTAAAAGCGCCGCACGTCCGGATCGGCGACGATCGCCTCAGGAGGCCCTTCTGTGAGCACGTGGCCCGAATGGATGATGTAGGCGCGGTCGATCAGCCCGAGTGTCTCGCGCACGTTGTGGTCGGTGATCAGGACGCCGATGCCGCGCTGGGTGAGGTGGCGCACCAGATGCTGGATGTCGCCGACGGCGATCGGGTCGATGCCCGCGAAGGGCTCGTCGAGCAGCATGAAGGAAGGCTGGCCGGCCAGCGCGCGGGCGATCTCGCAGCGGCGGCGCTCGCCGCCCGACAGCGCGATGGAGGGGGACTTGCGCAGGCGCTTGATGTCGAACTCGTCAAGCAGCGCCTCCAGCTCCGCCTCGCGGGCGTCGCGGTTGGGGATCGCCACCTCCAGCACGGCGCGGATGTTGTCCTCGACGTTGAGGCCCCGGAAGATGGAGGCTTCCTGCGGCAGATAGCCGATGCCGAGCCGCGCCCGGCGGTACATCGGCAGGCCGGTGACGTCGTGGCCGTCCAGTTCGATGAGGCCCTTGTCGGGGCGCACGAGGCCGGTGATCATGTAGAAGACGGTGGTTTTTCCGGCGCCGTTGGGGCCCAGCAGCCCCACCGCCTCGCCCCGGCGCACCGCCAGGCTCACATCCCGGACGACCTGCCGGCCGCCGTAGCTTTTGCCCAGATTATAGGCGCCCAGCGATCCCTCGCCGTAGTGCTCCACATGGACGCTGCGTCCGCCGTAGGGATGATCGGCCAGCGCGTCGGACGGCTGGCCGGTTTTGGCGGCCCGAGACGGCCCCCGGCCAAAGAGGCCGCTGGCGAATCGCGCCGCCGCTGCGCGCGGCCGGGACTTGCTGCTCAGGAATGACATGCGGTCTCGTGCAACCGGGCGAACGTAAGCGCGCTGGAACGCAGGGCGTCCGCAGAACGCCTATCCCGCCGCTCGCGCGGGCGCAATGGGCGTGCGGTCGGACGGCGCCTTTGCGCTAGGTGCGTGGCTTTCCGGCGGCGCCGCCGAGCGACGAGTTGCCGCCAGGCGTGATGATGCTTTGCAGGCGCCCGCCGGTGATCTGGGCCCGCCCCGAGGTGAGGTCGTAGATGAGGCGCGACTGGGCGTCGCCCCGGATGATGTGGGGCCCTTCGCTGAGCACGGGATTGCCGATGAGGTAGACCTTGTTCTCGGCGCGGTCGTAGACGCCCCGGTCCCCCGTTCCCACCTGGTCCTTGGAGGTGATGGTGACGGGCCCCGCCGCCTCCATTCGCTTGACCTGGTTGTCGCCGCCCACGCCCGCGCCGCCGGCGGCCGGTTTGGGGGCGGGAGCCGCGCCTGCCTCGTCGTCGTTCTTGTCCTTGTTGAAGAAGATCGTGAGCGTCGTCGCCTTCAGGCTCGCCTCGCCCTGCCGGGCGACCACGCCGCCCGAGTAGACGAGCTTCTGCTCCTTGTCGAAGTAATCGAGCTTGGAAGCGTCGATGCTGACGGGCGCGCGCGAATTGCCGCCGGGAATCAACGGTCCCGCCTTCTGGGCCAGCGCAGGCCCGGGCGCCGCAAGGCACAGGGCCAGCGCGACCGCCAAGGCCCCCGCGCGGGGCGCGTTTCGATGATCGCACGTCATTGCAGCCAGTCTCCCTCGCGCCCTCATGGGGCCGGTCCCCGCAGGCGCGCGCCGTCGGAAGCGGGATCATTGGCCTGCCCGGGGGCGAGCGCAAGTCCGCGTTCCGGCACGATGATCGATTTCACGTTGCCGACGAAGCTCACCATGGCGCCGTTGTCGGAGATGTCGAGGGCGTCGGCCGCCACCGATCCGTTGGTCATCTTCACCGTCACGGGGTCGGCGGAGCTCATCGCGCCTTTCTTGAAGTCGATGTCGGCGCTGCGCAGCAGGATGTCGTAGCCGCTCGTGCTCGTGATGCGCACGCCCCCGGCGGTCCCCTGCGAGGTGAGCCGCATCTGGTCCGCGCCGCTGTCGAACACGCCCGCGGGCGCCACCACCAGCACGGAGGTCTTGTCGGCGGTTTCGAGCTTCGCCTCGAGTTCGTTGAGCTCGATGATCTTCGGCGAGCGCGCGTCCTGCACGCCCGAGCGGGCGCGCACCTCGTAGGGCCGTCCGTCACGGCGATAGCCGTTGAGCTTGGGCAGGTCCATGGTGACGCGCGTGCCGCTCAGCGTCGCCTGGGCGATGGAGAGGTTCTGGGGCAGCTTGCGCAAGGGATCGAACACGCTGAACGCCAGCACCAGGAGCGCGACGCACGCCGCCCCGACCAGGATGGCGCGCCGCAGCAGCCGCACGCGGCCGGAATGCCGCCCCGCCTCGCGGAACGCCTGCGCGCGGTCCACCAGAGGCGGGCCACGGCGGGGCCGTTCCATTGGGGCCGTGCTGTCGGGCATGAGGCTTGGGGCTCCGGAGGCCGGTACGCAAAACGGGGCCGGCGGTCGGGCGCGGCCCCTCGTCAATGTGTCATGTCCTGAACTGATGGCGAAGTTGCGACGCCAGCAGCCCGCGCTCACTCGTGGGAAAATATGTCCTGCTCGGGCCAGCCCAGCAAGTCGAGTTTCGCACGGGTGGGCAGGAAGCCAAAACACGAAGCCGCGATCTCCGCGCGCCCTTCGCGCTCGAGCATCATGTCCAGCCGCGCGCGCAGGCCATGCAGGTGCAGAACGTCCGAAGCCGCATAGGCGAGCTGCGCGTCCGACAGGGTCGCGGCCGCCCAGTCGGAGGATTGCTGCTGCTTGGAGAGATCGACGCCCAGCAGCTCGCGCACGAGATCCTTCAGGCCGTGGCGATCCGTGTAGGTGCGCACCAGCTTGGAGGCGATCTTGGTGCAGTACACCGGCCCGGCCATGACGCCGAACGCATGGTAGAGCACGGCGACGTCGAACCGCGCATAATGGAAGATCTTGGTCACCGCCGGATCGGCCAGCAGGCGCTCGAGATTGGGAGCCCGCGCCTGGCCGCCGGCGATCTGCACCACGTCGGCGCTGCCGTCGCCGGTGGAAAGCTGGACGACGCACAGCCGGTCCCGGTGCGGCCGAAGGCCGAGGGTCTCGGTGTCGATCGCCACGGAGGCGCCCGCGTCGTAGCCGTCGGGCAGATCGCCCTTGTGGAGGCGGATGGTCATGGGCGGGCCTTGTTGCTGATCGCGGTGCGCGCGCCATAGCACGAACCGCCCGCAGGCGAAATCCGCCCCGCGCCCCCGCTTCATGCGGAAGGGCCCGGCCCTTGCGGGGCCGGGCCTGTCCAGATCAGCCGGCGGGGCGCCTCAGTAGGACGCCACGACCGACGCCGCCGGGCCGCCGAAGCGGTAGTTCACCCCGACGCGGGCGAGATTGCCGTCGAACTTCTGGCGAACGGTGATGGGCGCCGCGTTCGCCACGATCGGCGTCATGATCCCGTCGCCCGTGGTGGTGCTGACGCCCCGGGCCGTGACGCCCTTGGTCCCCAGGTTGTAATAGACGTACTCGCCCTTGAGCGACCAGTTGTCGTCCAGCGCCCATTCCGCGCCGGCGCCGAGCGCCCAGCCGAGCGCCGTGGAATCGCGCTGGCCGGTCCACGTGGTCGTCGTGCGGATGCTGGAGGTGACCGACGGGGGCGGGTACCGGTCGATGGGCGCCGGGACGGTGGAGGTGGTGACGATGACCGTCTCCACCGCGCTCGCGGCGACGCCCATCTTCACGCCGCCGAGCGCGAAGCCGCCGGTGCCGTAGATCAGCAGCGGGCCCGCCGCAAAGCCCGCGCGGGCGCGCAAGGTGGACACCCAGTCGGTCTTGGCGACCACGTTCAGCGAGGTCGCGAGCGTGTAGGCGCCTTCCGTGAGGCTCCCGGGGCCCGGGGGCGGGGGCGGCGGGGCGGGGTTGGCGCCGGGAACGCACGACCAGCGGTTGTTGGGCGGCCACACGGTCGCCGTGCAGGCGTAGCCTGCGGTCGTGTAGGCGTTGTAATTGCCAAGCCCGTCGATGAGGACCGGCGCAGGCGGCGCGGCGGGCGCCGCGCCGGCCGGCGGCCTCTCGCCCAGGACCTCTACGGAAAACGTGTCCCTCCCGGTGGCGCTCCAGTGCGACCTCGCGCGGTTGTTGAGAAAGGAGACGTCGAACTCGGCCCCCAACACCAGATTGCCCCATTGCTTGCTGTAGCCGAGCGCGATTGTCGCGGCGAAGTCGGTCTTGCCGCTTCCCGATCCGCCCGGCCAGCCGGGCGCCGGATTCGCCAGAATGGTGCGCGGGCGCACGATCTCGCAGTCGAAATCGGCGCACGGCGCCTTGGCGGTCTGGAATTCCTGCAGCGCCTGGAAGAAGCCCGGGCCGCGGAACACGTTGTTGGCGAACCCGGGCGCGCCCTGCCCATACAGGATGTCCGGGGTGGACCCGCCGAAGCCCACGCCGGCCCCGGCGCCGACGTAGACGCCGGTCCAGCGCTCAGACGCCACGAAGGCGGGCGTGGACGACTGCTGGGCGAAAGCCGCGGAGGGCGCGGCGGCCGCGAGCGCCAGTGCGAATGCGCGTTTCATGAAACGTCTCCATCTGGGAGCCCCGCCCGAAACGGCGAAGCCTCGTACTACGATATGAACCGTAGACGGGACGTTACGCCGTTCGATTTCCTGATGGAAAGCGTCGTGTGTACTTAAGCTCCAACTTCGTTACATTGTGTGGCGCCGTAGCAACAAACATGACCGTTCGCGTTAGTTGCGCTCAAGCCTGTTGAAGGCGGGCCGGCGCGACTCCGGGGCGCTCAGGCCCGGCCACGCGCAAAACGACAGCGCGCCGTCTCCCGTGAGGGATAAGCGCCTGTCGTTTCAGCTATTTAAGGGTGGTGGTGCCCAGGAAAGGACTCGAACCTTCACGGCCGTTAAGCCACTGGCACCTGAAGCCAGCGCGTCTACCAATTCCGCCACCTGGGCATTGCGGGTCTCTTACGGGCCGCGGCCGGGGTCTGTCAATGCGAAGAGCGCATGAGGGCGCAATTGTTTTGGCTTTTCCTCCGGCGCGCCCGTCGCCGCCCTCTTTCGGCGCCGGCGGCGATCGCCGATCTGTACAGGTTGCGCGGGGTTCATTATGGAAACCGCAGGGCGCCGGCCGCACTTTCTCAGCGGCGGGCCAAGCGGGTCGATCCATGACAGAGACGTTGAACCCCTCCGGCCGCATGGCGACCGTGTTCGGCGGCGCAGGCTTTCTGGGGCGCCATGTGGTCGCGGCCCTCGCCAAGCGCGGCTGGCGCGTGCGCGTGGCCTGCCGCAGGCCCGACCTGGCCGGCCATCTGCAGCCGCTGGGGCGCGTGGGGCAGATCCAGGCCATGCAGGCCAACCTGCGCTATCCGGCCTCCGTGGCGGCCGCGGTCGACGGCGCCGAGGCGGTCGTCAATCTGGTGGGCGTGCTGACCGAGGGGGGGCGCCAGCGCTTTGACGCGGTGCATGCGTTCGGGGCCGGAGTCGTGGCCCGCGCCGCCCGGAACGCAGGCGCGCAGACGCTCGTGCAGGTGTCGGCCATCGGAGCGGACGCTGATTCGCCCTCCGCGTATGCGCGCAGCAAGGCCGCGGGCGAGCAGGCCGTGCGGGACGCGTTTCCCGAAGCGATCATCGTGCGCCCCTCCCTGCTGTTCGGCCCGGAGGACGATTTCTTCAACCGGTTCGCCGCCATGGCGCGCCTGTCCCCCGTGCTGCCGCTGATCGGCGGCGGCGGAACGAGGTTCCAGCCCGTTTACGCGGGGGACGTGGCGGAGGCCATCGCGCGCGCCCTCGAGGGACACGGCAAGGCGGGCGAAACCTACGAATTTGGCGGGCCGGACGTGAAGACGTTCCGCGAGCTGATGGAATACATCTGCCAGCAGACCGGCCGCCGCAAATGGCTGGCCCCGATCCCCACGCCGGTGGCCAACGTGCTGGCGCTGGGCAGCGAGATCGCCAGCGCCCTGTCGCTGGGCCTGATGCCCGCCATGATGCTGATCACGCGCGACCAGGTGAAGCTGTTGCAGAAGGACAACGTGGTGTCCCCCGCCGCGCAGGCCGAAGGGCGCACGCTGGAGGCCTTCGGGGTGACGCCTGACGCATTCGAGACCATCGCGCCAGGCTATCTCTACCGCTACCGCAAGACCGGCCAGTTCGGCGTCGCGTCCGCGCCCGCCGACACGTCAGCCGCGCCCTGAGCCGGACGGCGCGCCCGCGCCAGCCGGCAGGGCGCGCGACAACCGCTTGTGCACACGCACCATGTAGGCGGCGCCGAACAGGGGCGTCAGCAGGTTGACGATGGGCACGGACACGAAGGCGGCGATCGGCAGGCCGGCCACGAAGAGGTAGAGCGCGTGGCGCCGGCGCATGGCGCGCACCTCCTCGAGCGGGCGATAGCGCAGCGCCGCGAGCTCGAAGTATTCCCGGCCCAGCAGGTAGGAATTGGCCGCCAGGAAGGCCACGACGTTGACGCCCGGCACGAGCAGCAGCGTCAGCGCCACGAGGTTCACCAGCACCGACACCGCGGCGAACTTCATCGCCAGCCACACGGCTTGTCCGGCCGGAAGCGGCCGCCCGGCAGGTCCGTGGGGATCGCTCTCGCGCTCGGCGCAGAGCGCCAGTTCGTCGAGGAAGAACCCCGCCACCAGCGACGACACGGGCGCGACGAAGAACGCCAGCCCGAAGAACAGGCCCACGCCGGTCAGCCAGCTCAGCAGCGTGGCGAGCCAGGGATAGGGCACGGCGATCCATGATTCGATCAGGCGGTCGACGCCGATCCATGCCAGCGCCAGCAGGCCCACGGTGAGCCCCAGCACCTTCCACAGCACCGACCTGTAGGGCGGCGAAAAGATCTGCGGCGCCGCCGCGATGGCCGATTGCAGCATTCCAGGCCCCTGATGGCGAAACGGGCCGGCCCGCGCGAGGCGGGCCGGCGAGAGGTCAAGTCTGGGAGTACGCCGCAGACCGCGTCAAGGTTTCGGCGCGCGCGTCAGAGGTTGCGCCAGTCGCCAACGCCGCCGCCCCGGTCAAACCCTTCAGGGGCCCAGTCGGCGGACCGGTCCAGAGGCGGGGGAAGCTGGCGCATGTCATCCCGCATGTCCTGGCGCATGTCTTGCCGCATGCCCCGCCCCATGCCGCCGTGGCGCGAGCCGCGGTCGTCGTCGCCGCGATCGCGCCAGCCCTGGCGGTCGTTGTCGTGATGGCGATGGTGGCCGCGCATGCCGCCGCCATGGCCCATCCCCTCCCGCATTCCCGAACCCATTTCCATGCCGCCCATGGCCATGCCGCCCATGCCGCCCATGTGCGAGCCGAGCATGCGCAGGCGGCGCTTCTGGTCGTCCGAGAGCGTCTTGTAGAGCGGGTCGGCGGCGTCCGCGAGGCGCTTCATGGCCTCGCCGCGGGCGCTGGCCATCTCGCCCATGCGGCGCATGCCGTCCACGGGGCTCGGGGGGCGGCCCTCCTTCTGCATGCGCTCGCGCCAGTCCTGCCGGGTCTTCGCCATGTCGCGGAAGGCGTTCTCCACGGCGGGCCAGAGGCGCTCCTGGTCGGGGGTGAGCAGAAGGCCCGCCTTCATGGCCGCGATCCGCGCCGCCATGAAGGCGGTTCGGTCCTGCTCGGAGAATTGCGCCATCCGTCCGCCGCGGCCCTCCATGCCGGGACCCCGCCGGGGCGCGTCGGCCTGCGGGCCCGCGCCGGCCT
>JAQGKD010000061.1 GCA_028290285.1 Hyphomicrobiales bacterium
GACTGCAGAAGAATGTGCCCTTGAAGCCCGTGTCGACCATCGCATCCCAGTCGTCCTCCGAGACCTCCCACGCCGGTTTGGTGGCAGCGAACCCCGCGTTATTGACGAGGATATCCACTCTTCCGAACATCTGCTGGGCGAAGGCACTCAGGCCGACCATCTCCACGTTCCGCCGGATGTCGATCGGAAATATCTCAGCGGTTTGACCCTCCCGAGCAAGCAATTGCTTCAGTTCCAGGAGTTTACCTTCGCGCCTGCCGCACAGGATGAGTTGGCAGCCTGCCCTGGCTAATACAATGGCGAGGTCTCGACCGATGCCGTCGCTCGCGCCGGTGACTACGGCTACCTTCCCGCAAATTTCGAACCGGTTGTAAAAGTTCGGCCCGACGCAAGCATTTACATTCTCAGCCACGCTTCGCTCCTCAAGTGGGTGATCCAGCTTGATCTGTCCTGAGTTTACCTGCCCGGGCTTGGTCGAGCCTAACGGAAGATGCGGGCGATATGCCAGGGGTCCGCTTCCAAATAGGCGGTAACGCCCGGCCCTACAAACCCAACTCGGAAGTTCGCAAACTGCCCCTTCCCGCCGGGTCAGCGACTTCCTTTGGACGGCTTTGCGAGCGCGCGCGTGACGCCCCTCGGCGCGAGGTGATTTCTGGTGACAGCACTTCGATGGAGCGCCTGTGATCGCCGGAGGCTCCGTATCGAGTCGCAGGAGGCACCGTAAGTCAGCACGAAGCAGACCCGCTCTCCTTCCATAACGCTAAAGTCGCCAACCGTCTGCATGTCCTCCCCCTTGAGGGGCACGGAGGAACGCAGGACGACCATGTCCGCGCCAACTATGGCGGAAATGCCGTCGCCCACAGGTAGCCGCGTTACCCAAGGCACCGACAAGCCGTAGTCGAAGCGCAATGCGATGTTAAGTCTCATGTCCACCCCGCCACGTCGGCTTTCCACGAGCGCACGACTGAAGACCGGGGGGCGTTCGGGGCATGACGTCAATCATCGTCACGGCGCCGGATACCGTCTCAAATAACGTTCAGAACCATCGAGCGGTCGTGGTACCGACGTGTCGCCTGTCCGTGTGCGGCAGCCGGAGCAATCCGCCAGCGTCCGTTGTCCGGGTTGCCGAGCAAGGCTGCGAAGCAGGCACTGCTGTCGAAACGAGGCAGGCAGCCAGCCAATTGAACCATTGATGCCGACTAGCCCGCAGGATGCGCAACGGGATGGCGCATTTGGCTCATCATGGATGCCGGATCTACGAAAGCGCATCGAGGATATTTACTGACCGGTCCTGTGGCAGCCCCCTTCCCCACTCGCGATGGTGAAACCGGCAGGCTCCAGGACCGACAACAAGAGGTTCGATGCGCTTCCAAGTTATTGACTTCCGTCGTTTGGTTGCAAGGACGCGCAAGCACCTTAACCGAACCATTCTCGCGCATCGGGGAACGAAAAAGCCTCGCAAAGGGCAGCGCCCAAACGCGGGGGGCCTCCAGATCGGCGGCGTAGCGGACCACAGAGACCATGACGGGCGTCTTGTCCTGCTTCAGTGTGCCGCCGCCAAGTAGAGTGTGGTCCAGCGGTGGTATCCCGGACCCGGTCTTGATAGATCTCGACGCTGGCGAGTCCGACGATGAATTAAAAAACGACAGCCCGGACCAATCGAAACGCCAAATGGCGTCACCATCAATTGCGATGTCGGCTCTTTTCGCCGGCCGCTTACGATCAAACTGCAAAGCTGCTGATCCGCGCGATAAACCATAGAGTTGAGATTGCGCCGATCAGGTAGGCAGACGCAACACGCGCCGGGCCCGCTGGAACCGTGATAAGGCGGCTGAACACCGAGAACGCAATCCAGACTGACGCGACGAACAGGAGTTGGCCCGCCTCCACACCAAGATTGAAGGTCAGCAGCGCCACAGGAACATCGGTCTGCGGAAGCCCGGTTTCCTTCAGAGCACCGGCAAAGCCGAAGCCATGCAAAAGACCGAACGCAAACGCCACGACCCAAGGATAGCTTTCGGAAAGACGGCGCTCACCAGGACGTTGCTTGATCAACTCGCTGGCGACGAAGGCGATGCTGAGCGCAATAGTGGCTTCCACGGGCTGTTGAGGGAGGCTAAAGTAACCGAGGGAAGCCCCGGCGAGCGTGACGCTATGTGCGAGCGTGAACGCGGTGATCGTCTTGGTCAGCATCCAAAAGTCGTTTATGAGCAGGATCAGCGCAAAAACGAACAGCAGGTGATCATAGCCGGACAGGATGTGGTCAACGCCGAGCAGGAAGTAAGTCCACGCGACCTCCCACCCCGATTGAACGCCTGCCACGACGAAGCGCGGCGCCGCCGGTGTCAGACGGGCGATCTCGATGGAGCCGTCGCGGTATTCGATCCTGGCGAGTGCGTCGGTAGCGGTCGAGCGCAGGCCGTCGATGGCGATCAGCCGGCCTCTCAGGCCACCGTTGCACATCGCCGTCCATCGCTCGCTGTATGAAGCGTTCTCGATCAATCGGACTGGCTCCGCCTTCGGCACGCAGGTGTCGGGAAGTTGCAGGTAAAGACCGAGCCGCAGGTCACCCGCCGCTGGCACTTTCCACAACACCGAGAACTCATCCGGCCTCATTTCGCGGATCGACAAGTAGGCCGGGCGCAATTCATCGGCGAAGGCGGGGGCCGCGAGAAAAACCTGAAGCAGAAAGAGCAAAGTGAGAGTAAAGGGCCTCATGGCTTGGAGCCAGCGCCAGGCGTACTTTCCACAATCACTTCGTAGCGCTTCAACGCCGCGACGAGGCGGTCGCTTTCGAGTTTCTTGCGCTTGTCGTTGGTCCACTCGCGAATGACGGCGTCCCGCAGGTCGCCTAGGGCCGGGACCCGGCCTTGCTGGCGCTCGGAGACACGTACAATATGAAGGCCGAAGTTGGACAATATGGGGCCAGTCCATGCACCTGCGTCTGCCTCGCCGATTGCATCCGCAAATTCGCCGCCAAACATGTGGCCGACGGATCTCAGGCTGGTCAGCGGCATCTCCACCGGCAGCAGCGAGGGATCGCCCAGCGTCGACGGGTCAATCCCTGGATTGGACCTAAGATCCTTCAGTATGTTTGCCGCGGTCTCGTCGATCAGGCTGCCGTGCCGCTGTGAATTGACGAAGACCTGCTGGAAGCTGATCGCCGGGTCGACCGCAAACGATTCCGCATGCGACATCAGATAGGTTTCCAACTCGGCGTCAGTGGGCGACAGCGCCTCGGCGCCTACATCACTCAAAAGCTCCATCTTTTGCCTGAGGCGGCGGCGGATCACCATATCATCCTTGTCGAGGCCGAGCGCCAAGGCATCGCGCACGTAGATCTCTTCCTTTACCTCTTCGTCGATCAACCCCTTGAGTTCCTCGGGCGCGGGTGCGCGTTGCCAAACCTGGGCAAAGCGCGCAGCAATCTGCTCGATCTTCCCGCTCGTCACGACGATGCGGCCAGTCCTGTCCCCGTCTCCCGAGGGCGCAAGGAGGTAATATGCGCCAAAGACGATAATTGCGAAGGCGAGAAAGTGGACGAGAGGCTCTCTAAACAGCCGACTAAACATGATGAACTGCAGCCGTTGTCGTAGTGTCAAAAACGAAGATCCCAGCAGCCAGCCTGCTGCTGGGATCGGTGGCTCGTGTTTTCTTTCCGGCTTGGGTCAGGGCGTGTACCAAATCGGCGAGGTATAGGCGCGCTCCTGCGTCGTCATAGGAACGTCTGCCGACATCGTGACGTCGAAACGCTTCGCCTCATATGCCGTCCAGCGCGGCGTTGGAATCTCGATGACACGGGCGTAGTAAAAAGCGGGCTGCGTCGCATCGAAATCCGGGTCTTGCCACGCGCTGATGAGTTCCGGAGATCCGATTGAATTTTGCCATGTGGCATTCTTAACATCGACGGTACTGCCGACGGTCGGAAGCTTTCCGTTGCCCCCCATCTTCCGGCCCCCGCTCCAAACGACGTCATATATTTTTTCGTTCGTCTTGCCGCTCTGGTCCATCCAGCCTTTCACGATCTGAATGCGATCAAGGTTGCCACTATATGGATCCTTCATCGCCGCCACCAGAAAGCTGGGGGCTTTTTTAGCGGCGGGCGCCGCCGGCAGATCACCACCCATTGGCACGCCCTTTGTGTAACCTGCGCTAGCCGGAAGGCGTGACAGCGTGTCATCAATGTTGAAATCCCAACCTCCGAAGAACCTTACGGTCATGCGGGGGCCGGTGGTCGCATAGGTTTCCTTGCGCTGCATGGCGTCAAAGATTGCCTCACGCGTGTTTTCCGTTGCCCACACTGCGGCATAACCGCTGGCCGCCTGTTGCCAGCCTTTGATGGTGAATTTCGGGTCAGGTGCTTCAATGACAACGTGTTCCCAGCGGTGCGCCGAAGGCTCAACTCCGGAATGCTTGCCAAAGAAATTGTCTTCCTCGGCCGTACTCAATGAAGTGTGTGAATCCGTACTGCCAATCATACCGAACTTGTAGGGGTTCACGCCGAGCTTTTTGCCGAGCATCAGGCCAGTCTTGAGGGCTTCACGGGCGTATTCCCATTGGAGCATCTCGGGTTTCTTGGCCTCCGTTCCATTGAGATTAGACTTGTCCCATAGTTCGTAGCCGGCAAACTCGTCATTTGGCGAGAGCGTCGGGTGGGCTTCGCCGTCGCCCTTGATTTGAGTGACCTCTACAAGCTTCTCAAACCGTGCACGCAGCGTGGCAATTTCCTTGGTGAGCGGTTTTCCGCCAAAAGTCTCGACTGTAAACATGCGGCCGTTACTGAGATTGCCGTTGTGCGGAATAGCCAACACCTCGGCGCCGGTTTGCTTCTCGAATTCGGCGAGATGATTCCAGAGGTCTTCGGGGTTCTTACTGTCGAATTGAGAGTAAGGAATGGTGCGGTTGGCAACGCTCGAATTGTCGCGGAAGATCACGTTACGGTGGAGGTTGTAACCGCCTATGGCGGTCCACTCGTAGCCGATGAGGGCGGTGAACCGTCCGGGTTCGTTATATTTGTCGGCCAGCGCGGTGTAGGCATGCCATGCGTTACGAACTGCCTTGTCGCTCTTGATCGGAGGTACATCACCCGAAAGCGATCCGACTATCTCCATTGCCGTTGCAAATATGCGGTCGTTATTTCCTGTCTTTAGTTCCTCGTACCATTTCTTGCCCGTCGGCGTTGAAAGAACTTCGGGGTCGCCGCTGAGTAACTGCGGCATCAAGCCATACATCTCGGCGTGGTCCGCGACGACCAGAAAATCGAGCGGTCGCGAAAGCTTGGCACGCAGCCCGCCAGTGGCGGTTACCTCCGCGCCGCGGGCGAAACGAAAGGCGTCTTCCTGGCCCACGCGGTTCAGCGTACCGGCATCAACCGACATAGCGGTGTGCAAGTGGGTGTCACCGAAAAAGACACGCGTTGGATAGTTTCGTCCAGCGTAGGGCGAGAATTCAGGCTTGAACGCTTTCGCAACGTCTTCCTTTGTGATCGCCTCATCATTGCCAGCGTCAGCAGCCCAGGCGACGGGGGCCATCGTGCAACCCGCGAGAATGAAAATAGACTGGATCGTTCGTTTCATGGCGTCATCCTCCATTAGAGGCGCTGCGCTTCAGGGCGTGTACCAAATCGGCGAGGTGTAGGCGCGCTCGGTCACGGTCATCGGCACGTTCGCATCCATCTTGATGCCGAACCGCTTCTGGTCATAGGCCGTCCAGCGTGGTGTCGGGATCTCGATCACGCGGGCATAGTAGAAAGCGCGCAGCTTCGGATCGAAGTCCGGGTCCTTCCAGGCCGCGATCAATTCAGGAGCGCCGATCGTATTCGTCCAGATGGCGTTCTCGACGTCCACGGTGTTTCCAACTGACGGCAGCTTGCCGTCGGCGCCGGCCTTGCGGTCGCCCGACCAGACCACGTCGTAGACCTTCTCCTGCAGGTCGCCTTTGGCGTCCACCCAGCCCTTGATGATCTGGATGCGGTCCAGATTGCCGCTGAGCGGGTCCTTGAGGGCGGCGGCGATGAAAGTCGGTGATTTCCCGGTCGGCGCGTCGCGGAGATCACCGCCCATCGGAACGCCTTTCGCATATCCGGCCTCGGCGGGCATCCGCGTCTGCGCGTCCCTGGCGTCGAAGTCCCAGCCGCCGAAGAAGCGAACCGTCATGCGGGGGCCCGTTGTCGAGTAAGCCTCCTTCCGTTTGAGTGCGTCCCAGAGCGCCTCGCGAGTGTTCTCACTTGCCCAGATTCCGGTATAGCCCGCGGCAGCCATTTGCCAGCCCATGACGTTAACCTCAGGCGTCTTGATGACGGCATGTTCCCAGCGGCGCGGCGACGGCTCCACGCCGGTATGTTTGCCGAAGAAGTTATCCTCCTCCCCGGTCGTGAGACCTGTGTGGCTGTCGGTGCCGCCAGCAAGGCCGAACTTGAACGGATTCACGCCCAGCGATTGTTCGAGCTTCAAACCTTCTTTGAGCGCCTGTCGTGCGTATTCCCGTTCCAGCATACCGGGCTTCTTCCGCACGCCAGCTAGGTTGGCCTGGTCCCAGTTTTCGAAATTGGCGAACTCGTCGCTAGGCGAGAGGGACGGATGAGCCTCGCCGTCACCCTTGATCTGGGTGACCTCATACATCGGCTCCCACTTCGCACGCGTCTCGGCCCATTCGCGCGTCAGCGGATTTCCAGCGAATGTCTGGAGTGCAAACATTTTGCCGTTCGACAGGTTGCCGTTATGGGGAATTGCAAGAAGGGAGCCGCCCGTCTTCGCCTCCCACCCGGCCATCCATTTCCAGAGATCCTCCGGATTTTCGCTGTCGAACGTGGTCATAGGCAGGACCTGGTCGGCCTTGTCCTTGCCATCGCGGTAGATCACGTTGCGATGGAGATTATCGCCGCCTCCGGCGTTGCTGGTCCACTCGTAGCCGATAAAGGCGGTGAACCGTCCCGGCTCGTTGTATTTTTCCATGATGGAAGTGTTTTTCTTCCAGACGGACAAGGCAAGCTTGGGGTCCTTAAGCGCGGCCGGGACGCGGTTGTTGGATTGCGCGCTGATCATTTCGGAAGCGGCCTCGACGCCTTTGCCGGAGACCATCATGTCGTGCCACTTCTTCAGCAGTGGATCGGCCATGAGGTTGGGATTGCCGTCCCGGATTTCAAAAATGGTGCCGGCGGCGTCGGAATGGTCCGTGATCGCGGCCCAATCTAATGGCCGACTCAGCTTCGCCGGCTCGCCGAGCGAGGACATGACCTGTTCGCCCCTGGCGAAACGCAGCGCTTCCTCCGGCCCCAGCGATGCGCCAAAGGCGCCCGCGTCGACGGACCAACCGGTGTGTACGTGCTCGTCGCCCCAGAATACGCGCGTCGGATAGTTACGGCCGGCATAGGGAGAAAAGCCGCGTTTTGGAAACGCGTGCGCGGCGGCCTCGGCGTTGATAAGACCTATGTCGTCCGACTGGATTGGTTTGTCTTGCGCCATGGAGACAGCAGGCAGAGCGGCACACAGGATCATCAGCCCAATGCCGAGGCATCCGCCCGACACTGCAACCGAGTGTATCCTCGTCATTCTGATTGCAACAGAACGGGTCTTCAGGCTCATCATGTGCTCCCGGATGCTTTTTCTTCCAGTCGCGTCAAGGTTCGAAGGCTAGACCTAAACGCTGCCTTGAAACCAGAATTTTTTCATATTGCAGAACCTCTTTTTTCAGATTGACATAGATCAAGACCGACTTAGTCGTCGAGGTTCGGCGAGCAGCACACCAACGGTGGTTTTCGCGCTCCGCCGTGAAATGCTCGGCGTATCCCGCGGCCGAAAGCCGTTTCAGATCACAAATGCAATGCCAAACGTCGGATTATCAGGGGTACCGAAAGCCTGATTAAAAGATCTGTGACGCCATCACTTCGGCGGCGTGTAAGGGTCCGGCGTACCCATCGGAATGAGCGGGCTATTTTTCGTCGACTCTTGAAACTGGTTCACTATTTTCAATATCGGAGTGACCACCCAACTATCAGCGGTCGGCTTCTCCTCCCGTGGATCGGTGTAGAGGTTGATGATGAAGGGTATCCCAAGTTTCACTGGAGGATCATACATAGTATCCTGCCGAAAGAAGTGGAGCTTCAAGTTCCGCCACTTCACCGCGAGCATTGTATTCGCGCCCCAGATAGGAAATGCCACGCGGGCCGAAGCCTCGGACTTTCCAAGGATGAAGTCGGACTGATCAATACTATCGATTGGCCGATCGTCAGGAACTTTGGTACCTGTTATCTTCGCAAGCGTCGCGAACATGTCTACGCCATGCACATTCTCGTTGCTGACGCGCCCCGCGCGAACCTTTCCTGGCCATCGAATCATTGCGAGCGCTTGGCCAGACGGCGAAGCTGGGAGGCAGAAAAATCAGTGCGAAGGGTCAGGGCTGTAGCCGTGGCGCGAACCTCCTCCACGCCAAAGAATCAGACCCACGTTGGAAAAGAAATCCCGAGCGAGTCATCCGAGCGAGCCGTTGGTATGATGATCCGACTGTTCTAGCCATGCCAATCCTGTCGCATCAGGCGCTGCTGGGCGTGCGCGGCCACATCGTGTGGGCGGCGAGCGCACGTCGGGCTGCTCGCATGCGAGTGTGGCGCTCTCATCAGGGATCAAAAATAGGCAAGTGTGCATTTATCGACCACTCACTGGAACGCCGTAAAATTCCTGTTTTCAGACACTTGTGAGATGAGCGGGGAAACTTTCAGTATTTTGTCCCAAAAAGTTGACGGAGCTTCGCGGGTCTGTAAAGCTCACCCAGGATGGCACGCGGTGGGGAGATCTGATGTTGTTTCTGGGACACTCGACACAGACCACCAACGTGGCTTCGGCGCGACTGGCGACGAGCGTGAGAAGGCTGGCACCCGCCAGCAGCATCTGACGGCGGGCCCGCTCGATCCATGAATACAGCCCTTTCCAAACCCGCGATCCTAACCATTTCCGGCCTCACGGCCGGCTACGGCGACGTGCAGGTTCTCTGGGGGATCGATCTTGTCGTCCCGCAAGGTGAGATTGTTTCGATCGTCGGACCCAACGGTGCCGGCAAGACCACGCTTCTGCTCGCCATCTCCGGCCTCGTGCGCTCCCGTTTGGGCAGCATCGTCTTCGACGGCGAGGACATCACGGCGCAAAACCCGGACCGCATCGTCGGCAAGCGGCTGATCCATGTGCCGGAAGGCAGGCGGCTCTTCCCGACGCTCAGTGTTCGCGACAATCTCATGCTCGGCGCCTACAGCCGCACCGATGGCGCTGCCGAGATCGCGCGCGATCTGGATTTCGTGTTCTCGATCTTTCCCATCCTTGCCGAGCGCGCCGATCAGGTCGCGACCACCATGTCGGGCGGCGAGCAGCAGATGTGCGCCATCGGCCGGGGTATCATGGCGCGCCCAAAACTTCTCCTCATCGACGAATTGTCCCTGGGGCTCGCCCCCAAGGCCGTCGAGCTCCTGGCCGAGAGCCTGGTCACGATCAACATGCGCGGCATTTCGATCCTGCTCGTCGAGCAGGACGTGATGACGGCTTTCGAGATCGCGAGCACCGGCTATGTGGTCGAGTCGGGAAGGGTGCGCATGTCGGGTGACACGCGCACGCTGATTGAGGATCCGTCCGTGAAGGCGGCCTATATGGGGCTTTGATCACTGGACTGAAGGGAGTGTCGGCCGGGAATGAGACATATGAGCCGTGGGACTGAAAACAAAGGCATCGGCGGGTCGATCCTGCGCATCGAGGACGAGCGGCTGCTCAGCGGACGCAGCAGTTTCATCGCCGACATCAGCCGCCCCGGAATGTGGGAGGTCGCCTTCCTGCGCAGTCCCGTCGCGCACGCCAATCTGACCCGCATCGAGAAGCCCGCAGGTGCGGAAAATCGCGTCTTCCTCCTCGCAGATCTTGGCGACATCCTGCCGATCCGCGCGGATTCGCAGGCGAAGAATTTTCGGCGCTCCGATTACCCGGCCATTGCGAGCGACAAGGTGCGTTTCGTCGGCGAGCCCATCGCCATCTGTCTCGGCCGCACGCGCGCGGAGGCTGAGGATCTCGCCCAGCAGGTGATCGTCGAATACGAAGAGCTGGCTGCGATCAGCGATCTCTCGCAATCGCGCGACCCTGCTTTTCCGGCGCTTCACGCGGGCTGGAACGAGAATGTCTTTCTTGAGACACATCTCGATGTCGGCGACATCACATCCGCGCGCGAGCAGGCGGCGGTTACGCTGACGCGCCAATATCGCATGAACCGCCAGGCCATCGTCTCGCTCGAAGGACGTGGCGTGGTCACCTACCTCGACGAACGCACGGGCGAACTCGTGGTCTATTCTTCCACACAATTCCCCCATGTGATCCGCACTGCGCTCGCGCATTGCCTGCACATCCAAGAACGCGAGTTGCGCGTCGTCGCGCCTGAGGTCGGCGGCAGTTTTGGCGTCAAGAACAACCTCAATCCCGAAGAGGTCGCGCTTGCCGCGCTGACGCGCAAGATCCGCAAGCCGCTTCGCTGGATCGAGGACCGGCGCGAACATCTGATCGCCTCGCCGCATGCGCGCGAACATCGCTATGAGGTGACTGTCCATGCCGACAGTACCGGCAAGGTGCTGGGGCTCGAAGCCCAGATCGATGTCGATGCGGGCGCTTATTCGGTCTGGCCCTGGACCTCGCCGATGGAGGCAGGCATGGCCATCGGCTTCCTGCCGGGGCCCTATGCCATCACCAATTATCGTGCGACAGCGCGCACCTGCGCGACAAACAAGTCGCCGCTCGGGCCCTATCGCGGCGTCGGGCGTCCCGGTGCGTGCTTTGCCATCGAACGCACCATGGAGGAGCTGGCCGCCCACCTTGGCCTCGATCCAATCGAGGTTCGCGAACGCAATTACGTGCAGCCCGAGCAATTCCCCTGGGCGTCGGCCGGCGGCAAGACCTACGACATCGGCAATTACAGCGCGACCGCGCGGTCAGCGCGCGATCTCATCCGCCCCGAGCGCGTGGCCGAGTTGCGCCAACGCTATGCGGGCACGGACTACGAGATCGGGCTCGGATACGCGACCTATCTGGAACAAACCGCCCATGGCACCGCCGAATGGGTGCAGCGTGGATTGCCTGTCGTCTTCGGTTACGAACAGGCCGCGATGCAATTGACGCCGGACGGCATGCTGATTATCGACGTGCCGATCCAGAACCACGGGCAGGGACTGGAGACGACATTGGCGCAGGTCGCGCACGAGGAGTTGGGCATCGACCCCCAGCATGTCGTCGTGCGCCATGGAGACACCAGCCTCGCGCCCTATGGCATGGGCACTTTCGCGTCTCGCTCCATGGTGATGTCGGGCGGCGCGGTGGGGCGCGCCAGCGAGGCGCTGGCAATCAAGCTGCGCATGATCGGCGCACACCTTCTACAAGTCACGGTGGAGAACGTGCGCTTGAAGGATGGTTCCGTTGTTGTTGATACGCCCGGCGGCGCCAGCGTGTCGCTCGCTGAAATCGGCATGGCGGCATATCTGCGGCCGGAGCGCCTGCCTGACACGGTGGAGCCGGGCCTTTCGGTGGTCGCAGCCTACCGCACGTCGAAAGACACGGGCGCATGGTCCTACGGCACGCATGCCGCGCTGGTTGCTGTCGACAAGGGCACCGGCCTCGTCAAGCTGATCGATTACGTGATCGCGCATGATTGCGGTACGATCGTCAATCCGATGATCGTCGATGGCCAGATGATGGGCGGCCTCGCGCAGGGGATCGGCACCGCGCTCTACGAAGAGATGCCCTATAATTCGGACGGGCAGCCACTGGCCTCGACCTTCATGGATTATCTCGTCCCCGGCGCATCCGAAATGCCGCCCACGCGGATCGAGCATCTGTCGATTCCCTCGCCGATCACGCGCTACGGCATCAAGGGCATGGGCGAGGGCGGCGCGATCCCGCCGCCGGCTTCCATCTGCAATGCCGTCAATGATGCGCTACGCCCGCTTGGCGCAGCCGTCAACGAAACGCCGATGACACCGGAGCGGATTATTCGCGCGCTGATCGATGCGCAGGCGAGGGGAGCGCAGGCATGAAGCCGGGACCCCTCACATATGTGCGACCCAAATCCGTGGCGGAGGCCATCGCGCTTCTGGGCGAAAGCGATGTGGACGCGAAGATCCTGGCGGGCGGCCAGTCTCTCGTGCCCATGCTCAACCTGCGCATGGCGCCAGCCGAACGATTGATCGACATCACGGGCATCGCGGCGCTGAAGTCCAGCGAAGTTGCGGGCAACAATGTGCGGATCGGCGCTTGCGTCACGCATGAGCAGATTCAAGTTGGTGCCGTGCCCGATCCATCCAACGGGTTGATGACAGCCGTTGCCACGCGTATCGCCTATCAAGCCGTGCGAAATCGCGGCACCATCGGCGGCAGTCTCGCGCTCGCCGATCCTTCCGGTGACTGGCTCACCACGACTGCGGCGCTCGGCGCCATCATCGAATGGCAGGGGCCCGACGGCGTGAAGACCTGCGCGGCGGACGAGTTCGTCACCGCTGCTTATACAACACGTCTCGACATCCTCGATGTGCTGACCGGCATCCGCATTCCGCGCCTCGCTGCCGACGCGCGATGGGGAACCTGCAAGCTCTGCCGCAAGACCGGCGAATATGCGCATGCGATGGCGATGGTCATCCGCAACGGCGCGGCGTCGCGCGCGTTTCTTGGCGCGACAGAAGGCGCTCCGATCCGCCTGCGCCACGCGGAGAATGTTCTCGCGGGCCTTCGCGATTGGCAGGCCGGGCACGTCTCGGTTTTGTCCGACGCCATGCAGGCGGATCTCGCAAGCAGCACGCGCCAATTGAAAGACATTCACATCTGGCAATCGCGCACCTGTCTCATCCGTGCGGTGCAGATGAGCTTCGGCATTCCGGAAACGAGGATCGAGAGCCCCTGATGCAAATGCTCGACATCACGATCAACGGCGAGAAGCTGCAGACAAGCGTCGATCCGCGCATGAGCCTGGCTGATTTCCTGCGCGAACATGCCGACGCGCGCTCCGTGCATCTGGGCTGCGAACACGGCGTCTGCGGCGCTTGCACGATTATCATAGACGGCAAGATTGCGCGGTCGTGCATCGCGCTCGCGATCGCGCTGGACGGGGCTGAGATCTGGACCCTCGAAGGGCTGAGGGACGATCCCGTCATCGAGCAATTGCGCGCGAGCTTTCACGAGTGTCATGGCCTGCAATGTGGCTATTGCACGCCGGGCATGCTGATCACGGCGCGTGACATTATCAGTCGTTACGGCACGCCGACGGAGTCAGTCCTCCGCGAAGCGCTGGCGGGAAACATCTGTCGCTGCACCGGCTATGCGGGCATCGTGAAGGCTGTGCAGCACGCCGCCGAGCGGCTGGCGGAGCAGGCAGATACAACGACGGACGGCGGCGTACTCGCGGCGGGCGTCTAGACGGGCGGGCTCTCGCCAAAGGCGGGGGCTCTTTGATTTCAGGCAAGGGGAGCACGGCATGCGCAGGATGAAGTTGATCGTGACGGCGATGACAGCGTTGACGGCCATCGCTGCCGGACCCGCGCTGGCCCAGGAAACATTGCGTTTTGGCGCGCCCATTGCGCTCACGGGTCCGCTCGCGGATGCGGGCACCAAGTCGAAGCAGGGCTACGACATGTGCGTCGCGGCGGTAAACGCCAAGGGCGGGGTCGATGTCGGCGGCAAAAAACTCAAGCTCGAACTGGTCGACTACGATTACCAGAGCGAGACAAACCGCGCCGTGCAGATCGTCCAGCGCCTGATCAATGTCGACAAGGTTCCATTCCTGCTCGCACCCTACGGCTCGGGCGATACCAAGGCGACGGCCGTCGTTGCCGAACGCTACGGCGTGCCGATGGTGGCCGCGTCCGCCGCCACAAAGACTGTCTTCGACCAGAATTTCCAGAATCTCTTTGGCATCCTGTTCCCGAACCGGATGATCACCGACGCCGAGGTCGCCTATTACAAGAAGAGCGTGCCCGACGTGAAGCGCGTCGCGGTGCTGGCGCTCAACAGCCTCTTCCCCAAGGCCATTGCCGCCGAACTCGTCGACACGGCGAAGAGCGCGGGGTACGAGGTCGTGCATGACTCGATCTATTCGCCGGATACGAGCGACTTCTCGAACGTGCTCACGCAGATCAAGGCGCTGAAACCGGACTGGATCTACGCAACAGGCTACACGCAAGATCTCATCCTCATCCGCCGGCAGATGGCGGATTTGGGTGTCGAGGCCAAGATCGTCAGCATGACGGCCGGGCCGTCCTACCCGGAATTCACAGACAACGTGAAGACGCTGGCGGAGAACGTCACGACCAATTCCTGGTGGCACCAGAACGCCGGCTACAAGGACGCGTTCCTCTTCGGTTCGTCGGAGAAATACAACGACGCATTCAACGAGCGCTTCAAGCGCAATGCGACCTACCTCGAAGCCGCCGCGACCGCAGCCTGCCAGACGCTGGTGATGGCCATCGAAGAAGCCAAGTCCACCTCGGCCGATGCGGTGCGCAAGGTGCTGCGCGAGAAAACCTTCTCGACGTTCTACGGTCCCGTGCACTTCGGCGCGACCGGCCAGAACGACTTCAACGCCGCGCTCGTGATGCAGATCCAGAACGGCAAGCTGCTCGTGCTCTCGCCTGAAAATCTGAAGCAGGGCGAGCTGAAGGTGGGCGTTCCCCCGGCCAAGTAAACTCTGACACAACCACAGGCGCGCGAAAATGCTAGGCCAATATGTCATCAATGGTTTGCTGATGGGCGGGCTCTACGCCTGCCTGGCCGTAGGCTTTTCGCTCGTCTGGGGCGTGTTGAACATCGTCAACATGCTGCACGGTTCCATGGTGGTGCTTGGCGCTTATGCCTGCCTCTACGGCGTGCAGCAGTTCGGCCTGCCTCTCTACGTCGTGGCTCCGCTCGCCTGTGGCGCTCTTTTCCTGTTCGGCTACGCGCTCCAGCGTGGTCTCATCAACCGCGTGGTCGCGCAGCCGATTCTCATTTCCCTGACGCTGACGTTCGGGCTCGAGCTGATCGTCAACAACCTCATCCTTCATTTCTTCAGTGCCACCCCGCGCTCGCTTGTCACCAATTTCGGCACGCTGGAATTTTGGGGGCTGCGCGTCCCCGTGGTTCGCGTCGGCGGCATGCTGGTGGCGGGCCTGCTGACATTGCTGCTCTACTGGCTGCTGCGACACTCCAAGATCGGACGCGCCATCATCGCGGTGCGAATGGATCGCCATGCGGCCTCGCTCATGGGCATCCGCATTCCCCAGATCTACGCACTTACATTCGGAATCGGCGCTCTGATGGCCGGCGCGGCGGGTTGCGCCATGGCGCTGATCTATCCGGTGACGCCAGCCATGAGCGGCGTGTTTCTCGGCAAGGCTTTTGTCATCTGTGTTCTTGGCGGGCTCGGCAGCGTGCCCGGCGCCATCGTCGGCGGGCTCGTGCTCGGGATCGTGGAGGGTATCGGCACTTTGGCCCTCGGCTCGCAATGGGCATCCTCCGTCGGCTTCCTCCTGATGATGGCCGTCATCGTGCTGTTTCCCAGCGGGCTGGCAGGCAAGAAGGGCTACGAATGATTTTCGACCGGGGCGACATGCTCAAGCTCGTCGTGGGCCTGCTGCTTTTCGCAGGCGCCACCGCCTTCGCCTTCACGCTCGACAATTACGAGTTGCAGGTCGGGACATCGCTCGCCATGTTGTGCGTGCTCTGTCTCGCCTGGAATCTCGTCGGCGGCTACATGGGCTATCCGTCCTTCGCCACCAGCACGTTCTTCGGAATCGGCGCTTATGCAAATGCCATCGCGCAAGTGAATGGCTTCTCGACAGGCGTAGCCTGGCTCGCGGCCTCCTGCGTCGGTGCCGTCATGGCGATCCTGATCGGCGTTCCGCTGCTGCGCCTGAAGGGCCATTACTTCGCCATCGGCACCATCGCGACGGTCGAGGTGTTTCGCGAGGTTGCCAACAATTGGGAGTGGCTGACCGGCGGCGCTGTCGGCCTGAATCTCCCTATTCCAATGGGTAGCCCAGAATTTGTTGGCCGCCTGTTCTACCTCGCCATGCTCGGGCTGGCGCTGCTTGCGTTCCTGATCACCATCGCCGTCGACCGCACACGCTTCGGCTTTGGGCTGCGCTGCATCCGCCAGAATGAGCAGGCCGCGTCGATGGTCGGCATTGACGTGTTCAAATACAAGGTCGCCGCCTTCGTGCTTTCGGGAGCGCTGTGTGCTGCGACGGGCGGGATCTATGCGTCGATGGTCGCCTTTATCGAGCCGAAGGATGCGTTCAACCTCATCAACACGATCGAGATTCCGGTCATGGTCATGCTGGGCGGCATGGGCACGATCTTCGGCCCGCTGATTGGCGGCGTGTTCTACGTCGTGCTGAAGGAATTCGTCTGGGCCAATTTCATCAACTGGCACAGCGGAATCTTGGGACTGCTCATTGTGGCGGTCATCTATTTCCTGCCCACGGGGGTGCTCGGCATCGCTTGGTCGAGGCTGGCCCAGCGCCTGCGCGGCGGCAAGCGGCAGCTGAAGGCTGACGCAGCGAGGCCCGCGCCATGATACCTCCGGACATCCGGCCCATTCTCCAGCTCGACAATGTCTCGCGCGATTTCGGCGGCGTTCGCGCCGTCGATAATGTCAGCCTGAAATTCTTCCCCGGTGAGATCGTCGGCCTGATCGGGCCCAATGGTGCGGGCAAGACGACGCTCGTGAACCTGATCTCGGGTTTCCTCCCGGTGAGCAGCGGCGACGTGCTCTATGATGGCAAGAGTATCGTGCGCACATCCCCGCATGCGATTGCACGCAGCGGCGTCGCACGCACGTTCCAGATCGTGCAGCCTTTCGCGCAGATGAGCGTGCTGGAAAATGTGATGGCCGGCGCGATCTACGCAGGTGATTGCGGTATGCGCGAAGCTCGCCAGAAGGCCATGGACTGCCTGGAATTCACCAAGCTTGCAGCATCCGCGCACATGCCAGCCTCGGAGTTGGCACTGGCGGATCGCAAGCGGCTCGAACTCGCCAAGAGCCTCGCGATGAATCCACGCATCCTGATGCTGGATGAAGTCAACGCGGGTCTCAATTCTTCCGAGATCGATGAAGCCCTGCGAATGATTCAATCTATTGCGGCGCGCGGCATCACCATCATCGTCATCGAACATCTCATGCGAGTTGTCGCAGCGCTCGCCCAAAGGGCCGTGGTTTTGCACCATGGGGCCGTGCTGAGCGAGGGCGCGACGCAGGACGTTTTCCGGGACCCCAAGGTGGTCGAAGCATATTTAGGAAATCGCTTCGCAGAGCGTTTTGCACGGACCTAGGCGGCGCATTAGGATCAGGGGCTCTTGGCAGAGATGCATCCACGCGAACACTGTCAACAGGCCTGACGCTCTCCGGCTCGTTCAGATCGATCCGCGATACCAGCCCGACGCAAGGCTCCCGATCGCTAGGGTTGTCGGGCAGGCGTGGCGCGCCAGCCGGAATATAGGAAACGGCCCCCTCCCCCGCGACGAGATGGTGTCCTGCACCGTCTCGCGTAACCGTTGGCCATGCTCGCGGCCTAGCGTGTTGCCATGGAGGCTCTATGGGACAAACCGACTCCGGGCATGTTGTCGGCCATGGCTCACTCATGAGCAATCACGCCGTCCCGGCAACAAATACCGTCGGCCAAGCCCCAATTTTCCCTTGGCCGAGCAAACGTGAAACACCGCTTGCCAGGCCGATGGCGTTATCAACGCCCGAGATTGTCTGAAGGCCGTTTATATTAAAGGACCACGCTCCCTCTGGAATAGGCCCAGTATCCCGGATATTTGAGAGCGCAGGAGAGTGGTTTCCGATTTTGCCTGAAACGGCAGCCCAGCTTTGCGCGGCAAACCCGAGAGGCGCCCTTGTCGGGGCGGCCATCTTGACGTCCTCCCCGAGCTCTGCGGCAGGACTTCCCCCCTCGTGCACTATAGTGCCGACAGAAGCTTTGGCAGCAGGCCTATCGCTTTTTGTTCCAAATAACTGCGAGCTGCCGCGTCCGCGATCACTCCGCGGATCAATGCCGTCCTCCAACCATTGAGGCCCAAGGTGCGCGCTGACCATTTGAGTTCATCGGACCAGGCTTTTCCCGGATTCGTCAGAACATGTTCATGGCCGGAGATGGCACCCGGTAACCCCAGCCAGTAGGTCGCCATTTGCACGTGGAACGGCGGTCCGAACACATTGCGCAGATGAAATTCAATGGTCGTCTTGGCGGCGCCCGCTATAGCCGGATCGGCTACGGCTTGGAATGTCGCAGCGTCGAAATTTGGCGCAATTTCTACCTGCCAGATGGCCTGCTGAGCCCATGGGTCATAATATGGATGGATAAAGCGCTCTGGACTGGACGCCCCTCTAAACGTGCGACCCTTGGCGCCGCTTTTGCAGAGACCGCACGCGGGAACGAGGTTGGAAAAGTTTGTTTGTCAGGATGTGTTAGGGGCCCACAGTTAGAAACCGACTGGTGAGTGTGCGGAATAGGAAGCGCGCCTCGGCTTCAACCCACCCCCGAAGAGATTGCCTGCTCTTGTGAATCCCAGAGGCGACGCAGTCTGCCTGGAGGCCGGCGCACATTTGCGCGTAGCGCGGCGGCGGTCGTCAACCGGATCGAGCTCGATGACGGCATGAGGAGATATAAGCACACTGGAACAAGCTGTTTCCGGCCGCGCCATGCCGTCCGGACGTGTTCGCAGATGTCTATGGAAATGGCGCGCCCGAAGAGATTCGAACTCCTGACCCCCAGATTCGTAGTCTGGTGCTCTATCCAGCTGAGCTACGGGCGCGTGCCGTGCCGCTGTGTCTGCGGCATGGCGTTCGTTTAGCCGCTCCCTCCGGCCTTGGCAACAGGAAAGGCTGCTGGCGGACGTGAAGAATTTTTATTCCGTGCGTGAATGCTCCGGGATGGCACACGCGGTCCTTACGGAGCGGCCGGCAGCGTCAGCCGGAAGGTCGCGCCCTGCCCGGCCTGCGGGGGCAACAGGATGATGGTGCCACCGTGGGCGCGCACGAGATCGGCTGCGATGGCGAGGCCGAGCCCCGTGCCGCCCGGACGCGAGGACGCCTTGAAGGGTTCGAACAAGCCCGCCTGTGCCCGCGCGGGAATGCCAGGCCCCGTGTCGCTGACTTCGATTGCCACCAGTCCGTTGCGGCTGGTTGCCGTTACCGTCACCTCGGCCGCCCGGCCCGGCTGCGGGCCGACGGTCTCGAGCGCCTCGAAGGCGTTACGGAAGAGATTGAGCAAAACACGGAAGACCTGCTCCGAATCGGCGAGCACCGCGATGCCGGCGGGCACCTCATTGATCAGCGTGGTGCGTCCGGAGCCGTCGGGGTTCAGGATCTCGGCGGCCTCGGCGACGACGTTGCGCAGCACCACGGGGGACAGTTCCGGCGGGCGCTCCACGGCGCGGCCGTAGGTCAGCGTCGATTGGCAAAATGCGATGGCACGATCGAGCGTGCCAACCAGCTTGGGCGCCAGACGACGCGCCAGGGGGTCCGAGAGCGTCGACAGGCGGTCCGAGAGCAGTTGCGCCGAGGCCAGCATGTTGCGCAGGTCGTGGCCGACCTTGGCCACTGCGAGGCCCAGCGCCGCGAGGTGCTTTTTCTCGGCAAGTTCGCGGGCGAGCGCGCGCTGCATGTCGGCCAGCGCCTCTTCCGCGCGCCCGATCTCGTGCGTCTTGCCGGACGGCCTGATGACGCGCGAGGCATCCTCCGGGCCGGTCCCGAAGCTGATGATGCTCGATGTCAAACGCCGCACCGGCCGCAGCACGAGCAGGTTGATGGAAATGGCCGCGAGGCTGGCGACCACGATGGAGATGACCATCGAGAGGAGCAGGATGTTGGCCGAGTAGATCAACATGGCCTTGCGCAGGGGCGCCTCGCTCATGGTGATCTCGATATATTCGCCCCCCATGGGGGCCGGCCCCAGCACGCTGAGGATGGTGTCGTCCGAGGCCGCCAGAGCGCGGAAGGCTGCGACGATGGCATCCCAGGGCCCGGCTGTCCGCAGGTCGTAGCGCTCGTCGATCCGGGGCGGCATGTCGGAGGAGGCGAGCAGGCGGCGGCTGTCCTGCATCTTGAGCACGATCGTATCGGCACGCACGCTGGCGAGCACGTCGGCGATCAGCCTGTCGGGCACCTGGGGCGCGGCTTCGAAGACGAGGACCGCCGTATAGGCAGCGGTGAGCCGGTCGCGCAGCCAGTTCTCGCGGTAATTGGCGATGGAAGGAACGTAGATCGCGATTTCCGCCAGCATGACGAAGCTCGCGATCAGCAGGAGCACGCGCGAGGCAAGGCCAAAGCGCCGTCCGCGCCCGGGAGCGGCGGCTGAGCGATCGGGTCTCTGCGAGTGGCTGACGTCACGCATCCACTTGCATTAGCCGAATTTGCGCAAAACGCCCAGCAGGCGCCGCAACCATTTGTTCGACAGGACAGGCGTGAACGCCGTGATCGCAGCCCGCTTGGACGCTTCCCCCAGTGTCGGATAGGGCAGGACGACGCCCGCGATGGCGCCGATCTTGAGGCGCTGCGTGATCGCAAGTTGCCACATGGCGATGAGTTCGCCCGCGTCCGCGCCGACGATGCCCACGCCGAGAATGGTGCCGTTGCGGGCCAGGACGACCTTCACATGACCCGTCGTCTCGCGCCCGGTGCGGGCACGGTCGTTGTCCGCGAAAGGCCAGCGCAGCACGCGGATCTTGGCGTTGCTTACGCGCGCCTCAGCCTCGCTCAGGCCGGCGACCGCGATCTGCGGGTCCGTGAAGGTCACATGCGGGATGAGGTGGGGCTGCACGCGCACGCGCAACCGGAACAGCATCGCGCGCACGACCAGACCGGCGTGATAATTGGCCGCGTGGGTGAATTGCGCCCCGCCCGCAACGTCGCCGACGGCGTAGATGCGACGGTTGCTGCTGCGCAGATCCGCACCGACCTCGATGCCCTTGGGGCCAAAGCGCACACCTGCCGCGTCGAGGCCCATGCCTTCGACATTGGCGCGGCGTCCGGCGGCGGCCAGCAGATGCGAGCCGTCGATTGTCTCGCCGCCTTCGAGATAGAGCCGCACGCCCTCCCCGCGCGATTCGACGCGGGCCACGCGCACCCCCTCGCGCAGGACCACGCCTTCACGCACGAGGCGCGTCGTCACGATGTCGGTGAATTCAGGATCTTCATGCGACAGCGCCTTGCCAAGTTCGAGGACCACGACATCGCAGCCCAGCCGCCGGAAAGCTTGCGCCAGTTCGAGCCCGATCGGGCCGGCACCGAGCACGATCAGCCGCGTCGGCATGCGATCGAGCGAAAAGATCGTCTCGTTGGTGAGCACCCGCACCTGTTCGAGGCCGGGTACCGGCGGCACCGCGGGCGAGGAGCCGGTGGCGACGACGAAGCGGCGCGCGCGGATGATCTTGCCGCCAGCCTCCAGCGTGTCGCGCCCAGTGAAACGCCCTGCGGCGCGGATGACCTGCACGTTCATGGCCGTAAAGCGGCTTTCGGAATCGTTGGGGGCAATTTCGGCGATGACGCTGCGCACGTGATCCATCGTCTTGCCGATATCGACCAGCGGCTCGACGGCGCGAATGCCGAAGCGGCCGGCCTCGCGCATGGTTTGCGCGACATGGCCCGCAGCGATCAGGGCCTTGGAGGGCACGCAGCCGAAGTTCAGGCAGTCGCCGCCCATCTCGCCTTTCTCGACGAGAACGACCGAGACGCCCATGGCAGCCGCGGCCGCGACGACGGAGAGGCCGCCGGATCCGGCCCCGATGACGCAGAGATCGGGGGTCAGGGTGTCGGTCATAGGATCTCCCGTGCGACTCACGCGCGCCCGGCGCGGCGGCGCCAGCGTTTTACCAGAATCGGTATAAGAGCGACCAGACCGAGAGCGACCAGCGCGAAAATCAGCTCGCGTGTCACGAGCTGGCTGGCGTGCAGCCGCATCTCGCAGGGAGATTGGCCCGCTGCCACACAGGCGTCCAATGCGGCCTTTTGCGCGACCGCGATAGAGTCGAGCCCCGCGCCTGCGAAGGCATAGGCGAACGTGCCGGGAAGAATGCCGACCGCTGTCGTCCACGCGAAGGTGACCAGATCGACACCTAGCAGCGCCGGCGCAAGATTGACGAGCCAAAAGGGAAAGACCGGCACCAAGCGCAGGAACAGCAGGTAGGAGGTGGCATCCTCCTGGAAGCCCGCGCGAAATTTCTCGAGCCCAGGCCCTGCCCGCCCGCGCAATCCCTCTCCGAGGCTGGTGCGGGCGGCCAGGACCAGGAGCGTCGCGCCCAATGTCGCGGCGACCACCGTCACAAGACCGCCGATCACGGCCCCGAACAGGAAGCCAGCCATGATCGTCAGCAGCAAGGCACCGGGAATCGAAAGTGCCACCAGCACCGTGTAGCCGAGGGCGAAAAGCGCGAGCGCGCTGGCATGATGCTGCGTGACCCACTCGCGCAGGCTTTCGCGGCTGTCGACGAGGGCTTGCAACGACAGATATTTATGGATGCCACTGAGATAAACGCCTACCGTCAGTAGCAGGATGGCAAGCAGGGGCAGCGCGCGACGCAGGCTCCAGCCGATTGTGCCCGGCGGTCTTCGATTGTCATTCGCGCCAGCCGCCCGGGATCTGCTTTTCGCCATGGCGTATTTAAGCGCGCGTGGCCCAAGAAACATCAAACGTTTTCTTGAGGACGACTTCGGTCGGCTCACACCGTCTGGCCGAGACGCGCGAGGCGCGTGGCGGACGCCTCGATCCGCCCCTTGGGAATGCGCCCGTCCGCCACCGCGCCCTTGACCGCCGCGATGACGCGCAGCGGGAGGTCGGGATCGGGGGAGGCCGAATTCGACAGGAGAAGGAGATCGTTGCCCGCTGCGATGGCGCGCACGACGGCCTCCATCAACGGCACGGTGGAGCGGATCGCTGCCATGTCGAGATCATCCGTCATCACAGCCCCCCGGAAGCCGATGTCGCGGCGCAGCAGGCCTTCGATCGCCTTCGCGGAGAGCGTGGCGGGCTCGCCGCCGGTCAGCCTCTCATGGGCCAGGTGACCGCTCATGACGAGATCGACGAGGCCGAGCCGCGTCAGTTCGCGATAGGGCACCAGTTCGTCCTCCCTCCACGTGGGCGTGAGGTCCACAGGGCGCGCGTGGCTATCGGTGAGCGTCGAGCCGTGGCCGGGAAAGTGCTTCAGGGCCGTCAGGACGCCGTGCTCGCGATGACCGGCAATGAAGGCGGCCGCGTAACGAGCGACCGTCGCACCGTCCTTGCCGAAGGCACGGCCGAATTTCGAGATGATGGGGTTTTTCGGTTCGAAGCCGAGGTCGACGACGGGCGCGAGATTGAGGTTGAAGCCGGCACTGCGCAGCGTCGCAGCCATCGCTGCATAGATTGGCTTCGCCTGAGCGGGCTGGACCTGCGCGGCCACGTCCCGGGCGGCGGGTATCGCTGGGTAGCCGATCTTTGCGCCGAGCCGCTGCACCACGCCACCCTCCTGATCGACGGCGATCAGCGGGTGGGTTCGCCGGCCTGCGCTCGCGAAGAGCGAGGTCAGCGCTTCGATGCCGGCCTTCGACCTGGTGTTGTGACCGAGAAAACAGGCGCCGCCGGCGCGGCCCGCAGCGATGTGGCGTGCGAGACCTTGCGCGCTCTCCGCATCGGCGCTGGCGCCACTGAAACCGAGAACCAGCATTTCGCCGATCATCTCGTCGGAAGCAGCGGCCGAGGCCCTGGTGACATAGGGCGCGGCCATGAGACCGCCAGCGCCCGCAAAAAGGCCGCGTCGCGTCAATCGCATCAGGGGTCGGCTCCGGAATTTTGGGAGAATCGGAAGGGCGGGACCGCGCTTCACTCGCCCGGTCCCGCGGCAGAATGAAGGCAGGCCTAGCGGATCAGGGCGACGCCGATGAGCCAGGGATGGCCCCACTTCAGCATGAGACCGTAGAGGACCAGCCCCACCACGACGACGATGATGTCCCCGGTCAACGTGCCGCGCTTGCCGCCGAGCGGGCCGAGCGCCCCGCGCTTCTTCACGGAGATGCGGTCGTAGACGCCATAAGCGAGGAAGGATGCGAAGAGGATGATTCCCGCGAGATCGCCATTGGCCAGAAGATGCGCGAGAGCCCAGAGCTTCACTGCCGCCAGCATGGGATGTTTCGTCGCGGTGCGAATGCGCGAGGGCACATAGGCCGCCACCAGCAGGATGAAGGCGGGCACCATCAGCAGGAAGACGACGTGCTTCATCCAGACGGGCGGCGTCCAGAGCACCGGATTCCAGCTCGCGCCGCGCGCCTCGCCGAAGCCGATGACGAGCAGCACGAGGCCGATCAGCGAGAGGATGGAAAAGGCGATCTTGTAGCCGTTCTCGCCGAAGCGCAGGCGCAGATCCGCGCGCTGGGCTGGAAAGGTCGGCACGAGATGCACGCCGAGAAACAGCACAAGGCCGAGAAGGAAGAGGATCATCGGGCGCTTTCGTTCATCCTGAGCCCGAGCGATTCGGGCGAGGTTGGACGAGCATAGCCGATTTTGCCTGTGGGCCCTCATCGAGGGCCGTCACTGCGAGGAGCTTAGCCATCCAGGAGTCGGCAGACCGCTCTGGATTGCTTCGCTTCGCTCGCGATGACGAAAGGGTTGCCGCCCTGTCTTTACCCGATGCGCGCGCAGAGCTTGTCGTAGAGCGCGTTTCTCGCACTGAACACATAGTCCAGCGCGCTCACCGCCACATGCTCAGCGCCACAAGACACCAGCCAGTCGGCCAGCGCCGGGACTTTTTTCTTGGCGCAGAGCAGCGTCAGCGGCCCATCGACGGGTGTGCCGAACAGCGCGCGCGCCTCGAATTTCTCCGCCGCTTCGCGTGCGAGCGCCACGCGGTCGCCGGTGATCATGGCGCGCACTTCGCGCGAGGTGCGGGCTTCTTCTTCCGCCGAGATGCGGGCGAGAATGGCGCGCGCGGTCTGGCGGGTCTTTTCCGTCCAATCCGCATTGATGGCGGCCACGAGATTGGCTTCCGAGCGCAGGATGACGCCGTCATCGAGGATCTTCAGCGCATTGGCGGCCAGCGTTGCGCCCGTCGTCGTGATGTCGACGATGAGTTCGGCCTGCCCCGCCGCCGGTGCGCCTTCGGTCGCGCCCAGGCTTTCGACAATGCGATAGTCGGTGACGCCGTTCTGCGCGAAAAAGCTGCGCGTGAGGTTCACATATTTGGTGGCAACCCGCATGCGCTCGCCACGACGCGCGCGGAAGGCCGCCGCGACATCTTCGAGATCGGCCATGCCGCGCACGTCGATCCAGGCCTGCGGCACGGCGACCACGACATTGGCGTGCCCAAAGCCCAGCGGCGTCAGCAGTTCCATCTTGGCGTCGGCATCCGGCACGCTCTCGCGCACGAGGTCTTCACCCGTGACGCCCATGTGGGCCGTTCCGGCCGCCAGCTGCTGCACGATCTCGGAGGCCGAGAGGAAGGCGATCTCGACGCCGTCCAGACCCGCCAGCGTGCCGCGATAATCGCGCAGGCCGCGCCCGCGCACCACGTCGAGACCGGCGCGGGCGAAGAAAGCGTTGGCGTTTTCCTGAAGCCGTCCCTTGGAGGGGACGGCGATGACGAGAGGGGAGCTTTGCTGGGTCATGCGATCCTCACGCCGTCTTTTCGGCGAAAAGCCGGTCGCACCAGATCGCGGCGCCGACGGCGGGAATGTCGTCGGTGGCGCCGAGCGTCCGCATGAGCCGGTCATAACGGCCGCCACCCACCACGGGGCGCGTATCATCGCCCAGGGGATCGAATGCCTCGAACACGAAGCCCGTGTAATAATCGAGATTGCGCGCAAAGCCAGCCGAGAAGACGAGCCGCGATATGTCGAGGCCGCGCGCCGCCAGGAAATTCAGCCGCGCGTCGAAGCCGTCGAGTACGACGGAAAGATCGAGCCTGGCGGAGTCCGCGAGATGGCGCAGCTTTTCCGAACAGGCGTCGGGGTCGCCCGCGATGGCGAGGAAGCGTTCGAGGATTTCGCGCTTTTCGTCGCTGAAGCCCACGCCCGACTGCTCGGAAGCCTGTTCGAGAAAGCGCTCGGCGATCTCATTGGCCGAGCGTCCACCGACCGATGAAATCCCGGCGATGGAGAGAAGATCCTGCACCAGCGCGCGTGCGCCGTTGCGATCCGCCCCCGCGAGCGCCGCCAGCACGCCCGAATGGTCGGTCGGGCCGCCGGCCGAATCCTTGGCGATGGTGGTCGCGAGCGGCTCGCCGAGCGCGTGTCCGCGCCGGATGCGGCGCAGCCAGACGGCCGGGAGTTCGAGCGTATCGAGAAGGCGCGCGAAAAGGCCGGCGTCGCCGATGCGCACCGAGAGCGTCCGCCCGCCCGCCTGTTCGGCGGCTTCGAGCGCCAGCGTCAGCACCTCGGCATCCGCCGCCTCGCGGTCGGCGCGACCGAAGAGTTCGAGGCCCGCCTGATGAAACTCAGCCGCCGCACCACCCCGGAAGCGGAAGACGGGGCCCAGGTAGGAATAGCTCGCGGGGCGCCCCGCATCGGGAGCGGCCAGATATTGGCGGCAGACGGGAATCGTATATTCCGGCCGCAGGCAATATTCGGCGCCCGAGGCGTCCGAGGTCAGGTAGATGCGGCCGCGAATATCCTCGCCCGCGAGGTCGAGGAAGACCGAGGCCGGCTGCAGGATGGGCGGTTCGGCCCGCGCAAAGCCGGCCGCGACGAGATGAGCCAGCACGGCGTCCCGCCGTCCTGCATCCTCGGGGCCTTCCGCCACGCGCTTGCCGTTCTTGTCCACCGTCCACATCCTTCTGCCGATTTCGCCACGCTTGTAGCAAGCGAAGGCGCAGGACGCGATGGATTTTACCTTTGAGGGTGAACGGGCTCTTCAGCCATGCCCTCGCCACGACGGACAGGATCACCCAAGCCCAGCGGCTCGGCATCGACCAGCACGAAGACCATTCGGCAGACCTCGGGGCCGTGATTGCGCCAGGCGTGGTAAGTGCCGCGCTGCACCATGACGTCGCCCGGCCCCATCGTGACGGTCTCGCCCGCGTCGAGATCCATCTCGATCGAGCCCGAGAGCACCACGATATAATCGATGGTCTCGGTGCGGTGGCGGCGAGGATGATTGCCCGGCGGATATTCCGCGATCATGAAGCGGGTGCCCTTTTCGGGCGGATAGGTGCCGAGCTTGCGCGCGCCCATGTCCTCGGCATCCTCCCCCAGAGGCATCAGGGCGGGCGCACCCTCCGTGCACCAGAGGAGAGTGGAGAACTGGCCGGGGCGCGAGTTCTTGACGTTTGTAGCCGCTTCGTCGATCAGCACCTTGGCTGTGCCCCTTGCGTCATGGCCGGTGACGATCCGGCGAATGGGCTGCGGTTCGCGCTGGCTCATATGGTATCCTCCCTCGGGTCGCGTTCTTTTCCGGGCGGCCGCTTCTGGCGGGCTCCGGGCGCGTTCTCTCGCGCAAGGCAATCCTGCCACGCTCCCGAGCGACTGTCGCGCCATGCGACCGGGTTGAAAAGCGGAGTCGATCCTTCGCCGGGATCAATTGACTTGGCGGGGCCCTTGCCCCTATAAGGCCGCAGCGAATTCGGCACGCGCCGACGTCGTCCAACTTCGCATGCGTCGCCAGTCAGGCTTCGCGGCTGAAGGCCGGATACGGCGCAAACCTCGACCAACACGGAACAGTCCGGGCCTTGCAGGCAACCGCGGCGTTCCTCTTGAAACCGGAGCAGACCCGTGAAGCGGACTTACCAACCCAGCAAGATCGTGCGCAAGCGTCGCCACGGCTTCCGCTCTCGCATGGCGACTGTCGGCGGTCGCCGCATCATCGCAGCCCGCCGCGCGCGTGGCCGCAAGCGCCTGTCCGCCTGATCGACGCAGCGCTAAAGTCTCGCGCAACGAGGGCATAGGCCTGATGAACGGCCATGACACCGATAGCCGAGACAGTGACAGCTTGAAAAACTCGAGCCGCACAGGCGCGAACTCAAAAGGTTTGCGGACTTTTGCGCGCCTGAAGAAGCGGTCTGAATTTCTTGCGGTCGCCAAGGGCGCCCGCATCCATGACAGTGTTTTTACAGTCCAGGCGATTCGCCGCCCCGGGGACGAGATTCCCCCGCTCGCGCCAGCGGCCCGCTTCGGCCTGACCGTCACGAAGAAGACAGGCAATTCCGTCGAGCGAAATCGTATCCGACGCCGTCTGCGTGAGGTTTTGCGTCTGTCCTCCTCCATTCAGAACAATTCCCTTTCCGATCGGGCCGCGCATGATTACGTGATCGTCGCGCGACGCGAAGCCCTGTCGCGCGACTTTTCAGATCTCACGCGCGAGCTTTCGCGCGCGATCGAACGCATCGACAAACGGCTCGCCTCCCGCAGCGAGGCCCCTCGGGGTCCGCGTCGCGACGGTGCGTCGAGGACGGATGCGCCGCAGGGACCCGCCTGATCGACTGCCCGTAGAACCCCGTGCACGCGACCCGATTTTCGTAGAACGACGAGAGACCTGATGAGCGCCGAACAAAAAAATCTCTTCCTGGCCATCGGCCTGTCGTTGCTGGTCCTCATCGGCTGGAATTATTTCTACGGCGTGCCCACCGTGGACAAGGCGAGGCAGGTCAATCAGCAGATTCAGGCGCGGCAGGATTCAGCCGCTCCTCCAAACGCGGTGACGCCGGCCTCCCCGGCTGCTTCGCCCGAAAACCCCGGCCTGACTCCCCCCGGCACGGTCGCCGGACAGGCAGAGCCCGTGCAGGTGGCGCGCAGCCGCGAACAGGCGCTGACACTCAGCCCCCGCATCGCCATCGACACGCCCGCCCTCACCGGCTCGATCTCGCTGCGGGGCGCGCGCATCGACGACGTGTCCCTGAAGAATTATCGCGAGACGACCGACCCGAAGAGCCCGCTGATCGTGCTGCTGTCGCCGACCGGCGCGCCGCAGCCCTATTACGCTGAAATGGGTTTTGTCGGAGCGCCCGGCTCCACTGCCGCGCTTCCCAACGCCGAGACGCTGTGGACCGCGCAGAGCCAGACGCTCGGCGTGGACAAGCCCGTCGAACTGACCTGGGACAACGGCAAGGGCCTGATCTTCCATCGCACGATCAGCCTCGACGACCGCTACATGTTCACGGTCAAGGATAGCGTCGAGAACAAGGGCGGCGACGCCGTCACCCTGTTCCCCTATGCGCTCGTCTCGCGGCACGGCAAGCCGGTGACATCCGGATATGCGGTTCTGCACGAAGGCCTCGTGGGCATCGTCGGCGAGTCGCGTGTCGTCGAAATCACTTACGACGGCATCGAGAAGGAGACGAAGGCGACCAAGCTGATGGAGGGCACCTCCGGCTGGCTCGGCTTCACCGACAAATATTGGGCGACCGCCATCGTGCCCGCGCAGGACGCGCCCTTCAAGGCGCGCTTCTCGGCCGCCGGACCGACGGGCGACCAACGCATCTACCAGACCGACCTGCTCGAAGACGCGCATGTCATCCAGCCCAATTCGACCGCCGACGTCACCACGACGCGCGTCTTCGCCGGCGCCAAGGAAGTGCAGACGATCGATGGCTACCAGGCCTCGCTCGGCATCAAGAACTTCGACCTGATGATCGATTGGGGCTGGTTCTACTTCATCACCAAGCCGCTCTTCCGCCTGATCGACACGATCTACAAGTTCGTCGGCAATTTCGGCCTCGCCATTCTGATCGTTACCGTGCTGGTGAAGGGCGTGTTCTTCCCGCTCGCCAACCGCTCCTATCTGTCGATGGCGAAGATGAAGGCCGCGCAGCCTGAAATGACGCTCATCCGCGAGCGTTACGCCGACGACAAGCAGAAGCAGCAGCAGGAGCTGATGGAGCTCTACCGCCGCGAGAAGATCAACCCGGTCGCGGGCTGCCTGCCCGTGGTCGTGCAGATTCCGGTGTTCTTCGCGCTCTACAAGGTGATTTTCATCACGCTGGAGATGCGCCACGCACCGTTCTTCGGCTGGATCCACGATCTGTCGGCGCCCGATCCGACCAATCTGTTCAACCTGTTCGGCCTGCTTCCCTTCGACCCGACCCACCTGCCCGTCATCGGCCACTTCCTGGCTATCGGCGTGTGGCCGCTGATCATGGGCATCAGCATGTTCATCCAGATGAAGATGAACCCGGAACCGACGGATCCCGTACAGAAGCAGATGTTCACCTGGATGCCGGTGCTCTTCACCTTCATGCTCGGAACATTCCCGGCCGGTCTCGTCATCTACTGGACGTGGAACAACACGCTCTCGGTGGCGCAGCAATATCTCATCATGCGCCGCTCGGGCGTGAAGGTGGAATTGTGGGACAATCTCACCGGCCTCTTCGGCAAAAAGACCGCCAAGAGCTGAGCCAGCGCGTTCCCCGCGCTTCATATGACAGGCGAGATGCGGGGGGCTTTACCCCCGCCACCGCCGGAAAGACACAACATGACCGAGGCCGATCCC
This sequence comes from Hyphomicrobiales bacterium, assembly GCA_028290285.1. GTDB lineage: Bacteria > Pseudomonadota > Alphaproteobacteria > Rhizobiales > Beijerinckiaceae > Terripilifer. The sequence goes on from JAQGKD010000061.1 coordinate 30,431, forward strand.
GTCGACCTGCGTGAAAAAGGCCGCAAGCTCTTCGCCGGCAATGTCGAATTTATCTGGGCCGCGGCCAAGATCGACGGGCTGCCGCCGATGGGGCCGACCGAGATCGCCTTTGCGGGCCGCTCCAACGTCGGCAAGTCCTCGCTGCTCAATGCGCTCACGGGCCGCAAGGCGCTGGCGCGCACCTCGAATACGCCCGGCCGCACGCAACAGCTGAACTTCTTCGCGGTCGGCATTCCCGGCGAAGAGGTCCTTCGCCTCGTCGACATGCCCGGCTATGGCTTCGCCTCCGCCTCCAAGGAGAAGATCAGCTCCTGGACCAAGCTCATGCACGCCTATCTGCGCGGCCGCTCGTCGCTGGCCCGCGTCTTCGTGCTGGTCGACGGACGCCACGGGCTGAAGCCGCCGGACCTCGAAATGTTCGACCTGCTCGACTCCTCGGCCATGTCCTATCAGGTCATCCTGACCAAGAAGGACGAGTGCAAGAAGGGCGAGATCCAGGCTCGAATCGACGGCGTCCTGGAAGGTCTCGCCAAGCGCCCGGCCGCGCACCCAGAGGTGATCTTCACCTCCTCGGAGACGGGCGAAGGCATCGCCGATTTCCAGGAGGGCATCGCACGGCTGCTCTCGGAGCGCGGCGTGCTGGTCTAGCTTTTTTCGAGAAGCAACTCTGACTCGTCGGCGATGTCGCTGAAATTATTGATCGTGACCTCAGTGTCTGGGAACCGGGCGGTAATCTCCAACGTGCCACCGAGCGCTTCGATGTAGCGGCGGAGATTGCTCACATACATGTCGGTGCGCCGTTCCATCTTGGCGACGGCGGGCTGGCCGACGTGCAATTGGGCCGCGAGTTCCTCCTGAGACTTTTGCCGCGCCTGACGCAGTTCGTGCAATGCCATGTCATGGATCATCGCCCTCGTCGCATCGGCATTGCGTGCCCGACGCACGGGCGACATGGTCTTTCTAAGTTCATTGAAAGAGCGATGGCCGGTCATGGCAGCAATCCTTCGGTCCTGAGTTCGTCCAGATAAGCGTCATAGAGTTCGCCTGCGATCGGAATCATTACTTCGTAGAAGCGGTCATCGCCAGTCTTGCAGCCACCGATCAGCAGGATGGCCGTGCGTCTGGGGTCGAAGGCATAAAAGACGCGGAACGGCTCTCCGCCAACCTGAACACGCAACTCCCGCATATGTGAATGCCTCGCACCCTCGATCCCTGATGAGTGCGGAAAGGGAAGCTGCGGCCCCTTCGCTTCCAAAAGACCAACAGAGCGGTCGACTGCGTCCTGCGCGGCTTCGGCGAGCGTGGCAAACCATTCCCCGAACTCCTCGGTGAATTCGACATTCCAATTCATTTAAGCCTCTAAAATATTCCGTCTAAGGAATTATGCAAGAACATTCCATCAATGGCATAACTCTGAAATACGCGTCACATGGTCTTTATGGCACACGCCCGGCGTCGAACCACGGTCCTCGGGTTGAGCTTGTCACGCAGGGCCGATACAAGGTGACCCTCACCGGAGGAAGAGACGCGATGACCGACGCTCCCAAAGGCAGTCCGCAGGAACAGGCCGAGATCCTGATGCAGGCGCTGCCGCATATGCTGCGGTATGACGAGACGATCATCGTCGTCAAATACGGCGGCCATGCCATGGGCGACGAAGAGGTCGCGCGGCAATTCGCCAAGGACATGGTGCTGCTCGAGCAATCGGGCGTGAACCCGGTCGTCGTGCACGGCGGCGGGCCGCAGATCGGCGCAATGCTCGCCAAGCTCGGCATCAAGTCCGAATTCGCGGCGGGCCTGCGCATCACCGACCGGGCCACGGTCGAGATCGTCGAAATGGTGCTCGCGGGCTCCATCAACAAGCAGATCGTGGGCTACATCAATGCCGAGGGCGGGCGCGCGATCGGCCTTTGCGGCAAGGACGGTAACATGGTCATCGCCAAGAAGGTGACCCGCACCGTCGTCGATCCCGGTTCGAACATCGAGCGCCATGTCGACCTCGGTTTCGTGGGAGAGCCCGAGCGCGTCGATACGACGGTTCTCAACCAGGTGCTCGGCCGCGACCTCATCCCCGTGCTGGCGCCCGTCGCCATGGGCGCGGACGGCGAGACCTACAATGTCAACGCCGACACCTTTGCCGGCGCCATCGCCGGCGCGCTGGGCGCCAAGCGCCTGCTGTTCCTGACCGACGTGCCCGGCGTGCTCGACAAGGACAAGAAGCTGATCAAGCAATTGAGCGTCGACGACATCCGCCGCCTGATCGCGGACGGTACCATCACCGGGGGCATGATCCCCAAGGTCGAGACCTGCATCTATGCACTGGAACAAGGTGTCGAGGGCGTCGTTATCCTCGACGGCAAGGCGCCCCATGCCGTGCTCATCGAGCTCCTGACCGATCACGGCGCGGGAACGCTCATCACGAGGTGACAGCTATTTTCGACAGGACCGCGAAACTCGATCCCAACGCACCGGAGGCGCGCCCTGAGCCCGCCTCCGCGCAGCCGGGCGAGGCCGCGCCCACCTCGTTGCTGCCGCTCACGGCGCTCGCGCGCTTCGCCCATGTCGAGACGTGGGTATTCGACCTCGACAACACGCTCTATCCCGCCGACAGCGATCTCTGGCCCAAGATCGACGCCCGGATCACGCTGTTTCTGGCGAATCTCTTCGGGCTCGACGGCATGTCGTCGCGTGCCCTGCAGAAATTTTATTACCAGCGCTACGGCACCACCCTGCGTGGCCTGATGGAGGAGCACGAGATCTCGTCCGACGAGTTTCTCGCGTTCGTCCACGACATCGACCGCTCGTCGCTGAAGCCCAACCATTCGTTGGCCTCGGCGATCACGCAATTGCCGGGCCGCAAGCTGATTCTCACCAACGGCTCGCGCGAGCACGCCCTGCGCACGGCAGAGAAGCTCGGTATCCACGAGATGTTCGAGGACATTTTCGACATCGTGGCCGCCGACCTCGTGCCCAAGCCGGCGGCTGCGACCTACCAGCGCTTCTTCGACATTCACGGCGTCGATCCCGCCACCGCGGCCATGTTCGAGGACATCTCGCACAATCTCGTCGTGCCCCACGCACGCGGCATGGTGACGACGCTCGTGGTGCCGAAACTCGGCCAGCACGACCACCGCGAGCCGTGGGAGATCGCAGGCGCCGAGGCTGCCCATGTGGAGTTTGTGACCAACGATCTCGAGGGGTTTCTCGAGGGGTTGATCGAGAAGGGGTGATTGTGGGCGGGGGCGCGCTTGATATGGGTGCGAGGCATTTGCAGCTTCATTTGGACACTTTTCAGAAACCACTGACAGACCTTTATTCCGCGCTTGAGTGAAATAGCTCAAGCCACCGTATTTTAAGACATCTCTGGCCACTGAATTTATTATCGCTCCAGACGCACAAATAAGGCAGGCTACATGTACTCAAGCGAGATCTCTCGTGCTGGATGCTATTTTTTCGAAAAAATAGCATTCTGGCCAGAACTTCTTATAATTTTAATTGTAATTATTGTTTCAACTCGAATGAGAATCGGAATACTGAAAACAGTAAACTATAGCTTGCTCGCTTTTCTTATTTTGGGGGCGGCAAGCTATATCCTCAGCTTGGAAGTTCTTGAATGCGCGCCCTAAGGGCGGCTCGTCCTCCAAAGCGCTCAAGTGCGGAAACAGAGGTGAGCCGTCCGCACAGTGCGCGTGTCGTGCGCGGTTTTATTGAGTACGGCACCTTCGATAGCCGGTTCAAGCTTGGGCACCCATTTTGCTGCCGTCTTTGCGAGCGAAGCGAAGCAATCCAGAGCTATCCTGCGGCTCCTGGATTGCCGCGTCGCTTTGCTCCTCGCAATGACGGTGCTGCGGATTTCACCAGCACTCAACCCCGCCTCCCCATCCGCGCCGCGTGACAGGCGTGCCGTCGCTTGGTAAGCACCCTGCACATATCCGGGGCCAAGATCAGGGAAGCCGTCCATGTCGCATTCAGACCTCGCCAAAATCATCGAAGCCGCTTTTGAAGCCCGCAACGATGTGAACGCCTCGACCAAGGGCGAGATCCGCGATGCCGTGAACGAGGCGCTGAACCTGCTCGACAGCGGCAAGCTGCGCGTCGCCGAGAAGGTCGCGGGCAAGACCGGTCCCGAGGCCTGGGTCGTGCATCAATGGCTCAAGAAGGCCGTGCTCCTCTCCTTCCGCCTCAACGACATGGCGCCGATCTCGGGCGGTCCCGGCGGGTCCAGCTGGTGGGACAAGGTGCCGTCAAAATTCGAGGGCTGGGGCGCGGCCGAACATGGCGCGGCCGGCTTCCGCTCGGTTCCCAACTGCATCGTGCGCCGCTCGGCCTATATTGCGCCGGGCGTGGTGCTGATGCCCTCCTTCGTCAATCTCGGCGCTTACGTCGACACCGGAACGATGGTCGACACCTGGGCCACCGTCGGCTCCTGCGCGCAGATCGGCAAGAACGTGCATCTGTCGGGTGGCGTCGGCATCGGCGGCGTGCTGGAGCCCTTGCAGGCCAACCCGACGATCATCGAGGACAATTGCTTCATCGGCGCGCGCTCGGAAGTCGTCGAGGGCGTCGTCGTGGGTGAGGGCTCGGTGCTCAGCATGGGCGTGTTCATCAGCTCTTCGACCAAGATCATCGATCGCGCCACCGGCCAGATCCATGTCGGCTACGTGCCGCCCTATTCCGTCGTCGTGTCCGGCAACCTGCCCGGCAAGCCGCTGCCGGATGGACAGCCGGGGCCCTCGCTCTATTGCGCCGTGATCGTCAAGACGGTCGATGCACAGACCCGCTCCAAGACGGGCATCAACGAACTTTTGAGGGATTGATGGCCGCTCTCCTCTCGGGCGACGGTTTCCGCTTCCTGTTCCGCACGGACAAGGGCGTCGTAAGCCGCGACGTCTGGTGGCTCGGCACGGCGATGACGGGCGCTGTGGCTTTCGTCACCACTGCGATCTGGCTCGTCATCGCACCGATGGCGACCAGCGACCTGTCGCGGCGCGGGCTGATCGATCCCATGGCGCTGACGGTCTATGTCTATCTGATGCTCTACGCCTTCATCGTGCTGCTGTGCGGTGTCTGCTGGTACAATCTCTCGGCCAAGCGGTTTCGCGACTTGGGGCGGCCGCCGGGGCTCGCCGGGCTGCCGCTCGTGATGGCGCTGTTCTCGGGCGCCCTGCATTGGGTGCAGCCGCGCATCGCGGAGACCGTTCCGGGCTGGACCGTCGTCGTGCTCGACATCGGCACGCTGATCGTGATCCTCTGGTCGATCTACGAACTCGGTTTCAAGCCCGCCGCGGAGCCTGAGCAGATTGTATGACCACGCCTGTCGCTAAGCCCGGCAACCCCTCCGCGTTCGAGATCGCGCGCGATCTCATCCGCTGCGCCTCCGTGACGCCGCGTGACGAGGGTGCGCTGGATGTCGTGGCCCGCGTTCTGGGCGGCGCCGGCTTCAAGGTCGAGCGCGTGCGTTTCTCAGCGCCAGGCACGCCGGACATCGACAATCTCTATGCCAGGATCGGCGATGGCGGCCCGTGCCTGATGTTCGCAGGGCATACCGATGTCGTTCCCGCAGGCGATGCCTCGGCCTGGCGTTTCGATCCGTTTTCAGGCGTCACCGCCGATGGCATGCTCTGGGGCCGTGGCGCGGTCGACATGAAGGGCGGCCTCGCGGCGAGCCTCGCGGCCGCCATCGCGCATGTGGCTGAGCATGGGACGCCGCGCGGGTCCATCGCCTTTCTCGTCACCGGCGATGAAGAGGGTCCCGCCGTCAACGGCACCGTGAAGCTGCTTGAATGGGCGCGTGAGCGGGGCGAGCATTTCGATCATTGCATCCTCGGCGAACCCACCAATCCCCATGCGCTCGGCGACATGATCAAGATCGGCCGTCGCGGCTCCCTGACTGGCCGCCTCGTCGTGCATGGCAAGCAGGGCCATGTCGGCTATCCGCATCTGGCGGAAAACCCCATCGATCCGATGATGCGCATCCTGACTGCGCTGAAGTCCGCGCCGCTGGACGCAGGTACCGCGCATTTCGAACCGAGCAATCTCGAAGTCACGACCGTGGACGTCGGCAACCCCGCGACGAACGTCATCGCGGGTGCCGCGCGGGCGACCTTCAACATTCGCTTCAACGATCTCTGGACGCCCGACGCCCTGCGCGCGGAAATCACGGCGCGGGTGACCGGGGCTGCCGGGGCGGCTCGCGTCGATCTCACCTTCGATTCCACCAACGCGGTCGCCTTCCTGACCTCGCCCGGGCCGTTCGTGGACGCAGTCGCTTCGGCCGTCGAGGCCGAGACCGGACGGCGCCCGGTTCTCTCGACCTCGGGGGGCACTTCGGACGCGCGTTTCATCCAGGCCTTCTGCCCCGTCGTCGAATTCGGGCTGGTGGGCGCGACCATGCATGCTGTCGACGAGCGCTGCGCCATCGCCGATCTCGGGACGCTCGCCGCCATCTATGGCCGGGTCATCAGCGCCTATTTCGCCTGAGGGGCTTCACAGCTTGTTGATCCCCCCATGCTGCACCGCAGCATTTTACGCTTTCCTCTGAACCGAGACTAAAGTTCAATCGTTGCTTCCAGGCTTGAGAAACCGGGAGCGCATGATGATTTTGGCCGCCGACGAGATCGCACGTTCGCTGAACGGTTCCTGGGATCTGCTGAATCGCCGTGCTCAGGGGCTGAAGCAGTTCGAGATCGGCGAGGCTTCGTTCTGGCGCAGCTTTGGGGCGCCTTTGCTGGCCGCGCCCGCCTTCGTTGTGTCACTGGCGGCCGACCGCGTGCATGCGGGCCTCTTCGAGCCGGGATCTTTGTTCGACAATGCCTCGGTCGTCGCCCGCGCGGGGTTCGACTTCGCCGCGCTCTGGCTGACGCTGCCGCTGCTGGGCATTGCGCTCGCGAACTCGCTGCACCTGCGAGCGGGCCTCGTGCCCTTCATTATCGTCTGCAACTGGTCCTGCGTGCTCGCCGCCGCCATCCTCTCCGTGCCCGCTCTGATGCTGGCCATCGGCTGGGCAACGGCGGCGCTGGCCACACTCTACAGCGTGGCAGCCATCGTCATCATCATGCAGATGCGCTGGTTTTCTGCCAAGATCACGCTCGGTGTGACGAGCGGGGTGGCGCTGGTGCTGGCGGCCTGCGACGGACTCGTCGGACTCGGTTTGCTGCGCGTGCTGACCTGAGCGCTCAGTAGTCGACGCCGACCAGATAAAGGCCGGCGGCGGGCGCGACCATGCCGCAGCGCTGGCGATCGCGGGCCTCGAACGCGTTGCGCAGATCGCGCGGCGTCCAGAGGCCGGAGCCGACGTGTTCGAGCGAGCCTACCATCGAGCGAACCTGATGATGCAGGAAGGAGCGCGCGGAGGCGTAGATATGCACCTCCTCCCCGACGCGCGAGACGTCGAGACGGTCGAGCGTGCGGAGCGGGCTGTTTGCCTGGCAGTCAGAATCGCGGAAGGTCGAAAAGTCGTGGTGGCCCAGCAACGATTGCGCGGCCTCGTGCATCGCCCCGGTCTCGATGTGGCGCTTCACCAGCCAGGCGCGGTCCCGGTCGATGGTGAGCGGCGCCCGGCGATTGATGATCCTGTAGAGATAGTGACGGCGGGTCGCGGAGAAGCGCGCATCGAACTCGTCGGACGCGATCTCGGCGGAAATCACGGCCACCGCATGCGGCCGCATATGCGCGTTGACCGCGTCGCAAAGGCGATCGCCGCGCCATTCCTTGCGAAGATCGACATGGGCGACCTGCGCGGTGGCGTGCACCCCGGTGTCGGTGCGCCCGGCGCCACGGATATGCGCGGGGCGACCGTCGACGCGCTCCAGCGCATCCTCGATCACCTGCTGCACGGCGAGCCCGTTCGACTGGCGCTGCCACCCGACGAAGCGCGTGCCGTCATATTCGATTTTCAACCGGTAGCGCGACATTACGCGGCTGCCGGAAGTTGCGTGCCCTGAACGAGCCGCGCACCGTTCAGGAAATCCTGCGCCTTCATGGGCCCCTTGCCCGCGCGCTGCACCTCGGTGAGACGCAAAGCGCCTGCGCCGCAGGCGATCGTGAGCGCATCGTCGAGAACGGTGCCGGGTGCGCCCTTGCCTTCGACGAGCTTGCTGCGCAGCACTTTCACGCGCTCGACGCCCTTGCCGAGATCGGCCTCGAAAAACGCGCCGGGAAAGGGCGAGAGCCCGCGCACGTGATCGTGCAGGGACTTCGCATTCCGAGACCAGTCGATGCGGCTTTCCGCCTTCTCGATCTTGTGGGCGTAGGTGACGCCCTCTTCCGGCTGCGGCCTGAAGTGCAGCGAGCCGCGCGAGAGTGCGGCCAGCGCGCGGCCCATCAGATCTGCGCCGATCACGCAGAGACGGTCGTGCAATTCGCCGGCCGTCATGTCGGGGCCGATGACGACGTGTTCGGCCATGCCGACGGGGCCCGTGTCGAGCCCCTCCTCCATCTTCATGACCATGACGCCGCTCTCAGTGTCCCCCGCCATGATGGCGCGCTGGATCGGCGCGGCGCCGCGCCAGCGAGGCAGCAGCGAGCCATGCAGGTTGAGACAGCCCAGACGTGGCGCGTCGAGGATGGATTTCGGCAAGATCAGCCCATAGGCCACCACGACGGCGACATCTGCATCGTGCGCGCGAAACTGCTCGGCGGCTTCTTCGCTGCGCAGCGTTCTGGGCGTGAAGACGGGGCAGCCGAACTTTTCGGCCAGCGCGTGGACAGGCGAGAGCCGCAGGTCCATGCCACGCCCCGCTGGCTTGGGCGCACGCGTGTAGACCGCGACGATCTCGTGACCCTGGCCCAGAATTTCCGTCATGACGGGAACGGCGAAGTCGGGTGTCCCCATGAAGACGATGCGCATCGGACGATCAGGCCTCGGGACGGTCGGAGGTCGAGCGGCGCGCGACCTTGGAGAATTTCCGCACGACGCGCTCGCGCTTCAGGCGAGAAATGTGGTCAATGAACAACACGCCGTTGAGGTGATCGATCTCGTGTTGAAGGGCGGTCGCAAGCAGGCCGTCGGCCTCCAGTTCCTGCGTCTTGCCCTCACGGTCGAGATAGCGCACGCGCACACGATCGGGCCGCTCGACCTCCTCGTAATATTCGGGGATGGACAGGCAGCCTTCCTCGTAGACCGAAAGCACATCCGACGCCCAGACGATCTCGGGATTGGCGATGCAGATGGGCTTGGGCCCATCTTCCGGCTTGGCTATATCGATCACCAGGACGCGGCGCGGCACGGCGACCTGTATGGCGGCCAGGCCGATGCCCGGCGCGTCGTACATGGTCTCCAGCATGTCGTCCATGAGCTTGCGCACGGCCGCATCGATCTCCGCCACGGGCTCGGAGACGAGACGAAGCCGGGGATCCGGCAGGCTGATGATCGGAAGGAGGGCCATGAGATGCTCGCTCGAAAATGCAGCACGCGCTGTGAGCCCGACATAAGCATGATGCGCCAGCCGGTCAATCGCGCAGCGATGTTCATCTTTCGTTCGCGCACTTACGCGAATCGCGCTAGGCTTCCGGAATGGACAAGATACTCCTCACCATTGGTGGCTTTCACCTGACAGGCCTCGAGGTCCTGCTCGCAGGCTCGGGGGCCGTGCTGGTCGTCCTGTTTTTCCTGGCGCTGTCGCTTCGCGGGGCGAGCCGGGACCGGGCCTCGGAGGCTGCGGCGGCAGGCGAGCGCCAGCATGAGCTGGACGACAAAATGGCAGAGCTCGGCCGTCTCAATGCGGAATTGAGCGGGCGCCTGCAAACCATGGCCGAGGTGCTGAGTTCGCGCCAATCGGACCTGGCCCGCGTCGTCTCCGACCGTCTCGATGCCGTGGGCCAGCGCGTGGGGCTGGGGCTCGAGACCAGTTCCAAAGCCACCACCGACAATCTGGCGAAGCTCGGCGAGCGGCTGGCCGTGATCGACGCCGCGCAATCGCGCCTGACCGGACTGACGCAGGAGGTCGTGTCGCTGAAGGACATTCTGGCCAACAAGCAGAGCCGGGGCGCGTTCGGACAGGGACGCATGGAGGCGATCGTGCGCGACGGTCTGCCGCCGAACGCCTATGCCTTCCAGCACACGCTTTCAAACCGCACGCGGCCCGACTGCATCATTCGGCTGCCGGGCGACGACCGGGTGATGGCCCTCGACGCGAAATTTCCGCTGGAAGCATTCACTGCGCTCCGCGATGCGGGGAACGACGAGGCGCGGCGGCTGGCGGCTGCCCGCGTGCGCAACGATCTCGGCAAGCATGTGAAGGATGTGGCGGAGCGTTATCTGCTGCCCGGCGAGACGCAGGACATTGCGCTGCTCTTCGTGCCCTCGGAATCGATCTATGCCGACCTGATCGAACATTTCGACGATGTGGTGCAGCGGGCGCATCGCGCGCGCGTCGTCATCCTCTCCCCGTCCCTCCTGATGATGGCGATTCAGGTCACCCAGGCGCTGGTGCGGGACGCCCGAATGCGTGAGCAGGCCCATGTCATCCAGCACGAGGTGCGACTGCTCCTGACCGACGTGACGCGTTTGAAGGAACGCGTCGGCAAGCTCGATACGCATTTCCGGCAGGTGCAGGACGACGTCGGGCAGATCACGACGTCGACGGACAAGATCGCGCGGCGCGGCGACAAGATCGACCAGCTAGAATTCGCCGAAGCCGGTGCGCGGCCGTCCCTCGACCAGGCGGCGGAATGAAAAAAGCCGGCCACGAGGGGCCGACTTTTCGAAGGTCATGCTTAACTTTCTCTCTCACTCGCAGACACGGACACGCTCGCGGACCCAGCCGTAACCGTCCCAGGCGCGCTGCATGGTGAAATAGCAATTGCTGTAGGCGGGGCCATAGACCGGGGCGCCGTAGCCATAGGCCGGGGCACCATAGCCCTGCGACCCGTAGGCGCCAGCTGCAAGCGCACCCAGTGCCAGTCCGCCGATAGCGCCCGCCGCAACCGCTCCGCCGTTGCCGCCGCGATAATAGCCGCCGCCGTGACCGTAGCGGCGATACTGGGCCGAGGCGTCGGAGGAAAAGGCAACCAGCGAGCCAGCCATGGTGACCGCGGCCAGCGTGCCCACCATCATCTTCTTCAGGTTCGAATTCATGATTGGTCTCCTGTAACGGGTCAGACCCAGAACCGATGCCGGAGGTGCATGGTTCCCTCCCGAGGGATGACGAGAGTTTTACCGGGCTTTCAGGCCAAGCTCGGGCCAAATCCCGTCAAAAATCAGTTCGTTGCCGGATCGCCGCCGACAATGTCCCGTCATCCAGGTAATCGAGTTCGCCACCCACCGGGACGCCGTGCGCGAGGCGGGTGATCCGAACGTCGAGGTGGGACAGGAGATCGGTCACATAATGGGCCGTCGTCTGCCCGTCCACTGTGGCGTTGACGGCAAGGATGACCTCCCCCACGCCGCCGGTCGCCACGCGCTCTACCAGCGAGGCGAGGTTGAGGTCCTTCGGGCCGATGCCGTCCAGCGGCGACAAGGTGCCACCCAGAACGTGATAGCGGGCGCGCAGTGCCGCCGCGCGTTCCAGCGCCCAGAGATCGGCCACGGTCTCGACCACGATGAGCACGGCGGGATCGCGGCGCTCGTCGCGGCAGATGACGCAGGGATCGCTGGTATCGACATTGCCGCACGAGCTGCACGTCACAATCCGCTCGCGCGCCACCTGCATGGCGTCCGACAGCGGCCCGAGCAATTCCTCGCGCTTGCGGATGAGATGGAGCGCCGCGCGGCGCGCAGAACGGGGCCCGAGACCCGGCAGGCGGGCGAGCAATTGGATCAGACGCTGGATTTCGGGACCGGAGACCTGCTCGGCCACTTAGCGGGACGCCTGCATCAGAAGGGCAGCTTCATGCCGGGAGGCAGCGGCAGGCCAGCCGTGACGGCCTTCATCTTTTCCTCGACGAGCGCCTCCGACTTGCGCCGGGCGTCCTCATGCGCGGTAACGATGAGATCCTCGACGATCTCCTGCTCGCCGGGCGCCATCAGCGAGGCGTCGATGCTGACGCTCTTCATGGCTCCCTTGGCGCTCAGGGTGACGCGTACGAGGCCGCCGCCCGACTGGCCATCGACCGTCAGGCCCTCCAGCTCCGCCTGCATTTCCTGCATGCGGCCCTGCATGGCCTGGGCCTGCTTCATCAATCCGAACATGTCTTTCATGGCATGGTCCTCAAAAATCGTCGTCGTCGTCGTCACTGGTGATGGCGTCGGTATAGGCGATGTCGTCGCTCGCCGCGGCCGCCGGCTGGAAGGCTGCTGGCTCGGGTTCGGGCGTGCGCACCGCGATGATTTCGGCGCCGGGGAAACGATCGAGTACGCTGCGCACCAGCGGCTCGGCGCGCACGCCGGTCATGCGCTCGGACTCGCGCTTGTCTGCCACTTCCTTGATCGTCGCCGCGCCCGGCTCGGTGGAAATGGCCACCATCCAGCGGATGCCGGTCCATTCCTGCAGCTTGCGCATCAGGGTCTGTGCGATCTGCGGCGAGGCGCCCGGCATGAGCGAAAATTCGAACGAGCCTTCCTCGAGCCGCACCGGCCGGATGTCGCGCTCGAGCGCCATCTTCACCTGGATGTCGCGATTGGCCTGGGCCAGCGCGATCATGTCGGCCAGCGTGCCAATGCGTGCGGAACTGGCGGCCTTAGGCGCACTGGCAGCCAAGGCGCGCGCCGCGATGGGCGCTCCCTGCATGGCGGGCGTGGGCGACCGCATGGCCGAGCCCTGCGAGACCATGGCCGTGACACTCGAACCGGAGCTCGCTTGAGAGCCGCCACCGGGGGAATCAGAGGGTGCGCTGACGGCAGGAGCGCGGGGCGGCGCGTCGCTCAGGCGGCGCAGCACGTCTTCGGGCGTCGGCAGGTCGGCCGCATACGCGAGGCGCACGAGCACCATGTCGGCAGCCGCCAGCGGACGCGGCGAATCGCGCACGTCCTGGATTCCCTTGGACAGGATCTGCCACGCCCGCGTCAGCACCGCGGGGCCGAGAACGGTGGCGAAGGCCCTGCCGCGCGTCACCTCCTCCTGCGTCACGGCCGCATCGGGGCGATGACCGGGGATGAGACGCAGGCGGGTGACGAAATGCACGAATTCGGCGAGATCGGAGAGCACGAGGGCGGGATCGGCGCCCTGATCGTATTGCTCTTTCAGCGCGACCAGCGCGGTCGCGACATCGCCCTTCATCACAGACTCGAAGAGATCGATGATGCGGGCACGATCGGCGACACCCAGCATGTTGCGGATGTTGGCTGCGCCGATGGCGTCCTCCCCGGCGCTCGATCCATGAGCGATCGCCTGATCGAGCAGTGACAATGCATCGCGCACCGAGCCCTCTGCCGCACGCGCGACAAGAGCCAAAGCCTCCTCATCGACTGCGACATGCTCCTGCGCGCAGATGCCGGCGAGATGGCGGATCATCACTTCGGATTCGATGCGGCGCAGGTCGAATCGCTGGCAGCGCGAGCGCACCGTCACCGGCACCTTCTCGATTTCCGTGGTCGCGAACAGGAACCGGACGTGCTCGGGCGGCTCTTCGAGCGTCTTCAGCAAACCGTTGAAGGCCTGCTTCGAGAGCATATGCACTTCGTCGATGATGTAGACCTTGGTGCGCGCCATCACCGGGCGATAGCGCGCGCTCTCGATGATCTCGCGAACGTCGTCGATGCCTGTGTGCGAGGCCGCGTCCATTTCGATCACGTCGACGTGGCGGCTCTCGATGATCGCCTGACAATGCACGCCGAGTTCCGGCATGTCGACCGTCGGCCGCGTCACTGCGGGGCGACCGTCCTTGGGCGGCAATTCGTAGTTGAAGGCGCGAGCGAGAATACGGGCTGTCGTCGTCTTGCCGACTCCGCGCACGCCCGTGAGAATGTAGGCCTGATGGATACGGTCGAGCGTGAAGGCGTTCGACAGCGTGCGGACCATCGCCTCCTGGCCGATCAGGTCATCGAAGCTCGACGGCCGATATTTGCGCGCGAGGACGCGATAGGCATCCGGTCTCTTGGGCGGCGCCGGCACCGGAAGATCGAGACCGAGAGAGGGGGCCTCTGCTTCGTCCATGGTCGCGAAAGGCGGAGGCGCGTCGGTCATGCAGAGGGGCCAATTCGCAAAACGCGGCGGAACCGCAAGTTGGAGCGCCATTCCGGCCGCATCGGCCCGGCGACGAAAGCGCCACGGCCGGACCGCATGTGCGGAGGATAAAGTGGGAGGCTGGACAGAGACCCGCCCGGTCTCGTTAGGGCTGCTTCCTTCCGGACCTGACCCGATTGGCGAGTGGAACGTCCACCGCCAACCTCCCGAGCCCTATTTGGCAGTCCGGACGGCTCGATGCAAGGCCCCTTTCGCAGGGTCGTCCGGACGCCTAGACTGACGCGGTCCAGAAACGAGGTTTCATGCCCCCGGCCCTCCCCGACGTAACCGACGCTTCGGCCCTTACCGGATACGGCGTCAACGAGCTCGACCGCCTCGCCGAGAAGCGCGACGACAGCGCCTTCGTGACTGCTTTGGCGGCGGCCCCCGGCACCCGCCACCTCGTTTTCACCGGAGACGTGCCCCTGTTGCGCCAGCGCGGCGACGTGCTGGACCCCTATTTCCGGCCGCACGAACTCGCCGGTCTCGGCGCAGTGCGCGAAACAAGCCTGCTCGGGCGCGATTCCGTGGGCGGCGTGTTCGGCTCGCTGCTCGAAGCGCCCGCCGCCGAATCGGGCGAGGGCGCGACGGGAATCGTCGCCATGGACCTGCGCACGCTCGCGGTTCAGGGACTCCTGCCGCCACCGTTGCTCGGCGCACTGGCCCAGGCCAAGAGCCTGCTTTACTGGCATGCGCGGCATCGCTTCTGCTCGAATTGCGGGAAGCCGACGCAGGTCGGCGCGGCCGGCTGGCGGCGCGAGTGCGACGCCTGCGGCGCGCAGCATTTCCCGCGCACGGATCCCGTGGTCATCATGCTGATTACCGATGGGAATTCCTGCTTGCTCGGGCGTCAGGCGCGGTTTGCGCCGGGCATGTATTCGGCGCTCGCGGGCTTCGTCGAGCCGGGCGAGACCGTCGAACATGCGGTTCGGCGCGAAATCTCCGAGGAATCGGGCATCGCGGTGGGCACCGTCACCTATCATGCCTCGCAGCCATGGCCGTTCCCGGCCTCGCTCATGATCGGCTGTTTCGGTCAGGCTTTATCTCGAGAGATCACCATCGACCGGACCGAGCTGGAGGACGCCCGCTGGTTCTCGCGCGAAGAGGCGCAGGCCATGTTCGTGGGGCGGCACGAGGGCGGTCTCAAGCCGCCCCAGAAGCTCGCCATTGCCTGGCACCTGCTGCGGGCCTTCGTCGAGGGCCGGAGCCCGGAGTTTCCCCCGCGTTGACATCGCGCACGGGCTGACGTTGATGTCGCGGCGATGAGCGCGAAAATCCTCCCTCTCCCCGACGGCAAGGCGTTGCGGCTCGACGCGCGCCCTCTCGTCATGGGCATTTTGAACGTCACGCCCGATTCCTTTTCCGACGGCGGCCGCCACGACGCGGGCGAGCGCGCGCTGGCGCATGCGCGGCGGCTCGTCGGCGAGGGCGCGGACATCCTCGACATCGGCGGCGAATCGACACGGCCCGGCCATACGCCGGTGAACGCGCTCGACGAGATCGCCCGCGTGGAGCCGGTGATCCGCGCGCTGGCGCCTAGCCTTACCACTCCTATCTCCATCGACACGATGAAGGCGGAGGTCGCCGCCCGCGCCCTCGCTGCCGGGGCGACCATCGTCAACGACGTCTGGGGCTTCCAGCGCGATCCCAACATGGCGCGCGTCGTCGCCGACAGCGGCGCGGTCGCCGTCATCATGCACAATCGTGCCAGCGAAGATCCCGCGCTCGATATCGTCGCCGATGTTCGCGACTACCTCGCCCGCTCGATCGAGATCGCACTGAAAGCGGGCGTTCCGCTCGCGCGGCTGATCGTCGATCCCGGCATCGGCTTCGGCAAGACGGCGGAGCAGAACCTGCGTCTCGTGCGCGAGTTGCGCAGCCTGGAAGCGCTCGGCTGCCCAATCCTGCTCGGCGTCTCTCGCAAGCGCATCATCGGGACCGTGACAGGCCGGGCAGATCCCATGGAGCGGCTGCACGGCTCGCTCGCACTCGCCGTCATCGGGGCGATGAACGGCGCGGCGATCCTGCGGGTTCACGATGTCGCGCCTCACGTCGACGCGATGAAAATGGTCGCAGCACTCTCGTTCCCGCACAAGGCCCAGCCATGATCGCGAAAGTTCTCATCGAAGCGCTCGAACTGCACGCCTACCACGGCTGGCACCGCCATGAAGGCGAGTTCGGGCAGGCCTTTCTCGTCGATCTCGACCTCGAGACCGACATCTCGCGCGCCGCCGCGACCGACGAACTCGGCGACGCGCTCGATTACGCGCGGCTCGTTTCCACCGTGCGCCGCCTCTTCGTGGACACGCGCTACAAGCTGGTGGAGACCGCCGCCGCGACGCTCGCGAAAGGCATTCTGGCGGAGTTTCCGACCGTTCTCTCGGTCGATCTTCGCGTGCGCAAACTGAAGCCGCCGATTCCCGAGCGGCTCGTCGCCGTCGGTATCCACCTGCGGCTCGACCGCGACGCGAAATGAGCACGGCGACGACGCGCGCGGTGCTGGCGCTGGGCGGCAATATCGGCGACGTGGCGTCTGCCTTCGTGCAGGCGCTGGGCCTGCTCGCGACAAACCCGGGCGTGACGCTGCTCGCCCGCTCCGGCGTCTACCGCACAGCGCCCTGGGGCGTGACTGACCAGCCTGATTTCCTGAACATGGCAGTGCTGGTCGAGACCAGCCTGAGCGCCCGCGCCCTGCTCGATCTTGCCTTGTCGATCGAGCGCGCCAGCGGCCGCGTGCGCGATCTGCGCTGGGGACCGCGCAGCCTCGACATAGATGTCATCACCTATGGCGAGGCGACCATCGACGAACCCGACCTGACCATTCCGCATCCACGCCTGACCGAGCGGGCCTTCGTGCTGGTGCCGCTCGCGGAAATCGCGCCTGACCTCACAATCGGAGGCTCGAGCGTGCGCGACCTCCTGGCGAAAGTGGAGGCCGGCGGCGTTTCGCCGGACGGTGAAGCGCAGGCGAAACTGGTGGCAGCTGGCTTCTGAGAGGGATCGACATTCAGAACGGACGAAGTCCTTCTCCCAGAGGGAGAAGGTGGCCGTGGAACGGCCGGATGAGGGGTTTCGGTCTCTCAGAACAAAGAACGTAACCCCTCATCAGCCGGCTCCGCCGACCGCTTCTCCCATGGGGAGAAGCGGGGCCGCGTTGTTGACGTCTCTTCAACGCCCATCCGTCCTAATCCAACGCCTTCTGCGTCTCGATGCGGAACGGATGCGCCGGATACACGCCGAGAACGCGCACTTCGCGCGAGAAGAAGGCGAGTTCTTCCAAGGCACGCGCAACCGCCGGATCATCCGGGTGGCCGTCGACATCGGCGAGGAATTGCGTCGCCGAGAATTCGCCCTCGACCATGTAACTTTCGAGCTTGCTCATGTTGACGCCGTTGGTGGCGAAGCCGCCAAGGGCCTTGTAGAGCGCGGCGGGCACGTTGCGGACCCGGAAGACGAAGGTCGTCACCGTCTGCCCGTTGCCCGAGGCAACCCAGTCCGGCGTCTTCGAGAGCACGACGAAGCGCGTGGTGTTGTGCTCGGCGTCCTCGACGTCATGGGCGAGCGTTTCGAGATCGTAGATCCCGGCTGCGAGCGCGGGCGCAAGCGCGGCCCGGGTCGGGTCGTTCCATTCGGCGACCTGACGCGCGGCGCCCGCCGTATCCCCCGCCGTCACAGCCTTCATGCCGAGCTTGCGGATGATGTTGCGGCACTGGCCGAGCGCGTGGATGTGGCTGTAGACGCTCTTGATCGTCGCGAGGCTCGCGCCCTTCACGGCCAGGAGCTGGAAGTGGATCGGCAGGAAATATTCCCCGACGATATGCAGGCCGGACGTCGGCAGGAAGTGGTGGATGTCCGCCACGCGCCCGGCGAGCGAATTCTCGATCGGGATCATGCCGAGACCCGCCGTCCCGTCCTGGATCGCGGCGAGCGCATCCTCGAAGGTCGCGCAGGGCAGCGGCTCCCAGTCGGGATAGACGTCGTTGCAGGCGATGTGCGAATTGGCGCCGGGTTCGCCCTGGTAGGCGATGAGTTTTTTCGCGGTCATGTGCGTTCCGATGATGGGGCGAGGAGATCGCGTGCGCGATCCAGATCGTGCGGCGTGTCGACGCCCAGCGGGACGGCGCGCACGATGGCGACGTCGATGCGCATGCCGGCTTCGAGCGCGCGCAATTGCTCCAGCTTTTCACGCCGCTCGAGGGGCGATGGCGGCAGCGAGACGAAACGCTCGAGGGCTTTGCGCCTGTAGGCATAGAGCCCGATGTGGTGGAACAGGGGGCCCTCGCCCCATGGGACGGTGGCCCGCGAGAAATAGAGCGCGCGCATGCGGCCGGGCGATATCCCGGTGCCCACGACCTTCACGACATTGGGGTCCGCCCGCTCCTCCGTTCGGGTGATCTGCGCGGCCAGCGTCGCAATATCCACATTCGGGTCGAGCAGCGGCTGGATAGCCGCCTGCACCGAGGCGGGATCGATGGTCGGCAGGTCGCCCTGAACGTTGACGATGATGTCGTGCCGCCCGTCAGGGTCGAAGGACTGGATGGCCTCGAAGATCCGGTCCGAGCCCGATTCGTGGTCGGGCCGGGTCAGGACCGCATGGCCACCGGCCGCACGAATCACCGCCACGATCTCGGGCGCATCGGCAGCCACCAGCACCGGGCCGATCCCTGCCTCGCAGGCCCGACGCCAGACATGGACGATCATGGGTTCGCCGTGGATATCGGCGAGCGGCTTGCCGGGAAGCCGGGAGGACCCCATGCGGGCCGGGACGAGGACGATCGGATCAGACATTTCAGCAGGCGACTTTTCGAAAAGAACACAGAGCGGAACGCCCGCAGCCGGAGGGCAGCCGGAGCGAGGCGGCAAAAGGTATCAGGAAGGCTTTGCTTATACGTGTTGCCAACGGCCCCGCAAAGCGGGTAATCAACCCCGCGCGCGTGCCTTTCGTCGGAGAGGGGCTCAATGCGTGAGCGGGCGCGACCAACGCGCCGAAGGCTGACACAGGCGGAGCCCTAAAGACATGGATTCATTTGAATTCAACAAGATCGCAGGCGCGGTGCTAGGCACCCTGCTGTTCGTAATGGGCCTTGGAATTTTCTCCGACGCGCTGTTCCATCACGCTCCCCCCAAGATGGCTGGCTACAACCTGCCGTCCGCCGAGGCCGAGGGGGCGGCCGCCGCCACCCCGGCCGCCGCCGCAGTGCCGCTCCCCGAACTGCTCGCCAAGGCCGACCCCAAGAAGGGCGAGGCGCTGACCAAGCCCTGCTCGGCCTGCCACACCTTCGAGAAGGGCGGCCCCAACAAGGTCGGCCCGAACCTCTATGGCGTCGTGAACCGCCCGACCGCCTCGGTCGCCGGTTTCGCCTATTCGGATTCGCTGAAGGGCAAGGGCGGCCAGTGGTCGTTCGAGAACATCGATCACTTCATCACCAACCCGAAGGGCTATGCCAGCGGCACCAAGATGGCTTACGGCGGCGAGAAGGATGCTGCCCGTCGCGCCGACATCATCGACTATCTGCGGACCCTGTCCGACAGCCCGGCTCCCCTGCCCGCGCCGGCCAAGGCTCCCTGAGCACAGGCTTATCGCGACCAAGTCGAGGCCGGGCATCGTCCCGGCCTTTTTTTATGGACGGTTGCTTCGAGAACTTTCCGGCCGCGCGCTGGCGGCCTCTCGAAAAAGCGACATAATCCGCACGAATCATGGAGCGCCGCAGATCGCGGTCTTCAGACGAGGATGTTGCATGGGCTTTACACGCCGCCAGGCCATCAAGCTCGGTACCGCCGCGCTCGGTTCGCTCGCCCCTTTCTCATGGGCGAGCGGCAGCGTCGCGGCCGAAGGCGAGATCGAGACCTACGGTCTCTCGACCTTCGGCGAACTCGCCCTGCCCGCCGATTTCCCGCATTTCGCCTATGTGAACCCCACCGCGCCGAGGGGCGGCACGCTGTCGCTGCAGATCAAGAACACCAGCGGCAACCAGAATTTCGAGACCTTCGACACGCTCAACATCTTCGTCTTCAAGGGCGATGGCGCGGCCGGCATGGACGCGACATTCGACACGCTGATGTCGGGCACCGCCGACGA
>JAQGKD010000125.1 GCA_028290285.1 Hyphomicrobiales bacterium
CCCAGGCGTCCCTCGCTGTCACGAAAGGCGATCAGCTCCTCGCCGAGGAGCTTGACCCGTACGGGGTCGCAGTCCGGACCCGCGACCTCCTCGGCCAGCAGGGCGGGGATCCAGTAGCGCCGGAACAACTGGCCCATCTGGGTGCCAGGACCCGTCCGGGTCAGCAGGTCGTTCTGTTCACGGGTGAGCATGCAGGGTGCCTTTCAGGAGGTGGGCAGGGGGCGGGCGATAGCCGACGGAACACCGATCAGTGCGGCGACGCCGAAGGCCATGAGTGGGAGGAGCCAAGCTGCGCCGAAGCCAGCACCGTGATCGAGAACCAGTCCGAATGCGAGCGGCCCGGTGGCGAAGCCGACGTACATGCCCGTCACGAGGAGACCGGTGGCGGCACCGAGCGAGGCAGTGGGGACACTGCGCACGAGCGCCACCATCGTGACCGCATTGGACGCGAGGGCGGCGGCGCCGAAGACACCGGCACCAATCCAGACCAGCCAGTCACCGGCCACGGTGGCCGCCACCGTGAGCAACACGCCGGCGGCAGAGCCGAGGGCGAGCGTGAGCAGCGTCGTGGACTGCAGGCCGCCACGATCGGAGCTGCGCGCCCACCAGATCCGGCTGACCAGGCCCACCAACCCCACGACGGCAGCGGTGAGACCGGCCGTGCTAACGTCGAAGCCAAGCCGACGGTGGGCGAACAGAGGAAGGTAGGCGTTGGTGGCCTGCAGGCCGAAGCCCATGAAAAACGTGTACGCCGTCAGGGTGCGGACCGATGCCCGCGGAGCACCTTCGGCCTCGACCGCGACCGCCGCGGGCGGGGCGACGCGGATCGCGATGGCGCTGACGACGCCCGCGACCGCCAGCGCGATGCCGGCCACTGCGGCCCAGCGCCACCCGGCGAGGACCGCGAGCGTTGGGCCGAGCAACCCCGCAGCGAGCTGCGCCATCTGGACGCCGGATTGTTTCCATCCGATCAGGGCACCGCGGCGCTCGGCGGGCAGGCCAGCCACCACCCGGTTGGTTGCAGGGTTAGACAAGGACTGGGCCACACCGCACACGACGGCGGCGGCCAGCAGCACGGCGTAGTTGTGAGCAAGGGCGAGGACCGCAAGGCCGACCCCCGATCCGATCGCCACTGCCACCATCAGGCTGCGGCCGCTGAACCGGCTGGTCGGCCCCGCCAGCGCCAGCGCGCTGAGCGCAGCCGACCCGAACGTAACGGTCGCGATGGCGCCGTAGCGAACCGGACTGAGCCCGAGGTCGGCGATGACCAGGGGCGAGACCGCCGTGAGCGTGTACAGCATGAGCGGGCCGACGCCCATGCACAGGGCAAGGCCGCTCCACAGCGCCAGGTCGTCGCGCCGACGGCATTCGGCAACGGCCGTGGTGGTGGACATCCCGCTCCAATTCCGCTATGCGTACATGTGTGCGTTATTGCTGCCTAGACCGTTCCACGTGGTCCACGTCACGTCAAGGCCTCCGGGGGAGATTCCTGCGGCAGCACGGGGCCGGTCGGCGGGGGAGATATACGCTGGTACGCATGGTGGAACGCGTTGCGGCTCGGCGAGACGCGGAGATCGCCGACCGCGACGTTGTCCAGTCGCTGGTGCGGGGCTTGGACGTGTTGCACGTCTTTGACGCCCAGCACCCGGAACTCACGCTGGAGGAGGCCGCCGAGCGTGCTGGCATCAGCCGCTCCGCGGTACGCCGCCTCCTGCGCACGTTGATGGATGCCGGGCTCACGGCCTTCGACGGCCGCTACTACCGCCTCACCTCGCGGCTACTCGATCTCGGCTACGCGCAACAGTCACGACTCACTCTCGCCGAGGTCGCGGAGCCGCACTGCGCCGAACTATCGGCGGAGCTCGGTCGAACCGTCTCCCTGGGTCGGCTCGAAAATCATGAGGTGGTCTACCTCCTGAGGGTCGGCGCACCTCGGCTGATGGACGTCTCGCTGGGCGTCGGGACCAGGCTGCCTGCCCACCACCCGGCAATCGGGCGGGCGCTGCTCGCTTGGCTGCCCGAGCCCGAGCTCAGCGCGTTTCTCGAGTCTGACACCTACCGGAGCCAACCAGCCCGCACGATCGGCTCTGCGGCCGAGCTGCGCGAGGAGCTACTCGCAATCCGGGCGCGCGGCTGGTGCCTAGTGGCCGAGGAGCTCGAGGTGGGACTGAGCGCCGTCGCCGCGCCGGTCCACGACCGCACGGGTCGGGTCGTCGCGGCAATCAACCTGTCGACCCACTCCGACGGTCGCGCGACGCAGCGGCAGCTGACGGAGGCCGTCCCGGAACTGCTGGGCACGGCCGCCCGGATCGGCATCGATCTTCACCCCAGCCATATGTCCTGAGGATGTCGCCCACACGGCTATTCCACCGCCTATGCCCCGTCCGTCTTGGAGCCGCCCGCGACGCACCCTCCGGATGAAACGAAAAGGGCGTCTGACCTGCATAGATCTCGTGGAGCCTAGGGGACTCGAACCCCTAACCCCCTGCTTGCAAAGCAGGTGCGCTACCAATTGCGCCAAGGCCCCGCGGTGTGGTCTCGACAAGCTCGACCACCGAAAATAGTAGAGCTCGACCATCGAACAGGCTCGCTCGACCACCGATGGGTCTGGGTCAGGCCTTGTCGACGTTGTCGGTGGCCTCGGCCCAGAGTGCCTGCTCGGTGCGGCCCTCGTCGATCTTCTTCTTCGCGAAGACGGCGCCGGCGGCAGCCA
>JAQGKD010000102.1 GCA_028290285.1 Hyphomicrobiales bacterium
GCCGCGCGCTCGTGCTCGGGCAGGAGCCCGGCGACCACCGGATCGTCTGGTCCATTGACGGGGCGCGGGCCGCCCTCGGCGTCGATCAGGCGGATCTGGCTCTTGCGCAGATCGTAGGTGCCCTTGAAATCGCGGCCACGGCCGATCGGCCATGTGATCGGCGCCGTGTCGAGCGCCAGCGTCTTCTCGATCTCGTCCAGCAGGTCGAAGGGGTCGCGCGTCTCCCGGTCCATCTTGTTGATGAAGGTGACGATCGGAATGTCGCGCAGGCGGCAGACCTCGAACAGTTTGCGCGTACGCGACTCGATGCCCTTGGCCGCGTCGATCACCATGATGGCGGAGTCGACGGCGGTGAGCGTGCGATACGTGTCTTCGGAGAAGTCTTCGTGGCCCGGCGTATCCAGCAGGTTGAAGACCCGGCCGTCATATTCGAAGGTCATCACCGAGGTCACGACCGAAATGCCGCGCTCACGCTCGATGCCCATCCAGTCGGAGCGGGTCTGGCGCCGGTTGGCCTTGGCGCGCACCTCTCCGGCGAGCTGGATCGCGCCGCCGAACAACAGCAGCTTTTCGGTCAGCGTGGTCTTGCCCGCGTCCGGATGCGAGATGATGGCGAAGGTGCGCCGCCGGCTGACGGGATCGGATACGGACATGAGAACCTGAATTCGGAGAGCTGAATGGATGGGGGCCGGGCTCAGCGTTTAGCCCAGCCCGGCCCAAAAATCCAATCTGCCTATTCGGCAGCCCTCGGCTCCTGAACGCCGATGGCGTCTCCCTCGCGCTGCGCCCGCGCCCGCGCCCGGCTATGATCCTTTGCGATGAACGTGTAGACCGCCGGCGTCACAAACAGGGTGAACAAGGTGCCTATGGCCATGCCGGCCGCGATCACCAGGCCAATGTCGAAACGGCTGCGCGCGCCGGCGCCGTTTGCGAGGATCAGCGGGACCATGGCGACGACCATGGCCGCCGTGGTCATGAGGATGGGCCGCAAGCGCACCCCGGCGGCATGTTCGATCGCATCGCGCCGCGACATGCCCTGCTCCTCCTGAAGACGGTTGGCGAATTCCGTCATCAGGATGCCGTGCTTGGTGATGAGCCCGATCAGCGTCACCAGCCCGATCTGCGTGTAGATATTGATGCTCCCCGCGCCCATGATGCCCAGAATGTTAAGCGGCAGGAGAGCGCCGAAGATCGAAGTCGGCAGCGCGATCAGGATGATGAAGGGATCGCGGAAACTCTCGAATTGCGCGGCGAGCACGAGGAAGATGACGATCAGCGCGAAGACGAAGGTGATCGCGAGCGCACTGCCCTCCTGCACATATTGCCGCGCGTCGCCCTGGAAGTCGTAGGTGTAGCCCTCCGGGAAGGTCTCCTTCGCCTTGTCCTGAAGGAAGTCGATGGCTTCACCGAGCGTGCGGCCCGGGAAGGGCACGCCCGACAGCGTCGCGGAGCTGAGCTGCTGGAACGAGGTAAGCGCGTTCGGCTGTACCGTGTTCTTCAGCGTCGCCACCGCCGACAGCGGCACAAGCTCGCCCGTGCCTGTGCGCACCTGGTAGCGCGTCAGCCAATCGGCATCGACGCGGAATTCGCGCGGCACCTGCGGGATGACCTCGTAGCTTCGCCCATAGAGGTTGAAGCGGTTGACGTAGTTGCCTCCGAGCAATGTCGCCAGAGACGAACCGATATCCGCCATCTTGATGCCGAGCCGGTTTGCCTTGTCGGCATCGATGTTGAACTCGATCTGCGGTGTGTCGAACTTGAGATCGCTGTCCACGAAGATGAACATGCCGCTGTCGCGCGCCGCCGTCTGCACCTGGTCGAGCACCTGCGAAAGCTGCTCGTAATCACCTGTCGTGCGAATGACGAACTGCATCGGCGGACCGCCGCTGGAGCCCGGCAAGGCGGGTGGTGCGAAGGCCAGCACCTGAGCGCCGGTGATTGTGGCCAGCTTGCCCTGCAATTCCTGCAGGACCTGCTTCTGCGTGCGCTTGCGCTGCTCCCAGGGCTTCAGGAGCACGCCGACGAAAGCCTGATGCACGCCGCCGGCGCCGTTGATCGTGAAGACATGGGCCTTTTCCGGAATCTGGTCGAGCACCTTGTAGAGGGTGTCGGTCGTTGATTCGAGATAATCGAGGTTGGCATATTGCGGCGTCTTGACGAGCACGAAGAGGATACCCTGATCCTCTTCCGGAGCGAGTTCCTTGGGCGTCGTCACATACATGATCGCGGTGAGCGCGAGCACGCCCACGAGCACGAGCATGGTCATGGCGCGGAAGTTCAGCGTGCGGCTGAGGCGGCGCTGATAGCGCTGCCGCAAACGCTCGAACATCCGGTCGAGGAAAGCGACGAAGCCGCCCTGCCCCTTCTCCGAATGGGGCTTCAGCAACACCGAGCACATCATCGGCGAAAGCGTCAGCGCAATCACGCCCGACACCACCACCGCGCCCGCCAGCGTGAATGCGAATTCGCGGAACAGCGCGCCCGTCAGACCCGCGACGAAGCCGATGGGCGCATAGACCGCCGCCAGCGTGATCGTCATGGAGATGACCGGCAGCGCGATTTCCCGCGCTCCCTTGATGGAAGCATCGTACGGCGTCATGCCATCCTCGATGTGGCGGTAGATGTTCTCCACCACCACGATGGCGTCGTCGACAACGAGCCCGATGGCCAGCACTAGCGCCAGCAGCGTCAGCAGGTTGATCGAATATCCCAGCACCAGCAGCATGATCATCACGCCGACGAGCGACAGCGGGATTGTGACGATGGGGATCAGCGTCGAACGCAGATTGCCGAGGAACAGGAAGATCACGATGACGACGATGATCGCCGCCTCGCCGAGCGTCTTTGCGACTTCCGAAATCGAGGCGCGAATGAACTCCGTCGCGTCATAGGCGATGGCCGCATCGACACCCGTGGGCAGTTGCGCCTGAATATCGGGGAAGGCCTTGCGCACATTGTCGATGACGGTGAGCGGATTGGCGGTGGGCGTCGCATAAACGCCGATGAACACGGCTTTCACACCATCGAAGACCGAGGACGAATCCACGGATTCCGGGCCGAGCTCGACATCCGCGATGGCGCCCAGGCGGATGAGGCTGTCGCCGCGCGCGGACACGACAAGTTGCGCGAAGGCCTTCGCACTGTCGAGCGAGGTCAGCGCATTGATGCTGGTCTGCGTGAAGTCGCCCTTGATCTGGCCGGCAGCGGAGGTGAAGTTGTTGGCTGCCAGCGCCGCCTTCACGTCCGCCGGCGTCACGCCGCGCGCCGCCATCCGGTTCGGATCGAGCCAGACGCGCATCGCGAAGGTCTGCCCGCCGAGGATCTGCGCATTGCCGACGCCGTCGAGCGTCTGCAGCTTCGGCTGAACGACGCGTGTCAGATAGTCGGTAATCTGCGAGGGCGTCAGGACCTTCGAATTGAAGGACATGTACATCAGGGCATAGCCCTGCCCCGTCTGCTTCACGACGATCGGGTCGTTGGCCTCGCGCGGCAGCGCGCCGCGCACCTGATTGACCTTCGAGAGCACGTCTGTGACGGCGCGGTCGGGATTGGCGTTCAGGCGCAGGTTGAGCGTGATGAGCGACACGTTCTGCTGCGAGTTCGAGACGATCGTGTCGATACCCTCGGTGCTCGCGACCGCCTGCTCGATCGGCGTGGTGATGAAGCCCTTGATGAGGTCGGCGTTGGCGCCCGGATAGCTGGTGGTAATCGTGATCGTGGTCTGCGACAGCTCCGGATATTGCCGGATCTGCAGCTTGAAAGCCGCCTGCAAACCAACGAGGAGGATCAGAAGGCTCACGACGGTCGCAAGGACGGGCCGCCGGATGAAGAGGTCTGTAAAGGATCCCATGATGGCGCTCCTATTCGCGCTTCAGGCGGGCAGGAGCCTGCAATCCGGCCTTCGGATCGATGCGCACACGGGCATTGGGCTGCAACTTGAGCTGTCCCTCGGTAACCACCTTGTCGCCGGCGGCGACGCCGTCGGTGAGGGTCACCCGATCGCCGCGCGTGTCGCCGGTCTTCACCACGCGGCGCTCCACGATCATCGCCTCGTCGCCAGCCGCGGGCGCCGCCTGCGCCGTGCCAGCGGCGGCCGGAGCCGGCTTCACGACATAGACCGTGTCGCCATAGAGCGAATAGGACACTCCGGTACGCGGCACCGTCACCACCTCGCGGGCCTCGCCGACGAGAACGGCGACATTGGCGAACATGCCGGGCTTCAGCACCCGGTCGGGGTTGGCCACCTGCGCGCGCACGAGAATGGTGCGTGACTCAATGCTCACCCGCGCGTCGATCGAACCGATCTTGCCGGCGAAAACCTTGCCCGGGAAAGCATCGACTGCGATCTCGATGGGCTGATCGATCTTGATCTTGCCGATATCCTGCTCGGGGATCGGGAAATCGACGTCGATGGGATCGAGCTGCTGCAAGGTGACGATGGATGTTCCCGGCGAGACATATTGCCCGACATCGATCTTGCGCAGGCCGAGACGCCCCGAGAACGGCGCCATCAGAGCCTTCTGGGCGATCAGCGCGCGCGTGCGGTCGGCCGCTGCCGACGCGGAATCACGCTGCGCCAGGGCAGTATCCACATTGGCCGCGGTGGTCGATCCGCCGCTTACCAGCTGACGCTGGCGATCCAGCGAGAGATCCGCGTTCTTGAGCGTCGCCAGATTGGACTTCAGATCGGCCTGTTCGACGGTGTCGTCGATCTGCACGAGGATCTGGCCCTTTTCGACGTCCTGCCCGGATTCAAAGCGGATCGCGCGCACAACGCCACCGACCTGCGGGGAGACATCGATGCCCTGCACGGCGCGAAACGTTCCGATCGCGGGCAGCCGGGACTGCCAGGACTCGGTCTTGGCCTCCGCCACAGCCACCGCCTGCAGGGGTCTCGGCGCCCCCGCGATAAAGCCCTTGATCATTTCCGGCTTCACGAAAAACTGGAAATAGCCGAGCCCGCCCGCGAGGCCCGCGAGCAGCAGGAACACGATCAGAAATGCAAATGCACGTTTCATGAAACACCGGCCTGACGCCGCGAGGGCGCCCTTCATTCGGAATTCAGGGAGCCGTTCAGGACCGCCTCGCGGTCTCGCTCTGGGGGGAACGGCCTTCGCACCTTACTCAATACAGGGCGCCCGCACACCCCCTGAACCGGCAAGGTCGATCATACCTGAACGAATTAGTGGCTAACGTCCGAAAAGTCACGTCGAAAGCGTGTCACGATTGAGAGGCTCCATGCAGCTCTCTCACTCAATATGGACAATTGTTCATTTGCAGCCCAGCGCGACCGTATCCATACAGGGGACGAAGGAGCCCCCATGTCCCAAGCCCTTCTTCTGCGCCTGCACCGCTGGATTTCACTCGTTTTTGCGCTCCCGCTGCTGGTGGTGATCGGCACGGGGCTCATCCTCTCCTTCCAGCCGATCGTGCAGATGTCCTCGATCCGGCCCAACATGCTGACCGCGGAAAAACTCGAGAGCTACGTGAAGCGCTTCGATCCGCAGGGGCAGGCTCGCAACCTGTCGGTGGATGCCTACGAAAACACGCTCACGCTTAACGGCGTCGGCCCGGACGGCTCCATCGATGTCGACCTCGCAACGGGCGAAGAGGCGACGGCGGACGACGGATGGATTTCCGACCTGTTCTCGAACAGCCGCCGCCTGCACGAGCATTTCCTCTTCAATCTGGGCTGGGTGGTCACCGCGTCCACCTATGCGATGATAGCTCTCGCCTCGCTTGGCGTGCTGATGGGCTGGCCGCGCCTGCGCAACACGGTATCGGGCTGGCACAAGGGCATCGCCTGGTTCCTTCTCCCCTTCATCATGGTGAGTCTCGTCTCGGGGCTGGGCGTCGCCTATGGCATCACGTTCGCACCCGCCCAGGCCAACGTCGCCGGCGCGCCGCGCGCACAGCCGGTTGCTCTCCTCGAAGCCGTGCGGCTGGTCTCGGCTCACACCGACCCGTCAAACCTCCTGTCCCTGGGAACGCGCGGCGGACGCCAGCTCGCCCGCATCGTGGAAAATGGCGAGGTTCGGGCCTATCGGGTGACGCGCGAGGGATTGCAGCCCGGCCCACGAAACTGGCCGCGTCTGCTGCACGAAGGCAATTGGCTCGGGATCTGGTCGGGCCTCGCCAACGCAGTCACGTCGCTCGCCATGCTCGCCCTCCTGGGAACGGGCCTCGTGATCTGGGCGCGCCGCAAATTCCGCCGTCCGACACGCGAGAGATCCCGCAGGTCCGTCCCCGCGGCGCAGACTGCTGAAGGAGAGATCAGATGATAATTGAGGCATATGCCTGATATTCGCGCCATGTCAGCCTGATGTCTAACCTGTCTGCACCGTCCCTGAACAGAAATTCAGTGGCACTCCGCTTGCTTGCAAGGTTAAATCACGACAGGTGTTGTCGACAGGCGGGAGTGGGCAGGCTTGGATCAGGGGCGCTTTTTCGATGAAATGAAACAGCCCGACGGGCTTCCCCGTGCGGTCTATGAACGGGTGAACCGGTGGCTGGCCTCCGCACCTCAGGAGCTTCTCGCATCCCGGCGCAGCCAGGCCGAACTGATGTTCCGCCGCATCGGCATCACCTTCGCAGTCTATGGCGAAAAAGACGCCTCCGAGCGGCTGATCCCCTTCGACATCATCCCGCGCGTGCTCGGCCGCTCCGAATGGACCCGCCTTGAAGCAGGCCTGATCCAGCGCGTGAAGGCGCTTAATCTGTTTCTCGCCGACATTTACGGTGCGGGCGAGGTCATCAAGGCGGGCGTCATTCCCTCCGACATCGTCTATCGCAACCCGCATTACCGGCCTGAAATGTCGGGCCGTCGCGTGCCGCACGATATTTACGTGCAGATCTCCGGCATCGACATCGTCCGCATCGATGCGAATGATTTCTATGTTCTCGAGGACAACGCCCGCACGCCGTCGGGCGTCTCCTACATGCTGGAGAACCGCGAGGTGATGATGCGCCTCGTGCCGGAACTCTTCGCGCAACATCGCGTCGCCCCCGTCGAGAATTATCCGGATGCGCTGCTGGCCTGCCTGAAGTCCGTATCGCCCCGCTCGGCCGGTGGCGATCCGACCACCGTGCTGCTGACACCAGGGCAGTTCAATTCGGCCTATTACGAGCACTCGTTCCTTGCCGACAAGCTCGGCGTGGAGCTGGTCGAGGGCCGGGACCTGCTGGTGCGCGACGACATCGTCTACATGCGCACGACGCAGGGACCCAAGCGCGTCGATGTCATCTATCGCCGCATCGACGACGACTTTCTAGACCCCCTCGCCTTCCGGCCCGATTCCGCACTGGGCGTTCCCGGCCTGATGAGCGCCTATCTTGCCGGCAATGTAACGCTCGCCAACGCGGTGGGCACGGGCATCGCCGACGACAAGGCCGTCTACACCTACGTGCCCGAGATCATCCGCTTCTATCTCGGCGAGGAACCGCTGTTGAAGAATGTGCCGACCTGGCGCTGCCGCGAGCCGGACGCTCTCAAATACGTGCTCGAACATCTCTCCGAACTCGTCGTGAAGGAGGTCAACGGTTCCGGCGGCTACGGCATGCTCGTAGGCCCGCACGCGACGCGCGCCGAGATCGACGCTTTCGCCGCGAAAGTGGCGCATGATCCGGCAGGCTTCATCGCCCAGCCCACTCTCTCGCTCTCGACCTGCCCGGCCTCCTTCGACGAGGGCATCGGCCCACGTCACGTCGACCTGCGCCCCTTCGTCCTCGCCGGCGCCGATGGCATCCGCGTCATCCCCGGCGGCCTCACGCGCGTGGCCCTGAAGGAAGGTTCGCTTGTCGTGAATTCAAGCCAGGGCGGCGGCACCAAGGACACCTGGGTCGTCGACGACGAGCCGATTTGACATGAGCGCCATTGCCCCCGCTTCGTTGAAACCCGATCATTCGCGAGCCGCCTGATGCTGTCCCGCACTGCCGACAATCTGTACTGGCTCGCGCGCTACATGGAACGAGCCGACTTCCTGGCCCGCATCATCGAAGCGACGCAGCGCCTCTCCACGCTCCCAACCGCCTACGGGGGCACCGGCTCGGAATGGGAAAGCACGCTCAATGCCGCCGGCGCGCTCGAAGATTACGAACGCGCCTACGACGTGGTCACCGAGGCGGATGCGATCCACTTCCTGGCCTTCGACTCGAAAAACCCCTCGTCGATCCAGAGCTGCATCGAGCTCGCCCGCACCAATGCGCGCGCGGTCCGGACAGCGCTGACGATCGAGATGTGGCAGTCGATCAACACTGGCTGGCTCGAACTGAAACGCTACGAATCCTCGCTCGGCGCCAATGGCAGCGTCGATCGCATCGAACTCGCGCGGTTCCTGGATTTCGTAAAGAAGACCTCTCTCGATTTCGACGGCTCGGCTCATCGCACCATGCTGCGCAACGACGCCTACTGGTTCTCGCGGCTCGGCCTCTACGTCGAACGCGCAGACACGACGGCGCGCATTCTCGATGTGAAATACCACGTGCTTCTGCCCGAGACGGAAGCGGTGGGCGGCACGGTGGATTACTTCCAATGGACAGCCATCCTGCGCGCCGTTTCAGCGCTGACCGCCTATCACTGGGTCTATCGCGACGGCATCCAGCCGTGGCTCGTTGCCGACCTCTTGATCCTGCGGCCCGAAATGCCGCGTTCGCTGCATTCGTGCTACGAGAATATCGTGCGCCTGCTGGACTCCATCTCGCGCGCCTACGGACGCCAGGGTCCGTCCCAGCGTCAGGCCCGCAACGTCCTGACGCGGCTCGAGAATGCCTCGATCAAGGAGATCTTCGGGACGGGTCTGCACGAGTTCCTGACCGCCTTCGTCGAAGACAATGACCGGCTCGGTTCGAGCATCGCCGAACAATATCTGATCGATTGAGGCCTAGATGCGCATCCGGATTCGCCACGAGACGCTCTACACCTTCGATCCGCCGGCGAAATCCGTCCTCCAGACGCTGCGGATGACGCCGCGCAATCACGAGGGACAGCACATCCTGTCGTGGCGGATGGATGTCGATGCAGATTGCCTCCTGCGATCCTCGGAGGATTCCTTCGGCAATATCGCGCAGACCTTTTCGGTCGACGGCCCGCTGAGCGTCCTGCGCATCGTCGCGGAAGGCGACGTCGAGACCTCTGACAATGCGGGCGTCATTCGCGGTGGCGTCGAGCGCTTTCCGATCGAGGTTTATCTGCGCGACACGGATCTCACCGTCGCGGGCACGCCGCTGCGCGAGTTCGCCAGCGAAGCCGCACGCGGCAACGAGGGCACGCTCGACACGCTGCATCGGCTGATGACCTCCGTGCACGACACGATCAAGGTCGAGCACGCAGCCAAGCCCTACGAGATGGCCGCCGCCAACGCCGTTCTCGCCCGGAAATCGGGAGCGGCCGGCGACATCGGCCATGTCTTCGCCTCGGCGGCGCGTTTTCTCGGCATCCCCGCACGCATCGTCGAGGGCTACTACATGCCCCTGCTTGACGAGGAGGGTGAAGCCGGCGGCCACAGCTGGGCGGAGGCCTTCGTCGAGGGTCTCGGCTGGATCGGCTTCGATGCCGCCTATGATGTTTGCCCGCAGGAAAACCACGTCCGCGTCGCCATGGGTCTCGATCGCCTCGGCGCGGCCCCGGTGCGCACAGTGCGGCGTACCGGAGACGGGACCAAGGCCGATGTGCGCATCACCCTCACCCCGCGCGGCGCACAAACCCAGAGCCAATCGCAATCCTGAGTTGCCCGACCTGCTTGGGCGAAGCTATAAGGGCGCCCAACCGAAGGGATCGCCATGACCTACTGCTGCGGAATTCTCGTGCGTGACGGCCTCGTCATGATCGCAGATACCCGCACCAATGCGGGCCTCGACAACATATCCACCTTCCGCAAGCTGCATGTGTTCGAGAAGAAGGGGCATCATGCCTTCGCCATCGCGACGGCAGGCAACCTGTCGATCACGCAGAACGTGCTGCATTTCGTGCGCACCGGCGTCGAGAACGCGAAGACGAAAGAGCTCGAACGCCTCGAGGACATGACCGACATGTTCGCCGCCGCCCAGCTCATCGGCCGCGCAGTGCGCAAGGTCGACGAGGTCTATGGCGAGGCGCTGGAACAGGCGAGCCTGAACTTCGACGTCTCCTTCCTCTTCGGCGGACAGATCGCGGGCGGGCCGCCGCGTCTGTTCATGATCTATTCGGCCGGCAACTTCATCGAATGCACACCCGACGCGCCCTTCCTGCAGATCGGCGAGCACAAATACGGCAAGCCGATCCTCGACCGCGCGGTAAATTTCAACACCGATCTCTACGACGCGCTGAAGATCGGTTTGATCTCGATGGACTCGACGATCAAATCCAATCTCGGCGTCGGCCTGCCCATCGACATCATCGTCACGCGCACGAACGACCCGAGCCTCGAGGTCAATTCGCGCATCGACGCCACGGACGAATATTTCCGCGACCTGCGGGAACGCTGGTCGGCGGCGCTGCGGGCCGCGCATATGGACATTCCCCGGCCGAATTTCAGCAGGAGCTGAGGCTTGGGGCGGCATCGCGAGGAGCGCAGCGACGCGGCGATCCAGTAGCCGCAAGGGCGCACTGGATTGCTTCGCTTCGCTCCCGATGACGGCACGGAGAGCGGCGCCCGACTTTTCCAAAGCCCAACACGCCCTTGCACGCGCCCCCCGCCCGCGCTAGCTTGCTTCCAGCCATGGGGTGCTTCCGGATTGTCCGGCGGCTGAGATCACACCCACATAACCTGATCTGGATAATGCCAGCGCAGGGAAGAGCAGAGCCTCCGCCCAGAGTCTCGAACGCCGCTCCCCTGAATGATGAGCAAGTCCAGATCCGGCCGGCGGGAGGACGACATATGAACGTACAGCCGAAGGCCGGCAGCATCGTGCCGGAGACCGTGACCACCGGCCCGCTCACCGGATCGCGCAAGGTCTACCAGACCATTGAGGGAC
Source organism: Hyphomicrobiales bacterium (assembly GCA_028290285.1). GTDB lineage: Bacteria > Pseudomonadota > Alphaproteobacteria > Rhizobiales > Beijerinckiaceae > Terripilifer. The sequence goes on from JAQGKD010000102.1 coordinate 10,951, forward strand.
ATCCCGACATCCACGTGCCCTTCCGCGAGATCGCACTGAGCGATCCTAAAGAAGAGGCGGTTCGCGTCTACGACGCGTCGGGTCCCTATACCCAGACAGACATCGCCATCGACCTTTCGAAGGGCCTGCCGCGCATCCGCCAGCCCTGGCTCGCCCGCCGCGCCAATCTGGAGACCTACACCGGCCGCGCCGTGCAGCCGGAAGACAATGGCGGCGTCTCTCCCGACAAGCTCGTGCCACCCTGCCCGGCCGTGACCTCGCCTCTGCGCGGTGGCGAAGGCCACGTCACGCAATATGAATTCGCCCGCGCGGGAATCGTCACTGAAGAGATGATCTACGTCGCGCACCGCGAGAACCTCGGCCGCGCCAAGATGCTCGACGGCGCGCAGGACAAGCTCGACGATGGCGAAAGCTTTGGCGCGGAAATCCCGGCCTTCGTGACACCCGAATTCGTGCGCGACGAGATCGCACGCGGCCGCGCCATCATTCCCGCCAACATCAACCATCCCGAAGTCGAGCCGATGATCATCGGCCGCAACTTCCTCGTGAAGGTGAATGCGAACATCGGCAATTCCGCCGTCACCTCCTCGGTCGCCGAAGAGGTCGAGAAGCTCGTCTGGTCGATCCGCTGGGGCGGCGACACGGTGATGGATCTCTCCACCGGCCGCAACATCCACAACATCCGCGACTGGATCATGCGCAACTCGCCCGTGCCGATCGGCACCGTGCCGATCTACCAGGCGCTCGAAAAGGTCGATGGAGACCCGGTCAAGCTGACGTGGGAAGTCTTCCGCGACACGTTGATCGAGCAGGCGGAACAGGGCGTCGATTATTTCACGATCCACGCAGGCGTGCGCCTCGCCTATGTGCCGCTCACAGCCAAGCGCGTCACCGGCATCGTCTCGCGCGGCGGCTCGATCATGGCCCGCTGGTGCCTCGCGCATCACAAGGAAAGCTTCCTCTACGATCACTTCGACGACATCTGCGACATCATGCGCAAATACGACGTGTCGTTCTCGCTCGGCGACGGCCTTCGCCCCGGCTCCATCGCGGACGCCAACGACCGCGCACAATTCGCCGAGCTGGAAACGCTAGGCGAACTGACCAAGCGCGCCTGGGCCAAGGGTTGCCAGGTCATGATCGAAGGCCCCGGCCATGTGCCGATGCACAAGATCAAGATCAACATGGAAAAGCAGCTGAAGGAATGCCACGAAGCCCCCTTCTACACGCTCGGGCCGCTGACGACCGACATCGCTCCCGGCTACGACCACATCACCTCCGGCATTGGCGCGGCCATGATCGGCTGGTTCGGCACGGCCATGCTCTGCTACGTGACGCCGAAGGAACATCTGGGTCTGCCAGACCGCGACGACGTGAAGGTGGGTGTCATCACCTATCGCATCGCGGCGCATGCGGCGGATCTCGCGAAGGGACATCCGGCGGCGCAATTGCGTGACGATGCGCTCTCACGCGCGCGTTTCGATTTCCGCTGGGAGGATCAGTTCAATCTGGGCCTCGATCCGGATACCGCCCGCGCCTATCACGATGAAACGCTGCCCAAGGACGCTCACAAAGTCGCGCATTTCTGTTCGATGTGCGGCCCGAAATTCTGCTCGATGAAAATCTCGCAGGACCTGCGCGTCGAAGCTGCCGAAATCGCTGCGCGCGAGGCCGGCATGCAGGAAAAGAGCGCGGAATTCCTCGATCAGGGCGGCGAACTCTACGTTCGCAGCTGACAGGAAAAGGCGCTTCGCTCGCCGCGATCCGTCTTCCACTGGGAGAAGGTGACCGCGCGAGCGGCGGATGAGGGGGTTACGCACTCGCACAAGAGAGGCTGTAACCCCTCATCAGTCGGCTCCGCCGACAGCTTCTCCCACACGGGGAGGCCGGCCGCGTTGGCGGCTTTCGACGAACTAGAAAAGGCGCATATGACCAAGATTGTTACCTCCCGGCGCGCCCTGCTCGGCGCCTCGGCAACTGCCCTCATCGCAGCGCCCCACATCGCGCGCGCGCAGGACGTCCACCGCTGGCGGCTCATCACGTCCTGGACGAAAAACCTGCCCGGCCCCGGCGTTTCCGCCGAGCGGCTGGCGCAGCGCATCACCCGCATGAGCGGCGGCCGGCTCCTGGTCGAGGTGTTTCCGGCAGGCAGCATCGTGCCCGCGTTCGGCGTGTTCGAGGCCATCTCGAACGGCGTCGCGGAAATGGGCCATACGGCTTCCTTCTTCTGGGACGGCAAATTGCCTGGCGCCGCCCTCTTCACCACCGCGCCCTTCGGCCTCGGCCCACTGGAACACCAGACCTGGATCGAGCAGCGCGGCGGACAGGCATTGTGGGATGAATTCTATCGTCCCTCGGGCGTGCGCGGCCTGCTGGCAGGGAACACCGGCCCCTCCATGGGCGGCTGGTTTCGCAGGGCCATCACGTCTCTGGAGGACATCAAGGGCCTGCGTATTCGCGTGCAGGGACTCGGCGGCGAGGTGTACCGAGAACTCGGCGCAACGCCGCAGTCCATCGCACCCGGCGACACCGTCCCCGCGCTCGAACGCGGCACGATCGACGCGATCGAATTGCTCGCCCCCGTCAACGACCAGCAACTCGGTTTCCAGCGCTACGCGCCCGTCTATCACATGCCCGGCTTCAACAAGCCCAACGGCGCGGCGGAAGCCCTGATCTCGCTGTCAGCCTTCGAGAAGCTCACCCCCGACCTGCGCGAAATCGTCGAGACGGCCTGCGCAGCCGAACATACGGCGGGCCTGGTGGAGGCGCAGGCGACCAATGCCGCTGCGATCACCGAACTCGTCGCGCTGGGGGCCAAGGTGACACCCTTTCCCGCCGATGTCGTGCAGGCCATGCGCGCCAAGACGGCCATCGTGCTGGATCGCAAGGCGGGCGAAAGCCCCATGGCGGCAAAGATCGTAGCGTCCTATCGCAGCGCTGTTTCAGCAGGCCGCAACTGGGCGGGCATCGAAGCCTATATGGCGCAGGTGCTGCGCTCCTCGTGACGCTCCCCGCCCGGCCTATTCCCAAGCAGTTGGGTTTCTCCTATAAGGGGGCGTGCCGACCGTTCACATCTTTCGCGGATTTCCCGTGGTGATCTACACAAATGATCACCGGCCGCCCCATGTGCATGTATTCGGCGCGGAATATGAAGCCACCTTTCTCATCGAGAACGGCGTTGAACTTCGCGAAAATTTCGGCTTCAGCCGGTCCCAGCTCATCCTGATTGGCGAGGAGCTGGAGAAAGTGCTGCCCAAGCTGAATGAAAAGTGGAGAGACCACCATGGGTGACACGAAGACTCGAAAGTTTGAACTGACCGACGAGCAGGTCAGCGAGGCCAACAGGCGCGGCGTGGAGGCTCGCGAGCTTGGGCCGGTCGTCGAGAAGGTAAACTACGAGCCCACAACGAATAAGATCGTTCTAACGCTCGCTGGGCGCGTCGAGCTGCATCTTCCGGTCGAACGGATTCCTGAGCTGCGGGAAGCAACGGCGGACGAAATGACACGCTTCGAGATCACGCCGTCGCAGCTCGGCATCCGCTGGCCGGAGCTGGACGTAGATCTATACGTCCCCTCACTTCTCGCAGAACACCTCGGCGGCATTGGTTCGGCGGCGCAGGCGCTGGGTCGAGCAGGAGGCCAAAAAACCACAGTCGCCAAAGCCGTGGCCGCTCGGCAGAATGGCTTGAAAGGCGGACGTCCGCCCAAAGGGCTCATGCGCCTCCGTTGAACCGCGTCTAAGGGCTCACTTCCCCCTGGCACTCACCAGCCAGATCGTGCCGCTGCCGTCTTCGGAGACGAGCAGCGCGCCGTCGCGCGCCACGGTGACGCCGACGGGACGCCCCCAGATGGCATCGTCAGCGCCGACAAAGCCAGTGAGAAAGTCCTCGTACTCGCCCGTCGGCTTTCCGTTCGCCATGAGCACGCGCACGACTTTGTAGCCGGTCCGGCGCGAGCGGTTCCATGAGCCGTGCAGCGTCACGAAGGCGCTGCCCCGGTATTGCGCCGGAAACTGGTCGCCCTCGTAGAAAGTAATGCCGAGTGGCGCGGAATGGGCCTGGATGAGGACGTCGGGCACGACAACTTTCGATGCGAGATCCGGCCGTTCCTTGCGGTGATTGGGGTCCTGGTTCGCACCGATGTAGAACCACGGCCAGCCGTAAAAACCCCCTTCACGCAGCGACGTGACATATTCGGGCGGCAGATTGTCGCCAAGCATGTCCCGCTCGTTCACCGCGCACCAGAGCTGGCCGGTCGCAGGCTGCATCGTGAGCCCCGCGCAATTGCGGAGGCCCGTCGCGTAGGCGCGCCGGTGCGAGCCGTCGGCGTCGAAGGCCAGCACGGCGGCGCGCCATTCCTCGCTCTTCCACGCAGCTCCGGCACCATGCGTTCTCTCGAACTTCGCGAGATCGGACGGGCCGGCGCCGATGCCGCTCGCATTGTTGGAAAGAGAGCCGACAGACACATAGATCGTCTTCCCGTCAGCGGAAAAAACAAGATCGCGCGTCGAATGCCCGCCCCCGGCGAGGCCCTTCACGATGGTCACGGGTGCCGCCCGCGCCTTCAGGTCTCCGGTCGCGTAGGGAAAGCGCAGAATCTCGCGCGTCGTGGCAACGTAGAGATACGCAGGCTCCCCGCGCGCAGGCTGGAACGCCATGCCGAAGGGGCCGCCGAGCCCCGTCGCGAAGACCTCAAGCTGCGGTTTGCCGCGATCCGTGCCCGCACGCAGGACCACGATGCGCCCCGCCTCTGTTTCGGCCACGAACACATCGCCATTGGGCGCCACGAGCAGCCTGCGCGGATTGTTCAGCCCGCTGGCGAAAAGCGAGACTTCAAAGCCCTCCGGCGCTTTTGGCGCCGCAGTTTCGGGCCGAGGTGTAAGACGCGACGAGGCGCTGCCCTTCGTTCCCTCACCAGGGCGGGGCAAATCGGCGGGCGTGATCTTGCGGATCACACCTGGGCGATCCTGCGTGACATCGCCGAACGCCTGCGCCCCCGTCAAAACCTGCGCCCCAGCGCCCGAGGCAGTCGCGCAACTCGCGACCAGGGCCAGTATCAGCCGAATTTGCACGCTGCTCTCCCGTTTCGCACGCTCTTCAACTAGGACGCCGACCCGTTCCGGGAAGGGCCGCTCAACCCGGTGCGAGCCAGACGACGGCGGCCAGCGCGGGAATGAGCGCCGGCAGGGTTACGGCGAGACCGAGTTTCAAAAAATTCCAGGCGCCGACATCCTCGCCCTCGCGACGGATGGCGATCAACCAGAGGATCGTGGCGAGCGAGCCGGTCACCGACATGTTTGGCCCGAGATCGACGCCCACCAGCAGCGCCCCCGTGACGGCCGATGGTACGGCGCCTGCCGGGGCAGCGGATGCCGCCAGCAGCCCGGCTGGAAGATTGTTCATGAGATTGCAGACAAAGGCGAGCACGGTCCCCGCCCAGAAACCCGTCGCACGAGGCGCATCCCCGGCAGCCATCGCGAGATCCCGCGCGAGAGCTGCGACCAGCCCCGTCTGCTCGAGGCCCGCAACGAGAACGAAGAGCCCGGCGACGAGCGGGATGACGCTCCAGCTGACGCCCTTGAGCAGCGGCATCGGGGAGCTGCGCCCCGCGATGAGCACGAGGGCCGCAGCAAGCAACCCCGCCACCACCGTCGCGAGACCGAGCGGGCCATCGAGCGCCGAGGTTACCAGCAGCACGAGGCAGGCGATGCCGATCCCGACACCCGCCAGCTTGGCGGGCGTGGACAGGGTGGGCAGCGGAACGTCGCCCGAGATCTTGGCCGCGAGCTCATGCCGGAAAGCGATCCGCAAGACGAGCCACGACATGCCGACAGCGATGAGCGAGGGAATGCCGAACCACAGCACCCAGGGACCCAGCGCGGGAATCTTCTGGCCGAACAGCACGAGATTGGCCGGGTTCGAGATCGGCAGCACGAAGCTCGCGGCATTGGCGACGAAGGCGCAGATGAACAGATAGGGCAGCGGCTCGGCCTTGGCCGCCCGCGCGGCGGCATAGACGGCGGGCGTCAGCACGACCGCCGTTGCATCGTTCGACAGGAGCGCCGTTACGACGATGCCGACGAGAAAAATGAGATCGAACAGCCGCCGCGCGGAGCCCCGCGCCATTCGCGCCGCCAGCGCCGCCGTCCAGTCGAACAACCCCTCGCGCCGGGCGAGTTCGGCCAGGATCATCATGCCCGTGAGGAACAGGTAGACGTCGGTCCCCCGCCTCACCGCCGCCCGCGCATCGTCGGGTCCGAGCAGGCGGAAGGCCAGCAGCGCCACCGCGCCAGTCACGGCCCAGATCGCCTCCGGCCAGCGAAAGGGACGCAGGATGACGCCTGCGGTGGCGGTTCCGGCAATGGCGAGGATGGCGAGATTGGCGGGAGCGAACATGCGCCCTGCTAGCAGGTCGGGGGCTGGGAGCCAACTCACACAACCGCACACGAAGGCGCTAGAGCCGGTTGCAGTCATACTCGACGTGAAGCCCCGCTGCCGTTAAGAAAGCTGCAACTCACAGCAGAGACGAATGATGGCGCATCCCGAACGTACCCTCCTTGCCGGTGTCATGGGCTGGCCCGTGATGCATTCGCGCTCGCCGATGCTGCACAATTACTGGTTCGCCCAACATGGCCTCACCGGTATCTATCTGCCGCTGGCCATCGAGCCCGACGGAATCGGCCCGGCGCTACGTGCCCTCCAGCCGCTCGGCTTCGCGGGCTGCAACCTGACAATTCCGCACAAGGAAACGGGGATGGCCTTCGTCGACGAGGTCGAGGCCACGGCCCTGCGCATCGGCGCAATCAGCTGCGTGACGGTCAGGCCCGACAAGTCGCTCATCGGCACCAACAATGACGGCTTCGGCTTCATCCACGGCATTCTCGAAGCCGTGCCGGACTGGCGCGCCGATGCCGGCCCCATCGTCGTCATGGGTGCTGGGGGCGGTGCGCGCGCCGTCGTGCTGAGCCTCGCCGATCGCGGGGCGCGCGAAATTCGGGTCATCAACCGCTCGCCCGAACGCGCGGAAGGATTGGCGCGCGAATTCGGCGCACCGATCCGCGCCGTGCCGTGGGAGCAGCGTCACGAAGCGCTCGAAGACGCGGCCATGCTTGTGAACACGACGAGCCAGGGCATGGTCGGCCAGACGCCGCTCGATCTCTCGCTTGAGCGCCTGCCCCGTCACGCGCTGGTGTCCGACATCGTCTACATCCCGCGCGAGACGCCGCTGCTCGAAGAGGCCCGCAAGCGCGGCAACAAGACCGTGAACGGTCTCGGCATGCTGTTGCACCAGGGCCGCCCCGCCTTCGCAGGCTGGTTCGGCGTGACGCCTGACGTCACGCCCGAACTGCGCGCCATGATGGAAGCGACGATCTGATCAATCGACCTTCGAGCGGTAATGGTCCCACGTCTTCTGAAAGAGACTTGTGGACCAAAGCTTCTCGAAGCAGGCCTTTTTCTCGTCTTCGCTGAAGACGTAGGGGTCGCCGATCTGCATCGCCATATACTGGCGATAGGCATTTTCCTCGACATAGGCGGCGAGCGCGAAACATTCGATCATGTTCGTGCCGACCACCGTCACGCCGTGCGACTTCAAGAGCACGGCCGGCTTGTCGCCGAGCGTCGCTGCGAGCCGCTCGCCCATCGGCTTGGTGTTCACCGAGAGCGGCGTGTCCATGACCGGAATGTCGCCGAGCAGCACGCCCTGCGCATAGACATGCTTGTAGGGCTGGCCGACCATCGTCAGGAACGTCGACCACTTCGGATGCGTATGCGCCACGGCCTGCACATCCGGCCGCGCACGATAGACTTCCGAATGGATGTGGAATTCGAGCGGCGGCTTGCCGCTGCCCGAAATCACATTGCCGTCGAAGTCGATCTCGACGAGATCGTCCTGCGTGAGAAGGCCTTTTACGGCCGCCCCATTGTTGATGAGGATATTCTCGCCATAGCGGATGCTGACATGGCCGTTGTGGTCGATGATCTCCGCACGCTCCAGCATGCGGATCGCATCGACGAGTTGCTGGCGCGGCTCATTGCTCCGCGACGACGTCTGCACCTGCGACATGAAACCAGATCCTCACTCGATTGAAACGATCAGAAGCCGACGCGACGCTTCCAGAGATCCCACGCACGCGCGGCCGACGACAGATTGACCTTGTCGGCCAAAGCGCCCTCGTCCGCATCGAGCGCGGCGATGTCGCCGCCGCCGCCCAGCATGGCGGCCTGGAACTGCAGCTTGGCATTCATTTCCGTATAGACGGCGCGGAACACGGCCACCGGCAGGCTCGGGCCTGTGGCGACGCTGCCATGCGCGCGCATCAGCACGATGTCCTTGTCGGCGAGCACCTTCGCAAGCGCCACGCCCTTGTCGGCATTGCCGACGAGCATGTCGGTTGCCCCGAACTTTTCGCGGATGTCGAACACGGGCACGCCGCGCGCCACGAAGGCGGCATTGTGGAACATCGCTCGCATGGGCGTCTTCACGAGGCCGAAGGGGATGACGTTGGGCGAATGGCTGTGCACCACCGCCATCACGTCCGGTCGGCTGCGAAAAATCTCGCCATGAATGAAGCGCTCGAGGAAGCTGCCCCGGCCCTGCGCATCGACGCAATCGCAGTTCAGGTCATATTCCATGATGTCGTCGGGAGTCACCAGCGCGGGCGCGAGCGAACGTGACATCAGGAAGCGCTGCGGATCGTGCGGGTGACGCATGCTGACGTGGCCGAACGCATCGACCACGCCCTGATCGGCAAGGATGCGGCTCGCCGCTGCGAGATCGGAGATCACCGAGGCATCCACGGGACCGCCCGAGCGCGGCAGGCTCGCCCCACCACCGACGTCGGCGGGCGCATGCGCCGAGTTGGACCAGTAGGACAGACCGGAATGGCAGGCGCAGCGGAACAGTCTCATTTTCCCTCCGGATCGATCGTGACCGCCCTGTCGGCGGCGTTTGGTGGCGCAAATTAACAGGTTCCGCGCGCACCGCCAGTGGGGCGGCGCGCGGCGCCTCACGCCATCTGGGCTGCGAGGCGAACGGGTGTGTTGGCCGCGCCATACTGATCGTAGCCCCGACGCTCGACGATTTCGAAGAAGAAGCGGTCCTCGAACGTCGCAGTGTAGATCTGGAAGAACTCGCCGCCGCGGTTGCGGTCGTAGAGGATGTTGAGCCGCCGCATCCGCTCCAGCAGCTCGGGCGCGAGATCGAAGCGCGAGGCGAGATCGGCATAATAGTTGGCCGGGATGTCCAGGAACCTGACGCCACGCGCCACCGCCGCCTCGACGAAGCCCACCAGATCCCCCGTCTCCAGCGCGATATGCTGCACGCCGCTGCCGCCGAACGCGTCGATGAAGCGAGACACCGCCGTCGACCCGCCATCCGCGATATTCAAGGGAATGCGCACGCTGCCATCGGCCGATCGGATCACCCGGCTGAAGAAGGCCCCATAGGGATCGGCGACCTCCACCTGCGGATCGTTCACGAGGCCGAGCACCGATTTGTAGAAGGTCATCCAAGACAGGAATTCAGACCGGCGCAGCACGTTCGAAAAATGATCGAAGGCCACCAGCGCGCCCGGCGCCTCCTGCGTCTCGAACACGAAATCCTGGTCCCAATTGCTGCGCGGCCCGGTCTTCTCGCCCATGAAGTAGATCAGGCTGTTCTCGACGCCCGCGACCGCGGGGATCAGGGTTTCACCGGGTCCGATCCGGCCGAAATAGGTCGGTGCCCCCAGCGCATTGGCGCGCTCCAGCGCCGCTTCGGGGTTGTCGAGCCGCAGGCCGAGCGCACAAACGGATGTGCCGTGCATCTGGTAGAACGATTGGGCGAAGCCCTCCTGCTCGCGATTGACGACGATGTTAAGCCCGTTCTGCCTGTAGAGATCGACCTCCTTGGAGCGATGCCGCGCGGCACGCGTGAAGCCGAGGCCTTCGAGCAGTTCCACGAACGAATCCCGGCCAGTCGAGCCGCTGGCGAATTCCACGAATTCGATGCCCCCGATCCGCGAGGGCGGTGGCAGGTCGGGGCCGATATGCAGCGGCGCCAGCCCTTGGGCCACGCGATTGCGATCCAGCGTCTCGCCCGCGATTTGCAGGCATCGCATCCCGTCGCGCGCGATGGTGGTGGCAGGTGCGCCCCGGAACTGATCGTTGAAGGCTTCGAGCGAAATCGGCCCGCGATAGCCCGTCTTCATGACGGCATCGAGGAAGGTGTCGACCGGATGGTCGCCCTGCCCCGGAAAGCAGCGATGATGCCGGCTCAACGACATCGGGTCCATCACGATCCCCGGCGCGTCCGACAGCTGCACGAGGCCGATGCGGGACGCGGGAATATCCGCCAGCGGCGCAAGCGGGTTCTTGTTGACGCAGATATGGAAGGAATCGAGCACGATGCCCAGGTTGGGCCGGTCGGCGAGGCAGACCAGCTCGTAGGCGCTCATCCAGTCACGCACATGGCGGCCCCAGGCGAGGGCTTCATAGCCCAGCCGGAAGCCCCTGCGGGCGGCACGGTCAGCGAGTTCGGCCAGATCGGCGGCGGCGCGGGGCATGTCGTCGGCAGAATCTTCCGACACGCTGGAGCACATGCCCAGAAAGCGGGTGCCCAATTCCTCCATCAGGTCGAACTTGCGCTCGGCCCGGTCGAAATTGCGGGACCGCAGCGGCTCCGGCATGGCCTCGAAATCGCGCAGCGGCTGGAGCCCGATGATCTCGAGGCCGAGATCGTCCGCCCGCGCCCGCACGTCGCGGGGCGTGCCGCTGAAGAAAGTCAGGTCGTTCTCAAAAATCTCGACCGCGCGAAAACCGGCGCGGGCGACAGCCGCGAGCTTGGCTTCGAGCGTACCACCCATGGAGACTGTTGCGATCGACCATCTGAGCACCGGCAAATTCTCCGTTTTTTGTCTTAAACCATGGATTGGGCCACCAAATCCAGCGGCGTCGCGCCGCGCTTCGGGACCGGGGCCATATTCCCCCTGCCCTCGCGATCATGTATCAGGTCTGGGAAGGCCGGGCGCCAAGCATCCGGCACGAGATCAAGAAACAGAGGGGGATGGAACAGATGAGCCAGTTGAAACTCAGCATCGCGACCACCGACTACGACCATTTTCGCGACTTCCGCATGGGCCTCGTCAAGGCCGAGGGCATCGACCATAATTGGCTGACGCTCGGGCACCACGAGATTTTCGCCCGCCAGACCTTCAACCGCGAATTCGACGTCAGCGAACTCTCCTTCGCGAAATTCTCGACCCAGATCACGCGTGAGGATTGCGACATCGTCGGCCTGCCCGTCGTCTGCTCGCGCCTCTTCCGCTTCTCGTCCTTCTATGTGAACAAGAACAGCAACATCAAGACCATTCAGGACCTCAAGGGCAAGCGCGTCGGCTCGCCCGAATGGGCCCACTCGGCCGCCGTCTACATGCGCGGCTGGATGCACAATGACTGCGGCGTGAAGCTGACGGACGTGCACTGGTATCAGGCTGGCGCCAACGCAGCCGGACGGATCGAGAAGGTCGAGCTCAACCTTCCCGAGGGCTTGCAACTGACCCGAGTCGCCGACAAGTCGCTCTCCGAAATGCTGGCGTCGGGAGAAATCGATTGCGCCATCATCGCGCGTCCGCCGACCTGTTTCCTCGAAGGCGACCCGAATGTCGTGCGCCTCTTCCCCGAATATCTGGAGATGGAAGAGGAGTATTACGCCCGGACCAAGGTCTGGCCGATCATGCACATCATCGCCATGAAGAAGAGCATCGTCGACGAGAACCCCTGGGTGCCGCGCAATCTCTACAATGCCTTCGTCGAGTCTAAGAACCGCAGCATCGAGCGCCTCTTCGATCCCGCCGTGTCGCGCTACCCGCTGCCCTGGCTGCCGACCTATGCGCGCCGCATGCGCGACATGATGATGGGCGACACCTTCCCCTTCGGCGTCGACGAGAACCGCGCCACGTGGGAACAGATGCTGCTCTACACCTACCAGCAAGGCATCGCCCACAAGCACGTCCAGCCCGAGGACATTTTTGCCAACGGCATCATGACCAAGATCATCGTCTGAACAGCCCTACCCGCCGGCCTCGCGCCGGCGGTTCCGTTTTTAAGCCCCGACCCGGAGGATGAATGTCGACCGAAATCCGCACCAACAGCCTTGCCCGCACCGCAGCCGAACTCGCCGCCGTCACGCGCATGCTCGAATCAATGAACATCCTGAGCTACAGCGGACACATCGCCGTGCGCGTGCCCGAGCGCAATGCGATCATGATCCAGCGCCGCACGGACTCGCGCGCCGAACTCTCGCCCGACCGTATGCTTCTCGTCGACTATGACGGCAAGGTCATCGAAGGCGACGGCAAGCCGCCGTCCGAGACCGTCATCCATCTGGAAGCCTTCAAGGCCCGCCCCGACGTGATGGCCTCCATCCACAGCCACATGGAACTGGCCATTGCCTTCACCATGATGGAGGGCGTGCAGCTTCTCCCCATGCGCGCCCGCGCCACGCGCTGGAAGAGCGGCATCCCGACCCATCCCGATCCGAGCCACATCAAGCATGTCGCGCAAGGCCAGGAACTCGCAGCGACGCTTGGGGCCCACCATGTCGCACTGATGCGCGCGCACGGCATCCTGCTCGTCGCCGAATCCTTGCCCGCGTTGTTCATCGACGCGATTCACTTCGAGGAAAACGCACAGGCGCAGATGCAGGTGCTCCAGGCCGGCGCCAAGCCGAAGCCACTCTCCGACAAGGAGATCGAGCAGATCCTCAAGCTCGAAGATCGCCCGCATCACATCGGCAAGCTCTGGAACTACTATATCCGCAAGGGCATCGGCTCAGGCACGGTCGAAGCCGACTGGAACCTGCTGGCGGCCTGAAGGCCGCCGCCAGCCGTGATCACGGGAAGCGAAGCCGCGAAGCAATCCAGAAGACGGGATGCCGTACAGGATTGCGTCGCTGCCCGCTCGATGGCGGGGACAATCATCGGTGGATCGGGTCGATCCACCGCACCTCTTCCGGCTGCTCCACCCCGTCAATATCCAGATTGATCGCAATCGCCTGCCCGTCGCTGCGCACGAGCACGCACTCGAGCGTCTCGTCGGCCAGCGCGTTGATCTCCTGATGCGGCACGTAAGGCGGCACGAAAATGAAATCGCCCGGCCCGGCCTCGGCGACGAATTCCAGCTTCTCGCCCCAGCGCATCCGGGCCTTGCCGCGCACCACGAAAATGATGCTTTCCAGCGGCCCATGATGATGCGCGCCGGTCTTCGCGCCCGCGTGAATCGTCACCGTGCCTGCCCAGAGTTTCTGTGCACCCGCGCGCGCGAAATCGACCGCGGCCTTGCGATCCATGCCCGGCGTCTGCGCGGTGTTGGGGTCGAGTGCATTGCCGGGAATGACGCGCACACCATCATGTTTCCAGCGGGGATTGTCCTGTTCGCTCATGGCTTGACCTCGCGCAGTGATCGCAAGATTTCGCATGGGACACGCACACGCGCAATGAGACCTGCGGCGCAGTCTATGCCGCGACCTTGGGCGCGTGGGCTGCAACGATCTTGCGAAGCTCAGGTACGCAGGAGCCGCAGTTCGTGCCGGCCTTGAGGCACGCACCGATCGATCCCGCCGAAGTCGCCCTGCCCGAGATTACGAGATCCCGGATCGTGGCGTATCCCACCCCGAAACAGGCGCAGATCGTCGGTCCGGCATCGGGAACGCCAGAGGCATCGCGGCCCGAAAGCAGAAGTTTGCGCTCCGTCGCGCCCAGATCATCTGCCGCGAACATCGCCTTCACGGAGTCCCAACCGCAGGCCTCGTCGGCGGGCGCAATGAAGAAAGCCCCGACCAGACGACCCTCGACAAAGGCCGCCAGACGGTAGAGTCCGCGCTCCTCATCCTGAAACTCCGCGAGTTCCGCGCCCGCGAACAACGACTGAGCAATTTCCGCGCATGCCTCAATCTCAAGGCCGGTGGCCAGCAGCGCCCCATGGCCACCCCCGACCGCCACCCGCGCCAACCACCAGTCCGCCCCGAGGTCGGGCACATCCCGAGCCAGCACGAAGCCATGCCGGGCGAAACTGACGGGCGAGACCGCCGCCGCCGTCGCCTTCAGCTCAGGCTGCCCGGAATAGCGATCTGTCGCGGGTTGCACGAGAGCACCCACACGGCCGTCGGACGAGGTCTCGGCGCTCCAGTGTATCGGCGCAAAGATCTCCCCGCGACGTTGTCCGTCGCTGACACGTACGCGCAATACCGCAGCGCCGAATTCCGAGGACACGCGTGCGAAGCCGCCATCGGCGAGAGCGAAAGATTCTGCATCGACCGGGTGCACCTCGACGCAGGGCTCGGGCATGTGAGCGCCCAGGCGTGGACTGAGCCCCGAACGCGTCATCGTATGCCACTGGTCCCGAACGCGGCCCGTGTTGAGCATAAGCGGGAACTCCGCGCTGACGGCGTGTTTCAGCTTGGGCGCCTCGACGGCGGTAAACCGCGCCTTGCGGTCCGGCGTGAAGAACTGCCCGTCGCCGAAGAGGATCTTGTCGACGAGCGGAGTTCCGGCGGGCGCGGGCCATTGCACCGGCTGCATGTGCTGGTAATCGCGCTCGGAGAAAGCCAGCGCGCCGATATCGAAGTCTCGCGTGCCCGCATTCTCGAAAGCCGAGAGGCGCGCGTGTTCGGCAAAGATCTCACCCACATTTTCAAATGCAAAAGCATCGCCGAAGCCGAGCCTTTTCGCCACCTCGCACACGATCCACCAATCCGGCCGCACGTCTCCGGGCAGCGCCAGGAAGCTGCGCTGGCGTGAAATGCGGCGTTCCGAATTGGTGACAGTGCCGTCCTTCTCGGCCCATGCGGCAGCAGGCAGCAGCACATGCGCGCCGCAATTCACAGTGTCGTTTGAGCGCATCACTTCCGATACCACGAAGAGATCAAGCCGCTTCATCGCCGCACGCACATGGTCGGCGCGCGGCAGGGATACCGCCGGGTTCGTCGCCATCACCCAGAGCGCGCGAATGTCGCCCGACGCAATCGCATCGAACATGGCAACCGCCTTCAGCCCCTCGCGCGTCGCCATGCGCGGCGCGGACCAGAAGCGCTGCACGCGATCGACGTCGTGAGCCTCGAAGCCCATATGCGCGGCCAGCATATTGGCGAGGCCGCCGACCTCGCGCCCTCCCATCGCATTAGGCTGGCCCGTCAGCGAGAACGGCCCGACGCCCGGCTTGCCGATGCGACCCGTGGCGAGATGACAGTTGATGATCGCGTCGACCTTGTCGGTCCCCTGCGCCGATTGATTGACGCCCTGGCTCCAGGCCGTCACCACCTTGGGAGTTGCGATCCACAGGTCGATAAACCTCTGCAGCACGGCGACATCCACGCCCGCGCGCGTCGCCGCCACATCAACGCCCGGAGCGAGTTCGCGTGCAGCCGCGAGCGCAGCATCGAACCCGCCAGTGTGCGCGCCCATATAGGCTGCATCACACACCCCGCGTTCGGCGATGGCTACAAACAGAGCGCTGAACAGAATCGAATCCATGCCCGGCGCGACGGGCAGGAAAAGGTCCGCCTCCTCGGCGCTGGCGGTGCGGCGCGGATCAATGACGACGATCTTGGCGCCACGCTCTGCGCGGTTCTTCAGCATGCGCTGGAAAAGAACCGGATGGCACCAGGCCGCATTGGACCCGACGAGAACGATGAGATCGGCCTGATCGAGATCGCTGTAGCTTCCCGGGACGGTGTCGGCCCCGAACGCGCGCTTGTGACCAGCGACTGAAGACGCCATGCAGAGCCGCGAATTGGTGTCGACATTCGCCGTGCCGAGATAGCCCTTCATCAGCTTGTTCGCGACGTAATAATCCTCCGTGAGCAATTGCCCCGACAGATAGAAGGCAGATGCATCGGGCCCATGCTGTTCAATGGTGCGCTGAAACCCGTGCGCCACGACGCCGAGTGCGTCGTCCCAGCTCGCACGCTCATAGTTCCCGCTGCGCGTCAGCAGCATCGGATGCAGAAGCCGCTGTCCCAGCGCGAGCGTTTCGCCTAGCGCGGAGCCCTTCGAGCAGAGCCGACCGAAATTCGCAGGGTGCTCCGGATCGCCCGCAATCACCGCGCCGCCGAGACCGTCAGCCTTGGCCAGCACACCGCAGCCCACGCCGCAATAAGGGCATGTCGTCTTTACAGCCGGGGATTCGGCGAGGGGGGCACTCATCGGGCGAACTCCTAGTAGACGTCGGCCTGATAGCGTCCGCTCTTCTTGAGCCCCGCGATGAATGCCTTGGCGGCGTCGGACGCGAGTCCGCCATGCTCGGCTGCGATGTCGCACAAGGTCTGCTCGACGTCCCGCGCCATGCGCTTGGCATCGCCGCAGATGTAGAAATGCGCGCCCCTGTCGAGCCATGCCCAGAGTTCCGCGCCAGCCTCCCGCATGCGGTCCTGCACATAGACCTTCTGCTCGCCGTCGCGCGACCAGGCGGTCGAGAGGCGCGTCAGCGCTCCTGCGGCGGTGAAACCTTCCAGCTCCTCGCGATAGAAGAAATCGCTTGCCTCGCGTTGATGACCGAAGAAAAGCCACGCCCCGCCAGCAGCTTTCTGCGCGAGACGTTCCTGCAAGAACGCGCGAAACGGTGCAACGCCCGTGCCCGGGCCCACCATGATGATTGGCGTCTCATTCGACGGCGGCAGGCTAAAACCATGCGCCTTTTGCACATAGATCCTGAGCGGACTGCCCTCGGGAAGACGATCCGCGAACCATGTGGACGCGACCCCGTGCCGGTCGCGTTGGCCGATGCGATAGCGCACGGTATCGATTGTCAGCGTCACGCGGCCTGCATGGGCGCGCGGCGAGGACGAGATCGAATAGAGCCTGGGCTGCAAAGGTTCCAGCGATTCCACGAAAGCTTCGGGATCGGGCCGCAACGGCGCGAATTTTTCCAGCGCTCCGAGCACGTCGAGCGAAGCCGCATCGCCATCGGGATCTTCCCCGCGCGACAAAGCCTGCGCGCAAAGACGCCGGGAACCGCCTGTGAGATACGAGATGAACTGGAACAGCATGTCGGGCGCGGTCCCAAGCGAGACGTCCTCGATCAGGACATCGCGCAGCGCGCGACCGCCGATGGGAAAATCCGCCGGCGCATCGATCGCCGCAAGCACCGCATCGACCAGTGCCGGATCGTTCTGCGCGAACACGCCGAGCGAGTCTCCGACTTCATAGGCGAGGCCAGATGCGCCGAGATCGATTTCAATGTGATTGGTGATCTTCTCGGAACCTTCGCCGTTCAGCCTGCGCCGCGCAACGAAGCTCGCTTCCACCGGTGCCGTGCGCGAATAGCCAGGAGCCCCGTTCTTCTCGACAGGCGCGGGCTTCGCAGCCCGCTCTTCCGGAGAAGTGGCGCCGCCGCCGCTTTCCTCGATGAGCTTCTTAAGCATGCGCGCGGTTTCCTTACCGCCCGGTGCGCAGAGATTCAGCCGCTCTTCAGCCTGTTCGGCGATGGCTTTCGAATATGTCGCGCAATCGGAGCCGCACTGCCCGCAATCCTGCTGCGCCATGGCGGCCATCATGCGACGCGCGAGCGGCTTGCCCTCGGCCAGCGTCATGCGCTCGTCGATGGGCATGGCCGGATCGTGCCAGGGCGCTTCGTCCTCTTCGCCGGCCGCCGCCATCGCCGGCGCATCGCCCGGTGACAGCGCGGTGACGCCTGCATTGTCGAGTGCGAGCGCGCCGGCAAGAAAGCCTGAAAGCCACGCGCGCTGTTCGGCATTGAAGGGCGCATTTTCCGGGATCAGAGGAATGATCGGCATTGCCGTTGGCGCATTCATGAGTGCGTCTCCCCGACGAGGCGCTGAAGGTCCGCGATATCGTGACGTGCTGTGAAGTCCTGAAAGCTCTCGCCCGGACTGGCACGGTGCAAGAGATAGGCCTTCAGCAAAGTCTCGATGAATACGGGGGCGTCCTCTGCCGTCAGGTCCGATTGCAGCAGCCGCCCGATAGCGGCCTTGTCCGCATAGCCTCCGCCGACGTGCAGGTGATAACCCTCCACCTGATCGCCGTCGTCGTTTACGGTGACCTTCGCGCCAATAAGCCCGATGTCGCCGATGTAATGCTGCGCACAGGAGTGATGGCAGCCGGTGAGGTGGATGTTGACGGGGGCATCCATCTCAACACGGCCATCCATATGCTCGGCGATTTTCAGCGCGTGGCCCTTCGTGTCCGAGGCCGCGAACTTGCAGC
The DNA here is from genome assembly GCA_028290285.1 of Hyphomicrobiales bacterium. Taxonomy (GTDB): domain Bacteria; phylum Pseudomonadota; class Alphaproteobacteria; order Rhizobiales; family Beijerinckiaceae; genus Terripilifer. Next base: position 29,150 of record JAQGKD010000102.1, read on the forward strand.
CGCGATTGCCCGTGCAGGCAACGAGGCCGGCGCGCACGTTCGACACTTCGCACTTCAACCCGGCCGCGTGCAGTGCTGCGCGTGCGGCCTCGACATTGGCATCTGAGACGCCCGACAGGAGGAGATTCTGCCAGACGGTCAGACGAATTTCTCCGTCTCCGTAGGTGCGCGAGATATGCGCCAGCGCCCGCATGTCCGTACACGTCAGGCGTCCCAAGGGAGTCCATACGCCGATCCAGTTGAGTCCGGCTTGCTTCTGGCGGTGCACGCCGATATGGGCGAGACGATCGATGGCCGGCCGCGTGGACACGAGCGACGCGTCGACATGCACGAGCGGGTAGCCCAGCACCTTCTCGACTTCCGCGATGAACTTCGGAAAGCCCCAGGCATCGAGCACATATTTGAGCCGTGACTTCGCACGATTGGTGCGGTCGCCATGCTCGATGAACACGCGCACAATGGCATCCGCCACCGTGGTTGCCTCGTCAGGTGGCAGGATCACGCCAGTGTCGCGTGCGAGATCCCGATGGCCGGAAATGCCGCCGATGGCGAGCCTGTAATAGACGCCGGGCGCAACAGGCGCGCCCTCCCCCACCTGCACCGCCTGGAAACCGATGTCGTTGGTTTCTTCCAGCGTCGCAATGCGGCCACCGCCGTCGAAGGACACATTGAACTTGCGGGGCAAACCATAGAGCGTGCGATCGTTGAGAATGTGATTGTGCCACTCGCGCGCGTGGGCCCGCGTGTCCAGCAGCTCCTGCGCATCGATACCTGCCGTCGCTGAACCCGTGACGTTGCGAATGTTGTCCGCGCCGGAACCCTTGCTGGTGATGCCGAGTGCAACCAACTCCTCGACGACATCGGGCGCATTCTCGGCGATGATTTCGCGGATCTGCAGATTGGCGCGCGTCGTCACATGCGCGAAACCGCCGGCCAGCCGCTCGGCGATATCGGCGACACCTTCGAACTGCCACGCCTTCAGGATGCCATTGGGAATGCGCATCCGGCACATGTAGGAATTCTGAGCGGGCGCGACGTAGAAAAGACCATGATAGCGCCAGCGGAAATTGTCGTCCGGCTTTGGATAGACACCGCTCTTGGCCTGGTCGCGAAAGCGCGCATATGCATCGAAGGGATGCTCGTCACGTTTCCATTTTTCCTGGTCCGCGAGCTTGCCACCGGCGGCGATCGTGCGCGCCTGCGCAAGCAGGTGCGGCTTGTCGGGCCCTTGCGGCGCGGCATCGCCCGGAGACCCAACACCCGTGCGTGCGACGCGCGAGGTCTGCACGCCGGACATGAAGCCTTCGAGGTAGCGCTTCTGCTCTGGTGAGAAATCATTGCTCATCGTGAAGCCTCAAGCCGCCTGTTTTTCACTGAGCATCTGCCCAAACACGAGATCGCCGCGCATGGTGTCGATCGGCGTGCCCGACTTGATCAGGTGGAAATACCAGAGCCCGTCCTGCGTATCGCCAAACAGCACGCAGCCGACGAGCCGCGTGACGCCCTCGCTCCGCGCGAGAACGAGCTTCTTGTAACTGCGCAGGCCGGGGTCGCGCAGGATGATGCTTTGCGTTCCGGCCTCGCCCAGAAAATCGCCCGCTGAAAAAACGCTCACGCCCGAGACCTTCAGGTTGGTGGCCGTCAGGCTGCCGTGATAGGCGCTGATGCCGCCACACAGATGCATCGCGAGCACGCGCGCCTGCTGGTAGGCGGGCTCGACGAGCCCATAGGCGATGCCGCAATGCTGCGCGCATTCGCCGATGGCATGAATGCGCGGATCGCTGGTTGTCAGCACATCGTCCACGACGATGCCGCGTTCGACATTGAGACCCGCAGCCTTCGCGAGATCCGCCTGCGGGCGAATGCCGACCGCCATCACAACCATGTCGGCGGGCAGCAAAGTGCCATCGCCCAGCAGCACGCCCTCGACACGATCCGCGCCGACGATCTGCCGGGTTTGCGCACCCAGATAAACGTCCATGCCACGCCGCTCCATGTCGGCCCGCAGAAGAGCGCCCGCGGCCGGATCGAGCTGGCGTTCCATGAGGCGATCCATCAAATGCACAATGCTCGTCTTCGCGCCCGCTTTCGCCAGGCCCGAGGCGGCTTCGAGACCGAGCAGGCCGCCACCGATGACTACGGCGCGCGCACCATTGCGCGTTGCCTTGCGAATGCGCTCGACATCGCTGAAATCACGGAATGTCAGCACGCCCGGCAGATCCGCGCCGGGCAACGGCAGCCGCACGGCCTCCGAGCCCGTCGCGAGCACCAGCTTCGAGAACGGCAGGAACGTGCCGTCGTCCAGCGCGATGCGCGCCGCCTCACGGTCTATGGAGACGACGCGCCGTCCGAAGATCGTGGTGACACCCATGGCCGTCCACCAGGACGCGGGCTTCAACTCGATGTCGGCTTCCCCCACTTCATCGGCAAGAAGCGAGGAGAGCAACACGCGATTGTAGGCGCGGCGCGGCTCCGCGCCCACGACTGCGATGGCGTAGCGGCCGAGTGCACGCCTCGAGAGCTCCTCGACGAGACGCGCCGCGGCCATTCCCATTCCGACAATGACGAGTGTCTCGGACATGCGCGTCAACCCTCAAGCCGCTTCGACGAAACGATGCCGCTCGTAGAGGAACTTGAGAACCGCCTCGCGGGCTGCGATATATCCACGGTCGGCCACGAGATCGAGGCGCTTGCGGGGACGCTCCAGCGCCACGGTGAGCACCTCGCCGATAGTTGCGGAGGGGCCGTTTGTCATCATCACGATGCGGTCGGACAGAAGCACGGCTTCGTCGACGTCGTGCGTAATCATGATCATCGTATTCTTCAGGCTCGCATGGATCTGCATGACGGAATCCTGAAGATGCGCGCGGGTCAAGGCGTCGAGCGCGCCGAAAGGCTCGTCCAGCAACAGGATCTTGGGCTCTATGGCCAGCGCGCGTGCAATCCCGACGCGCTGTTTCATGCCGCCCGAAATTTCCGCCGGACGCTTGTCCTTGGCATGGCTCATCTGGACGAGGTCGAGATTGTGCATGATCCAGTCATGCCTCTCGCGGCGAGATTTGCTGCGCCCAAACACCTTGTCCACTGCCAGCGCGACGTTGTCGTAGACGGTCAGCCAGGGCAGCAGGGAATGGTTCTGAAATACGACGGCGCGCTCCGGTCCCGGCGCATTCACTTCGCGATCTTCCAGCAGCACGCCGCCCGTCGTGACTCGGGTGAGTCCCGCGATCAGGTTGAGCAGCGTGGACTTTCCGCAACCGGAATGCCCGATGATGGAAACGATCTCGCCCTTGTCGATGCTCAGGTTGATGTCGCGCAGCACTTCGGTTTCCATTGAACCGCGGCGGAAGCTTTTGCTGATGTGATCGAGCTTGAGATAAGCGGACATGTTGATCTCCTCAGCTGGCAGCGGTGCCACGGGTGATGAGCGAGCCGACTGCTCCAACGAGGCGATCGAGAACAAAGCCGACGATGCCGATGTAGAAGAGCGCGACGACGATGTCGGAAAGGCGCGAGGAATTCCACGCATCCCAGATGAAGAAGCCGATGCCGACTCCGCCCGTGAGCATTTCAGCCGCGACGATCGCGAGCCACGCGAGGCCGATGCCGATGCGCAGTCCCGTGAAGATGTAGGGCGCGGCCGACGGCAGCATGATCTTCCAGAAGAACTCGAACGTGTTCAGCCGCAGCACTTGTGCGACGTTGCGATAATCCTGCGGGATGTTGCGCACGCCCACCGCCGTGTTGATGAGGATCGGCCAGATCGAGGTGATGAAGATCACGAAGATGGCGGACGGCGAACTGTCGCGGAAAGCGGCGAGGGAAATCGGCAGCCACGCGAGCGGCGGCACCGTGCGCAGGATCTGGAAAATCGGGTCGAGCCCGCGCATGGCCCAGACCGATTGTCCGACGAGCGCGCCCACCAGCACACCGACCACGGCCGAGAGGCTGAACCCTATGCCGACGCGCTGCAACGAGGTCAGCGTGCGCCAGCCCAATCCGATGTCCTGCGGTCCCGCGACGAAAAAGGGATCGACGATGAGGTCCTTCGCATCTTTCCAGACCTGAGTGGGGGACGGCAGGGTGGCGCCCGCGCGTCCGAAGGCGATCTGCCAGATGAGGAGCAGCAGCGCAGCCGTGACCAGCGGCGGAATGACGTTGCTGGCAAGGCTGCGCGCATAGCGCGGCAGCATCTGCGCGAAGGCGATTTTCGGGGCATTTGTAAACGCGATCACCTTCGCCTCTGCGGGGATGGCCGGCTTGGCGGGCGTGTCGGTCTTGACGGCGGCGAGTGTCATGTTCGTCTCGCGGGTTGAACTGGGGGAGGCCCGGCGGCTCGCGCCGCCAGGGTCTTGATTGTCATGCGATGCGCTTGATCGCGAGGGACTTCAGGTACGCGGAGGGATCGGCGGGGTCGAAGATCTTGCCGTCGAACATGGTCTCCACGCCGCGCGAGTCGGTGGCCGGAATATCGGCTGCCGCGACGCCGAGCGCCTTGGCAGCGTCGCGCCAGATGTCCGCGCGGTTGACCTTGGCGACCATGGCCGCGACATCCGTCGTCGGCTCGAACTTGCCCCAGCGAATGTCCTCTGTGAGGAACCAGGCGTCATGGCTCTTGAAGGGGAAGGACGCGTGGTCCTGCCAGAACTTCATGAAGAGATCCGTGCCGGTGGCGACGCGGCCATTGCCGTAATTCACGTCGCCCTTCAGGCGGCCGAGCACGTCGATGGGGGGCACGTTGAACCACTGGCGCTTGCCGAGAATGGTCGCCATCTCGTCCTTGTTGGCCATGCTGTCGCACCATTGCTGGGCTTCCATCACGGCCATCAGCATGGCGACCGCGGCCTTCGGGTTTTTCTCCACCCAGTCGGCGCGCATGCCGAGCGCCTTCTCGGGATGCTTCTTCCAGATTTCGCCGGTCGTGCAGGCGGTGAAGCCGATGCCCTGGTTGACGAGCTGCTCGTTCCACGGCTCACCGACGCAGAACGCGTCCATGTTGCCGACCTTCATGTTCGCGACCATCTGCGGGGGCGGCACGACGATGGTCGAGACGTCTTTGTCGGGGTCGATGCCGCCGGCGGCGAGCCAATAGCGGATCCAGAGGTCATGTGTCCCGCCCGGGAACGTCATGGCAATCTTCACGTCCTTGCCCTCGGCCTTCTTCTTCGCGAAGACCTCCTTCAGGGCCGAGGAATCGAGACCGACTTTCGTGTCCTTGTATTCCTGGGCAACGGAAATAGCCTGGCTGTCGAGGTTGAGGCGGGCGAGGATCACCATCGGCGTCGGCACGCTGTTTTGCGTCACCTTGCCGGCCGATATGAGATAGGGCAGCGGCGAGAGGATATGCGCGCCGTCGATGCCGTTGCTGCCGCCACCCAGCACGAGGTTGTCGCGCGTCGCAGCCCAGGAGGCCTGCTTCAGGATTTCCATCTCGGGGAGGCCGTGCTTGGCGAACAGGCCCTTTTCCTGCGCGACGATCAGCGGCGCTGCATCTGTCAGCGCGATATAGCCAATCTTGGCGCCCTTCACTTCGGGGCCCGTCCCCTGAGCAAAAGCGCCCCCGGGAAGGCCGACGCGCGCCGCTGCCAGCAGAGCGGCCGCGCTGCCTGCGCCGCGCAGGACGGACCGGCGCGTGGCGCTCGTGTCGACGCAGGTCGTGCTGCCCTGGAATTTGCTGCTCATATCCAATCCCTCGCTTCGCCTGCCAGCCGTCGAACCGGCTGCGGAAATTGCTCAAATAAAAACGCCGCGCTCCACTCCGCACCGGAGTGGAGACAGCGGCGTTGCTGTCGTCGGTCTTCCCGAAATCTGGAACGGCTTCGTTGCCGATGCCTGTAGAGATACAAGCTTCGTGCCAACTTCGTGGATGAGGATTTTCCCAAGGTGCGCCACGCCCCTATGGACGTGGGCAGCCCGCCAGGCCGCCTTGCTTCGATGCAATCAGCCTCAGATCCGGAGCAGATGATCAGATTTTGTGCAATGCAGCAGATTCAGGCAAAGCTCCGGTCATAGACGTCGCGGGTAAAGACCTGCGAGGCCGTCCGCGCGCCCTCCGCACTGGCCTTCACCTGTCCCGCCGCGACCATCTCGCCATAGACGAGGCTTCCGGTCGCCGGATCGGGACGGTTCAGCCCCTCGCCTGCGAAGCGGATGAAGCGCGGCGCGCTGCGCACGCGCCCGGCCGAATCCAGCACGAGCTCGCCTGACAACGTGCGCGCGATCACCTCGGCCGACATGCCGAACCGTTCGGGCCGGGCCAAAGCCTCGGCGAGCCGCGTCCGTTGCCTGGGGTCTGCGACGAAGCGGGCGGCAGCATCGAGCGCGCGCATCAGCTTCGGGCCGGCCGGCCCAGTCATGAGGGAGGACCCGGCGGACACGGCCAGCACCTTCTCGACCGCGTCGGGCATCAACTCGTTGCCCAACGCCACAATGACGCCCTTGCCCTGATCCACCGCCAGCGAATTCCATGGGCTGCCGACGCAGAATCCGTCGATCAAGCCCTTTTCGACGCAGTCGATCATGTAAGGCGGCGGCACGACGACGATCTCGACGTCGCCAGCCGGGTCGATGCCGCCCAGCGCGAGAAACCGCCGCAACAGATAGGTGTGCGAGGAGAAGGGGAACACGGCTGCGAAGGTGAGCGGCCGCGCCCCGCTCGCACGGCGCCGCGCGACCACATCACCCAAAGCAAGGGCAGTTTCGCTGAAGGAGCCGAGCGCACCCGGCCGCACGCTGGAAACCTCATCGGCCAGCGCGCAGGAGAGTGTGATCGCATTGCCGTTCGCACTCAGGACGAAAATGGCCCGCAGAGCCGTGCGAACCTGCCCGATGCCGAGAGTCGTTGCGATCGCCAGCGGCGCGAGCATATGCGCGGCCTCGATATGCCCGACGACCAGCTTGTCACGCAGGTTGGCCCAGGAGACATCGCGCTGCAGGTCGATGCGCAGGCCTTCCTTCTCTGCAAAGCCAAAATCGACCGCGGCGATGAGGCTGGCGGCATCCGTCAGGGGCAAGTAGCCGATCCTGATATCGATCATCCCAGCAGCTCCGAGGCAGTAATGATGGAGCGCGCGATCTCCGCGATGCGCTTTTTTTGGTTCATGGCCGTGCTGCGCAGCAGGCCATAGGCTTCCTCTTCCCCGATCCCGCGCGCCTTCATGACGAGGGCCTTGGCGCGGTCGATCGTCTTGCGATCCTCGAGCGCATTGCGCGCCTGCGACAACTCTCCTTCGAGCCGCGCATAGGCCCGGAAGCGTGTGACGCACATCTCGACGATATTCTTGACACGCTCCCGGCGCAGTCCATCGACCACATAGGCCGAGACACCCGCCTCAATGGCCGCCCGCGTCTGGTCGGCGTCGGACTGGTCGACAAACATGGTAATCGGGCGCTTGACCAGCCGGCTGACGAGGAACATCTGCTCCAGCGTATCGCGCTGCGGGTTCGCGAGATCGATCACGACGATGTCCGGGTCGATCTCGCCGATGCGCGCAATCAGCCGCACGGTCGTGTCGAGACGCACGACTTCGGAAAAGCCGGCCTCGCGCAGGCCCTCCTCGATGATGGCGGCGCGGATCGGGCTTTCATCTACGATGAGTGCCTTGAGGTGGTCCATCTTTCCTGCGCCTGCGCATGCACTGCCGGGACGCGATGCCCGGCTCACCCCGTAGCAGTTTACGTGCCGCATTGGGAGAGGGCGTCGCGACGTGATCGGGCACGCCGCCATGTGCGGCTGCGCACATCGAAGACGGATGTCAAGCGTAAGCTGACCCACGAATTGCAACTTGGCACGTTGGATCGGCATCAGCATATCAACATCGCGCAGGAGACGAACCATGGCAACCGAGCACGACTCCGCGAAGAGCCTACGCTACGCCGGTTTTCGGCGCTGGGGCCGTATCGCAGTCGGCGCGGCGCTGCTCTTCAGCGCCGGTGAAAGCGCCCAGGCCGGATTCCTCGACGCGCTGTTCGGCGGCCCGCGTGCGCCGGCCTATTACAATCAGCCGTCATACGGCGACTTCGCCAGTCCCTATTCAGGCGGCGGCTACGATGCCCCTCGGCGCAGAAATGTGCGCCGGGCGCCGAAGCCGCAAATGACGACGTCTCAGGCCGCGAAGGTTGAAGCACTCTGCTGCAAAACCGGCGGCGACCCCATGAAAGCGATCATGCAGGACGAAACGCTGATCGCAGGCGATGTCGTGATGACACCCAATGGGCTTCGCACGTTCAAGGGCTCGCGCGCCCCGCACAGCGAGAGCGATTTCGTGGATATTACGAACTCTCGCTATGTCAGCAGGTCGCAGCGCCAGCAATTGCTCGCCATGGATCGCTGAGCCCGTTCGGACCGTTAAAAAAGAGCTCCGGAATAGCGGGCATTTCAGGATGATGCCGAACCGTCCGGCAATTGCTTGGTGCCATTCTCCGCAGGCTACACGAACGCCAGCGAGACGCCCTATGGCCGCCCAAGAAATCCCCGGTCCGGACCTGCCGATTTGCGCAAATTGCCGCTCGTTTTCGCGTGACGGCCACCCGGAAAGCCGGTGCGCCAGGCGCGAAGGCCTGTCCTCGCTGGGAGCAGGTGGAACCTGCCCCGCCTTCCGGATCAGTTTCACGGCGGCCAAGCAGATCGCCGTTCGCAACCGGTCCGTGATGGGAGCCAGCCAGCCGGACGAGCCCTGGGCGGAAAACATGCGCAGGCATCTGTCGGCCCGCGCGAGCCAGGGCCCCATGCACTCATAAAAAATCCCGGCGCAGCCTTCGAAGGCCACGCCGGGACATGCGCTCGAAAGCGGCTTTACATGATGTTGCCGACGGCGTCGCCAGCGGCGGCATCCGCATAGAATTCAGGCTTCATGCGCGACTCGATACCTTCTTCGGCGAGACGACGCGCGAATTCCTGACGCAGATAGGGATCCTCGTCGCAATAGGGGATCGCGCTGCCGCCTTTCTTGAGGTCGATCGCGCCGTAATCCATCAGTGCCTCGCCGGGACGGCCAGCCTTGCGCGAACGCTGGTTGTTCGGGCCGTGCCAGGCGCTGACGCGCAGCGGGTCCTTGCTGATGCCGAAATGCTGGTGGAACCAGTCGCCCGACATCGGAGCGGCCGAGACGAGGCCGCCGTACTCGTAGTTCTGCTGCTTGACGAACTCGCCCTTGCCGTCGGCCCAGGGGTTCATGCCCAGTTCCGCCGGCCAGGTGTAGGTGTAGCCCTTGCCCTTCAGGCAGAGCAGAACGGCGGCGGACATGTGCTTGTGCGCCTTGGAATAACGGCCCGTCTCATGCTGGCCGATCCAGAGGTAGAAGCGATTGCCGGCCATGTGCGGCTCGACGCGGCGATAGCCGGGCGAACGCCGGTTGTCGAGGGGCAGGTCGCAATTGACGAGATCGGGGATGAAGTTCGTGCGGCGCATGGCGAGGCCGCGCACCGGATCGGGCTCGACATCCTCATTCGACTTGAAGAAGTCATCGGCGCCCGTGTAGCGGTCGGTGAAGTCGAAGTCGTTGTTGAAGATGAAGTTGACGTTGTCGAACAGGTTCATGACGTTCGGCGCGGTCGTGCCGCAATAGAGCAGCGCCGGCGTGTTCGTGGCGTTCACGAAACGATGGCTGGCGTTCAGCGGAATGGTGAAGCAGGAGCCCTTCTGCCACTCGAACGTCTGCTTCTTGGCGGGGTTCTTCCAGACTTCCGTGGAGCCGCGTCCGTCGACGACGAAGACGACCTTCTCATACATGTGCTTGTCGACATTGAGCGCGCCGCCCGGCGGCACTTCGACGACGTAGGAGCCCCAGAGTCCCTCGGTGCCGAAAAGCTGGATGTAGCTGCCGCGCCCGCCGAGCCGCTTCCAGGGCTGCAGCGGCAGGTCGAGGACGGTCCGCACGCCGATATCGCGATAGACCGGAATGCCCTCTGATTCCATGAACTTGTCATAGGGCATCGCGGGGCGCGCAAAGTTGCCGAGGCCGGCGTTTTCGCCGGCTTTCGGCTCGTGCCAGTGGGAGGGTGCGTCGTGCGGCATGGGATCCTCTCTTATGTTGTTGATGGGGCGTGCTGTTCTTGAGGGATGCAGCTTGAGCCCGCTACTTTCGTAGCGGTGGCCGAACTTCCCACTATCAGACCGCAACGCCTCTTCCAAGCGGCCTGTTATGGAGCGCCCTAGCCGCCGCCGCGATTGGCCTCCTCGCGCATTTCGGCCAGCTCGATGCTCAGCATTTCAATGCGCTCGAGCCAGCGCGCGAGGTCACGTTTCACGTCAAGGGTCGATTGCTCCTCCTCGATCTGGTGAACCTTCGCCTTCACCTGATCGACCAGCGCGATAGCTTCGCGCCAGGATCTGTCGAAATCGAACATTGGCATCTTCCGCTCCTCTGGCCCGCGCCCGCATAATGACATCGAATCGTCCCCTTGCGCATCGTCCGGGGCAGGAAAATTGAATCCACCCGATCCCAGCTCGCAGCTCGGTCTTTGCAATAAACGAAGTCTGTGTCACTTTGGAACGGAACAAGGCGTGGACGCAAAACTGCCCGGGGGCGACATGTTGCGACTTAACCGATGGATTGTCGCCGTCATGGCCATGATGTTCTTGGCAACATTGCTGCCCGGCACCGCGAGCGCGGACACGATGACCTTCAAACTGCGCAGCTTTTCCAAATATGCGGTCGATGTTGCCTTCCATTCGCAGAACAGGCGCAACGTCTGGCCCCGCCCGGGGAAAGCCTATGTGCTGCGTGACTATAACGTAACGGAATATCGGCTGACCTGCATCTCCGGCGAGCGAATCTGCTACGGCGGCACCGTGAGGGGTGACGCCACGCACTTTTGGGGCGTTGGCGCAAACGGCAAGCATATCTGCCAGTCGTGCTGCTACACCTGCGACGGCGGCAATGTGACGACGGTCATCAACCTCAACGAGCGCTGATCGGCTTCACGCCGATGCGCTGTTCACCAGGCCCTGCAAGATCACATAGACCGAAAAGGTGAAGGCCTCGTCGGTCGATCCGCCCTGCTGGAAATTGCCGTCGATCTCCATCGAGACGAATCCGTGCAGGAAGCTCGTGGTGCACCGCGCGGCCGCCAGCGCGTGAGCCGGGCCGACCAGCGCGGTGATGATTTCAAAAGCAGGAACCAGCGAGGCGCGCTCAGCTTCCAGTCCCTCCGCCTTCAGCTCGGGCCGATGGATCAGGCGATAGATCTCAGGACGCCGCGTGCCGAACTCCCGATAGGCTGCCGCCATCCTGGTGAAGGCGAGCGCCGGCGGCTGGCCCGTTCCCGCCTGCCGCAGCGCCGTCTCGAACCGCGTCAGCACGTCAGCCTTCACCGCCTGGAGCAGCGCGGACTTGCTGTCGAACCTCTTGTAGAGCGAGGGCGCCCTGATCCCCACAGCCTCGGCCACGTCACGCAAGGTGAGAGCATCGACACCCAGCGCGCGGATCATCCGGCGCGCGGCCGCGACGATATCTTTCTCGGACGTCTTGGCGATGGCGGGGCTCATGGAGAGCACGCATAGTTGCATGCGCGCGGAAGGATTCCACCGATAGCCATTAGTGGAAATCTCGGTCCGCCGGTGCCATGAAGGATTCTGCTGATAGCCATCAAGCGCGCCCACCTCTATCGTGCGGCTGCACACGGACTGTCAGGATGGGGTATTCTCCGGGGCAGCGGG
>JAQGKD010000003.1 GCA_028290285.1 Hyphomicrobiales bacterium
GCTTTTGCAAGGTGGTCAGACCCGATCCCATCCCGAACTCGGCCGTCAAACACCTCAGCGCCAATGGTACTATGTCTCAAGACCTGGGAGAGTAGGTCGCCGCCAGGCCTGCCAAGAACAGAGAATGTCATCCTCTTCACATGACGACATAAAGGGCGTGCCTCAAAAGCACGCCCTTTCGTCCGTTCAAAGCCAATCGGCCAGAACAGACACACAAGTTGACGCGGGGTGGAGCAGCCCGGTAGCTCGTCAGGCTCATAACCTGAAGGTCACAGGTTCAAATCCTGTCCCCGCAACCAAATCAAAAACAGCCCCAGTCGCGAAAGCGGCTGGGGCTGTTCGCGTTCAAAGGTCCCGTTGCGCCGCTCCCGACGCATGCCCTGCGGGGGCCGGACAGGCATAAACCACGCCGATGTTCCCGCCAACGGGTCGGTCCTCCTCGCCAAGGCAAAGGGGACCGACGCGTTCAGAGGCGGAAAGCGATCTTCATTTTGGTTTGTAAGGCCCTAGCACGCTCACCGCCTTCTCGGCGAAGGTCCGGTCCAGAACGGTCTCGGCGGTGATGGGATGCTCGAGGTAGCCCTGGTCGCGGTAGAATTTGAGGTCGTTTTCGAGGCTCGCCATATCAACCTTCCCGTCCGGATCGACGCCGTTGGGGATCATCTGCTTCAGAAGGTCGGCGTCCTTGAGTGTCATGTTGTCCGAGATCAGCTTGATGATCTCTTCGGAGCCGGGCCCGGTGAGATGTCCGGGAGCAATTGCATCATTGTACACGCGAGCTGCCTTGAGATAGGCGATCATGAACCTCTGCGCGGTGTCGCGGTGCTTGCGAATGAAGTCGCCGCCGTAAAGAAGTACCGCGACTTGCTGGTTGGGATAAAGCGTATCGTCCGAGAAGCGGACCGCGACGCCCGACTTGACCGCCATGGTGGCGGAAGGCTCCGTGGTAATCGCGGCGTCGATCGCCTTGTTGGAAAATGCAGCGACCTGCTGCGGATAGCCGAGATAGATGTGATCGACGTCCGCGTACGTGAGCCCGCCTTTCTTGAGCGCCTCATTCAGTGTCGATCCCGGCGATCCGCCTTGTCCGGCCTCGCCGACCTTGAGGCCCTTCAGGTCCGCGAAGCTCTTCACCTTGCCGGTCTCGACCAGATCCTTGCGGACGAGGAGCGGCATGTAATTTCGCCCTGGCCCCATTGAGCCTTTGTCGGCGACGATCTTGATGTCAACGCCACGCGCCACGGCATTGAACAGGCCTGCCGAAGCAGCGCCCGCGACGACGTCGAGCTGGCCCGTGCCAAGCGGCGCGATCATCTTCGGCCCGCTGTCGAAGGAGACCATCTGGAGCTTGATCTTCTGCTCCGCGAAAAATCCTCGGCTCTGCGCGATGTAGAACACCACGTCGCTGACGACGCCGTTCACGCCCACGCGTATCTCATCGTCCGCGCGGACGGGAGCCGCGGCGACGAGTGCGGAAAAGGCCAATGCGAAAGGCATGGTGAATTTCAGAGTGCTGAGCAAGCGCATGTTCATTTCCTCGCGTTGTGGACAGCTTTGGTTTTTGTTCTAAGCCGTGTCGTTCCGCAGTTTTGTGATGGAGATCGTTGCTCACGTGCGCCATCGATCCGAGACGATGGTCTTTTCGAGGTCAACGTCGGCCTCCCCGGGCACTCGGATGCGGTGGAATTTCATCTCCGGCGCATCGAGGGGGCGCGTGGCGTCGAGCCCCATTTTCGCGCTGACACCATCGTTTGTGGAAGGATCGAGTTTGGAGCCGAGTGCGTTGGCGACAACAACCAGATCCCTGTCAGCCTGGAAACGCGTCGACACCGCCCATTCCACTTCCGCGGGATTGTAGATATCCACGTCCTCGTCGACGGCGACGACATGCTTGATGTCGTAATGAGCTGCGAATGCGCCCAGCATTACGTTCTTCGCTTCGCCTTCGAAGCGCTTCTTCATGCGAACGTAGAGGTGGTAGCGGCACACGCCTCCCGGTGCGAGGTGGACATCCCGCACGCTGGGAAAGCTGCGTTGAAGCGTCTCGAGAATTGTGGCCTCGCGTGGGATGCCACCGAGGACGAGATGTTCGAGTCCGCCACCGACAATCGTGTGGAACAGCGGTTTGCTGCGATGTGTCACGGCGTCCACCGCGATCACGTGTCGCTCGCCCCGCTCGCCGTAATATTGCGGGAATTCGCCGAACGGCCCTTCAAGGGCGCGCTCGCGTGCGAGCAATCGTCCCTCGATGACGATCTCTGCGTGAGCGGGCACGCGGATTTCGCTGGTCAGGCATTTCACGACGTCGAGCGGCGCGCCATGCAGGGCACCGGCGATTTCCAGTTCGTCACAATCCATCGGCACAATTGCTTGCGAGGCGAGAAGCGTCAGAGGATCGACGCCGATGACGATGGCAACCGGCAGGTCCTGTCCCTCGTCCTCGGCCATCTGCTGATATCCCAGCGTGTGGCGCGGCAGCAGCAGGGCGCCGAGACGGTCGGGGCCGGAGACCTGCAATCGATGGATGGCCACGTTCTGAATGCCGGTGCGGGGATTGCGGGTGATCATCAGCCCCGCGGTGATGTAAGGCCCGCTGTCGAATTCATTATGTGTCGGGGACGGCAGCAGGCTGTTCAGATCGACCTCGCGATGGATGATCGTCTGCACCGGCGCCTCGCCTGTCTCGTGCCAGGGGAGGGGCGCCCGCACGGCATCCTGAAATCGGGTGAGCAATTCGTCAGGGGTCACGCCCATGGCTTCCGCGATCCAGTTTCGGTTCGAGAGAAGCCCGGAGATGACATCGACACCATGCCCGTCCGGCGCTGGAAAATAAGTTGCGCGTTCGCCGTCCAATCGCTTTGCTATGGCCGCGAGCTCAAACTTCAAGCGGACTCCGGGCCGTGTGACCGCGAGGCGCTGCGTCTCCGCGAGCCGGTCCAGCCAGTCCCGCAATTGCCGGATCGGCTGGTTGCGCAAGGCCCGCGCCGGGGCCGGAATGGCCGGAATGGAAGAACCGGGAGCGATCATCATCGAGCCTCTTCATGCGGAACAATTGGGACGCCGGTCGCGTGTCAGACTGCGAGCGCCGCCAGGAGCTTTTGCCGGTCGATCTTGTCCTCTGAATCGCCCGACAATACGATCTGCCCGCGTTCGATTACGATGAAGCGGTCGGTGACGGCGAGAGCCTCATGCACGTTCTGCTCGACCAGCAACACGATGCAGCCGCGCTCACGCAATTCGCGAATGATGGCGAAAATCTCCGCCACGATCATTGGCGCGAGGCCTTCGCTCGGTTCGTCGATGAGCACGAGCTTGGGCTCGCCCACGAGCACACGCGCCATGGCGAGCATCTGCTGCTCGCCACCCGACAGCGTGGTGCCCAGTTGCCTGCGACGTTCGCCGAGACGGGGGAAGCGGTCGTAGATGCCATCGACCGCTGCGCGCTCCGCGCTGGCCGATCTCCCACGCACCTGCAACAAGCCGAGTTCGACATTTTCCTGCACCGTGAGGCCGGGCAAAATGCGGCGATCTTCCGCGACCAGACCAATGCCCGCGAGGCAGATGCGGTCCGGAGACAGTCCGTTCAGCACACGATCGCCCAGCTTGATGCTGCCCGAGGAGGCTTTCACCCAACCCGCGATGGTCTTCAGCAGGGTCGTCTTGCCGACTCCGTTCCGCCCGAAGATGCCGATCACTTCGCCGGGCGCCGCGGTGAGGCCGATGCCCTGGATGATATGGCTTGTGCCGTAATGGCTGTGCAGGTCGTTGATCGTCAGCATGTCAGGCGTGTCCGAAATAGGCGGCTTGGACGGCGGGGTCGGCGCGCACGGTTTGCGGAGGACCTTCGGCAAGCCTCCGGCCCTGGTGCATGACGATCACGTGGTCGGACAATTCCATTACGAGGCCGATGTCGTGTTCGATGAGCAGGACGGTGACGTCTTCGGTAAGGGATCGGACGAGCGCGGCTGTGTCGGCCGTGTCCGCATGGCTCATGCCTTGCGTCGGTTCGTCCAGCAGAAGGATCTTGGGTTCGGAGGCAAGGCACACCGCGATTTCGAGGCGACGCTGGTCGCCGTGCGAGAGATTGCCGGCGAGTTCATCCCGGCGATGGCTGATGTTGAAGCGCTCAAGCATTTCGTTGGTCTTCGCGAGGGCGCGCGTGGAATAGCGCAGGGGGAGGAATGCGCGAGAGACGGGCTCCAGAACTTGCGCGGCCAGACGCAGGTTTTCAGCCACCGTCAGTTCCGGAAACAGGTTGGTGATCTGGAACGACCGCGAGAGACCCGCCGCTTTGCTGCGCTCGGGTGCGAGCCCCGTCATGTCGACGCCGTCTATGATCACCTGTCCGGAGTGGGGCGTCAGCGCGCCGCTGATCAGGTTGAACAGCGTCGACTTGCCGGCGCCGTTGGGACCGATCACTGTTGTGATGCGGTGCTTGCCGACGTCGAAGGTGACGTCGTCGACCGCTCTCAATCCGCCGAATGCGATGCTGAGGCCGCGTACCTGCATGATGTCGCTGCTCATGGCTCTTCGCTCCGGGGTGCGAGGTCAGCGAGCGGAGGAGCGGGGGCAATGGGTTTCGAGACCCCATTCCTCGACCTCGCGCGGCTTTCGAGCGCACGGATGATAGCGGGGCGTATCAGCCCGATCAGGCCCTTGGGTGCGAACATCACGCAGGCCATGAAGAGCAGGCCGATGACGATGAGATGATGCTCCGTCCAGCTGCCGACAATCGACTTGACGACCACCAGCAGAACGCTGCCGTAAATCGGCCCGATCAGGGTTCCGACGCCGCCGAGGATGACCGAGATCACTGCGTTTCCGGAGGTGGAGAAAAACATCAGCTCCGGCGAGACGAAACCGCGCAGCATCGGATAGAGCGCGCCGGAAAATCCGGCGATCAGGGCTGCGAGCACGTAGCACGACATGCGCGCCGTCCAGACGGAATAACCCAGGAAGGGCACCCGCCGTTCATTGGCCTTGATGGCCGTGAGGACGCGGCCGAAGGGTGTTTCGAGCAGATAGGCTGTGAACGCGTAGAGGGCCATGATGACCGTGAGCACGATCAGGAAGAAGCCTGTCGGGTTCCCGGCCGAGACGGAGAAGGGTCCGAGCTGGATGTCGATCACGGGTATGCCGATCATGCCGTCGGACGCGCCGAGGCTGCGCGTGTTGTAGACGACCTTCGCGAGCACCTGCGCCATGCCGAATGTGATCAGCGCAAAATAGACGCCGCGAACACGGTTCGCGATGAGCCCACCGATGATCGAGGCGACGAGTGTCGCGCCGCCGGCCGCGGCCATGGCGAGCCAGAAGGAGGGCACGCTCATCAGCACCAGCGCGGATGTGTAGGCGCCGATGCCGAAGTACAGGGCCTGGCCGAGCGAGAGCGCTCCAGAATAGCCGAGCAGCAGATCGACGGACAGCGCAAGCCCGGCGACGATCAGGGCCTCGGTGGCGAGCCTCACGTAAAAGGTGTCTCCGACGGAAGCTCCGAAAGCAGCCAGTGCGAGCGCGGCGGCAACGAGGACAGCCGCGAGAATATGGCTCGCGCGCATGGAGAGTGTCAGGCGATCACGCATGACCGAGCCTCCCGAAAATGCCCTGAGGCCTGAAGACGAGGAAGGCGACCATCGTCCCGAAGACGATCGGATCGGTCCACACAGGTGAGATGACGAGGCTCGCGAGCGCCTGAACCTGCGTCAGAAGAAGCCCGGCGACGACAGCGCCCCAGATGGAGCCCATGCCGCCCACGATCACGACCGTGAAAGCCAGCAGGATGAAGTCGCGGCCCATGGTCGGAAAGACCGAATAGATCGGTGCAAGCAGCACGCCCGCCAGCCCTGCGAGCGAAATGCCGAAGGCAAATGTGCCGGCATAGACGAGCGACACGGGCACGCCGAGCGATGCCGCCATGTTGCGATCGAAGGCGGCCGCGCGAACCATCGCGCCGAGTCGCGTGCGATAGACGACATAGGCGACGGCGAGAACGACCACCGCGCCGAAGGCGATGAGGAACAGGCGATAGTTTGGAAGGATGATGCCAAGGATCTCGGTCGCGCCGGTGATCGGCGTCGGTGGCCGGAAGGTGTTCGGCCCAAAGCCAGCTTTCAGCAGATCCTCGACGATCAGGCCGAGGCCGAAGGTCACGAGCAGTGTCGTGACATGCCGGTCGCCGCTGTCGAACACTTTGCGGATCAGGACACGTTCTATGAACATGCCCAGCGGCAACATCAGAATCGGCACGAGCACGAGCAGGAGCCAGAAGTTGATGCCCGCTGCGCCCAGCGCCAGCGCCGCATAGGCGCCGATGGCGTAGAATTCGCCGTGGCTCATGTTGATGACATCGAGCAGGCCGAAAATGATCGTCAGACCGAGCGCGACCAGGATCACGGCAACGCCGAGCGTCAGGCCGTTCAGCACCTGTGGTGCCAGAACGAATTGCAGATAGTCGAGGGCCGTCATCCCATTTTCTCCCCGAGGGCGGGCGCCGTCGCCATGGGGATCACACCCATGACGACGGTTTGTGTCGCGGGCTTCAGAAGCGCGTGCACTGATCGGGCCCGATGGCCTGCTCGGCGGAGACCTGGTCGACAATGTCGAACTTGCCCTTGGTGACGCGCACGACATACATCGGCTGCATTGCCTGGTGGTCGCCCGCGCGAATGGTCTTCGCACCCTGCGGGGTCTGCCAGGTGAGGCCGCGCAAGGCTTCACGCACCTTGTCGGTTTCCGTCGATCCTGCTTTCTCGACAGCTGCCTTGTATGCGAAGAGCACGCCGTAGCTGTCGGCACCGTAAAGATCCGGGTCAGCCTTGTTGGCTGCGCGGAAGGCTTCCACAAACTTCTTGTTCTCGGGCGAGTCGATCTGTGTGGAATAACCGACGCCGGTCGCAAAGCCCTCTGCCGCTTGCCCCATGGCACTTATGTTCTGCGAGGTGACGGTCCCGGATGCGCCGACGATGGTGAGGTTCGAGAGCAGGCCAAAGTCCTGCAATTGCGTGAACAGGCGCACAGTGTCGTTGCCCGCGACAGACGTGTAGACGACCTGCGGACGCGCCGCGCGGATCTGCCCGAAATATTGCGTGTAGTCCTTTGAATCGAGAGGCGCGAAGACTTCACCCGAAGATTGGGCGCCGCTCTTTTCCGCGCTCGCCTTGAAGGCGGCCACCGTCGAACGCCCCATCTCGTAATCGGGGCCGAGATAGAAGACCTTCGAATTCGGCTTCGCCTTTGCGAGCCAGGCCGCGAGCGCAACCGATTGCTGTTCGGCGCGCGCGTTTACGCGAAACATGTTGGGCGAGCATTTGTCTGTCGTGATCGAATCCGCGAAGGAGACGGTCGTGGCTGCGAGTTTGGCGTTGCGTTCCGCGAGTTGCGCGACGGCGAGCGTCGATCCCGAATTGACGGTGCCTGTGAGGAAGTCGACCTTCTCCACCTGGAAAAGTTTCTCGGCCTTTTGCACGGCGACGGACGGATTGGCTTCTTCGTCCTCGAAGATGAGATCGACCTTGCGGCCGGCGATGCCGCCGGCTGCGTTGATGTCGCGCGCGGCGAGTTCCAGTCCCCAGCGGACCTGCTGGCCGATGGGGGCATAGGTCCCCGAAAGCGGCGTGACGACGCCGATCTTGATCGGTGTTTGCGCGTTCGCGCTGCTGACGAGTGCCGTCGCGCAGAGCAGTCCTGCGGCAATGGAAGCGGGTGTGCGTTTGCTGGTCATGGTCGTTCCTCTCTGTTTTGCTTTTTTGCTTGGTGGTTTGCCTAGTTGCCCTTGAATTTCGGGGCGCGCTTTTCATGGAAGGCTTCGACGCCCTCGCGGAAATCGTCGGACTGGCGAAGGCGGCTGTAGCAATGCCCCTCGAGTTCGATGGCGATGGAGAGCGATGCATCCTCCGTGTCGTTGAGAAGCTTCTTGGCCGTGCGCTGGGCAATCGGAGAGAAGGCGCGCAGCTCGTCGACGAGACGGTCGGTGGCCGCTTCGAGGTCGGCATCCGCAACGCATTCGGTGGCAATCCCCCAATCGTAGGCTTGCGGGCCGGGGATGCGGCGCGAACGCATCACGATGTCCTTGGTGCGGGTGATGCCGACGATCTTCTGCAGGCGGGCGGAGCCGCCCGAGCCGGGGATCTGGCCGAGCTTCTGTTCCGGCAAGGCGTAGAAGCAGGTTTCGGAGACAATGCGGAAATCGCAGGCGAGCGAGATCTCGAAGCCGACGCCGAACGTGTAGCCGCGATTGGCGACGATGACCGGCTTGGAACAGCGCGCAGGCGCGGCGATGTTCCAGGCGAGCTTGGACACATGCTCGGGGCTCGCGTCCAAAAAGCCGCGGATATAGCCGCCCGACGAGAAATGCTGGCCGACGGCGCGCAGCACGATGATGCGCACGCTGGCGTCCTCGTCGAGCGCCTCGAAGACTTTCCGAAGCTGCTCGCGCTGAAGCATGGAGACCGTGTTCATCGGCGCACGGTCAAGGATGATGTCGGCGCGTTCGCGAGCAGCATCGATTTCGACACGGAAGCCGTCGAGATTTTCATAGGTAGAATTCGTGGAGGTCATGGTCTGGCCTTGTCGTCTCGTGTTGAAGTGAGTCGCATTACGCGGCGCGGATCGGGTCTTCTTGTTCGTATTCGCCCGCCACGAGCTGCCGGCGCAGCAGCTTGCCAACGGGGGATTTCGGGATGGCCTTGACGAATTCGATGCGGCGCGGGCGTTTGAAATTCGCCAGTCCGGATGTGCGGCAATGCTGGTCGAGTTCTTCCGCGCTGACATCGTCCGCGCGCTGGACGAAGGCGACCACGATCTTGCCCCAACGTTCGTCAGGAATGCCGACCACAGCGACTTCCAGCACGCCCGGATGCAGCGAGAGGCAGCTCTCGATCTCGACCGGCGAGACATTCTCGCCGCCGGTGATGATCATGTCGTCGACGCGGCCGGTGACGAAGAGGTCGCCGTCAGCATCCATGAAGCCTGTGTCGCCGGTGAAATACCAGCCGTCGCGCAGGGACTTCGCCGTCGCGTCCGGATGGCGCCAATAGCCCTCGAATGCCTCGTCGCTGGACGCGAGGGCAACGATCTCGCCTTCCTCACCGCTTGCCGCGTCCTGATGCGGGGTCGCAGCGCCGAGCGGCACGACGCGGATGTATTGGTTGAGCCCGGAGCGCCCGGCGGAGCCGGGCTTTGCCGCTGCATTCTGATCGATGGTGAAGGTGTATATTTCCGATGAGCCGTAATGATTGACGAACAAATCGGGCTGGAACGCATCGGTCAATTTTGTCAGGAGACCGTCCGTCATCGAAGCGCCCGCGAAGCCGAGCTTGCGGACGGAGGAGGTGTCGGTTTTCTCGAAGCGGGGGTGATGGACGACGTCGTGATAGAGCGTCGGCACCAGGTAGAGATTGGTAATCCGCTCCTGTTCGATGATCTCCAGCGCGCGCGCCGGGTCAAAGCGTGGAAGGCAGACGAAGGTGCCGCCGATCATCGACATCGCCAGAAGCGAGCGCACGCCCATGGTGTGATAGAGCGGCATCACGCCCAGCGTCCGCTCGCCGCGCGCATACAGGTTCTGGCCGACATGGGCGAGGGCGGACATGCGCTCCGCACGATGTCGGCGTGGTACGCCCTTGGGCCTCGCCGTCGTGCCGGAGGTGTAGAGCATCAGCGACCAGGCATCGGCATCCACGCGCGGCCTGGCCGTCGGTGCAGGGTCGGCGATCAGGGCCGCGAAGGAGACGTCGCCGCCAGCAGCGCTGCCGACCGGGATGCAGCGAATCTTCGAGGCAAGGGTGCTCTGCGCCACTGCTTCCGCCGCGACGTCCTCGAACGCCAGCGCCTTCGCCTCTGAATTCTCGAGCACGTAGTCGATCTCGTCAGGCTTTGCGCGCCAGTTCACGGGCGTGACGATGAGCCCCGCGAACTGGCAGGCCCAATGGAGGGTCGCTGCTTCCCAGCGGTTTTGCAGCATGGTGACGAGATGATCGCCGGGTCTTAGCTCCAGCCGGTCGAATGCTGCGACGAGCGATGAAATTTTCGCCAGCCATTCGGCGTAGGTGAGCCGGATGCCTTCGTCGACGATGGCGACCGCGTTGGGATCTCGCGCGACGCTTGCGACGAAGCTCGTTCCCAGGTCAAACATGTTCGTTCATCTCCCGCATGATGGAAGCTGCTTCCTTGATGGCGGCGACGATGGGCGTGTAGCCGGTGCAACGGCAGAGATGCCCGCCGACCACTTCGCGAATTTCACCTTCGGACGGGTTCGGCTGCTCGCGCAAGAAGGCGTCGGCCGACATGAGAATGCCCGCCGTGCAGAAGCCGCATTGCAGGGCGTGATGCCGGCGGAAGGCTTCCTGTAGCACATTCAGCCGGTCGGGCGCAGGTGCGAGCCCTTCCACCGTGCGCACGTCATGCCCCTCAAGCTGGACGGCGAGCGTCAGGCAGGCGCGCGCGGGCGCACCGTCGATCAGGATGGTGCAGGCGCCGCACACGCCGTGCTCGCAGCCCACATGCGTGCCGGTCACGCCGAGCGAATGGCGCAGCGCATCGGTCACCAGCAGCCGCGTGTCCGTTTCAACCTGCACGGACGTTCCGTTGAGCAGGAAGCTGACGGTGTGGCGCGCATGAGCGCTTAGGAGCGGCATGACTTGGCCTCCACGATCATCTTGCGTCCAAGGTCACGAACGAGGTCGCGGCGGTAACGCGCGGTGGCGTGAATGTCCTCGCGTGCGTCGAGCTCCCAGGCAAAGGCGTTCAGGGCGTCGTCGAGCGCGGAGCCTTCGAGCAGCGGCCACGACCGGCGCTCGGGCATGTCTGCGACACCGGCCACGGCGAGATGCATTTGCGTCTCATCCACCACCGCCGCGCAGCCGACGATCGCGAAATCGCCCTGGCGGCGTGCGACTTCCTCGAAGGCGTAGCCGGTTCCCGCGCGTGCCGTGGGGAAGGCGACGGCCTCGATCAGTTCGTCGTCAGCCTTGGCGGTCGTCATCATCCCGGTGAAAAACTCCGCTGCCTGGACCACGCGGCTGCGCCGCTTGGAGCGAAGGCGAATCTCGCCCTCAAGCGCGATCAGGCAGAGCGGCACTTCTGCGCTCGGGTCGGCATGCGCGGCCGAACCGCAGATCGTGCCACGTGCGCGGGTCTGGTAATGGCCGAGCCAGGGCAGGGCGGCCGCCAGCAGCGGTTGCTCCGCACGAAGCGCAGGACGGGCGAGCAGCTGCGCCTGTCGCACACCGGCGGGAACAAGGATCATGTCGCCTTCGCGCTTCACGTCACGCAGGCCGGGCAGCCCCATGATATCGATGAGCACGGCGGGTTTGGCGAGCCGCATGTTGAGCATGGGCATCAGCGATTGTCCGCCCGCCATGATGCGGGCCTCTGCGCCGTGTTGAGCGAGCCCTGCGAGGGCCTCCTCCAGCGTTGCTGCGCGGATATAGTCGAAGGCAGCGGGTTTCATGCGCGCCTCCCGAAGAGCCGTGCGAGCCAGCCGGGACCGCCGGGCGCAGCGCGTCGTGCGAGTGCCGCGAAGAACTGCCCGATGATGGCGCGTGCGGCACCGTCGAGCAGACGGCCGCCGATGGCTGCGACTTTCCCACCTACAGCTGCCTCGTAGTTGTAGGAAATAAGCGTTCCACCCTTCTCGTCGGGAGTGAGGGTGACGCGGCCGGAGCCGGCGCCTGTGCCGAGCGCGCCGACGACGGATCCGGTCAGGACGGTGCTGCGCGGCGGGTCGAGGTCCGACAATTCGATCTCGGCCTTGTAGCGTCCCTTCACGGGGCCGACGCCGAGCGTGACATCCGCCTTGAAATGGGTGGGAGACAGCTTCTGTACCCCATGGCAGCCGGGAATGATGGAGGCCAGCACGTCGACGTCGAGCAGGATGTCCCACACGGCCTGTGGCGGCGCTGCGACGCGTGCCTCGCCGCTTGCGCGTAGCGTCCGGTCACCGGGTCGTGGCTTTGGCGCCTGCGGCGCGGAATTGGCCGGTGGGCCCCGCTCCTCGCCCGCGAACATCGCCTTGAGCGCCGCTGGTTTCAGCGGCAACGTGATGTCGGAAACGCCGAGGGCGTCCGCGACCGCATTGGCAATGCACACGGGCGTCGACATGCAATTGCCTTCCCCGACGCCCTTGGCGCCGAGGGGCGTGAAGGGCGAGGGCGTCTCGATATGCATGATCTCGATATCGGGCGTCTCTGTCGCGGTGGGGAGCAGATAGTCCGCGAATGTGCCGGTCAGGAAATTCCCGTCCTCGGCATAAGCGAGCTCTTCCAGGAGGGTTGCGCCGAGTGCCTGCGCGAAGCCGCCACGGATCTGTCCCTCCACCATGCCCGGATGGAGAACGCGGCCGCAATCGTGCATCGTGATGTAGCGATCGATCCGCACGTGCCCGCTCATGCGGTCGATCTCGATGCCGCACATATCGAAAATGAAGCTGTGGCACAGCGACGAGTTGACTTCGTCGCCGGGCGTGGGGGCGGTCAGTTCGGGCGGGCTCCAGAAGGCGGTCTCGCGCAGCGTCGGACCCACGCCATCAGGAATGAGGGCGGGAGACCAATGTGCGAGACCTGCGAGGCGCGCGAAGGGCATGCCGCGTTCATCACCCCCGTTGCCGACCTTGCCGGCCGCGAAGGTGATCTCGCCGGGCGCACCACCCAGTTGCGCGGCCGCGACCTGTGTCAGCCGATCGCGCAGGCGCGTGGCGGCCAGATGCGCCGTGCCCGCGACAGCGGCTGCGAAGCGGCTCGAATAATTGCCCGAGGCAATAGACCAGGCATCCTTGCCGGTATCGAGGTCGGTCACGACGCGAATGGCATCGGGCGTGAGGCCGAACACGTCGGCGACGACCTGCGCAAGCACCGTGCGGTGGCCCTGGCCCTGCGGGGTCGATGCAACGTGCACGCTCACCGATCCGACGGGATCGATCGACACGGTCGCCGTCGCCTGCGCACCGTTCTTCGGGCCCGCCTTGGCGCGTTCCGCCGCAGTGAGAACCGTGGTTATATAGCCCATGTTGGAGACGCTGGGCTCGACGATGGCAGCGAAGCCGATGCCATAGAGCTTGCCCGCGCGGCGGGCCTCGTCGCGGCGCCTCAGAAGATCCGCCAGACGGCCATCGCCGAGCGCCGTTTCCATTGCTTGCTGGTAATCGCCGGAATCGTAGAGCGAGCCCGACGCGCTGCGATAGGGAAAAGCGTCCTTCCGAATGAGATTGCGGCGTATGACGTCGAGCGGATCGAGATCCAGTTCGATTGCGATGCGCTGCATCAATCGCTCGAGCGCAAAATAAACCTGCGGGCCGCCGAAGCCCCGAACGAGCCCCGTCGGCGCCTTGTTGGTAAGCGCGATGCGATTGCGGATCGCGACATTCCTGACGTCATAGGCGCCGGTCATGTTGCCGTGCATCCGGTACAGCGTGGCGGGTTCTGGCGCGCGCGGGTAGGCGCCGCAATCCTCGAGCTGGTCCCAGTCCAGCGCCGTCACGCGGCCGTCCTGCGCGACAGCGGCCTTCAGCGTTGTGGTGCGATTTGTCGAGGACGTGGCGGCGATCAGATGCTCGAGCCTGTCCTCGATCCACTTGACGGGACGCCCGCTGATGCGTGCTGCAATGCCCATCAGGATCGCGTAAGGCGCGACGCCCTGCTTGACGCCGAAACTGCCGCCGGAGTCGGGCGGCATGCGCATCCGCAGCCGGTTGCCGGGCACCTTGAGCGCACGCGCCATCACGGCATGAATACTGAAAGGTCCCTGGAAATTAGCGAGAATGTCATAGGCATCCTCATGCGGATCGTATTCGGCGACCACGCCGAAGGTTTCCATCGGCGCGCCGGTGTTGCGGGGATAGCGGATCGAGATCTCGACGGTGCGATGAGCCTCCGTGAAGGCGCGCTCCGGGTCGCCGTAACGGAAATGGCGGTCGCTGACGAGGTTGGAGCCGATGCCGTCGTGCAGGACTGGAGCGCTCGGCTCGATGCTATCCAGGGGATCGACGACAGGACGCCGTGGGGAATAGGCGACCTCGATCAGGTCGAGCGCGTCTTCTGCGAGATAGCGGGTTTGCGCAACGGCAATGGCGACGGGCTCGCCCACGTAGCGGACGCGGTCGACCGCCATCGGCCAGTTTTCCGCGGAGATCTTGAGGCCCGCCACCATCGGCGTCGTCAGGGCGGCAACGTCCTTGCCTGTGATGATGGCGACGATGCCGGGCAAGGCAGCTGCCGCTTTGGTCTCGATGCCGAGAACGTCGGCGTGCGCATGTGAAGAACGGAGAATGGCCGCATGAAGCGTGCCCGGGCGAACGCCGAGATCATCGACGAAGCGGCCACGTCCGGAGAGCAGCGCGGCATCCTCGACGCGCGGTAACGACTGGCCTGTCCATGCAACGCGTTCGGCTCGCACGTGCGTTTCTCCCGGTGACGCTCGTTTTCGGCGTCTGACGAGAATGTGCTTCGTGTCTACGGCCAGCGCCAGACCGAGCGGTCTCGCCATTTACCGAAAAGTCTCAAAAAGCGTGGCTCCCCCGCCTGACGTTCAACTGCCCAGTCTGGCCGTCGCCCGGAATTCGCTCGGCGCGACACTGCAATGGTCGCGAAAGAAGCGCGTGAAATGGGCCTGTGCGGTGAAGCCGAGACGGTCGCCGATCGCGCCGAGCGTCTCGTCGGTCGAAATGAGCGCCCCCACGGCGAGTTCGACCTTCAGGACATTCAGGAAGACATGCGGGGTGACGCCTGTCGATCCCTCGAAGATTCGGAAGAAATGCGCGCGGGACATGCCGGCTTCGCGTGCCAGATCCTCGATGCTGAGCTTCGCGGACGGATCGTTTCGCATGAGCGAGATGGCCCGGCGCACCCGCCAATCGACTGCGCTCGTGCGCGAAAGCTCGCGCAGGGACGAGCCCACCGTTCGCCACGGTGTGAAGCGCTCGATCACCGCGAGCATGAGTTCCGAAAGCAGCCGCTCCTGATGGGTTTTCGCGCCGGGTTCGTGGACCATTTCCGCCGCAAGATCGAGGACGAGCTTGCGGATGTGCGCTGTCGTCTCCCCGCCGGATTGCTCAAAGAAACCAGGCGCGCCGCTTGCCGACCAGTTGGGACGAAATGCGCGCAGCCAGTCGGGTTCTATGTAAAGAGCCAGGATCAAGGCGTTCTCGCGCCTGGGATCGTGCACATAGGCATGCGGTTCCCATGCGTTGATGAACACGGCCAGATCATTCGTCAAGGACACGACCGTGTCGCTCACGAGGAACTGGGTGTCGTCGCCATCGACCTTCAGGAGCACATGGCAATGTGGATGCGCATGCCGGACGAGGCTCCGGTCCATGTCCAGCAGGGCCACCCGGCCGAAGGCGCCGTGCGCAATTCGTAATGCGTCAGACATTGCTGTGCGCGCCTGTAGCCTAGCCGTCCCCACCCCTGAGGATAGACGTTATTCCAGCAGGGAGGGCCGTGGCAACCTGGCAGGTCCGCGACCTTCGGCTGAAACCAGGCAGCACAGCCGCAAGCTTGGCAGTTCTCCGCTTGCGGGCGCCCGGACCTTCCCTCCGACTGCATGATGGAGGGAAATCCCCCTTGTCGTATATGTCCGCTTTGCAGGGTTTCACGCCGTAAGCTGTGTGGCCGCCCCCATGACGCTGCGGATCTGCCGTGCGATCACGACTTCTTCGTTGGTCGGAATGACCCAAGCCGTCACGTCGGAGCGGGTCGAGATCAGCCGTTCCCCGGCCACGTTGGCGGACTCGTCCAGCGTCAGGCCTGCCCAGGAGAGCGCGGCGATCACTTCGGCGCGTGTCGCGACGTCGTTCTCACCTATGCCACCTGTAAAGACGAGAGCATCAAGCCCCCCGAGTGCCGCCGTCAGCGAGCCGATTTCGCGTGTGATGCGATAGACGAACAGATCGATCGCGCGCCTCGCATCAGCCTTTTCAGCGGCATTGGCTCGCAGGGTCCGCATGTCGTTCGACAGGCCGGACACTCCGAGCAACCCGGATCTGGTGTAGAGAATGTTCTCGGCTTCCGCGGGCGTGAGCTTCATCTCGCGCAGCATGTAGAAGATCGCGCCGGCATCGATCGACCCGCATCGCGTTCCCATCGGAAGACCATCCAGGGCGGAAAACCCCATGGTGGTGGCGATGCTGACGCCCTTGTTTAGAGCGCAGAGGCTGGCGCCGTTTCCCAGATGCGCGACGATCACCCTGCCGCTCGCGAGCCGCGGATCGGTGTCCGCGAGGCGCGAGGCGATGTATTCGTAGGAGAGGCCGTGAAATCCATAGCGCCGCACACCCCTGTCGCGCATGTCCTTCGGAATCGCGAACATGGTTGCGACATCGGGCTGTGTTCGATGAAACGCCGTATCGAAGCAGGCGACTTGCGGGATGGAGGGAAGCCGTCGGTGCACGATCCTGATCGGCGCCAGGTTGTGCGGCTGATGCAATGGCGCGAGCGGGATGAGAGTGTCGAGAGACGACAATACGGATTCATCGACCAGAACCGGCCCGGTAAAGGTTTCGCCGCCGTGGACGACCCGGTGCCCGACGGCCACGAGCTCGCGCCCATTCCTGTGCGCACGAAGCCATGAGACGAGGTGCATCACCGCGCCCTCCTGCCCCAACTTCTCATCTGAGGCCCAAGACGTTTCGTCCAGTGTCTTCCCAGCACCGTCCCTGACCAAGAAACGCGCGGCGCTCCCGAGGCCTTCGAAAAGCCCCTTGAAAATCACGCACGGATCCATCGCGTTCTGGGCGTCGAAGATCTGGAACTTCAGGCTCGACGACCCTGCATTCAGGACGATGAAGACGGGTGTCATGGCTTACACCTTCGGGCTTGCGAGCTGCGTGCGTTGTGCCTCCGCGACGAGGGAGGCGACCGCACAGGAGGCCAGCCGCGTGATGTTCGAGTCGGCCCGGCTTGTGAGGATGATGGGCACGCGCGCGCCGAGTACGATCCCGGCGGCATCCGCGTCGGCCAGGAACGTGAGGCTTTTCGCGAGCAGGTTCCCGGCTTCCAGATCGGGAACGACCAGAACATTGGCCTGCCCGGCCACGGGCGATTGTATTTTCTTGATGCGCGCAGCGCCGAGGTCGATCGCATTGTCCAACGCGAGCGGACCGTCCAGGATGCCGCCTGTGATCTGCCCCCGGTCGGCCATCTTGCAGAGCGCCGCGGCCTCGATGGTAGAGGGCACCTTGGGATTGACGATCTCCATCGCGGACAGGATCGCGACCCGGACGGGATCGATATGCAGCGCTCGGGCAAGATCGATCGCGTTCTGGACGATGTGGACCTTGTCCTCCAACGTCGGTGCAATGTTGACGGCCGCGTCAGTTATGATGAGCGGGCCTTCATGACCGGGCACGTCCATAACGAAGCAATGGCTGATTCGGCGAATCGTGCGCAGGCCGCCTTCGCGGCGAACGACAGCACTCATGAGTTCGTCGGTGTGCAGGCTTCCCTTCATCAGAGCCTCTGCGCCGCCCGACCGGATGAGATCGACCGCTGCTGCTGCAGCGGCATGGCTGTGAGGTGCTTCGACGATGCGGAGCGCGGAGGCATCCTTGTTGAGCGCCTTTGCGACTGCTTGGATCTTTTCGGACGGCCCAACGAGGATCGGTTTGATGAGGCCAAGCTCCGCGGCCTCGAACACCGCACTCAAGGAAGCCGCGTCGCAGGGATAGGCGACAGCAACTTTCAGCACCGGGAGCGATTTGGCAGCTGCCAAAAGGCGCTCGTATTTTTCGTGCTTACGTACTGCATGCGTGGCCGTCCGGGGCGAAGCTGCGATTGTCATGATCGTCTCCACGAATCGTGATTTTCCATGCAGCGGGGCGAGCGCGATGGTTCGCCTGCCGTTTGTGCTCCGCGTTCAAGTCCGGCGGCGTGCGATCGCACGCGAGCAAAATGCGCTGTTTACTGGAGCCTGCGGTTGCGTGGCTTCGTCTCTCGTTCGCCGGTTCCATGCGGGCTCAAGTCGCCTACCGTCTCAACAAGCACTGTAGAGCCGCGCTCGTCCGTCACATGGACGTAGGTGTCGAGGATGTGCCGGCTTGGTCCGAACTTTTGCACAAGGCCGGTCGCCAGTTCCCGGCTTGCGTCGAGCACTTCTTGTCTGGTTCCGATTGCCAGGCCGTCGCGGTCGGAGATCACGCGCTCGGGTGTGACGATGTGGAAAAAACACGTACTCATGAACTATTCCCGGATGATACGCCCTCGGGCTCGGATACCTGGACAGTTTGGCGAGCATAGGCCGCAGGCATGCGACATGCACGCTTCCCAGCCGTGAATGGCTGCTCGGTACGGATATGACGGCAAATGCTTGCATGCGAGCGTCAGCGCTCACGTGCGGGTCGTGTCGTATCCGTCGAGGTGAACATCTGTACGCAAACGAGCAAGGCAACGTAGCTCGGGCTCACAAGCCCGCTCTGTCATCTCATTGATTTCAATCAAGGGCGCCGGTGACATAGTCCGAGCTCCGGTTTGTCCGTTTGCGCACGGATTGGGGGCGCGTCTTCTTAATAGAGCAGCCGTCGCCGAAGCATATCGTTCAGAAGCGAGCGCTCAATCCCACGACGGGCCCATGTTGCAGCACGTCGAATTGATAGAGCGTCTGGCCGGAGCCTCTCGCATAATCGACATAAAGTGCGCGGTATCCGATAATGCCCGACCAGGTGACGCTGTTGCGGACGGCAAAGTCGAAACTGTAGCCACCGATCGCCTGCCATGAGAATTTGCTGGCTGCGCCGAAGCCGCCTATGTCGCCACGAAGAAACAGGTCGTGGCCGGGCGCAGCCGCGTAGCGCAGGCGCATGCCGACCAGCGGATCGAGCCAGTCGATAGCTCCTGAACGAGAGATGGCCTTCGTGCCGGAGACCACGAGGCCGCCCTGATCGATCGTGCCTGCAAGATCGAGGGACAGGTCGGCTTTCTGGTACCAGTAGCGACCGCCTGCGAGAACGTCGACGGCCAGTGCACCCGACCGCGCCACTTCGTAGGTGGCGCCGAGTTCAACGATGGCCATCTGGTAATTTATGCCCAGCGAAGCGCCTACCGTTCCGGCGATGCCGGGAGCGGGAGAGCGGGTCCGCGTGGTCCCGGCGTCTAGGCCCACCTTGGTCCAGACCGCGTTTGAGAACAGCGAAAAACGGCCGTTGCGGGCTTCAAAATCGGCCATGAGGCCAACAAGCGTGTCGCTCTTCTGGAGAATGTCGATGAAGGTCGCGTCGACATTGGCGCTTCGGCCCTTGACGGTCTGCGTGCCCTTCATCGACGGAAACCAGCCATAGGGCGTTATCCGGAACGACCACTCGGAGGCGGGCGTCACCTCTGTGAATTGTTGAGGCAAAGGCACGTCGGCTGCGAGGGCAGGGCGCAGGCAGGCCAGGGCAAGTCCTGCCGCGATAACGCAGATTGCAGTGAGCCGCTTGCCATTTTGTAGTCGGGTCATGCCTCGTCCCCATACGATCGTTCAAGTCGAATAAGTTATTGAAGCAGGCTTCCTTCCGGGACACTATAGGTGCAGCTGCAAAGGAAGCTTATTGCATCGGCATGTGATTTTTAAGCTACTAGAATTACGTACGTATTCGAACTTATTTGCGTGAAAGTCGTCCGAAGCTGCCGGATTTGGGGGAAGTCTGCATGCCCGTGTCGCTAAGCGAGCGAACCGCGTCGGACCCGCAGTCCGGGCTGTCCCGAACGAAGGCTCTTGCGCTGGCGTTGCTGTGCGCAGGCGGTGTTCTGGCGGCAGGCGTTGTGCACGGGCAAGTCTCGTCTGTCCGCGCCCCAGCGGTCGGCACGCTTACGCGCGACGCTGCGCCCGGCTACGCAGGATCTACAGCTTGCGCCGGATGTCATGCCGTGGAGGGTGCGGCGTGGGCCAAGTCCCAGCACGCACGCGCGATGCAGCCGGCGACGACGGGTTCGGTTCTCGGAAATTTCGGCGAGACCCGCGCCGAGCATTTCGGTTCGCAGGCGCGGTTCTCCAGCAAGGACGGTGCATTCTTTGTCCAGACGGAAGGCAAGGATGGGAAGTCCGCCGATTTCGCCGTCGACTACACGTTCGGCGTCGAGCCCTTGCAGCAATATCTGACGACGCTTCCGGATGGCCGCATGCAGGTTCTGCCCTACGCATGGGACACGCGCACGAAAGACGCGGGCGGGCAGCGCTGGATTCATCTTTACCCGGATGAGGCGATCCCTCCGGGCGACGCGCTGCACTGGACGGGCGCTCAGCAGAACTGGAACTTTATGTGCGCCGACTGTCACTCGACTGCTGTTCGCAAGGGATATGACGCTGCTGCGAACCGGTTCTCCACGACCTACTCGGAGATCAGCGTCGGCTGCGAAAGCTGCCATGGGCCGGGCGCGGGGCATGTGGCATGGGCGAAGGGCGGGCGGAGCGGGGACCTTTCGACAAAGGGGTTCGCCAGCGTCGCCGCCAAACGTCCCGCGCCGGACTGGACACCTGATCCAGCAACCGGCAGCCCCGCACATGGCGTGTCGCGCCCCGTCGGCGACGAGGTGGAGACCTGCGGCACCTGCCATTCACGGCGCGGCCAGTTCGCGGAAGGGTGGCAGCCCGGCAAGCCCCTGGCCGACTTCTACAGGCCGTCGTTCCTGACGCCCGACCTCTTCGAGGCAGACGGGCAGATGCGCGACGAGGTGTTCAACTACGCCTCCTTCCTGCAGAGCAAGATGCACGCGAAGGGCGTCGTGTGCAGCGATTGCCACGATCCGCATGGCGGTAAGCTCAAGGCGGATGGAAGCGAGGTCTGCTCGCAATGCCATATGCCGCAGAAATTCGCGGCGGCGGGCCATACTGGGCACGCGACCGGTGCGGGGCAACCGGACTGCGTCTCCTGTCACATGCCCTCGCGCACCTACATGGTGGTCGATCCCCGTCACGATCATGGTTTCCGCATCCCGCGACCCGATCTCTCGATGTCGCTGGGCACACCGAATGCGTGCAACGACTGCCATCGCGACAAGCCTGCTGCGTGGGCCGCAGGGGCGGTCGAGCGCTGGCATGGCCCTGTCCGCAAGGGGGGGCAGACCTACGCCGCAGCGTTCCATGCCGCCGCCAGCGGCCAACCCGAGGCGCGGGCGTTGCTCTTGCAGGTGGCGAAGGACTCCCAGGCGCCCGCCATTGCGCGCGGGACCGCGCTGCTGATGTTGGAAAACAGGCCGTCTGTCGAGGTCGAGGCCGCCATGGTGCGCGGATTGTCAGACCCCGATCCGATGGTTCGGGTCGCGGCTCTTGGAGGGCTCCGCACACTGCCGCAAGAACAGCGCTGGCGGCGGGGCAGCGCGGGCCTGGTCGATCCGGTGCGGGCCGTGCGACTTCAGGCGGCCGTGACACTGGCTGAGGGGCCGCCCGCAACCGCCAGCGATGCCGAGCGGCGGGCATTCGCGGGTGCCGCCGCCGAATATGTCGCTGCCGAACGCTTCAACGCGGACCGGGCTGAAAGCCGTTCGAATCTCGGCCAATTCTTCGCGCGGCAGGGCCGGATGGCGGAGGCCGAGCAGGAGTATCTCGCGGCGCTGAACCTGGCCTTCGCGGTGGCGCCGCGCGTCGATCTGGCGGATCTATACCGCACGCTCGGCCGCGAAGCGGAGGCCGAGCTTCTTCTGCGCCAGACCATTTCGATCGATCCACGCGCAGCAGGGCCCCGTCACGCGCTGGGGCTGGCGCTGATCCGGGCCAAGCGCTACCCGGAGGCACTCGAGGCACTCAGGCGGGCCTCGGAACTCGAACCTACGCAGCCACGCTACGCCTATGTTTACGCGGTTGCGCTGGAATCGACGGGACGTGCGGCCGAGGCGGCGGGGATTCTGGAAAAGGCGCTCGAGGCCAGCCCTTCAGACATGCAGGTTCTCGGCAAATTGTTGCAGAGCGCCATGCGTGCCGGCGATATCGGGAGAGCGCTTCCCCTTGCGGATCGTCTTCGCATGCTGCTCCCCGACGATCCATCCGTCGGGCAACTCGCGGGGCAGTTGAAGGCCGCCGCCGGCAAGCTTGCGCCGAAATGAAGCCAATCTTTCCGCTTGGTACGATAATAAGCCGACTTCCGAGATGCCTTACGTTCCGCTTGTGAGAAAGCCCGAAATCTCAATAGTATTTTGGACTTCTTGCGAAATGCCCCCGTGTGAGCTTTTGCTTTGCGCCGGGTGCGAACCTGCCAGACAGGAGGCTGAACATGAGGCACACAGCAGGGATACTTGCAGTCGGAACCCTCATCGCATCCATCAACGCGCAGGGGGCCGTCGCGCAAGGCGCGGCTCCGAAGCTCACGGAGGAGCAGGCTCACTCGATCGGCGTGGATGCCTATGTCTATCTGTATCCGCTCGTCACGATGGACCTGACGCGCAAGCAGCTGACGAATACGGACAAGGTTCCTGGCAGGGGACCCATGAATGTCTTTCACAATGTCCCGGCCTATCCTCCGGCGAGCGACACGTCCGTGGTTCGGACGAATTACGACACGCTCTATTCGATCGCGTATTTGGACTTGCTGAAGGAGCCGGTCGTCGTCTCGGTCCCCGATACCGCGGGGCGCTATTATCTTCTGCCGATGCTCGACATGTGGACCGATGTGTTCGCATCTCCCGGCTGGCGTACGACCGGAACACAGGCCGGAAACTTCCTCGTGACGCCGCCCGGCTGGAGACCGGATCTGCGCGAACGCGTCAGTGACGAATTCAGGCTGCCGAAGGACGTCCAGCGCATCGATGCGCCGACGCCTTATGTCTGGATCATCGGGCGCACCAAGACCGACGGTCCCGCTGACTACGAGGCGGTGCGTAAAATCCAGGCGGGCTTCGAGATCACTCCGCTTTCCGAATGGGGACAGACGCGCAAGCCTGTCGAACTCAAAGTGGACCCTTCAGTCGACATGAAGACCTCGCCTCGCGAGCAGGTCGATACCATGCCGGTCGGACGGTTTTTCGCCTATGCGGCGGAGCTGATGGGGCAGCAGCCGCCGCATCTCACCGACCAGCCGATCCTTGCACAGATGCAAAAGCTAGGCATCGCGCCGGGCAAGCCCTTCGACATCGCGAAGGTCGATCCGATCATCGCGCGGGCGCTCGATACGGTTCCTGAAGATGCGCAGAAGCTGATGGACTGGAAGCTTCCGACGATCGCGCGCGTCGTCAACGGCTGGTCGATGAATACCGATACGATGGGCGTCTACGGCAATTACTATCTCAAGCGGGCCATCGTCTCGCGCCTGGGCTTGGGCGCGAACCTGCCGGAAGATGCGATCTACCCGTTGAATCTTGCTGACGAGTCCGGCAAGCCGCTGGATGGTGCGAATAAATACACGATCCGCTTCGAAAAAGGCGCCATGCCGCCTGTGAACGCCTTCTGGTCCATCACCATGTACGATCCGGCGGGGAACGCTTATCCCAACAGCCTCGAGCGGCAAGCGGTCAGCTCATGGATGCCGTTCAAGTACAACGCCGACGGATCGCTGGACCTATATTTCCAGAACGAGAGCCCCGGCAAGACCAAGGAGGCGAATTGGCTGCCCTCGCCCAAGGGAGGATTCAACCTCACCATGCGCATGTACAGCCCGAAGGATGAGGTATTGAACGGCCGGTGGAACCCGCCGCCGGTCGTCAGGGCGCAGGACGCGAGCGCAATGAGCGCGCAGTAACGGTCAATCGCGCGGAAGGAAGCTGTGCGGATCGGCCACGGCCCAGGCCCGCGCATAGGGCGTCTCCTCGGGGTGGGTGAGGAGCGCGCCGGCTTCGAGGACGGGATAGATGTCCGCGAAGCTGGCGATCTCGCGTTGCGACACGCGGCGCTGGATGTGGCGTCTGGTGAATTGCGCGGGGTGGGTCAGGCCTGCGGCGGCGGTGAGTTCCGCCAGGGATTCAAGCGTCGCCTTGTGGTAGTGCGCCACTCTCTCCGCCTTGTCGTGCACAACAAGTCCTCGCTGACGTGCGGGATCCTGCGTCGCGACGCCGGTGGGGCATCGGTCGGTATGGCAGGACTGCGACTGGATGCAGCCGAGTGCGAACATGAAGCCGCGCGCTGAATTGCACCAGTCGGCTCCCAGTGTGATCGCGCGCACCATGTCGAAGGCCGTTGCGATCTTCCCGCTGGCGCCGAGCTTGACGCGGTGGCGGGCGTCGATCCCGATCAGGGCGTTGTTCACGAAGGTGAGCCCTTCGCGCAGCGGCTTGCCGAGGTGGTCGATGAACTCCATGGGCGCGGCGCCCGTGCCGCCTTCCTTGCCATCCACGACGATGAAGTCGGGATAGATTCCGGTCTCCCGCATCGCCTTGCAGATGGCGAGGAATTCCCATTCATGCCCGACGCAGAGCTTGAATCCCGTCGGCTTGCCACCCGACAGGTTCCGCAACGTCGCGACGAACTTCAGTAAGCCGACGGGTGTCGAAAAGGCGGAATGCCCGGCGGGCGAAACACAATCCACGCCCATGGGCACGCCACGCGTCGCGGCGATCTCCGCGCTGACTTTCGAGGCCGGCAGCACGCCGCCGTGGCCGGGCTTGGCGCCCTGGCTCAGTTTGACCTCAATCATCTTGATCTGCTCGTTGACGGCGGCCCCGGCAAAGCGTTCGGCCGAGAATGTCCCGTCGGCATTGCGCGCGCCGAAATAGCCGGAGCCGAGTTCCCAGATGATGTCGCCGCCGAATTCCGCGTGGTGCGAACTGAAGCCGCCCTCGCCGGTGTCATGCGCGAAACCGCCGATGCGCGCGCCCTTGTTCAACGCGCGGATCGCATTGGCGCTGAGCGCGCCGAAACTCATGGCCGAGATGCTGAAGAGCGACATCGCATAGGCCTGGCAGCCATCGAAGCCACCGACCTGCGTGCGCACATCAGCGACGGGAACCGCCGCCGGCATCATGGAATGCGTGATCCATTCGAACCCCTCGGCATAGACGTCGTAGCTCGTCCCGAAGGGCCTTTTGTCCAGGGCGCTCTTGGGGCGCTGGTAGACGATGGCGCGCTTGTCGCGGCTGAAGGGCGTGCCGCTCTTGTCGTCCTCGAAGAAATACTGGCGGATCGCCGGCCGGATGTCCTCGAACATGAAACGCAGATGCGCGGCGATCGGGTAATTGCGCAGGATCGAATGCGTGGTCTGCAGCATGTCGTTCACGCCGACGACAACGAGCGCGAGGGACAGGAGGAAGCACGCGACCAGCAGCGGATGAGCGCCCTGCACCAGCAGGAGCGCGAGGCCGCAGGTGAGTGCCACGGCGGCAGAGGCCGTCAGCGGCAGGAAACGGGGCGTGCGAATAAATTCGATGGCCCGCCGGAGCGCCGCCCCGGCCGTGCTTTGCACCACGTTCATGTCCATGCTCCGACGGGTTGTGACGGGAGCAGGTCTGGGCCGCAGCGCTCCTCCAAGCTTGACAATATGGCGGAGTTTGACGGGCCATGCCAGAGGTCGGGCGCTGCGCGGAGCTCTGGCAAATGCCATCGAAAGCTTCGTGCAAGCCTCACCGCCGTCACGCGCGCATCGTCAATGCGTCAGGCTCATGAACACCTGGTAGAATCCGATCAGCAACTCGAACAGGATCAGCCCGACGATGGTCAGTTCCAGCCGTGTCGAGCGGTTTGTGTCCAGGATATCTGTCATGGCGCGGGCGGTTTCGACGATCACATCGAGCTTTCGCTGCAAGGCCTGATCGCGTTCCTTCAACTCGTATTCGTCTTCGAGGCGCGCATAGAGCCGGTCGAGATCGGGCCTATCCCAAAGGACATCCGGCTTTTCGTTAATGGCCACGCGGCCGGAGACGCGATGCTGCACCAGGAGGGCCTTGCCGATGAGCTGGAGCATGCTGCGGCGGGGAAAGCCGATCACGCCCTTTTCGGCGAGCAGGACCGCGAAGGGTTCGATCGTATCGAACACGGCATTGACCTCGCGTTCGTCGCGGGCGAGCGCGACGGTCTTGGCGAGCACGTCGGCGACCACAAGGAAGCGCTCGTTCGAGAGGTCGATGAGCTGGATGGGGCCGCCGGGCGGGATCTTGTCCTCGACCCGGCTGCCGCTTTCGACAATTGCGGTCTCGTCATCCACCTGCGCGCGCTTGCCGGCAACCCTGCCGTCGAGCCGCATCAGGAAATGCTCTTCCTCGACGGGCGAGAGGCCGGCCAGCACGGCTACACCGAAGCGATAGAGCGCGACCTTGCCCGAGGCGACGTGGAAGGTCAGCGGGTTTGCATTGATCATGTCGGGCCGCTCGAGCCCGGCGGTTTCGATGCGATGCCCCAGCAGCAGGGCTCGTACCGTATTGCGCACAGGGGCGACGACAGACGGGATGTTCTCAGTCACGGTTTGATCTCGTCCTGGCAGGCCGATGGCGATCGACGGCTGCCGATCCGCGCGGGAAGTCGCGCGAGCGCCTGCCTGCTTCACGCCACAGGCATAGTCATGAACGATGACAGCCGCAACACGGCCACCTTAGGCGGCCCCATGACCCGAGCCTTGAGCCAGATCATGGGCCTATCCATCCAACTCCCCCAATGTGACGGCATGGAGGACATCATGACGACCGAGCCGACGCGAGACTACGAAGCAGATATTCGCAATTGCGTGAGGACGTTCTACGACAAGGCGGCGGCTGACGACCTGATCGGGCCGATTTTCAAGGGCGTGATCAAGGACTGGGATGCCCATCTGGCGACCATGGACGACTTCTGGTCCAACGCGCTGATCGGCACAGATCGTTACACGGCCGCGCCGTTTCCGCCCCACCTCAAGCTGCAGATGACCCAGGCGCATTTCGACCGCTGGCGAGACCTGTGGGTTCCCGCCGTGGAGGCGACGCTGCCAGAGCCGTTGCGCACCAAGGCTCTCTCCATCGGCGAGCACATGGCGCATTGCTGGGGCCGTGCGTATACGTCGATGAAGGCGAAAATGGTTGAGGCGTGAGGTTTCGGCGGCGACCGGTGAGCGTCTCGTCGCATTCCTTTCCGATCGCAAACCGTGCAGTGTCTCCCCCCATTTTCAGGGGGGAGACCATTGCGGGAACACCCGTATGATCGAGACCGTTCTAATACGAATCGGATTTTTCCATTGCTCGATCGTTTTTTCAAAACTTGTCGCGCGGCGTTTGTCCGTACCCTTGGCTCAAAGGTTTCCCTGCACGACCAGGAGCCGCCCGGGGAAGCCGACGTGGCTCGGGGCAAGCCGTTGCTCGCCACATCGCGCCGCTCGGCGATCCTGATACTGGGAATGCATCGCAGCGGAACGTCGGTCATGACTCGCATGGTCGGGCTGATGGGCGCGGCCTTGCCCAAGGACCCGCTTCCACCCAGTTCCGATAATGAGGAAGGCTTCTGGGAGTCCGCGACGTTGGTGGGTATCCACGACCAGCTTCTGGAGGCTGTCGACAGTGTATGGTTCGATCCGCTGCCACTCTCGTTGCGGTCGATCCCCCCCGATCTGCTTAGCGATTGGAAGGAGCGCATTTCCAGCGCGCTCGTGCAGGTTTACGGCCAGGCTGACTGTTTCGTTGTAAAGGATCCCCGCCTGTGCAGGCTGGTTCCCCTCTACCGTGAAATCCTGACGTCCATGGACATCGATGTCCGGGTCGTTTTGGTTAGCCGCCCGCCGTCTGAGGTCGCAGCGTCCCTGCTTAGCAGGGATCAGATCTCAGCGAATCTCGCAGGCGTTCTCTGGGCCCGCCATATGCGCGACGCCGAGAGGGAAACCCGGAATCTGCCGCGCGTGATGGTGACCTATTCGGAGTTGATGCGGGATTGGCGCCCGGCGGCGGCAAGACTGTGTCTGGCCTGTCCCGGCCTGTCCGCCGCAGACGAGTCGGGTATCGACGCGGCCTTCCGCCCCGATCTCCGGCATCATCGCAGGGGCGTCCCGCCCGGCAGCGACGCCGATTTGTTCGCCCATCTCGATAGGCTCGAAAAAGCTCTCGGCCTTTTGCGCCAACGCAACGGTGCACAGGAATGGCGTGAGATCGATGCAATCGGATCGCAGATCGATGGATGGACCTCTACCCATGCCGATGCGCTTGCCGACGAGTATTTTTGCCGCAGGAAGCTGCCAGCGCCAATGGACTGGGGCCGGGACGAATTGCTCGCGTCATGACACAGACCCGGCATGAAAACGCCCCGCCCTTGAGGGCGGAGGCGTCTGAACCAGGCTTGAAGAGCGCGATCAGCGGCCGACGAGCTTGCGCGTGTTGTCCAGCGTCGAATAGCTGCGCGGCGCAGCGCACATCAGGTAGCGATAGCCTTCGCTCAGCACGCGCTCGGCGTTGGCCCCCGAGACATGCGGGTGGCCGACGATGACATTGTGCTTCTTGCAGGTGGCGACGACCTGCGCCATCGCGTCGAGCACGACCTTGTGCTCCGTCTGGCGGGGGTAGCCCAGTTCCTGGCTGAGATCGCCTTCGCCGATGAGGATGACGCCGATGCCGGGGACGTTCTTCAACATGTCGTCGAGGTTCTCGATGCCGGCCGTATCCTCGATCTGGATGACGACGAGGACTTCACCCTTGGGCGCGAGCGGCCAGACGTCCGCGACGTTGTAATATTCCTGCTGGCTCAGGCCCCAGTAGCGGCAGGCCTGCATGGGGCCGTCGCCACGGATGCCGGCGGGCTCATAGAGCGGCTTGTCCTTGAGGCGGGGATAGCGGCAGGCGGAGACCGCGTTATAGGCTTCTTCCACCGTGCTGATGTGGGGCCAGACGATACCGTAGCAGCCCAGATCCAGCGCCTGCTTGGCGAGAAACTGGTTCTTCTCGATGCCGTTGGCGGGGATGCGTGCGGTGGGCGTCACCATCGGTGCGACGCCGTTCTTGGCGATCTGGCCCCGGTTCAGCATGTATTGCAGGGAATGACGCAGGGCGGTGATGTCCCAGGCCTGATGCTCCCCCTCGAAGACGACGCCGTCATAGTTCGACTGCGCCAGCTGCACGGCCGTGTCGATCTCCATGGGCACGAAGGTCGAAAAAGAATGCTGGCCGGATTCGAGTGCGCGAATGATGCCGTTCAGGCGGGGCTGGGACATGCTGGTCCTCCAGATGGATCGGGCGGGAAGGGCGGGAACGAGGGAGGGCGGTTCCGTTGAGGAAACCGCCCTTTTCACGGGTGGATCAGGCAGTCTTGCCGGGGAAGCCGCGCTTCTTCAGCAGGGCGTCGAGGCGCGGATAGACTGTGCGCGCATTACCCTCGAAGATCTTGTAGCGGCTCTCTTCGCTCAGGCCGGTGACCTGGTCGACGTAGCGGCGCGTGTCATCGAAGTAATGGCCGGTCTCGGGATCGATGCCCTGCACCGCGCCAATCATCTCGGAGGCGAAGAGGATGTTGTCGATCGGCACCACGCGGGTCAGCAGCTCGATGCCCGGCAGATGATAGACGCAGGTGTCGAAATAAACGTTCTTCATCAGATATTCGACGAGCGGCGGCTTTTTCATCATCATGCTGAGGCCACGGTAGCGGCCCCAATGATAGGGAACAGCGCCGCCGCCGTGCGGGATGACGAATTTCAGCGTCGGGAAATCCTTGAACAGATTGCCCTGAATCAGCTGCATGAACACCGTCGTGTCGGCATTGATGTAATGCGCGCCGGTGGCGTGGAAGTTCGGGTTGCAGGAGCCGGTGACGTGGATCATCGCGGGGATGTCCAGTTCCACCAGCTTCTCGTAGATCGGGTACCAGTAGCGGTCCGTCATCGGCGGATCGGTCCAGTAGCCGCCCGACGGATCGGGGTTCAGGTTCACGCCGACGAAGCCGAGCTCATTGACCATGCGCTCCAGCTCGGGAAGGCAATTCTTCGGCGAGACTCCGGGCGATTGCGGCAGCTGGCCCACGCCGATGAAATTGTCGGGCAGCAGGGTGCAGATGCGATGAATGAGATCGTTGTTCAGCGTCGTCCATTCGCGGCTGATGTGCTCGGGGCCGACGTGGTGGCCCATGCCCGAGGCGCGCGGGGAGAAGATGGTGAGGTCGCTCCCGCGATCCTTCTGGAAGGCGAGCTGACGCTGCACGCTGGCGATGAGCTGCTCGTCGGTGATGCCGAGATCGGTCGTCGTGGGCTTGCGGGTCGCATCGACGAGGCCGGCGAGCTGCTTGTCGCGGAAGGCGAAGAGAGCCGGCGGCTCGGTCGTGTAATGGCCGTGGATGTCGATGATCATGTGTGACAGCCCTCTCCTTGCAAACCCGATCGGCGCTGGCGCCCTCGGGTCCTTGTTTCGCGGGGCGCTCATGCGCTGCCGCCTCAGCCGTTTTGCCGACTTTCGATCTGTCTAGTCAGGCCCGGCGGGGTTGGCAAGCGCGTGCGGGCCAGAGCCGCCCGGAGGGTTTGCCCGCATTGACAAATTTCGGCTCCGCCCTGAAATGTCGGGCCTCGCTCCGGCCTCCCGTTCTCACGAAAGCCCTGCTCATGCCGACAGAAATCATCGATGGAATTTCCACCCGTTACGAGTTGATGGGCTCGGGGCCGCCGCTGCTGATGTTCTCGCCGGGCGGGTTCGACGCGACCATCGAGAAATGGTCGGGGCTCGGCATCTACGCCAAGACCAAGCCGCTCGACCATCTGACCAGGCACTATACCTGCATTACCTTCGACCGCCGTGAATGCGGCCAGTCGGGCGGCCGGGTCGAGCGCGTCACCTGGGCCGATTTCGTGCGGCAGGGGCGGCTCCTGCTCGATCACCTGGGCATCGACAAGGCCCATATCATGGGCGGCTGCATGGGTTGCTGCCCGGTCATGGCCTTTGGCGTCGCGCACCCGGAGCGGGTGCTGTCCATGGTGCTCTACTGGCCGGTGGGCGGCGTGAAATACCGCATCAGCGGCCACCAGCGTTTCGCCGAACATCTGGCCTATGTGCACCAGAGCGGGTTGCAGGCGGTGGTCGATCTCGTCCAGCGTGACGGAAAGGCCTTCGGCGCGGACCCGCGCGGCGGCCCCTGGGCCTCGGTCATCAAGGCCGATGCCGGTTTCGCGCAGACCTATGCGCAGATGGATGTCGAGAAATACAAGCTGACGCTGGTCGGCATGGTGCGCGGCCTGATGGACCGCGACACCGCGCCGGGCGCCGAGCCCGAGGACCTGCTGCGCTGCGACCTCCCCGCGATCATCGTACCGGGCGCCGACGCCTCGCACGCGACCTCGGCGGCGCGCTATCTGCAGGAGTGCCTGCCAAAGTCGAAATACTGGGACATGCCGGTGGCCGGGCAGACCGAAGAGGCGACGGCGAAGCAGCTGCTGGAGTTCTTGGCCAGCGTTTGACGGGCTGAACGTACAAGTCCCCCTCCCGCTTGTGGGGAGGGGGCAGGTCGTTCTCACCCCACCAGATCGCGCGTCCCCTCGGCAAAGATCTCTTCCGCGGTGAAGCGCCGGTCGATGATCTTCTGCTCGGTCGCGTATTGGATGATCGCTTCGATCATGGCGCGGTTGGGCTCGATGCCGTAGGGCATCGGATCCTTGCCGGTGATCTCCATGATCTTCTGGGCGGTCTGGTCCATCTTGCTCGGCTCGCTGATCTCGCCCTTCCGAAGCTTTTCGACATAGAGCTGCTTGGCCTTGGCAAAGGTCTCAAAAATGTCCTTCGCCAGACCCGGATGCTGCGCCAGCAATTCGTCGCGCACCACCAGCGTGTGGTTGATGGGATAATGGCCGCGCGTGCGCAGGGCCTCGAAGCCGACTTTTGCGGCGTCGGGGATCAGCGTCTTGATGTCGGGATTGTCGATCACGAGGCCGCTGGCGGCGGCGAGTTCGCCCGACAGCAGCATCTCCTCGATCGTCTTGCCCTTCTCGATCGGAACGACATTGCCCGGCGCTCTATATTCGGCGACGTGCTCGTCGCCCGAGAGCACCCAGGTGATCTTGGAGAGATCGACTCCATATTCGTGTTGCAAAATGGAGCGCGCCCAGACGCCCGCCGTCACCGTATAGCCCCGGTTGACGCCGACTTTCTTGCCTTCCAGCTGCTTGGGATCGGTGATCCCAAGCTTCGTGTTGGTGACGATGGCGCCGTGGTGGAAGGCGCGCATCAGGAAGACCGGGATGGCGGTGATCTTCTTGCCGTTCGCCTTGGCGCAGAGGTAGGTCGTGATCGCCATTTCGGAAATGTCGAACTCGGAGCCGCGCACCATGCGGCGGAAGGCCTGGATGATCTGGGGCACCTCTTCGAAGTCGAAGTCGAAGGTCTGCGGACGGATCGTGCCGTCTTTCAGGGCCTGCGTGTGGCCGAGGGTCTGGATGGCGGTTTTCAGTTTCAGGTCGGACATCGGGCGTCTCTCCAATTGGATTTTTCTTGATGGCTAGAGATCAGACCTTCAGCGGGTCGATCCAGGCGTCTTCCAGCGCCACGCGCTTGGGGATGAGTCCCTGCTTCCAGGCGGTGTCCTCGAGCTTCAGGATGGTCGGCAGGTTTGCCTCCATGCCGTAGGGGAGGGGGTCGGGGCCGACGATCTGCGAGATCTTCCTGTACTTCTTCTCGTTCGGGCCATCGATCTCGCCGCTCGCCATGCGGGCGAGCCAATCCTGCTTGGCGGTCTCGAAGGCGTCGTGCAGAGAGCGGGCGACCCAGGGGTGCTCGGCGAGAACCGCGTCCTTCACGACGATGGTCGCGTGCATCGGATAGATGCCGGTGCGCTTGTACCATTCGGCCTCGCGCTCATGGGCGTCGGGGAAGAGATCGGGCCACATGCTCGTGTCCTCGGTCTTCCAGCCGCCGGCGGGATCGCCCGAGCGGCCGATGCCGGCATTTGCGGCGA
Organism: Hyphomicrobiales bacterium; assembly: GCA_028290285.1. Lineage (GTDB taxonomy): Bacteria > Pseudomonadota > Alphaproteobacteria > Rhizobiales > Beijerinckiaceae > Terripilifer. The sequence continues at coordinate 32,698 of JAQGKD010000003.1, forward strand.
AGCCGGCGGCGAGTTCCCCCGCCTTCATCATGGCGAAGAGCGAGCTGCCCTTGGGCGCGTGCTCGACATTGGACGGGAGTTTCAGCTGCTGCACATGCTCCTCGTCGTCCACCACCCAAGTGACCTTGGACGTGTCCATGCCGAATTCGTCGATGAAAATGCCGCGCGTCCAGACGCCCGTCGTCACCGAATAGGCGCGCACGCCGACCTTCTTACCTTCGAGGTCTTTCGGGTGCTTGATGCCGAGTTCCGGGCGCACCAGCAGGCCGCCGTGGTGGAAGTGGCGCGTCACGAAGATCGGCAGGGCGACGAAGGGGGCGCCATAGGCGCGGGCGATCATGTAGGTCGTCGGTGCGATCTCGCAGACGTCGAACTCGACCTGCCGGACCATGCGCCGGTAGGCGGCGATCTGCGGCACGACGGTGATGAACTCCGGCTCGACGCCCTCGATTGGAATAGAGCCGTTCCGTATGGCGGCGGTGTGGGGATATTCGGCGATGGCGATTTCGAGCGGAATTTTCTTGGCCAAGTTTTTCACCGTTCAGTTTGCGTCAGCAGCAGTCGCAGCCCATCCCCTCAGGAACGATCAGCGCATTTTTCATCCATGACGGCGGCAGATCGTCCTCCACGACCTGCTCCACCGGCTTGAAGAACTTGTAATGACGCCGCTGGCCATCCTCTGTCCAGAAGGCGAGGACGGTTTCGAGCGGCGGGCAGCCCGGCAGGGCGCATTCGAGTTCGGTCACCATGACGGTGTCGTCCTCGGTCAGGCGAAAGCGCGCGCGTGCCCAGCCCTTCACGCGGGCCAGAGCCTCGCGGTGGGCGGCGCTCTTCTTCTGCGTCCCGAGACGCAGGGCTACGCCTTGCGTACGGTCCACGCGTTCGGGCTTCAGGTCGATGTTCATTCTCCCAAGATCTAGCCGTCCGCCCCGCTCAGGTCCAGAGGACAGGCAAACCACCGGCCCTGCGGACAAAACGCGCTTGACCCGCCACGAGCCCGCAAGATACGAAGTGGCCCTCTACAACGAAAGGGGAAACGTCATGGTGGAAAAAGTTCTTGCTTCGGTGAAAACGGGCGCGAACAAGCTCGAGATCCGCGAGTTCCCCATGCCGGAGATCCCGATCGACGGCGCGCTCATGAAGATGGAAGTCGCCGGCATCTGCGGCACCGACGTCAAGATGTTCAAGGACCCGCTCAAGGGCGGCCCCGTCATCATGGGCCACGAGAACATCGGTTATATTGCCAAGGCAGGCCGCGAGTTCACGAACCGCAAGGGCTTCAAAGAAGGCGATCTCGTCTTCGTCGAGCACTATGTCTCCTGCGGCAAGTGCGAATGGTGCCATCTCGGCCAGTATCGCCATTGCGAGGCTACCGACTGGCGCTACAATCCCAACGGCATCCGCTACGGCTACACGACCTGCGACAACCCTCCGCACCTCTGGGGCGGCTTTGCGCAGTATGTCTACCTGCCGTGGAACTCGGTCGTTCATAAGGTCCCCGCCGGCGTCTCGCCGGAACTCGCGGGCCTCGTCACGCCGATGGCCAATGGCATTGAATGGGCGCTTTTCGACTGCAACGTCGGCTATAACTCGACCGTCCTGATCCAAGGTCCGGGGCAGCAGGGCCTCTCGCAGACCATCGCCTGCAAGCAGGCAGGTGCATCGCTCATCATCGTCACCGGCACCACCAAGGACAAGGCGCGCATGGACTGCGCCCTGAAGCTCGGCGCCGACTATGTGATCGACGTCCAGACGGAAAATCCGCTGGAGCGCATCATGGAGATCACTGGTGGCAAGGGCGTCGACGTGGCGCTCGATTGCACGGCCGGCGCAGGCACGGCGCCGATCCTTCTCGGCATCGAAGCCCTGAAGCGCAAGGGCGGCACCATGATCATCCAGGGCGAGATGGCCGAATTCCCGAACTTCCCGGTCGGCAAGATGACCGTGAAATACATCACGCTGAAGAGCGCGCGCGGCCACAGCTACAAGGCTTGCGAGCTGGCTCTGGAGCAGTTGGCTTCCAAGCGCTTCCCGATCGACATGATGACGACGCATCGCTTCGGCCTGAAGGATGCGGAATATGCGATCAAGTCCGTCGGCGGCATGGGCGCGAAGGATGTGATCCACGTCTCGCTGATGCCCTGGATGGATCTCTGATCCTTCCACAATCTCACAGGAAAAAGGGCGCCTCGCGAGAGGCGCCCTTTTTTGTTGGCCTCAGGCGGCGCGCCGCTCAGGCAGCGCCTTGGCTCCAGCCGGGGCCGCCGCCTCCCTGTCGCGGCCGCGCAGGCGGGCGACGCCGCGCGAGACCAGGCGGGAGAACCTCTCCATGTAAAGATAGAGCACCGGCGTCACGAAGAGCGTGAGCGTCTGCGAGACGATGAGGCCGCCGACCACGACGACGCCGAGCGGCTGGCGCAGTTCGGCGCTGGCCCCCTGTCCGATGGCGATGGGCAGCGTGCCCATGATCGCGGCCAGGGTGGTCATCATGATCGGCCTGAACCGCAGCAGGCAGGCGTGATAGATCGCGTCCCGTGGCTCCTGTCCCTCGCGTTGCAGATCCAGCGCGACGTCGATCATCATGATCGCGTTTTTCTTGACGATGCCGATCAGCATCAGCAAGCCGATCATCGCGATCACGCTGAGGTCGATCCCGAATAGCGCCAGCGTCCCGAGCGCCCCCATGGCGGCCGAGGGCAGGCCGGTGAGGATCGTCAGAGGATGCACGAAGCTTTCGTAGAGAATGCCGAGCACGATGTAGATCGTGACGATGGCGGCTGTGAGCAGAATCGTCTGGTTGGCCAGAGAATCCTGGAAGGTCTTGGCCGTTCCCGTGAAGGTGGTCGAGACGGAACTCGGCACGTTCAGCTGGTTCTTGATCTCGTCGATGCGCTGCGTCGCCTGCCCCAGAGAAACGCCCTCAGGCAGGTTGAAGGAGACGGTGACGGCGGTCAGCTGTCCCAGCTGGTTGACGCTGAGCGGGCCGGTCGTGCGGTCCACATGCGCCACTGCGCTGAGCGGCACCAGCTTGCCGTTGGCCGCGCGGATGCGGATGAGATCGAGTTGCGAGGGCGACCAGTTGATGTCCGGGTTGAATTCGAGCAGCACGGAATAGCTGTCGCCCGTCGTGTAGATGGTCGAGACCTGCCGCGTGCCGAAGCCGGAATAGAGGGTCGAGCGGATCGTGTCCGCGCCGATGCCCAGCGCGCTGGCCTTGTCCATGTCGACGTTCAGTGTGGCTTGCAGCGCATTGTTCTGCAGATCGCTCGCGACGTCGGCGAAGTTGGGATCGGCGCTCATGGCGGCAGCTAGCTTCTGCGACCAGGGATAGAGCTGGTCCTGGTGCACCGATTGCATCACGAACTGGTACTGGCTCTTGGACGCGCGCCCGCCAATCCGCAGGTTCTGCACGGGCACCATATACGCCGAAATACCAGGCACCTTCGCCAGATCGCGCCGCAACGAGGACATGACCGTGTCCAGCTTCGGGCGATCCTTCTGGGGGTTCAGCTCGACAAAGAGCCTGCCTGTGTTCATCGACGACGACCCGCCTGAGCTGCCGGCCGTAGAGGCGACATGCGCCACATAGGGCGACTTCTGGAACACGTCCGAAACCTGCTGTTGCAGCTTGGTCATGGCATCGAAGGAAATGTCCTGGCGTGCTTCGGTGGAGACGCTGATCTGGCCGATGTCCTCCTGCGGGAAGAATCCCTTGGGCACTATCATGAACAGCCAGACGGTCATGCCCAGCGTGGCGAAGAAAAGCACGAGCATCGCCGGCTGGTAGCGCAGCGCCACCTTCAACGCGCGGTCGTAGCCGTTGAGAACGCGATCGAAGCCACGTTCCAGAAAGCCTTTCTTTTCAGGCTCGGCATGCGCCTTCGGGACGCTGAGCAGCAGCGAACAGAGCATGGGGGTCAGTGTCAGCGACACGAAGGCGGAGGCGGCGATGGCGGTCGTCACCACGACGGCGAACTCGTTGAAGAGACGCCCGATGACACCGCCCATCAGCAGGACCGGGATGAAGACCGCGACGAGCGACACGGTGATGGACACGATGGTGAAGCCGATCTCGCGGCTGCCCTTGAGGGCGGCCTCGAACGCGTTCATCCCATCCTCCTCCATGTGGCGGTAGATGTTCTCAAGCATGACGATGGCATCGTCCACCACGAGTCCGACCGAGAGCGTCAGCGCCAGCAGCGAGATGTTGTCGATGGAGAAGCCGAACATGTACATCGCGCCGAGCGTGGCGACGATGGAGATCGGCACTGCGAGGCTCGGGATGATTGTCGCGGACACGCGGCGCAGGAAGAGGAAGATCACCATGATAACCAGCGCGATGGTCAGGCCGAGCGTGAATTGCACATCCTCCACGGCCGAGCGGATCGATGTCGAGCGGTCGTTGAATGCGGAAATCGTCGCCGAGGGCGGCAATTGTTCCTTGAAGTTCGGCAGCATTTTCATCACGCGATCCACGACTTCTACCGTGTTCGCATCGGGCTGGCGCTGCACCGCGAGAACGATGGCGCGCGTACCGTCGTTCCAGCTGGCGCTCTGGAAATTCTCGACGGAGTCGAGGACGGTCGCGACTTCGCCCAGGCGCACCGAACGATTGTTGCGCGTCGAGACGATCACATTGCGAAATTGTTCCGCATTGGCCAGCTGCGTACTGGCCACGATTGTGAGCTGCTGCTGCTTGTTCTGCAGGGTCCCGACGGGCGTGTTGGCATTGGCGGCGGTGATGGCCGCCTGCACCTCATTGATGCCGATGCCGCGCGAGGCCAGCGCGTTGGGGTCGATCTGGATGCGCACCGCATATTTCTGGCTGCCGTAGATCGAAACCTGCGCCACCCCCGCGACCGTGGAGAGGGCGGGGGAGATCACCTGCTGGGCGAATGCGTCGAGCTGCGACAAGGGTGCCGTATCGCTGCGGAGAGACAGCAGCAGGATCGGCGCGTCGGCGGGATTGACCTTGCGATAGCTGGGCGAGGTCGTCATCTCGGCGGGCAATTGCTTCTGCGTGCGCGCGATGGCCGATTGCACGTCGGCGGCGGCCGCGTCGATGTTGCGGCCCAGCACGAATTCAATCGCGATCGACGTATTGCCCAGCGTCGAGGACGAGGAAATCGTGTCGATGCCGGCGATGGTCGAGAATTGCTTGATGAGCGGCGTAGCCACCGACGTGGACATCGTGTCGGGGGACGCACCGGGCAATTGCGCGGAGACGTTGATGACGGGAAATTCGGTGTTGGGCAAAGCCGCCACTGGCAGGAACGAATAGGAGAAAGCGCCACCGACGATCAGCGCGGCGGACATCAATGTGGTTGCGACGGGATGGCGAATGCAGAAGTCGGAGATGTTCATGTCTACTCCTTGCTCGACTGCGCGGCTTGGCTCGGCTGCGCGGCCTGGCTCGCCTGCGCGGCCTGGCTGACCTTGGTGCCCGCTTCCGACGTGACGATCTTTGCGCCGTCGCGGAGACGCAGCTGCCCGTCGATCACGACCTGGTCGCCAGCCGCGAGACCCTCGAGAATTTCCATGTTTCCACCCTCGGATGCGCCGATCTTCACGTTGCGCAATTCGGCAGTCTTGTCCGCCTTGGCAACGAAGACATAGGGGCCCTTCTGGCCCTGCTGGATCGCGATGGCCGGCGCGACCAGGGCGTTTTCGTGCACAGCGGTATCAAGTTCGACGTCGAGATATTTGCCGGGCCAGAGCCTGAAGCCGGGATTGTCGAAGAGCGCCTTCGCCGTGATCGTTCCGGTGGATTGATCGACCGACGAATCGATGAACACGAGCTTGCCTGTCGCGATCACCTGCCCTGCGTCCAGTGCGCGCACAGGCACGCTGTCGGGGCGGGCCAGGGCTTTCTGCAGATCGATGAGTTCGCGCTCGGGCAGCGTGAAGGTCACCCGGATAGGGTCCATGCTCGTGATCGTCACGAGGCCGGCGCCGGTGTCGCTGGTCGAAACCAGATTGCCGGGCGTGATCGGAACCGCGCCCGCGCGACCGGTGATGGGCGCGTAGATCTTGGTGTAGGACAGGCGCACGCGATCGGAGTCCAAAGTCGCCTTGTCTCCCAGAACGGTGGCGGCTGCGGATCGCGCATCGGCTGTCGCCTGATCGAATTGCTGCTGGGTGCCCGCGTTCTTCTCCAGCAGTTGCTGGTAGCGTCTCAGATCGTTTTCAGCGCGCGTCTGCAGGGCCTGGTCGCGCGCGAGCTGTGCTTCGTCCTTGGCGACCTGCGCCGCCAGTTCGCGGTCGTCCAGGGTGAAGAGAAGGTCACCCTTCTTCACCATCTGGCCTTCCTTGAAGTGTTGAGTGAGCATCTGGCTGACGACGCGCGATTTCACGACGACGGTCTGCTCGGGCTCGACCCAGCCGAAGGATCTCTGGCGGATGGGCAGGTTCATCTGCGTGACATTCGACGTGACGACGCCGATCGCGGCATCGCCCCCGCCGCGCCGTCCCTGCGCCTGCTGCCGGGCAGCGCCCGTCTTGGAGCCGCCCAGATAGCCGTAATGCCAGGCTCCGGCGGCAACAGCGACGCACAGCAGAAGTAGCACGAGAAACTTGCGCATGAATTCAGGACCCTTGGTGAATGTGCGTGCGAGGTTCGAGCGGACGTGACGTCGTCTCGGACTCTGTCGTGATGTCGCGTTGGCCGTGCGCGGTCAGGTGCTTGATGCGCTCCTTCATGCCCAGCAGCATGTCGTGGACGTTCTGCATGTCGTGCGCCGAATAGCCTTCGAGCACGTCGCCGCGAATGGAATCGCCGAGAGGATCGAGATCCTCGACGACCTGACGTCCCGCCGGAGTGAGGTACAGACGCTTCACGCGCCGGTCCTGCGCATCCGTGCGGCGTTGCAGGTAGCCCTGCTCCACGAGGCGGTCGAGCAGGCGCACGAGGGAGATCGGCTGGAGTTCGAGTTGGCCGGCAAGGTCCACCTGCGTGAGCCCCTCCTGCCTGCGCAAGCGTCCGAGCACCGCCCATTGCGCGCGCGTGGTGTTGTATTCCTTGGCTCGGTGATCGACATAGGTCTGCAGCAGACGCGATGTCTCGATCAGCTGGAAAATGAGTTCACGCCGCAGTTCTCGCATTAGTTTTCCCCCGCTGGGAAAGATATAGTGCGCAGGCTTATCATGTGTAGGCACATGAAATGAACATGCCGTGATCGCAGCTCAGCTCAAGCCAGGAAGCGGAACCGCTGCAGAATGCGCGCGTTTGCAGCGATGAATTCGTACACCATCGTCCTGACGAGCTTCGGCTTCATCGTCCTGCTCACCGCCTGGTTGCCCATGGTGTTCAAGGCACTGCCCTTGAGCCTTCCGATATTTTGCGTCGCGCTGGGGGCCATTGTCTTTCTCGTGCCAGGCATCCCCGGCTTGCCCCCGCAGCCGCAGAATTTCCTGACTGCGACGGAGCGCCTCACCGAGCTCGTGGTTCTCGTCGCCCTGACAGGTGCCGGTCTCAAGCTCGACCGGAAGCTCGATTGGAAGAAGTCGAAGGCAACGTGGCGGCTGCTTGGCGTTTCGATGCTGCTGACGATCGCAGGGATTGCTGTCCTTGCCCACGTCCTGCTCGGTCTTGGCTGGGCGACCAGCCTGCTGCTCGGCGCGGCGCTCGCTCCGACCGATCCCGTGCTTGCCAGCGACGTGCAGGTCGGCCCACCACAGCAGGGGGGCGAGGACGAGGTGCGCTTCACGTTGACCTCCGAGGCCAGCCTCAACGACGCGCTCGCTTTTCCCTTCGTCAGCCTCGCAATCCTCATGGCTGCGACCTCCAGTACCGACGGCGAATGGCTTGTGCGCTGGTTCCTCGTCGACGTGGTCTGGACGCTCGCCGCAGGCATTTGCATCGGCTGGCTCGTCGGCCGCTTCCTCGCTTATCTCACCTTCCGGCTGCCGAACCGGACAAGGCTTTCGCGCACCGGCGATGGTTTTGTGTCGCTGGGGATGACCTTCATTGCGTTCGGGCTGACGCAAATGGTCGAGGGCTCCGGCTTCCTGGCCGTTTTTGTCGCCGCGCTCGCGTTCCGCTCTGTAGAACGGGGGCACAGCTATCACGAGAAACTGCACGATTTCAGCGAGCAGTCCGAGCGCCTGCTGACGATGGTGCTGCTCGTCCTCTTCGGCGGTGCGCTCACGGGCGGCGGGCTCTTGTCGGCGGTGTCCTGGCCCGTCGTCATTCTCGCCGTTCTGGCGGTTTTCGTCGTGCGGCCGCTCAGCGGGTGGATCGGCCTTGCCGGATTGCCGATGGCGCCCGGGGAGAAAGCCGTCATCGGCTTCTTCGGCATACGTGGAATCGGTACGCTCTACTATCTCGCATACGCGCTGGGGCGGGCCCGATTCGAGGCCCCCGATGTGTTGTGGAGCACGATCGGCCTCATCATCGTCCTTTCGGTCGTGCTGCATGGCGCGACCATCACGCCGGTCATGAGCCTGCTCGACCGGCGGCGCGACAAGCTGAGCCGTCGGGGCGCCTAAAGAATGCGCCCGTATTTTAGCTCAGCTAAAAATATATGTAAGGTCCCGTATTGTACCGCTTACGCCTAATTTGGGTTCCTGGCACCCATGGGAGTCCGGGGGTGATTCTAACGGAAAGCAGGTAGCTAATCCTCGATCGTGAGCAAGGTACGGACGATATCGACAATCTGACGTTTCTGCCCAGGCGTTGCCTGCGACCATAACCCCCAGAAGCTTTCCGTTTCGGCAGGTTCCCGGATCAGGAGATCGTGGGGCTCGCAAGTGAAAACCCCCGCCAGCGCTTCCAGCATAGGTTGCGTGTAGCTGATCTCGCCACGCTCAAGCTGGGAGAGCGAACCAGCGGTCACACCGACCCGCTCGGCGACCGTCTCAAGGGTCATGCCGCGATGTTTGCGCCATGCGCGAATCCGGGTCGCCCGCGTTGTCGCAGGGTTTACTCTAACCTTTGCCATACCCCTTTGATATTCCAAGATTTCCGGTTTGTCCCGGCAGTAGAGCTAAAAAGTGCACCGCAATATTACTAAAGCTGTGCTATAAAATTGCATCCGTTGGAGGGAGCGCGACGTCGCGGGTGATCTACAGGCTTCCGAAGCCGCTGCTGATCGTCCTGACGGTCAGCCGGGCTTTTTCTCTCGAGCGTCCGGAGCGGGCTGTCATTCAGCTCAGGCGGCGTATGGGGCGTCTGCTTTCTCAGAAAGCGTCGCGCGGCCGAGCGGCGTCAGAGAAGCTGACGCCTGCCACACGGCTTCAGTGCATCGCGCGCTCGGCCTCGATCAACAGGTCGAGGGGGTACCAGGGCTGACGCAGTCGTGCGGCACCGACAGGCAATTCCGTGTCGCGCATGCAGGCGGGATCGAAGGAGACGAGCACTCTGATCCAGGGCCAGTCACGCGAGATCTGGTGTGCGAGTTCCTGCGCTTCCTCACCGCTCGCCGCCTCGGCGAAAACGAGGCGCAACTTCTGAGCGTGGCGTGCGAGCAAGGCTGTCGCCTGGAGGAAGTCCACGGCTTCGATCACGTGGTAGCCGCTTTCCTCGATCAGCGTCGAGGCGATATGGCGGGTGATTTCTCGCTCCCCGATGACAAGGGCTCGCGCTGTTCTACGGGATTGTTGGCCCACGGCTTCCTCCTGTGGCGACGGCGCGTCTGAGACCATTGTGCCGGGCGCTCCTAGTTTCGGGGAGCCGGGTCGGTGTCGGGCTTCGAGCCGTGGCTCTCGCCTTCTTCCGAGGCGGTGGCTGGCTGCCCGGCGGGCTTCGGAGCTTCGCCGAGAAATGCTTCCAGCTGGTCCGACATCGGTTCCGGCGATGGTTCGTTGTAAAGCGAGCGCAGGGTCTCTCCCACGAGTTGCGAATTGGCCGTCACCGCCATTCGGCGCTGGATCGCTTCCCACCGGCTTTCCGGGGAGGAGGGCGGGGGCAGGCTCTCGCCGCCAGCCACGGCGACGATGGCGCTCAGCATGGCCTCCATCCTGCCCTTCGCAATAACGGGAAAATTGCCCTGTCGGCCGGAAATTTCGAGAAGATCCCCGTAGCCGGTGAGAATGGCGATGGGAAGCTGCGGATGAGAGTCCCGGGCGCGTTCGGCCACCTCGATTCCCATCATGCCGGGCATCGCGTAGTCGACGAGGAAGACGTCGAATGGCTCCCCCTGCAGGGCTTCCAGAGCCTCAGGCCCGCTCCTCACGGAACGAACGTGATGACCTGCTTCCTCGATTTCTTCGGCAATGACACCGCGGACCAGCGGGTCGTCGTCGGCCAGCAAGATCATGAGAGAAGTCATGCGTGACGCCTTCGGCATTTGAGGCGGTTTTCGGGAGTCGGGCTGGGTAACTGCGGATACTCCGTTATCCCCCTTGTCAACACACATTTAGTCGCACGGTTCCGTACGTGATGTGCGTTGCAGCACGTCGCGCGTCCCGTTAGCCCCGCTACGGCCACTCACTCACTGGTATTGGCGCGGGTACGGGGTGCGGACACGTTGCTGATGCCGAGTGCGGTATTGCGGCTTAGGATTGCCCAGGGCGTTGGGGCCGAGGGAGCGTTCGTACGGCGTGGGCACCAGATGCTGGTGGCGGCTGACACGCGGCGACGGGTTGAGGCCGCTGCGACTCCCGAGCGCATTGGGGCCGAGCGAGCCCTCATAGGGCGAGGGCACCAGATGCTGATGGCGGCTGACGCGCGGGGACGGGTCTATGCCTACGTCGCTGCCCGACTGGGCCGGAAGGGGTATGGGAACGATGCCCTGGCCAGCCGCTGGCAGCGCGATCGATAGTCCGGCCATTATCGTGAAAGCGAAGAGTTTTGCGGGGAGCGCGTCCATGTGTCGTCACTTTCAGATTGCAGGCGTTGCCGCTGAAAAACCACGGGCTACGCAAGCAGTTCCCTGAGCCGGGACCATCAGTCGTCGCTGCCGAGCAGCGCAGGATCGCCGCCGAGCGCCGCGATGTTCTGGCAGATCGACTGCTCAACGCAGAAGCGTGCCAGATAATGCGGGCCGCCGGCCTTCGGCCCCGTGCCCGACAAGCCTCGGCCGCCGAAGGGCTGCGAGCCCACGACAGCCCCGATCATGTTGCGGTTCACGTAGACGTTGCCGGCTGGCAGCTTGCGCAGCATGGCGCGGGCCGTGGCGTCGATCCGAGACTGCACGCCGAAGGTCAGGCCGTAGCCGGTCGCGGCAATCGTCTCGAGCATCTTGTCGAGGTCGTCGCGGGCATAGCGCGTGACATGCAGCACCGGGCCGAAGATCTCGCGGCGCAAGGCGGTGGGATCGGTGAGTTCGATCACGTGCGGGGCGACATAGTGTCCCTTCGCGGGGGCCGTCCCGGCATAGATGACGCGGCGCGATTGTTGCGCCTCGGCGAGATAGCCCTCGAGCGCTTCGCGCGCGGGCGCATCGATGACCGGACCGATGCGCGTGGCGGGATCGCGGGGGTCGCCGATCTCCAGGGTCGCAAGTGCGCCGGTGATCATCTCCAGCATGGCGTCGGCGACATCGTCCTGGATGTAGAGATGCCGCAGTGCGGAACAGCGCTGGCCGGCCGATCGGAAGGCGGAGGCGAGCACGTCGTCGGTGACCTGTTCGGGCAGGGCGGTCGAGTCCACGATCATCGCATTGATGCCGCCGGTCTCGGCGATGAGCGGCACGATTTCCCCGTCGCGGGCCGCGAGCGCTCGGTTGATGAGGCGCGCCACTTCGGTCGATCCGGTAAAAACCACGCCGCTCGTAGCGGAATGTGCAACGAGGCGTGCGCCGACCGCGCCGTCTCCGGGTACCAGATGGAGCGCGTCCTTCGGAATGCCGGCGTCATGCAGCAGGCGAACGGCTTCCGCCGCGATCAGGGGTGTCTGCTCGGCGGGCTTGGCCACGACGCTGTTGCCGGCCATCAGCGCCGCCGTGACCTGGCCGAGAAAGATTGCGAGCGGAAAATTCCACGGGGAGATGGCGACGAAGACACCGCGCCCGAGAAGGCGCAATTCATTGGTCTCTCCGACCGGACCCGGCATGGCCTGCGGGATAAGGAGGCGCTGACCTTCGGCTGCGTAATAGCGGCAATAATCGACGGCTTCCCGCCATTCCGAGACGGCGTCGTCGAGCGTCTTGCCGCCCTCGAGTTGCAACAGGGCGATCAGCCGCGCGCGCCTGTCTTCCAGCAGTTCTGCGGCCCGAAGCAGGGCGGCGGCTCGCGCAGCCGTCCGCGTCCGGCACCAGGCGTGAAAGCCGCGTGCGGCTGCAGCCATCGCTTCGTCCGCCTGCGCGTCGTCGGCTTCGACGACCTGCCCTGTCGCCGTGGCCGCGTCGATGGGGCTGACCAGCGTGCGTTTCACGCCCGCCCGCAGGCGTCCGTCAATCAGCGGCGCGGCATAGGCCTGGCCCGTGCTCTCGCGCAGGTGGCGCTGCAACTGCCGCAAGCTGGCGCGGTCGCCGAATTCGAAGCCAGCCGAGTTCTGCCGCTGAGGCCCGAAGATATCGCGCGGCAGGGCGATATGCATTGCACGCGCGCCTGCTGCCTCGACGCGTTCGGAGGGTTGGAGCACCAGCGTTTCAACTGGCACGGCGGGATCCGAGGCGCGGGCCAGAAAGGATGTGCTGGCGCCGTTCTCGATCAGCCGACGCACGAGATAGGCGAGCAGATCGCGCGTCGGCCCCACCGGCGCATAGACGCGGCAGGAGACCTCCGGGTGCAGCCGCGCGAGTTCGGCATAGATCGCCTCGCCCATGCCGTAGAGGCGCTGGAACTCGTAAGGGCCGCCGTCTCCGGCCATGTCGCGCAGAGTGGCGATGGTGAGGGCGTTATGGGTGGCGAATTGCGGGACAATGCGCGGACGGCAATCGAGCAGGCGCTTGGCGCAGGCGAGATAGTTGAGGTCCGTCATAGCTTTGCGCGTGAAGACCGGAAAGTCCGGAAGGCCGCGCTCCTGCGCCCGCTTGATCTCGGTGTCCCAGTAAGCGCCCTTGACGAGGCGGATGGTGATCCGCCGATCCAGATGTTCGGCGAGCGCGACCATGTGGTCGATCACGCCCATGGCACGCTTTTGGTAGGCCTGAACCGCGACACCGAACCCCGACCAGCCCTTCAACGCGGGATCGGCGAGAACCGGGCCGATGACATCGAGCGAGAGGTCGAGACGATCGGCCTCTTCCGCGTCGATGGTGAAGAGAAGGTCCGCCTCTCGCGCCGCGCGGGCGAGGTCGCGCACCACGGGCACGAGTTCCTCGACCACGCGCCGGCGCGCAAGCGCCTCATAGCGGGGATGAAGGGCGGACAGCTTCACCGAAATGCCGGGCGTGGCGTGTCCGGTCTGGCCGCGCGCCTCGCCGGCTCCAATCACCTGGATCGCGTGGGCGTAGGCCGCTGCGTAGCGCGTCGCGTCGGCCTTCGTGCGCGCGCCTTCGCCCAGCATGTCGAACGAGAACAGGTCGCGCGGATCTGTTTGCGCGGCGGCTCTCGCCCAGGCGTTTTCGATCGTCGTGCCGAAGACGAAGTGATCGCTCATCACGCGGATGGCCTGGCGCATGGCAGTGCGCAGCGCCGGGCGGCCGATGCGCCGCGCCGCCTGCACGAGAATGCCCGCGGGCGTGTCGGAGACCTGAAAGAGGCTCGAGGCGGCTCCCAGCGCCCAGACGGAGGCATGCGCCAGGAACCCGCCCGTGCGGGGAACGTGATCGACGAAATCGGGCTGGCCCAGCCGATCCTCGATCAGCTCATCCATCGTGGCCTTGTCAGGGATGCGCAGCAGCGCTTCGGCGAGCACCATGAGGGCGAGCCCCTCACGGGTCGTCAGCGCATATTCACGCAGCATCTGCTCGACGCTGCCAAGTCGCGTGGGCGTGTGGCGCAGGGCTTCGATCAAGCCCGTGGCCTCGACCTCGATCGCCTCGCGCCGGTCGGCCTTGATCCTGACCTCGTTGAGAAGACGGCGTGCGAGCTTTTCGTCGGGCGCGGAATAGGGCGCCTCGAAGACCGGCAGGTCGGGCTGTGACGTCACGCGCGGTTAGCCTCCGAAATTCGCAAGGCCGTACCATACCAGAAACGGGGGCTCACGCGCCTGGCTGTCCGCACCTGTTCACGGCGCTGCGGATTGCAGGGCTGCGAGGGCAGGCTGCGCTTCCGAAATGCCGCCCTTGAGCGCCTGTGCATAAAGCGAGCGCGCGAGATCGGCATCAGGGCGTATGCCGATGACCTTCGCCTGCCGGAGGATGACGGGATCGTAGCTCTGCGCGAGCACGAAGGCCGCCTTCGGATTGTTCTCCCGCACGAGACGGTTGAGAACGGCACGGGCAGCGCCGATGTCGCCCTGCCTCAGGAGGCCCTCGACGCGACCCATCAGGGCGCCCTGCTCGTCAACCGACATGGGAAGCGGATGAATGGCTGGCGTATCGGCGCGCGCCACAACGGTTTGGCTCGGGTCGCTCGGAGGTATGGCTGCCAGCGCGATGCCGGCACTCGGAAGGGCCGGGGGCGGAAGATCGGCGACGCGTGCGTCGGAGGACAGCGGCTTGGCGGCGGCGGTTTTCTCGGGCGCGGGTGCCGAAGACTGCGGCAGCGTCGTGAACTGCAGGGCCATGGCATCGGAGAGGCGCTTTTCGGCATTGGCGCGCGCGGCTTCTGTCTGCGCGAGATCACGCGGGGGCGCCGGGTTCTCCGCGCGTGTCTGCTGGCTGTCGTTGCCGTGTCCACCAAATGGCGCGTCACCGCGCTCGTATTGCACATATCCGACGCCGCCGACGAGGATCAGCGCCGAAAGGCCGATAATCGAGGCCGAAAGAAACCGCCCGCCGTTGCTGCGACTTCTCAATTGCTGACCGTCCCGCGCGCTGCGGTTCATGCGCTGATCCCCCACTCCGTTTACTCTCAGGCCCGAGGAGAGGCGCAAGCAATCGCGCGCTGCCAACTCATGGCAGAGCGTGCGCCGGAAGCGTCGGGAGAGCTGGCGGGATTGTCGCCTATCACTCACGCAAACGCTTAGCAATGCTAACGAAAATTCCCTAGCCCAGTCCTGCTATGATCACGTTTGAATATGGCGTAATTGGGATCGTTCCACAACGTCACCGAGCGTTCTGGCGAGCGCGCCAGGCCATGAAATCCTTGAACAGCTTCTCACGCTCGGTGGGTGAAATGGGCTTGGCGCCTTGCGCCGTCGCCAGGAACGTGTCGAAGGATTTCTGGTCGGAGGCCTCGCCCTCGGGCGTGAGATTCTTCAGTGCGGCGACAGCCAGCGGCGAGCGGTTCCAGCCGGGAACATCGGCGGCGAGATTCACCTCACGCCATTTCGGATGGAACGGCGACTGCTGGAAGCGATCCCACTTCGAGAACAGCGCGTCGGTGAACTTCTGCAGGCGCGCATAGCGCTCGCTGTTCTTGGGCCAGTTGAACACGGCCAGCACCGTGGGAACAGCCACTGTGTCGACCGACTGGCCCTTCGGCACGAGCGTGGGATAGTCCTCGCTGGTCAGTTCGCCGAAGGCATAGATGTCGTCGAACATCTTGTTTCCGCTGATCGGGACGAAATGCAGGCCGGACTCGGCGGGAATTTTTGTGAAGTAATCCACAGGTTTGCCGACGACCCGCACGATGGCGCTGATCTGTCCCTTGCGAAGCTGCTCCAGGCCCGCCGAATGATCGATCAGCATTTGCTCGATCGGAATGTTCAGGCGCTGGAAAATGATCGGGCCTGTGAGGGCCGCCGAATTACCGGGAGGGCCGAAGCTCACTTTCTTGCCGCGCAGGTCTTCCATTGTCTTGACGTCTGGACCGGCGAGAATGTGCACCTCGGTCGTGTAGAGCCGCATGAGATAGCTGATGCGATTCTGCAGGTTCGAGACCTTCAGCTGCGTCTTGTAATATTCGAGCACGTCGGACTGCGTGAAGGCGACATCGACGCCGCGCAGATAGAGCAGATCCTCCACGTTCGACGCCGCGCCATAGGCGAGGAACGGCAACACGCGGAGATTGTCACCGTCGTCGAGAACCTTGGCGATCTCGGCGGCGAAGCGCGGGTACAGCCCCTCCAGCTGGCCGGAGGCGACGCCGACCGTCCATGCATTCTTGCGATTCCGGATCGCGTTTTCGCCGTCGGCGGCGGAGGCCGGCTTTGTGGGTTGGGCCATCGCAGGCGCCGCGAAAGGCACGATCAGGAGCGCGCAGAGCGCCAGAATACGCAGCATGGGTCGAACTCCGCGGGGCAGCCGAAATTTGAGGAGTGTCGCAGGGGCGACGGATCGCACGTGCTCTACATACCCCCGAATTTACCCCCAATTCGTCAAAATGGAGGCGACAAAGCGACCTAATATTAGTGGAGGTGCCTGCAAAGACGACATAATTCGGAGTCATTCCGTCTCACGAACCCCTCGCAGGAGCACCTCTGATGATTAACCTTCCGTCGCGCCGCACCTTCATCGCACAGGTGGGGCTCGGCTCTACCTTCTTGATATCAGGGGCGCATGCCGCTGAGCCGCAGTGGAAGGCCAGGCAATATACCAACCAGCCGGCCGCAAGCCCGCTGTTCAAGGCGCTGACGGACATTTGGACAGCAGTGCGCGAGCAGACCAACGGCCGCCTCGACGTTACTGTTTATCCACAGAATAATGGGCTCGCCGGCTCAGATCCCGCTGCGCTCAAACTCCTGCAAAATGGGGAGCTGGAATTCTACACTTTGATGGGTGGTATCCTCTCGCAGGCTGTCCCTGTCATGGACATCCAGGGGCTGCCGTTCGCGTTCAAGACGGTTCAGCAGGTCTACAAGACCGATGCTGGCGCGCTCGGCCGGTATCTCGACAAGGAATGCGAGGCCAAGGGCATTCATCGCATCCGGCATGGCATGCTCGAAAACGGCTTCCGGCAGATCAACATGCGCGACAAGGCGATCCGCACCGTCGACGATCTCGCAGGTGCCAAGATCCGCGTGCCGGATGGCAATATGTTTCGCGATTTCTTCAAGACGGTCGGGGCTGAGCCCGTGACGCTCAACATCAACAAGCTCTACGACGCCCTGAAGGACGGAACCGTGGACGGGCAGGAGAACCCGCTCGTCATCGCCGAGACCAACAAGCTCTACGAAGTGACGAAGAACGTTTCGATGACGAACCACATGTGGTCCGGCTTCAACCTGCTCGCAAATGCCGGTTTCTGGTCGAAGCTGCCCCGTGACGTTCGGCAGATCGTCGAGCGCAACGTGGCCAAGAACGTCGATCTGCAACGTTCGGCGACAGACACCCTGAACGCCAGGCTCGAAACCACCCTGAAGGATCGCGGGATGGCGATCAACGTCGCCGACGAAGCGAGCTTCCGTGCGAAGCTGAAAGGTGATTTCTACCCGCGCTGGAAAAAGCAGATCGGCTCAAAGGCATGGACGCTCCTTGAAGAGGCGGTCGGCAAGCTGGGGTAAATGTGGCTGCACTCTCCAGCAGTCGAATGACGCAGGCTTCCCGTCCGGTTCTCAGCGAGGGGGTCGGTCTGGGAAGCCTGCGCGTCGCTGGGTTCGGATTGCTCCGGGGCCCCTCGGTCGGCGCAAAGCGCCACGACGACCGCGCTACGCGCCTGTAACTTCATCGATGTTCCCGCCAGTCTGGCTTTTCGAACAGGTCCTGGGATTGCGCGGTGAGGGCACTCGCCAAAGCCCCCTGAACGCCCCGGCACGCGCTTGCGCCTGCTTGGATCGGTGTGTATGAAGAATGTACCAGAAGATGTGATCCGCGATCAGCGGACCGGCGTGGAGGGTTTGCGGGCATGTTGAGCCAAGGGATTTTCGACGATCGTTCGCGCGCCCTGCCTCTGAAGACCAAGGCCCTTCTTGCCGGTCTCGTGCTCGCCAACATCGCCGCCTGGGCTTGGGCCTATGCTCTCTTCTCGAACTCTCCGTCCCTCCTCGGCATCGCCTTGCTGGCCTGGGTTTTCGGGCTCCGGCATGCTGTCGATGCGGATCATATCGCTGCCATCGATAATGTCGTGCGCAAGCTGATGCAGGACGGCAAGCGTCCTCTTTCGGTGGGCTTCTTCTTTTCGCTGGGACATTCGACCGTCGTCATTGCCGCGACGATCGTCATCGCTGTTGCAGCGAACGTGATGCAGGGCGATCTCGAAAGCTTCAAGAGTATCGGTGGCGCGATCGGGACCTCGGTTTCGGCAGGCTTCCTGCTGGTGATCGCACTCGCCAATGTCATCATCCTGAAGGGCGTGTGGAAAAGCTTCAAGCATGTGTCGCGCGGCGGCGTGCTTCAGCCAGAAAACATGGACATGCTTCTGGCGGGCGGCGGATTGCTGGCCCGTATCTTCCGGCCGATCATCGGTGCGGTGAAGCGCAGCTGGCACATGTATCCGCTGGGATTTCTCTTCGGTCTCGGCTTCGACACCGCCAGCGAAATCGGCCTGCTCGGCATTTCCGCGACGCAATCGGCGCAGGGCATGTCGCCCTGGATGGTGATGGTGTTCCCCGCTCTGTTCACTGCGGCCATGGCGCTGGTCGATACGATCGACAGCGTCCTGATGGTCGGCGCCTACGGCTGGGCCTTCGTGCATCCGATCCGCAAGCTCTGGTACAACCTGACCATCACGGCCGCGTCCGTAGTGGTGGCCGTGCTCATCGGCGGCGTCGAGGCGCTGGCGCTGATCGCCCAGAAATTCGACCTGAACGGGAGTTTCTGGGGCACGATCTCCGCGTTCAACGAAGACCTGGCGCAATTCGGCTTCGTGGTGGTGGGCGTGTTCGTGCTCGCCTGGGCCGTGTCGGTGCTGATCTATCGCTGGAAGGGCTACGACGAGATGGCCATGCCCGCCAATGCGGCCGAGTAGGCCGCTCTTTTTCGCCGCGCATGGACGGCGCTGACCTTTCCCTCACTCGAGGCATAGGCCGCGCCGTCCCCAATCTGTCCGGATTCAGTATCAGTTTTGCGCGCGGTCGGCGCCTTCCAACGCGGCGTCGCGCTGGAGCTGGGCGACACGCTCGATATGGACCTGTGCGACTCCGGCATTGCGGAAGCCCAGCACGTCGGCGGCACCCGCCGAAAGATCCAGGATACGTCCACGCACGAAGGGGCCACGGTCATTGACGGTGACGGTCACGGTGCGGTGGTTGACGAGGTTGGTGACCCTCAGCTTCGTGCCGAAGGGCAGCGAGCGGTGGGCGGCGGTCAGGCCCCTGGGCAGGAAGCGGGCACCGCTCGCGGTGCGTACGCCATGCGAATAGAAGGATGCTTTGCCGGTCCAGCCTTCGGCTTGGGCGGCACCGCCTGTGGTGGCGGTTGCGGTGAATGCGATCGAGATCAACGTCGCGCAGAGGAAAGGCTTCAATGGAACTCCGGGTCTCACTCAGGCATTCAGATGCCTGCGAGGGAGTTCCTGATGGTGCGATGCGGTACAAAAGTGGCGAGACCTTGCCGCCGCGATGACGTTTGCTCTCGTGGCTTTGTGGCCACAGGCCCTCGGACGGCCTGCGGGTCGACGTTAAACCTGTTTTAAATCAATCACATAGGGCGAAGGGAAAGCGACTTGCCTTCCTTGGCGTCGCGCACCCAGAGGCCGTCTGCATTTCGCTCGAAATGAGCAATGTGTCCTTTGCGGGCGGTTAGGGCGAGGCGGCCGTGCTCGATCTGCCATCCCACGGGATCGAAGATCACGAGGCCCTGGTCGCGGCAGGCCGGGGCCAGCTGCGCCTTGTTGGTGCCCTTGGGCCCACGCGTCTTGTCATCGAGCGTCAGCATGCAGCCGGTGTCTTTGGCCTCGCGCAGCGGGGCGTAGCGCCCGGCGACGACAGTGCGGCCGGACGTGGCGGGCGCCTCCCGGTTGGCGACGGCCTTTGCCGCCTCGCGCCTCGTCTGGAAGCCGGTCCCGAGCGGGGCCTGCTCGGTAAAGCCGGAGGCCTGCGCGACCTGTTGTCCAGCGTCGCGACGCGCTGCGTCCTGTGCGTTGATGAGCTGGTAGATCTCGCCTTCTGGACCCGTGGCCCGGAGATCGTCGGCATTCGCCGCTTGCTTGAACTCGAGAACCAGCGTGCCATCCGCCTCGTCCAGGCGGAGAGTGCGGTCCGCGCCGAGGCTCCAGCGACCGACGTCAGCCAGAATGGGCAACGCCCGCTTGCATCCCGCAGGCATGGCGAGTGGCAAATTGTCCTTCGCGTTTTCAGCTGCCCGGAGCAAGAAGCGGCATTTCCGGTTGGTGTCGTTCAGCGACATGTCCCACTGGCCCGCAGCCGTGGCTGGCGCGCTGAGATCAACGGCGGCTCCTGCGTCCGCGCCCATCAGCATGGTCGCGCCGACGAAAGCACCGATGGCCCGGCGGCGGGAACAGGAGGTTCTCATATCGGCGTCTCCACGACGTTTTTAGTGCAATTACGAAACACGGAACAGCCGCACCGCGATTCATGGAATCGCATCTACATTCCGGTTATCACCGCGGCCCGATACGGGCAAGCCTCGACTCCGGGACAGGTGTGAGGGGCGGCTTCCCGCTGGCCCAGGCCTCGATATTGTCGACCAGCAGGCGCGCCATGGCGCGCCGGGTCTCGTGTGTCGCCGAACCTATATGCGGGAACAGAACCACATGATCGAGCGCGATCAGTTCCGCGGGCACATGGGGCTCGTGCGTGAACACATCGAGCCCGGCGGAGGCGATCACTCCGGTTTGCAGCGCCTCGACGAGGGCGTCCTGATCGACGAGCGACCCGCGCGCGATGTTGATCAGGATGCCTTGTGGCCCAAGCGCGTCCAGCACGGCCCGGTCGACGAGGTTGCGGGTCTGCGGACCGCCGGGCGCGGCGACGAGAAGGATGTCGCAGGCAGCCGCCAGTTCGAGCGGTGTCGCGTAATAGGGGAATGTCACGTCGTCCTGCTTGTGGCGGCCGCAATAGGCGATGGCGACACCGAAGGCTTGCGCGCGCCTGGCGATTGCCTTGCCGATGCGCCCGAGGCCGAGAATGCCCAGCGTCCTGCCGCGCAGGGTGGCACTGAGAGGAAAGGGCGCCTTTTCCCAGCGTCCCTCGCGCAGCCAGCGTTCGGCGGCGGGAAACTGGCGCACGCTGTTGAGCAGAAGGCCCATGGCCGTGTCGGCGGTCTCCTCGGTCAACACGTCGGGCGTGTTGGTGACGAGGATGCCGCGTTCGGCGGCCCAGGCCGCATCGATCGTGTCGTAGCCGACGCCGAGATTGAAGACGATTTCGAGCGCTGGAAATTGCGCCATGAACGGGCCGTCGATCCGCAGCGCGCGGCCGTCGGACAGGATGCCTGCGCCGGTGACGATGCCGCGTATGCGGGGCGCGATGGAGGCGAGGAAGGCTGCCTCGTCGGCGGCCTCCCACAAGCGGTGGAGCTTGAAGGACGCAGCGAGCGTTTCGCAGACTTGATCCGACAGGCGGACGGGCATCAGCAATTCAATCATGCGCTGGGTCTCCCGCCGATGTACGGCGTCAGTTCTTCTGGATGCCGGCCTTTTCGATAACCGCTGCCCATTTCTTGATATCGTCTTCAAGACGGGCTTTCAATTCGGCCGGGGTCGTCGCCTTGGCTTCGATGCCGAGTTCGAGCAGCTTGCGCTTGATCTCCGGTTCGGCCAGCACCTCGACCAGCGCCTTCTGGATCTTGGCGACGATCTCGGGCGAGGTTCCGGCAGGCGCGAACAGCGCATTCCACGAGGTGACATCGTAGCCCGGGACACCGGCTTCCTGCACGGTGGGGATGTTGGGCGTCACGGTCGAGCGCACGGGGCCGGAGGCTGCGAGCGCGAGGATCTGGTTATCGTCCAGCATGCCCTTCAGCGAGGCATAGGAATCGATCATCATGTCCATGTCGCCGCGCGTAAGGGAGAGCAGCAGGTCGGGCGTGTTGCGATAAGGCACGATGCGGAAATCGATACCTGCCGCAGACTTGAACAGTTCCGCCGAGAGGTTCTGCGTGCTGCCCGCGACCACGGTGCCGACGTTCAGCTTGCCGGGATTGGCCTTGGCGTAATCGACGAAATCCTTGAGCGTCTTGTAGTTCGACTTGGCGTTGGTCGCCAGGATGAAGTCGAAGAAGCCCAGCGTGGAAATGGGCGTGAAATCCTTCAGCGGATCGAAGCGCAGGTCCTTGAACATGTTCACGCTCACGGCGGTGCCGTTCGAGAACAATGCGAGCGTGTGGCCGTCAGTTCCGCCCGACAGCACGGTGCGCGCGGCATTGATGCCGCCGGGGCCGGCCTGGTTCTCGATCACGAAACGTTGGCCGAGCTTGTCGCCGAGGCGTTCCGTGACGATGCGCGCGGTGATGTCGGCCACGCCGCCCGCGCCGAAGGGCACGATCACGCGCACGGGCTTGGTCGGGTAGGCGATCTCCGCGAAAGCGGGCGTGGAAAGGCCGAGCCCGGCCGCGACTGGCGCCAGCGCCAGCGCCCGGCAGAGCGCGCGGCGGGAGAGAGCGTTGCCGATAAGCGTCGGCTTCAGATCCTTGGTCTCAGACATTCGCGTGCTCCTGCCGCAACGCGTGCGGTTGCGTTTCCTCCGGGGGGCGGGCTCGTCTTTAGCGAGACCGCGTCTCGCGGGCGAGGCTACAGCGCTGAGCGCGCAGTTCAAATGTTTTGATTTCAGAGATCGGTGCATTCGAGCGACGGGCAGGTTTCAGACGCCCCGTTCCCGGCTGCTGTCGTGCCAGCGGTGCAGGAGCAGCCGCGAGAGCGCTTCGAGCAGGAGGTAGATGCCGATGCCCGCGATCGAGATCAGGAAGAGGGCGGCGAACATGCGCGGGATGTTCAGACGGTACCCGGCCTCGACGATCCGATAGGCCAGTCCGGCGCCGCGCCCCGCCGTGCCCGCCGCGATTTCGGCTGCGATGGCGCCGATCAGCGCGAGCCCGCCCGCGATACGCAGTCCGCCCAGGAAGCAGGGCAGCGCCGCAGGCAGCCGCAGCAGGCGCATCTGCTGCCAGCGCGTGGCGCGGTAGAGATCGAAGAGATCGCGCAGGTTGTGATCGGCCGAGGCGAGCCCCAAGGCCGTATTGGCGAGGATGGGGAAGAAGGCCACCAGGAACGCGCAGACCAGCACGGCCGTGGCGGGTTCCAGGTAGACCAGCAGCAGAGGCGCGATGGCGATGATCGGGGTCACCTGCAGGACGACCGCGAAGGGAAAGAACGAGCGTTCGAGCCAGCGCCATTGAGCAAAGAGAATGGCCAGCGCCACGCCGATCCCGACCGCCAGCGCCAGAGCGAAGGCCGTGATGCGCAAGGTGACCCAGAGCGAGCCCGACAGCGTGCCCCAATCTTCAACGAGGGTGCTGGCGATGAGGCTCGGGGCGGGCAGGATGTAGGGCGGGATCTGCGCCCAGTGCACGACGATTTCCCAAGCCGCGAGGACCGCCGCGCAGATGAGGACGGGGAGGGCGCGTTCGGCGAAGCGGCCGCTCATGCGGGCTCGCCCCCTGCCATCACCCGCTCGAGCGCCTGCGACGCCGCGCGGCATTTCTCGACATAATAGGGGCTGACGCGGAAGTCCTCGTCGCGGGGGCCGTCGTGCGCGACCTCGATCTCAGCCGCGATGCTGCCGGGGCGTTGCGTGAAGACGGCGATGCGGCTCGACAGATAGACGCTCTCGTAGACGGAATGGGTGACGAAGACGATGGTCGTGCCGAGTTCGCCCTGCAGGCGGAGAAGATCGCGATTGAGCTTCAGCCGCGTGATCTCGTCGAGCGCTGCAAAGGGCTCGTCCATCAGCAGGAGGGCAGGGCGCAGCACGAGGGCGCGGGCGATGGAGACGCGCATCTTCATGCCGCCCGACAGTTCGCGCGGGTAGGCCTGTTCGAAATCTTTCAGGCCGACCAGCTCCAGAGCTTCGCGCACGCGCGCAGCCGCATCGCTCCGGCTCGTGCCGCGCAGCCGCAGCGGCAGCCAGACATTGTCGGAGATGCTGGCCCAGGGCATCAGCGTCGCGTCCTGGAACACGAAGCCGATCTCGGGTCTCTTGCCGTCGCGCCATGCGATCTCGCCATGATCCTGCTGCGACAGGCCGGCGATCAGACGCAGCGCCGTGGACTTGCCGCATCCCGACGGGCCGAGCAGCGACAGGAACTCGCCCTCGCGCACATCGAGGTCGAGGCCAGCAAGGGCAGTGACCCCATTGGGAAACGACTTGGCCAGTGCGCGCAGCGAGACCAGAGCGGGTTTGAGATCGCTCACTTCGCCCCGCTGCTTTCGAGGCCGACGCCCTTGTTTACGAACTGCAACGTGTAGGCGCGGCGATAGTCGATCGAGGGCTTGAGCACGCCCGCCTTCACCATCTTGTCGAAGAAGCTCTTTTGCCGCTCGTCCGTCATCGCGCCGATGCCGAGCTTTCTGGAATCGCCTGAATCGACGATGCCATATTCCTTCATGCGGGCCAATGAATAGGCCAGCTGCGCGTTGGTGATGTCGGGATTGTCGCGCCTGATGGCGGCATTCGCGGCGGCCGGGTCGCCGGTCATGTAACTGCCCCAGCCGATCATGGACGCATCGACGAAACGCTGCACGAGATCGGGCTTCTTATCCACGAGTTCGCGCCGGGTCTCGATGGTGGTCGAATAGGTGTCGAAGCCCTGATCGGCGAGCAGGAACACATTGGGCCTGAAGCCCGCCTGCGCTTCGACCGCGAAGGGCTCGGAGGTGAGATAGCCTTGCTGGGCGGATGCCTTGTTGGCGATGAAGGGAGCGGGGTTGAACGTGTAGGGGCGCACGTCCTCTTCGCGGAAGCCGTATTCGACGCGCAGCCATTGGAAAGCCGTGGCGAGAAGGTCCTTGCCGACATAGATCGGCGCGCCGACGAGCGAGCGGAACGTGTCGTGTCCCTGTCCCGGATGCGACATGAAGATCTGCGGGTCCTTCTGGAAGGCGGCCGCGACGACCAGCGTCGGGATGTTCTGTTGGACGGCGGAGAAGGCCTGCACCATGTTGCCGCCCATGTAGAAATCGATGCGGCCGGTGGGCAGGAGCAGCCGGTTGTTCACCTGCGGTCCCCCTTGCACAATCTCGACGTCGAGCCCGTATTTCGCGTAGGTGCCATCGACCAGCGCCTGATAGAAGCCGCCGTGTTCGGCCTGCGCCAGCCAGTTCGTGCCGAACCGGACCTTGTCGGCGGCATTGGCCGGAAGACAGAGTGCAAGCGACAGGATCGTCGCGGCCAGCGCGCTCAAGCGTTTCATTCGAGCCCCCTCCTTGCGCTGCAGCGCCACCACTGAACTGGTGCGTCCTGTGGCAAAGTCCATGCCTTTGTGGCCCCGCTCGGGCGTCTGGCGCAAGAGGGGCGTTGAAGCCGCGTGCTTTGCCTTCTAGCCTTGCGCACACAGCCCGCCCATCCGGCGGCAGGTATTCGGGGGCGGCATGGCGCAGACGCATCAATGGACCGAACTGACCTGGGCCGATTTTCACAGCCGCGACATGGAGCGCACCATCGCCGTGCTGCCGGTCGCCGCCGTCGAGCAGCACGGGCCGCATCTGCCCGTCGGCGTCGACACATTCATCATGCAGGGCTATCTCGCCCGCGCCGTCGCGCGCTTGCCGCCGGACTCCCCCGTGCTGTTCCTGCCCGTGCAGGCGGTGGGCAAGTCGGACGAGCATATTGCCTTTCCCGGCACACTGACCCTGAGCGCCGAGACGGCAGCGCGGTCCTGGATCGAGATCGGCGAGAGCGTGGCGCGCACCGGTTGCCGCAAGATCGTGATCTTGAACTCGCATGGCGGCAATGTCGCCATCATGGATCAGGTTGCGCGCGAATTGCGCCGGCGGTGCGGAATGCTGGCGGTCGTCTGCTCCTGGTCGCGGTTCGGCTACCCGGACGGGCTGTTCTCGGCCCATGAGCGCACGCACGGAATTCACGGCGGGGACATCGAGACATCGCTCATGCGCGCGTTCCGCCCCGATACCGTGCGCGAGGACGAGCTGGCGGATTTTCCGCCGGCCAGCATCGAGATGGAATCGGATTTCACCTGGCTGCGCGCACACCATCCGATCGGGTTCGGCTGGCTGTCGCAAGACCTGTCGGTGAGCGGCGCGATGGGCAATGCGCTGGATGCGAGCGCCGAAAAGGGACGAGCCTGCGCGGATTACGGCGCCACGGCCTTCCTCGAATTGCTGCAGGACGTGGAGGCCTTCGATCTCGACCGTCTGGTTGAAGGCCCCTTGGATTAGTCCTGCGCGAGAGTTTTCTCGAAACGCAGGGCGGTTGCGCCGTCTTCGTAATAATCGGGCTCCGAGCCCCTGCGCTCATAGCCGGCCTTTTCGTAGAGCGCGATGGCGCGCGGATTGTCGGCGCGCACCTCAAGCAGCAGGCTCTCGCAGGCGCGGCGGCGCGTTTCCGCTTCGCAGGCCTGCAACAAGGCCCTGCCGAGGCCACGTCCCGCGCGTTCTCGATCGACGGCGATCGAATAGAGCCGACCTTTCAGCGAACCGCGCCGGAAGCCGATCAGCGCATAGCCGGTGACGGCGCGGCTCTCATGGGCCACCAGCATGCTGACGGAGCCTGCGCCGATGTAGCGTCGCAGGCTGCGGCGGGAGAGCCGGTCGCTCTCGAATACGGTATTCTCGATGGCCTCTATGGCGTCGAGATCCTCGGGGCGGGCCTTGCGAACCTGCACGTCAGTCGGCCCGCCACGGGTAGGTCCAGGTTTCGGTCAGCGTGCGCGTGCCCGAGCGCAGGAAGGCGCGCAGGTCTGTCGACTGGCCCGGTTCGAGCGCGATGTCGAGCGCTGCGCGGAAGCCTCCCGTCTGCGGATTGGGCACGAGGAAGGACCGCGTGATCTTGCCGTTCGTCGTCGTCGGCACGAGCTCGACGAGGTTGGGCTCGGCCTGGAAGTAGCGCAATTCGCCAGCCGCGAAATCCACGATGAAGCGGCGCGAGCCTGCCATGACAGGCTCCTGCGAACCGAGCGCGCGGGCCTGCGTCTGGTAGGTGTTGATGACGCGCGCATTGGGGGAGAGGCGGCGC
The DNA here is from genome assembly GCA_028290285.1 of Hyphomicrobiales bacterium. Taxonomy (GTDB): domain Bacteria; phylum Pseudomonadota; class Alphaproteobacteria; order Rhizobiales; family Beijerinckiaceae; genus Terripilifer. The sequence goes on from JAQGKD010000003.1 coordinate 59,597, forward strand.
AGATCCAGGCTTGAGACGATGCGATAGCTGAGCGAGACCGGCTTGCCGGGCTCGACCGGGGCATTGGGCACCCAGGACGCGACGATATTGTCGTTGCTCTCGTCCGACGTCGGCAGTTCGACGAGTTCGATGCGGCCCTCGCCCCAGCCTTCGCGCGGTTCCACCCAATAGCTCGGGCGCTGCTCGTAGTTCAGGTCGAGATCCTGGTAATGCTCGAAGGCGCGGTCGCGCTGGACGAGGCCGAAGCCGCGGATGTCCTTGTCCATGAAGGCCGAGATTTCCGGCTTTGTGGGATTGCGCAGCGGGCGCCAGATCCATTCGCCGGTGCCCGAATGGATCAGCAGCCCATCCGAATCATGCAATTCGGGCCGGTAGTCGCCGGTGAAGCGGCGGTCGTTCTCGCCGACGAAGAACATCGAGGTGAGCGGGGATATGCCGAGCTTGGGGATGGCGCGTCGCGGATACAGAACGACGCTCACGTCCAGCACGCTGTCCACGCCGGGCGCGAGCTCGAATCGATAGGCGCCGGTGAGCGATTCTCCGTCCAGAAGCGCATAGATGACGCAGCGGTCTGCATTCTGGTCGGGAGTTTCGACCCAGACTTCGTGGAAATGGGGAAATTCCTCGGGCTCGCCGCCTGCGTTGACGGCCACGCCGCGCGCGGAAATGCCATAGCGCTGGCCGCGCCCCAAGAAGCGGAAGTAGCTCGCGCCAAGAAAGGCGATGACCTCGTCGTAAACCTTGGGGTCGTTGAGCGGGTAATGCAGGCGGAACCCCGCGAAGCCCAGATTGACCGGCAGAGGCTTCTCGAACTTCGTCCGGCCGTAGTCGAAGAGGCTCGCCGAATAGGGAATGGGCGTCGCAATGCCGTCGCGGATGATGTTGACCGTCACGGGGCGGCGATAGAGATGGCCGAGGTGGAAGGTCTGGAGCCGGAACGGGCCGTTGTTCGCGCCGAGGAAAAACTTGTCCTGTTTGAAGCGGATATCGCGCCAGGCGTCGAATTCGAGCTTCTGCAAGGCTTCCGGCAGAGCCGGTGCGGATTGGTAGGGAGCTGCGGCCAGTTCACGGGCGCGGCGCTGCACCTCGTCGAAGCCGAAGCGGGAGGTCGGCCCGGATGTGGGCTGGGCCCGGCCCGGCCCAGTGCCGGCTAGTCCGGCTCCCGCGACTGCGAGGAGGGTGGCGACGGCGCGGCGAGTCAAATCCGGCATGGTGATTCGAACCTGGGGCTTTCGGGAGTCGTGGCGCACCGTTCGACCGGCGTCCTGCGGGCATTTTTTTTCGAGGTAATACCCTTTTAGCGTGGCTGCAAGCGGCCGCCTGTCGAGGGTGTGGAGGGATTTTGCGTCACGGAGCGTTATTTTTTCACTCAGACAGGGTGATCGCGGCAAAATAAAGCTTGCGAAGCCGGCGAGAATGCATATTTTCCGCCTTGCCCAATTTCGCACGTGCCTGTGGTCGTGTGTCGGTTGGCGGAGATCCGGACAAGAGGCCGGTCACCCGTCAGAAAAAACCGGCAGCCGGAGCGAACCGGCGAACCCCGCCAAACGGGGGACGCGACTTAAAGCAACGACGGACCGGGCTTTTTCGTCTCTGTCGGCCCCTCCAAAGGTCGGCGTACCGAAGAGGCTTGTCTCTCTTGCCGGGCGTGCGGACAGGGTTTCCCCCTATCCAATCGATGGCCACGAACAACCCCCATGGCGGTTCGCCTGCGGGGACGGTCGTGTCCAACGGCGCAGCACCCGAACGTCGCTGAGCGGCCGACATCGTCGGACGCAAGGACGGCGCTCACGGTCGGCTGTTCGTCTAGCGTTCGCGCCTCCACAGCGGCGAGCGACGGCGTTCATCCGACCCCCATCTGGTTGGATTTGCATGGCTGAGGCCATGTGCTGGGGGATGCCGCGATGACCGATCGCATTCAGGAATTTCTGCGCCGACGCCGTGACGAAGGCCGTGACACCGGGCCCTGCCTGGTGGTGGACCTCGACGTCGTCCGCGACAACTACACCTCGTTCGCCAAGGCTTTGCCGGACACGCGCGTTTTCTACGCCGTGAAGGCGAACCCGCAACCGGAGGTGCTCGACCTGCTGGCGCGCCTGGGCTCCTGCTTCGATACGGCCTCGGTGGTCGAAATCGAGCAGGTGCTGGCGACCGGCTGCTCGCCGGACCGCCTGAGCTTCGGCAACACGATCAAGAAGGAGCGTGACATCGCCCGCGCCTATGCGCTCGGCGTGCGCCTCTTCGCGGTCGATTGCGAAGCCGAGGTCGAGAAGATCGCCCGCGCCGCTCCCGGCTCGAAGGTGTTCTGCCGCATCCTTTGCGACGGCGAGGGCGCCGAATGGCCCCTGTCGCGCAAGTTCGGCTGCGTGCCCGAGATGGCCACGAGCGTGCTCGAGCACGCCCATCGCCTCGGCCTGTCGGCCCATGGCGTGTCCTTCCACGTGGGTTCGCAGCAGCGCAACCCGCGCATGTGGGACGCTGCCCTGCGCGCCTCGGCGACGATCTTCCGGGATCTGGCGGAGCGCGGCATTCACCTCCAGATGGTCAACCTCGGCGGCGGTTTCCCGACGAAGTACCTGAAGGACGTGCCGGCCGTGAAGGCTTACGGGCAGGCGATCTTCCGCTCGCTGCGCAAGCACTTCGGCAACCGCATCCCGGAGACGATCATCGAGCCGGGCCGCGGCATGGTGGGCAACGCCGGCGTCATCGAGGCCGAGGTCATCCTCGTCTCGAAGAAGGCTGCGGACGACAAGGTGAAGTGGGTTTACCTCGACATCGGCAAGTTCAACGGACTGGCCGAGACCATGGACGAGATGATCCGCTACCCGATCCGCACCGACGTCGACGGCGACGAACGCGAGCCGTGCGTGATCGCAGGCCCCACCTGCGATTCGGTGGACGTGCTGTACGAGAAGGAGCCGTACTGGCTTCCCGTGAGCCTGGAGGTCGGCGCCAAGGTGCTGATCGACGGGACGGGCGCCTACACGACCACCTACTCGTGCGTCGGCTTCAACGGCTTCCCGCCGCTTGAGACGCACGTGATCTGAGGCGGCGAGCCGTATCGCATCGCCTCCGCGTTCCCTCTCCCCGTACGCGGGGAGCGGGACAGCCGACAATCGCCAGTCCCGAACGCCCCAGTCCCGAACGGCCCCTTGTGGGTGCGAGGGTCGCCTGACTGCCTCGATGGAGGGTCGGATGACCTCGATGAACCTTGCGCGCGAAAGCGCAGCGCCCGCCTTCGCACGCCTGCGGCCTTCGGCCGACGCGGGCGCGAGCCCGTTCGTCCGCGAGGAGACCGCGGGCGACGTCGCGGCGCGCGAGCGCCTGCTCGACGACGCCTTTGGCGAGGCCCGCTTCGCCAAGACCAGCGAGCGGCTGCGCGCCGGCCGCACGCCTGCGCGCGGGCTGGCGCTGAGCGCCGTCGACGACGGCGAGCTGGTCGGCACCGTGCGGCTGTGGAACGTGAACGCCGGCGGCCGCCCCGCCTTGCTGCTGGGTCCCCTCGCGGTGGCCGATTCGCACCGGTCGCTGGGCGTCGGCGGCGCGCTGATGCGCGCGGCCATCGCGCGCGCGAAGGCGCTGGGCCATGGGGCGATCCTGCTGGTGGGCGACGCGCCCTATTACCGGCGGTTCGGTTTCGAGCCTGGCTTCACGCAGGCCCTCGACCTGCCGGGACCCGTGGAGCGCGCGCGCTTCCTGGGGCTCGAATTGCGCGAGGGCGCGCTGGCGGGCGCCTCCGGCATGGTGGCCGCCACGGGTCCGCGCGCCTCGCGGGCCCTGCGCCGCCGCGCGCCCGCGCCGGCCTTCCAGATGGCCGCATAGCGGCTGCGTTCAACGTTGACCCTGCGGGTCCGGTCTGGTTCATGGCGGCGACATCTCGCCGGTCCATACGCCGGGGCGGACCCGCTGTTTTCATATCAGGAGACGAACATGACTGACTGGCCCGTGCATGGCCGCATCGACGGCCCGATCGTGATGATCGGCTTCGGCTCCATCGGCAAGGGAACCCTGCCGCTGATCGAACGCCATTTCACGTACGACAAGTCGCGGATGGTCATCATCGACCCGAACGATTCCGACCGCGCGTTGGCCGAAAAGCACGGCGTGCGCTTCATCCATTCGCCCGTCACGCGGGAGAACTACCGCGACCTGCTGACCCCGCTGCTCACCGCCGGGGGCGGCCAGGGCTTCTGCGTCAACGTCTCGGTCGACACGTCCTCGGTGGACATCATGGAATTGTGCCGGGAGATCGGCGCGCTTTACATCGACACCGTGACTGAGCCGTGGGCGGGCTTCTATTTCGACGCCTCGCTGGGCGCCGCCGAGCGGTCCAACTACGCGCTGCGCGAATCGCTGCTCGCCGCGCGCCGCGCCAATCCGGGCGGCGTCACCGCCGTGTCCACCTGCGGGGCCAATCCCGGCATGGTGTCGTGGTTCGTCAAGCGCGCGCTGGTCAACCTTGCGGCCGATCTGGGCGACGGCTCGCCTGAGCCGAAGTCGCGCGAGGACTGGGCGCAGCTCGCCCAGCGCCTGGGCGTGAAGGGCATCCATATCGCCGAGCGCGACACCCAGCGCGCCAAGAACCCCAAGCCCATGCAGACCTTCGTCAACACCTGGTCGGTGGAAGGCTTCCTGTCCGAGGGCGTGCAGCCGGCGGAACTGGGCTGGGGCACGCACGAAAAGTGGATGCCCGAGAACGCGGGAACGCACGAGACGGGCTGCCAGGCGGCGATCTACCTGCTGCAGCCGGGCGCCAACACGCGCGTGCGCTCGTGGACCCCGACCGCGCAGGCGCAGTACGGCTTCCTGGTCACGCACAACGAATCGATCTCGATCTCGGACTATCTCACCGTGCGCGACGCGGCGGGCGAGCCCGTGTACCGGCCGACGTGCCATTACGCCTATCATCCCTGCAACGACGCGGTGCTGTCGCTGCATGAACTTTTCGGCCAGAGCGGACGCGTTCAGGAGACGCAGCACATTCTGGACGAGAACGAGATCGTGGACGGCATCGACGAGCTTGGCGTGCTGCTCTACGGCCACGGCAAGAACGCCTACTGGTTCGGCTCGCAGCTCTCGATCGAGGAGACGCGCCGCATCGCCCCCTACCAGAACGCCACGGGCCTGCAGGTCACGTCCGCTGTTCTGGCCGGCATGGTGTGGGCGCTGGAGAACCCGAACGCCGGCATCGTGGAGGCCGACGAACTCGACTTCCGCCGCTGCCTCGAAGTCCAGACGCCCTACCTTGGCCCGGTGGTGGGCGTGTACACCGACTGGACTCCGCTCGACGGCCGCCCGGGCTTCTTCCCGGAGGACATCGACGAGAGCGATCCCTGGCAGTTCCGCAACGTGCTGGTGCGCTCGGGCGACATGCCGATCTCCGGCAAGCCGAACCTGGTGAAGTAGGGCGCGACTTCATCGCTGCGCCACACGCTCCCCTTTCCCGGACGGGCCAAGCCCGATCCGGGATCCAGGGGCGAACGCTTGCATCTGGCGGCTCTGGATCCCGGGTTCCGCTTCGCGGCCCGGGAATGTGGGCTGGATTGCAAGAAATGCCGCGGCCGCAGAACTCCTCTACAGCCAGCCCTTCTTGCGGAAATACACGAAGGGCAGCAGGCCCATCACGACCATCAGCAGCAGCGCGAGCGGATACCCGAAGGTCCATTCCAGCTCCGGCATGTGTTTGAAGTTCATGCCGTAGATCGAGGCGATCAGCGTCGGCGGCATGAGGCACACGGCCGCGATGGAGAAGATCTTGATGATCTGGTTCTGCTCGAGGTTGATGAGGCCCAGCGTGGCGTCCAGCAGGAAGGTCACCTTGCTGGACAGATAAGTGGAGTGATCCGTCAGCGAGGAGATGTCGCGCTGGATGGAGCGGATGCGCTGGCGCATGTCCTTCACGGCGCGCTTGTCGCCCTCTTCGGCCACCGCCGTGTGATAGGTCAGCACCCGCGTCATGCTCACGAGGCTTTCGCGGATCATCGACAGCAGGTCGCCCTCGCGGCCGATGTTGACCAGCACGCCCTGGAAGTCGCGGCTGCGGCTGGAGCCGCCCTTGTTGGCGTCGCGGAACACTTCGCGCGAGATCGTGTCGATCTTTACGCCCACGCGCTCCATGGCGTCCGCAATGCGGTCGATCAGCGCTTCCAGCAGGCTCAGCATGATCTGCTCGCCGTTGCCGCACGGCACCGCGCCGGGCTTCTGCACGCGCGCGTTGAACATCATGAACGGGCGCGGCTCGGCGTAGCGCACGGTGACCAGCGTCGCGCCCTTCAGCACGAAGGTGATGGGCGTCACGATCGGCTCGTCGGTGTCGAGATACGCCACGGCCGCGATGGTCATGAACTCGCCGCCGTTCTCGCTGTAGAGGCGGGACGACATCTCGATTTCCTGCATCTCCTCCCGGGTGGGGATCGAAACGCCCACCACGTTCTCCACGTAGCGGTCCTCGTCCACGCTTGGATTCAGCAGGTCGATCCACGGAATGGCGCCGGGCGGCAGCGGGGGGTTCTCGTCCGCGCCGACGTGCACGTCATGGGGGGCGAGATGGTCGTTGTGGCGGACGTAGACGCGCAGCATGTGTCAGGTCCTCGCTGCGGGCGCCTGGCTGCGGGCGCGCGGTCGCGGTGGGATTGTGCGGGACGGCAGGGCGCCATGGGAGCCTTGCGTGCCAGCATCGGTTTGGAAGGTCAATTGAAAAGCCGCAGCCTATTCGGCCGCGGCCCTGGCGGGGGCGTGGAGCGGGGCAAGGCGCGCCCGCAGGGTCTTTTCCGCCGCCTGCGCGTCACGAAGATGACGCTCCTTCACGTGCCCGAATCCCCGGATGCGCTGCGGCAGCGCGGCCAGCGCGGCGTAGACGTCATGGTTGGCGGGGTCGAGCCCGGCGGCGATCTCGTCCAGCAGCGCTTCGTAGCTCGCCAGGAGCGCGCGCTCCATGCGCCGCTCCGAGGTGCGGCCGAAGGGATCGAACGGCGTGCCGCGCAGGCCCTTGAGCTTCGCGAGCGCCCGGAAGGCGTGCATCATCCACGGCCCGAAGGACATCTTGCGCACAAGGCCCGTGTGCTTGTCGCGCCGCGCCAGCAGCGGCGGCGCCAGATGGAACTCATAGCGCAGCTCGCCCTCGAACGTCTGCTCGACCTGACGCTGGAACGAGCCGTCCGCATAGAGCCGCGCCACCTCGTACTCGTCCTTCACGGCCATGAGCTTGAACAGGCTGTGGGCGACCGCTTCCGCAAGGCCGGAGGCGCCGGGCGCGCGCCGCCGCTCCGCGTCGGCCATGCGCGCCACGGCGCCCCGGTAGCGCTGAGCGTATCGCGCGTCCTGATAGGCGGCGAGAAAATCCGCGCGCCGCTGCACGACGTCGTCCAGCGTCTGCGCCGCGGGCGCCGCCGCCACCGGAAGGGCTGCGCGCGCCGGATCGTGGGCGCACGCGCGGCCCAGCTCGAAGGCCGACAGGTTCATGTCCACGGCTTCGCCGTTGAGTTCGATGGCGCGCCGCAGCGCCGCCCGCGACAGCGGCACATGGCCCTGCTGCCAAGCATAGCCCAGCATGAACATGTTGGCGGCGATGGAATTGCCGAGCGCCGCGACGGCGATGCGCGTCGCGTCCACAAAGGAGACGCGTGCTCCAGAGGCCGTCTTGACGGCGCGCTTCAGGCGCTCCGCGCCGAGGTCGAAATCGGCGTTGCGGGTGAAGTCGCCCGGATAGATTTCAGCCGTGTTGACCACCACGGCGGTCTCGTCCTGCCGGATGGCGCCCAGCACGCGGCTTGAGCCCGTCACCATCAGGTCGCAGCCGAGCACGAGATCGGCGTGCCCCGCGCCGACCCGAATGGCGTGAATGTCCTGCGGCGTCGCGGCGAGCTTCACGTGGCTATAGACGGCGCCGCCCTTCTGGGCGAGGCCCGCCATGTCGATCATCCCGCAGCCCCGGCCTTCCAGGTGCGCCGCCATGCCCAGGATGGCCCCGATGGTCACCACCCCCGTGCCGCCGACGCCGGTGACGAGAATCGCATACGGCAGATGGGTGAGCGGCCGCAGCGCGGGCTCGGGCGCCAGCGCGTCGGTCTCCGCCGGCCCGCGGGCGGACGGGGAGGGGGACTTCCTGACCTTTGCGCCGTGCACGGTCACGAAGCTGGGGCAGAAGCCCTCCAGGCACGAGAAATCCTTGTTGCAGCTCGATTGATCGATCGTGCGCTTGCGGCCGAACTCCGTCTCCAGCGGCTGCACGGAGACGCAGTTCGACTTCACGCCGCAATCGCCGCAGCCTTCGCACACGAGCGTGTTGATGAGGACGCGCTTGTCGGGATCGGGATACGCGCCGCGCTTGCGGCGGCGGCGTTTTTCGGCCGCGCACGTCTGGTCGAAAATCAGCACCGTGCAGCCGGGCAGCTCGGCGAGTTCGCGCTGCACGTGGTCGAGTTCCGTGCGCGCGTGGATCGTCACGCCCTTGGGCCAGTCCTCGCGGGGATCGTACTTGGCCGGTTCGTCCGTGACGACGGCGATGCGCGCCACGCCTTCCGCCGCCACCTGACGGGCGAGCCTTGGCGGCGTGAGGCCGTCCTCATGGGGCTGGCCGCCGGTCATCGCCACCGCGTCGTTGAAGAGGATCTTGTAGGTGATGTGCGTGCCGCTGCCGATGGCCCAGCGCAGCGCCAGCACGCCCGAATGATCGTAGGTGCCGTCGCCGAGATTCTGGAAGACGTGGCCGCGCTTTGAGAACGGCGCCTCGCCGATCCAGTTGGCGCCCTCGCCCCCCATCTGGGTGAAGCCCTCGGTGGAGCGGTCCATCCACTGCACCATGTAGTGGCAGCCGATGCCCGCGTAGGCGCGCGCGCCGTCGGGGACGACGGTGGACGAATTGTGCGGGCACCCGGAGCAGAACCAGGGCGTGCGCTGCGCGGAGTCGGGCATGAGCGCCAGCCGTTTCTGCGCGCCCTTGAGAGTCGCCACGCGCGCCGCAAGGCCGCTGTCGTCGTGCAGGCGCAGCAGGCGTTCGCCGATCGCGATCGCGACGTCGTTGGCGTCGAGCGCGCCCTTCACGGGAAAGAGCCAGCGGTCCTCCTCGTCCTTCTTGCCGACGACGACCGGCGGGTTCGGCGTCCCGTACAATTCCTCGCGCACCTGCACTTCAATGAGCGCGCGCTTCTCCTCGACGCAGATGATCATGTCGAGGCCGCGCGCGAAGTCCTTCAGTCCCTCCGGTTCGATGGGCCATGGGCACGCCACCTTGTAGAGCCGCAGGCCGAGGTCGTTGGCGCGCGCCTCGTCGACGCCCAGATCGTCCAGCGCCTGCCGCACGTCGAGATAGGACTTGCCGGTGGTGACGACGCCGATCTTCGCGTCCGGGCCGCCGGACGTGACGATGCGGTCCAGCCTGTTGGCGCGCAGCCACGCCACGACGGCGTCGCGCTTGTAGTCCTGCAGGCGCGCCTCCTGCGCCAGCACGGGATCGCGCGGGCGGATGTTCAGGCCTCCTTCGGGCAGCGCGAAGTCCGCGGGCGTCACGGGCGCCACGCGGTCGAGCGCCGCGTCGATGGAGGCGGTGGATTCCACCGTGTCCTTCACGGCCTTCAGTCCCACCCACACGCCCGCGTAGCGGCTGAGCGCCCACCCGTAGAGGCCGTAGTCGAGTATTTCCTGCACGCCCGCGGGGTTCAGCACCGGCATCATCACGTCCACGAAGTGAAACTCGGACTGGTGCGCGGTGGTGGAGGACTCGGCCGTGTGGTCGTCGCCCATGATGGCGACGACGCCGCCATGGGGGGACGTGCCGGCGAGGTTGGCGTGGCGGAACACGTCGCCGGAACGGTCGACGCCCGGCCCCTTGCCGTACCAGAGGCAGAACACGCCGTCGTAGCGCCCCTCGCCGCGCATCTCGGCCTGCTGCGCGCCCCACACGGCGGTGGCCGCCAGCTCCTCGTTAAGTGCGGGCTTGAAGACGACGTCGTGCGCCGACAGGGGCGTCCTGGCTTTGGCCATCTGCTGGTCGAGCCCGCCAAGCGGGGAGCCGCGATAGCCGGTGACGAAGCCCGCCGTGTCGAGGCCCGCGCGACGGTCGCGCTCCTTCTGCATCAGCATGAGGCGCACGATGGCCTGCGAGCCGGAGACGAAGATGCGGGTGCGGGAGAGGTCGTACTTGTCGGACAGGCTGAGATTCCCCAAGCCCGGCGCGATGCTGTGGCGGGCCGGGACGTCCTCCCGTGACGCGCGGTCCATGCTGCGGTCCGACATTCCTCGCCTCCCGGCGCGGCGCGCGCTCGCTGGCGGCGCCGCTCTTCCATCATATAGGCGCCTTGCGGGAAAACCCCAGCGCCGCGCCGGCGGCCGCAGCCGCCTTGCTTTGGCCGGGTTTCCCGGGCCACACTCGGCGCCTGAATCGAGGCCATGCATGTTTCCGTCGCGCCTGCTCGCCGCCCTCTCGCTCGCCGCCGCGCTCGCCCTGCCGGGCGGGGCCGCGCGGGCGCATCCGCACGTGTTCGTGGCGGTGAAGAGCGTGCTGCTGTTCGGGCCCGACGGTAAGATCTCCGGCGTGCGCCATGCGTGGACGTTCGACGACATGTATTCCGCCTTCGCCACCCAGGGCATGGGCGGCAAGGCCGGCAAGCCGAGCGAGAGCGAGCTGAAGGAGCTCGCGAAGGTGAACGTCGAGCAGCTCGAAGAGGCCGAGTTCTTCACCGTGCTGCGCGCGGGCGGCAAGAAGGCGGAGTTCGCCCCGGCGACCGACTATACGATCACGCTCGACGCCAAGAAGCTGATCACGCTGCATTTCACCGCGCCCCTGAAGGAGCCCGCCAGCGCCGGCAAGGCGGCGGTGCTGCAGGTGTTCGATCCCAGCTATTTCGTGGCGTTCGATTTCGAAAAGCAGACGCCGGTGACGCTGGGCGCGGCCCCGCAGGGCTGCACGGTCAGCGTTTCGACGCCGCCGCCTCTGGCCCCCACGGACGCCCAGAAGCTCAACGATTCCGCGGGAACCATGGTGTCCCCGGGGGCCGATTTCGGCATCAAGCTCGCCAGCCGCGCCATCGTAGCCTGTCCGTGAGACGCCGTTCGCCATGACGAAGACCGCCCCCGACGAACGCCGCGCCCGTGCGCTGGCGCACGCCTGCATCCTCGCCCTCGCGCTCGCGGCCGTGTTCGCGTGCGCCGACGCGGTGGCCCATGCTGCGCTGGCGCAGATCGGCCCGGGGCCGGGGCGCAATCCGTTCGACATGGGCATGCGCGAGGGCGGCGGGCCGCCCACCACGGGGCTGACCGCCTGGATCCTCGCGCAGCAGATGCAGTTCGAACGCACGCTGAGCGGCGCCGTGCGCGCCATCGCCACCGACGCCTCGGCGCTGTGGACGCTGATGGGGCTCAGCTTCGCCTACGGGGTGTTTCATGCGGCGGGGCCGGGCCACGGCAAGGCGGTGGTGGCCTCCTACATGTTCGCCAACGAGCGCTCCCTCAAGCGCGGACTTGCGATCTCCGCCATGGCGGCGCTGTTGCAGGCGGTGGTGGCCATCGCCATCGTGGGCGTGCTGGCTGTCGTTCTCAACGCCACGTCTGCGCGCATGAAGGAGGCGGCCAACCTCGTGGAGCTGGCCAGCTACGGCGGCGTCGCGCTGCTGGGCGCATGGCTCGTGTGGCGCAAGGGCCGCGCGCTGCTCGCCGCGCTCGGGAGCCGGGCGCACACGCGCCAGTCGCACGCGCATGCGGCGAACGACGACCGGCCGCATCATGCGGGGCGCGCGCACGCGGACCATCATCACGACACTGCGCATGCGCATGAGCCCGCGAAGCCCGAAGCCCTCAAGGCGCACGCCCACGGCGCGCACGTTCACGACGAGCATTGCGGCCATTTCCACGCGCCCGCGCCCGAAACGCTGGGCGAGGGCTTCACCTGGCGGGGCGCGGTCGCGACCGTGTTCGCGGCGGGCGCGCGGCCGTGCTCTGGCGCGATCCTCGTGCTGGTCTTCGCGCTCGCGCAGGGCATTTTCTTCGCCGGGGTGGCGGCCGCGCTGGCCATGTCGGTCGGCACGGCCATCACCACGGGCGCGCTCGCCGCTATGGCCGTGGGCGCCAAGGGGCTGGCGGTGCGTTTCCTGGGCGAAGGCTCGCGCGGCGGCGTCGTGGGCGTGCGCGCGCTGGAGTTCGCCGCCGCCCTCCTGGTGCTGCTGATGGGCGCGAGCCTGCTGCTGGGCGCCCTCGCGGGGGCGTGACGGCCCGCCGCTAGAGGCCGAGCGCGCCGCCGTCCGAGCGCGGATCGTGGGTTCCCTCGATGCGGCCCTTCGGCCAGCGCACCAGCATTCCCGCATGGCCCAACATGTCCGAATAGGGCTCGGGGACGATCTCGACCTCGTGGCCCGCGCGGCGCAGGGCGCTCACCACGGATGGGTCGAAACGGTCCTCCAGCTTCAGCGACGCGCTGTCCTCCCCCCAGGTGCGGCCCAGCAGGTAGCGCGGCGCGTCCACAGCCGCGTCCGGCGCCATGCCGAAGCGCAGGCGCGACAGGATTTGCGCCTGGAATTGCGGCTGGCCGTCGCCGCCCATCGAGCCGTAGACGCACACGCGGCCGTCGTCGAAGGCCGCCAGGGGCGGATTGAGCGTGTGGAACGGGCGCCGGCCGGGCCGCAGGGCGTTCAGGGCGCTCTCGTCCAGCGAGAACGAGACGCCGCGGTTCTGCATCAGGACGCCGGTGGCGGGCAGCAGGCAGCCGGAGCCGTATTCCCAGTAGGTGGACTGGATGTAGGACACCGCGAGCCCGGAGCCGTCGATGACCCCCATCCATACGGTGTCGCCGACAGCGTCCCTCGCCGGGAAGGGGCCGGCGCGCGTCATGGAGATCATCGCCGCCTCCCGCTCCAACGCCAGTGCCGAGAGCAGGGCCGCGGGGTCCTCGCGCAGGTGGTCGAAGTCGGTCACCACGCGGTCGCGGATGGCGAGCGCGCGCTTGGTGGCCTCCACCAATCCGTGGATGTGCTCGAAGCCTTCGCCGCGCCGCACGTCCAGCCGCTCGAAAATGCCCAGCAGGGCCAAGGCCGCCAAGCCCTGGGTGGGCGGAGGGGCGTTCCATACGGTCACGTCGTTGAGGCGAACCGACAGCGGCTCGCGCCAGCGCGCCTCGGTGCGCTCGACGTCCCGGCGGGTGACGGGCGCGTCGATGCGCTCCAGGTCGGCGGCGATCTCGCGGCCGACGTCGCCGCGGTAGAAATCGCGCAGGCCCGCCGTTCCCAGATGCTCCAGCGTGGACGCGAGGCGCTCGGATTTGCGCACGTGCCCCGCCGGGGCGCGCTCCCCGTCCACAAGGTAATGCTGCGCGAAGCCGGGCGCGTCCTTCAGGTCGGCGAATTTGTTGGGAACGGTGCGGGCTTCCGACGGCGAGACCGCCACACCCTCGCGGGCGTGCCGCACGGCGTCGCGCAGCAGGTCCGCCAGCGGCAGCTTGCCGCCCAGCGCCGCCGAGAGCTCAAGCGCGCAGCGCCAGCCGTCGATGGCCCCCGGAGTGGTGACGGCCGCCAGCGGGCCGCGCGACGGAATCGCGTCATGGCCGAGCTTGCGGTACGTCCCGATGAGGGCCTTTTCGCCCGCGAATCCGCACGCCTCCACGTAGCGCACCCGGCCCTTGGGCTCGCGGATGAGCCAGAAGCCGTCGCCCCCGACCGAGTTCATGTGCGGATAAACCACCGCGATGGTCGCCGCCATGGCCACCATGGCCTCGATGGCGTTGCCGCCCTGGGCCAGCACGTTGCGGCCGGATTCGGAGGCGGCGACATGAGGCGCGGCGACGGCTGCGGAGGAAAAGGTCGGCGTCGAAGACATGAGGGGCTTTCAGGGCGGCTTGCGAGAGGGGCTGGGGATGTTATAGGTCAGGGGCGCGCGGGCTCAAAGCCGCGCCCGAGCATGGAGCTTGTCGCGTGGCCGATCCCAAACCGATCCATTGGCAGAACGTCACGACCATCGTGAGCGTGGCCATCCTGGTGGGTACGGAGCTCATCGGCATCACGTGGGCGGCCGGCTGGGCCATCGGCGGCCTGCTGGACCTGCCGCCCATCTTCCGCACCCTGTTTGAAATCGTCGGCAGCCTGCTGGGCGCCCTCGGGCTGTACTATTTCGTGCGCGCCGCCCTGAAGGTGGAGCCGCTGCGCGGCTGACGCCGCTTGTCCGCGCGCCGGCGGGCGCGCAGTCCCTCCTTGTCGCGTCATCGCGTTCACGCCCGCACCGCCTCTATGGCTTTCAGGATCCGTTCCGGAGTCGCGGGCGCGTCCAGCGGGATCTGCGCGCGCGGGTTCGCCGCGCAAGCCGCCACGGCGTCGCGGATCGCCAGCCACACCGACATGCCCAGCATCAGCGGCGGCTCGCCGACGGCCTTGGAGCGGAAGATCGTCTCCTGCCGGTTGGGAGCGTTCTCCAGAAGATGCACGCGGAAGTCCGGCGGGGCGTCGCGACTGCCGGGGATCTTGTACGTGGAGGGCGCGTGGGTGCGCAGCCGCCCGTCGCCGTCCCAATAAAGCTCCTCCATGGTGAGCCAGCCCATGCCTTGCACGAAGCCGCCCTCGATCTGCCCGAGGTCGATCGCCGGATTCAGCGAGGCGCCGCAATCGTGGATGATGTCCGTGCGCAGGCAGCGCGTCTCGCCCGTCAGCGTGTCGATCTCCACCTCGGAAGCCGCCGCCCCGTAGGCGAAGTAATAGAAGGGATGGCCCTTCAGGGTCGTCTGGTCCCAGTGGATGTCAGGGGTCGCGTAAAAGCCCGCAGCCGACAGCGACACGCGCTTGAGCCAGCTCCGGTTGGCGAGCTCCGCGAAGGGCATCACGTGGTTGCCGGACGAGACCTCGCCGTCGCGGAACGTCACCGCGTCCGCGCTCACGCCCCAGAGCTCCGCCGCCACGTCCGCCATGCGGCCGCGAATGGTCAGCGCCGCGCGGCGCGCCGCCGCGCCGTTGAGGTCCGAGCCCGACGAGGCCGCGGTGGCGGACGTGTTGGGCACCTTGTCGGTGCGGGTCGATGTGGGCATGACGAACGTCATCGGCACGCCGAACGTCTCAGCCACCACCTGCGCGACCTTGGTGTAGAGGCCCTGGCCCATCTCGGTCCCGCCGTGGTTGGCCTGGATGGAGCCGTCCGTGTAGACGTGCACCAGCGCGCCGCCCTGGTTGAGGCTGGGCATGTTGAAGCTGATGCCGAACATGACCGGCACGGTGGCGAGCGCGCGCTTCTTCACGCGGTTGGCTGCGTTGAACGCCGCGATCGCCTGCTGGCGCGCCGGCAGGTCGGCGTCGATCTCCAGCCGGGCCATCAGGTCCGCGGCGATCATGTCGCTCACGGTCTGCTCATAGGGCGTCTGCAGGCCCCGTTCGGCCGAGAGATAGTTGGCGCGCCGCACGGCGTCGCGATCCTTGCCCAGGTGACGGGCGATGGAGTCGATCACCGTCTCGCCGGCGATCATGCCCTGCGGGCCCCCGAAGCCGCGAAACGCCGTATTGGACACGGTGTTGGTCTTCAGCGACAGGCCGAGCAGATCGACGTTGGGCACGTAGTAGCAATTGGTCGCGTGGCAGATGGCGCGCGTCATCACCGCGGGCGTGAGATCGGCGACGTTCCCGCCGCGGGCCGCAAGCTGCATGCGCAGGGCGGACAGCGCGCCGTCATGGTCGAAGCCCGCTTCCCACTCCACCCTGAAGTCGTGGCGCTTGCCGGTGACGATCATGTCGTCGTCGCGATCGAGCCGCAGTTTCACGGGCCTTTGCGTCTTGCGGGCGCACACGGCGGCGATCGCCGCCACGATGGTGGGCTGGCTTTCCTTGCCGCCGAACCCCCCGCCCATGCGGCGCACTTCCACCGTGACGGCCGCCTGCGGGGCGCCGAGCACGAGGGCCACGTGCTTCTGCACTTCGGTGGGATGCTGCGAGGACGTCCACACATGCATCTGCCCGCCTTCGTGCGGCGTCGCAACGGCGATGTGGGTTTCGAGATAGAAATGATCCTGCCCGCCGATGTCGAGCGCGCCCTTCAGCGTCAGGGGCGCGGCGGCCAGCGCGGCGGCGGCGTCGCCGTAGAGAAGATGCTGCGGGGCGGCCACATAGGATTGGGCGGCGATGGCGTCCTCGTAGCCGAGGACCGCCGGCAGCGGCTCCCAGTCCACGTCCACGAGGTCGGCGGCGCGGCGCGCGGCCTCGTGGGTCTCGGCGACCACGACGGCGACCGGGCAGCCGACATAATCCGCCACGTCCACGGCGAGCGCCGGTTCGCCGTGCAGGATAGGGCCGACGTCGTTCACGCCCGGAATGTCGGCGGCGACGACGAGCGCCACCACGCCGGGCTGGCCAAGGGCGCGGGCGGCGTCGATCCCGCGGATGCGCGCGTGCGCGTGCGGGCTTTTCACCAGCGCGGCGTGCAGGGCGCCGGCGGCCTCCGCCATGTCGTCGAGATAGACGGCCGCGCCGGTGACGTGCTGGCGCGCGCTGTCATGAGCGTGCGACTTGCCGACGACGCTGCGCGCCTCGTCCGGAACCACGCTCATTCGGCCGCCTCCATGTCGGCGCCAAGCGCCAGCAGGCGCCAGCGCTCCAGAAGGTTCTGGGCCGTGCGCAGCCGATAACCGGCGCTGGCGCGGAAATCTGAAATCGGCGCAAAGTCCTCCGCCATGGCGGCCTTTGCCTTCGCAAGCGTCTCGTTGCTGAAAGTCGCGCCAGCGAGGGCCTCTTCCGTGCGCCGGGCGCGCGCGGGCGTCGCCGCCATGCCGCCTAACGCGACGCGCGGCGCCAGGATGCGCGCGCCCTCGCGCTCGAAAGAGATTGCGGCGCACACGGCCGAAATGTCCTGGTCGAACCGGCGCGAGATCTTGTCCACGCGGAAGAAGGCGCCGGGGCGCGGACGGGGAATCGCGACGCTCTCGATATAGTCGCCGGGCTGGAGCACGGTGCGGCGATAGCCGACGTAGAAATCGTCGAGCGAGACCTCCCGGGGCCCGTTGAGTCCGTCGATGCGCACCCGCGCGCCCAAAGCCAGCAGCGCCGGCGGGGTGTCGCCGATGGGCGAGGCGTTGGCGAGATTGCCCCCGATGGCCCCAAGGCTGCGGATCTGCCGCGAGCCGAGGCGCCGCAGCAGGATCGCGAGGCTCTCGTCAATGAGCGTGAGGGCGGGCAGCAGGTCGGCGTAGGTCGCCGCCGCCCCCGCCACGATCTCATGATCGCGCACCTCGATGCGCGCCAGGTGCGGCAGCGCGCCGAGGGAGATCAGCGAAGGCAACCGCGCATGGCGCTTGGTCACCTCGAGGGCGAGGTCCGTGCCGCCGCCGATCAGGCGGGCCCCGGGATCGTCGCGCAGCGCCGCATGCAGGGCTTCGCGCGTGCTGGGCGCAAGGAAGCGGCCTTCGGGGGTGACGCAGGCGAGGTCGGGACCGGCGCAGATGTCCTCCAGCGCCGCGACGATCTGCGGCTCAAGGGCCGAATAGGCGTCGCCCGCGCCGCCCGAAAGGGCGTCGTGCGCGGCGTCCACGATGGGTCGATAGCCTGTGCAGCGGCAGAGATTGCCGGCGATGGAATCGTGGATCGTCTCGGTTTGCGGCGCCTCGCGGGAGCGGAACGCGGCGAACAGAGCCATCACGAAGCCCGGCGTGCAGAAGCCGCACTGGCTGGCGTGCCGCTCCACCATGGCCGATTGCACGGGATGCAGCGCCTCGCCGTCCGCAAGGCCTTCCACGGTGATCAGCAGGCGCCCGTGCAACTGGCCCATCATCATGATGCAGGCGTTGACAGGGCGCCATTCGAGCGCGCCGTCGCGCGCCTGCGCCACCACGACGGTGCAGGCGCCGCAATCGCCTTCCGCGCAGCCCTCCTTGGTTCCCGTGAGGCGGCGCCGGGTGCGCAGCCATTGCAGGACGGTCATGTCGGGCGGCGCCGCCACGGACACGGGCGCCAGCCCGTTGAGGAGGAAACGAACCGCGCTGCTGGTGGGGCTGGTCATGAGCACAGGATACGCAAGGATGTCGTCCTTCGCCAACGCCGCGCGTCGCGGCCGGGCGGAAAGCGTGCAAGACGCGTTCCAGCCGGGCCCATGCGCAGGCGTGCGCTTGGGGGCGGTCGTTTCGTAAAAAAAAGCCCGTCCGCCGCGCGGGGCGGCAGACGGGCTCGAGAGCATCCCCTTTATGAGACCCCGCCGGCATGACGCCGATTGCCTCGCAAGACGATCCCGCGTGCAAAAAAGGCCGGAATTGGCCACAATATCAATTTGAAGGCCCAAAATCGCCGGGCCCTGTGACGCAAGCTAGGCCATAAACTTCGGCTTGGCAATAGGTGCGGTGGCGGGCGGTTCCATCGCGGCCTATCTGGTGTTCTCATGCGCGCCGCGCCCGCCCGTCCTCTCCCGCTGCAAGAAGACCATCATGCGTTCAACGGCTTACTTTCCCGACTTACCCGACGTGGCCATCCTGGGCGCCGGGGCCGCTGGCGTTGCGGCAGGGCGCGCCCTTTTAGCTCAGGGCGCCAGCGTGCTGATCCTTGAAGCGCGGGAGCGCGCCGGCGGCAGGGCCTACACGTTTGAAGGATCGAGCGATTTTCCACTAGATCTGGGCTGCGGCTGGCTGCATTCGGCCGACCGCAATCCGTTGGTGGAGCTGGCCGGGGATTCTGGATTCACTGTGGATAAAACCTTGCCGCCCTGGCAGGACGTGCGCGCCGGGGAGGGCTTCGTGCCCGGCGAGCACGCCGCTTTCCGGGACGCGCAGGGCGCGTTCTACGCCCGGATGGAGGAGGCGGCGCGCGCCCCGGACGATCGGCCCGCCAACGAGTTGCTGGAGCCCGGCGGACGCTGGAACGCCGCCGTCGACGCCGTCTCCACCTACGTGAACGGCACGGAACTGGCGCGCCTCTCGGTCAAGGATTTCGACGCCTATTGCGACACCGAGGTGAACTACCGCGTCACGCAAGGATACGGCGCGCTGATCGCCCGGCTGGCGCAGCCCCTGCCGATTCGATTCGGGTGCGCGGCGCAGATGGTGGACCGCTCGGGGGCCCGGCTGCGCGTGGTCACGCCGCAGGGCGACCTCGAGGCCCGGGCGGTCATCGTGGCGCTGCCCACCAACGTGCTGGCGAGCGGCGGCGTTCGCATCTCGCCGGAGCCGTCCGAGACGCTGCATGCGGCCGCGAACCTGCCGCTGGGCGTGGCCGACAAGCTGTTCCTGTCGGTGGAGGGCGCACACGAGTTGCCGGAGAACGGGCGCCTCTTCGGCGCGACGGACCGGGTGGGGACCGGCGCTTATCACTACCGACCCTTCGACCGCCCGCTGATCGAGGGATACTTCGGCGGCGCCTGCGCGCGCGAGCTCGAATCAGGCGGCATGGCGGCGTTCGCGGATTTCGCCATCGAGGAATTGTGCGGCGCGCTGGGTTCGCGCTGGCGGGCGAGGCTGGCTCCTGTGGCGTGCAGCGCGTGGGCGCGGGATCCCTTTGCGCTGGGCTCCTATTCGCACGCGCTGCCGGGGCATTGGGACAAGCGGGCCGTGCTCGCCGCGCCCGTTGAGAACCGCATCTTCTTCGCCGGGGAGGCGACGCATCCGCATTTCTTCTCCACCGCCCACGGGGCGTGGATGAGCGGCGAGCGCGCCGCCGCGGAGGCGCTGCGCGCGCTAGCGGGCGCGCACCAGGCCTGAGTCCACCAGCCTGCGGTGGAAGGCGAGCACCAGCGCCCGGTCAGTGCAGGCGGCGTAGGCGCCCTCGCACGCGTCCATGAGGCGCAGCCGCTCGCGCCAGGAATCGGGCAGGGGCAGGCCCGCCTGCTGAAGCAGGATCGCCCCGAGATAGGGCGCGTCCACCGTCTCGTGCCGTGGCAGCGGGGGCGGGGCGTAATTGACGCCGTTGGCCGAGTAAAAGGTGAGATAGGCGGGCGAAGCGGCGGGCAGCGCGCTGAGGATCTCTTCGGCTTCCTGCGTGCTGAACCCGAAATAGATGCGGCTCGCCAGCGGCTGGTGGTCGCCGTACTGCACGACGAGGAAGCGCTCCTGCGGAAAGCGCCGGGCCAGCTCCGCGCGCAGCCACGCCTGGTCGATGTTTCCCATCGCGAGCCGCCGCAGGTATTCGCTCATCTCCGGATGCGCGCCCGGCCCCCCGGGAACGGCGCGCTCGGGCCACATCGTCACGTCATAGGGCCAGTGGGCCGACATGGTCTGCACGAAGGCGAACAGCGGCGCGGACGAGCCCGCCACGTGCCGGGCGATCTCATCCATGGCGTTGGCGAAGTAGACGCTGTCGGGCTCCATGTTGGTGGGCGCGCCTTGCGCCTTCATGTCGAAGATCTCCGGGAAGCCGACGCTCTCGAAGAAGCGGCCCGATCCCATGAATCCCTTGACGTACGGATAGAACATTACGTTCCTGTAGCCGCAGCGCGCCATCGCGGCCGGCAGCGCGTCGTCCGTGCGCCCCGCCATGTACACCTGCACGAAGTTGCGCAGGCCCCCGAAGAAGCGGCTCGACATGCCCGTCAGCACCGAGAACTCGGTGAGCCATGACGCGCCCCCGTAGGTCTCCACCCGCAGGGCGTGCCGCCGCCCGTCGTGGGAGGCGAAGAACGGCAGGACGCTCGGGTCATAGGCCAGGCCCGGAAAGCCGGTCGGCGGCGTCACGGATTCCTGGTGGATGAGGATCACGTGGGGCGGCTTGGACGACGGCGCGCAGGCGGGGCGCGGATCGAACGCAAGGGCGCCCGCCGGCGGCCCGACCTCGAACAGGCCGCGCGACAGCGCCTGGAGCGTTTCGGGCCATGACGAATAGAACGAGGAGAGATGCACGTCCTCCCACGTGTATTGCGTCTGTCGCGGCTCGCGCTTCATGTGGCTCGCCCAGCCGCCCAGCGCCGCGAAGGCGGCGAGCGCCAGGAGCGCCGGGAGGCGCCGCGCGTTGCGGGGCTCGAGGCGCCTCAGCGCCAGCGGGCCCGCCAGCAGCAGCAAAAGGGAGACGGCGAAGACCGCGCTCAGCTCCGGATGATCGCGGACGATCTCCAGGGGCGAGAACGACCACCGCAGCGGCTCGAACAATTCATAGGCGTGCAGCACGAAGTCCGTGCGCGCTCGCTTGATCTCCGCGACGGCGGCGACCACGCCCACCATGGCGGCGACGCCCAGCGCCGCCAGCAGCAGGCGGCGCGCGAGGGCCGCGGCGAGCGCCGCCAGCGCCATGGTGACCGAAGCGGCGTGAAGGCCCGTGTAGCGGGGCTCGGTGGAAAAGAGGTAGGCGCACGTGGCCAGCGCGACGCCCGCCGCCGCAAGCGCGAACCAGCGCCCGCGCGACATGCGGGCCAGCGCCCGCGAGGCCGCATGCGTTCGCGCGGCCCCAGGGGCGGCGTGCGGCGTGTCGAGCATTGTCCCCCCGGACCTGTGCGCCGCCTCGCGCTAGAACTCCACGACGCTGCGGATCGACTTGCCTTCGTGCATCAGGTCGAAGCCTTCGTTGATGCGCTCCAGCGGCAGTTTGTGGGTTATGAGGTCGTCGATGTTGATGCGGCCGTTCATGTACCAGTCGACGATGCGCGGCACGTCCGTGCGCCCGCGCGCGCCGCCGAACGCCGTGCCCTTCCAGACGCGGCCCGTGACGAGCTGGAACGGCCGGGTGGCGATTTCCGCCCCCGAGGGCGCGACGCCGATGATGATCGATTCGCCCCAGCCGCGATGGCACGCCTCCAACGCCTGGCGCATGACGTTCACGTTGCCGGTGCAGTCGAACGTGTAGTCCGCGCCGCCCCCCGTGAGATTGACCAGCCAGGGCACCAGGTCGCCCTCGACCTCGGTGGGGTTCACGAAGTCGGTCATGCCGAACTTCTCGGCCATTTCCTTGCGGCCCGGGTTGATGTCGACGCCCACGATCTGCTCGGCGCCGATCATGCGCAGGCCCTGCACGACGTTGAGGCCGATGCCCCCCAGGCCGAACACGATGGCGCGGCAACCCGCCTCCGCCTTGGCGGTCCAGAGCACGGCGCCGATGCCGGTGGTGACGCCGCAGCCGATGTAGCAGACCTTGTCGAAGGGCGCGTCCTCGCGGATCTTCGCCAGCGCGATTTCCGGCACCACGATGTGGTTGGCGAACGTGGAGGCGCCCATGTAGTGCAGCACCTGCTCGCCGTCGCACTTGAAGCGGCTGGTGCCGTCGGGCATCACGCCCCGGCCCTGGGTGGCGCGGATGGCGGTGCACAGGTTGGTCTTGCGCGACAGGCAGCTTTTGCACTGGCGGCATTCGGGCGTGTAAAGCGGGATGACGTGGTCGCCCTTCTTCAGGCTGGTCACGCCGGCCCCGACCTCCAGCACGATCCCCGCGCCCTCATGGCCCAGGACGGCGGGAAACAGGCCTTCGGGGTCCGCGCCCGAGAGGGTGTAGTAATCGGTGTGGCAGATGCCCGTGGCCTTCACCTCGACCAGCACTTCGCCGGCCTTCGGCCCTTCAAGGTCCAGCTCGACGATTTCCAGCGGCTTCTTGGCGGCGAAGGCGACGGCGGCGCGGGTTTTCATCAGGAGCGCTCCTCAGGGCGTTTTTCGGACGGTTCGGCTGCGCGCATATTGCCCGAGCGGCGCGAAGCGTAAAGGGGGCGGGGGCGGGCGGGCGCAGATTGTCTCTGGCGCGGCCGGGGCAATGCGGCCATTATCGCGGGAAATCACAGGCAAGAATTCGGGAGGACGTGATGGCCGTTCGTTTGGTTCGCGCGCTTGCGCTGGGCGCCTTCGTGGCGTCGTTGACGCCGCTGGGCGCGGGCGCGCAGGAATATCCCACCAGGGTCATCCGCTCGATCTGCAATTTCGGGCCGGGCTCGGGCGCGGACATCGTCGTGCGCTATTATTCGGAAAAGCTGCAGCGGCTCGCCGGCAAGGCGGTGATCGTGGAGAACAAGACCGGGGCGGCGGGCAACATCGCCACCCAGATGGTCGCGACCTCCAAGCCCGACGGCTACACGATCATGATAACCCCCGGCAACGCCACGCTGGCCTCCGCGCCGCACCTGTTCAAGGACGTGCCGTTCGATCCCATCAAGGACTTCGAGCCCGTTGCGCGCCTCGCGAAGGTGCCGTTCGTCGTCGTCGTGAAGCCCGACTCGCCCGCCGCCACCATGGCGGACCTCACCGCGCAATTGCGCGCCAAGGGCGTGAAGGCGCGGTACGCGGCCAGCACCAACACCGCCATCGTGACGGCCGAACTCTATCGCGAGATGGCGGGCGTACAGCTTGAGCAGATCAAGTACAGCGGCATCGCGGACGTTCTGCGCGGGCTGCTGGCCGACGAGGTCGACTTCACGGCGTCCGACGCCACCTGGGTCGCCGCCATGGTGCAGAGCGGCCGGGTTAAGCCCCTGGCGGTCACGTCCGCCACGCGCCTCTCGGCCATGCCGGACGTGCCGACCATGCAGGAGGCGGGCTTCAAGGGCTTCGACCTGACGCCCTGGTGGGGCGTGGTGGTTCCCGCCGGCACCCCCAAGCCCATCGTGGACAAGCTCGCGGGCTGGTTCCAGCAGATCAACGACGATCCGGAGACCAAGGCCTTCCTGGGCAAGTTCGCCACCGAGACGTGGTCGGGCGGGCCGGAGGACCTGCGCAAGCTGCTCGCCAGCGAGATCGACGCCTGGGGCAAGTACATCGCGCTGGCGAAGATCGAGAAGCAGTAGGGCGAACAGCGAATGGCGAGTAGCGAGTAGGGAATAGGCAGTAGGCAGTAGGCAGTAGGCGGTAGGGCCGCCTCTGTTCAGGTCGGGCTTGACGCGCCTGCCCTGGCGGCGCCCAAACTCGCTACTCGCTACTCGCTACTCGCTACTCGCTACTCGCTACTCGCTACTCGCTACTCGCCACATTTGATCCAACTCCCACACGAAAGCATCCACATGCGCGTCGCCGTCACGACCCCGTACTTCGACTTCTTTCCCGAGCTGAAGGCTGAACTTGAAGCCGCCCACCCTGGGGCGAAGTTCCGCACCGACCGGCGCAAGCTCGAGGAGGACGACCTCATCGAGTACCTTCAGGGGTACGACGCGGCGCTCATCGGGCTCGACCGCTTTACGGACCGGCTGTGTTCGGCGCTGCCGGAGTTGAAGATCGTGTCCCTGTGCTCGGCGGGCGTCGACCACATCGACCCCGCGATCCTCAAGAAGCACGGCAAGAAAATGTGGTGGGCGGCGGGCATCAACAAGGTTTCGGTGTCGGAGCTCGCCGTCTGCTACATGGTGTTCACGCTGCGCCGCCTGCACTTCTTCTCGCAGATGCTGCGCGACGGCGCCTGGAAGGGCCCGGTGGGCTTCGGGGCGGACCTGCGCGGGCAGACGGTGGGCATCCACGGCTGCGGCTTCATCGGCAAGGAAGTCGTGAAGCTCTTGCAGCCCTACGGCGTCAACATCATCGTGTGCGACCGCGTGGACGTGTCGGAGTTCTGCAAGCCCTACGGGATCGAGCAGGTGAGCGAGGACGAGATGCTGGCGCGTTCCGACGTGCTCACCATCCACCTCTCGCTCAACGCCACCACGCGCGGCCTCTACACCGGCGCGATGATGGACAAGATGAAGCCCGGCGCGGTGCTCATCAATTGCGCGCGCGGCGGCATGGTGGACGAGCACGCCCTCAAGGAGCGGCTGGAGTCCGGCCACATCTCGGGCGCTGCGTTCGACGTGTTCGCCGTGGAGCCCGCGAACGGCAATCCGCTGCTGGACGTGCCGAACTTCTTCGGCTCGCCCCACATCGGCGCCACCACGCGCGCCTCGTGGGGCGCCATGCTGGCGTCCGGCATCCGCGGCCTGACCGACGCCTACGATCCCCAGCCGGGGGTCTACCCGTTCGACTGACCTAGCGGACCGGCCGGGGCTGCGGCGCGGGACGGTCCCCTTCGTTGGGCAGCGTCTCGAACGTCACCTCCCGGTCGGCGGGCCACTTCATGCGATACGCCACGACGATGTCCTTCGTGGCGCCCGGCGCGAGATCGAAGGTCCAGCTCAGCACGCCCCGCCGCTCGTCCACGCTCCTGGCGGTCGGGGGCGTGGTGGCGGGCAATTGCTCGATCACGATGGCGCTGTTTTCGGAGATCGGAATGCGGTCGATCACGCTCGCCTTGACGGCGAAGGCGTGCTGGTTGCGCACGACGGTGCGAAACTCCCGCACCTCCTGCTTGGTGGAGCCGAACCAGCTCGGCTCGTTCTCCTTGCGGCGCACGGGCGCGCGGGTCACCTTGACGGCGTCGTCGGCCCCGAACCCCAGCCGGACGTCCCCGCCCGGCGCCGCAAGCTCCAGGCGGCTGCGGCCGACGAACATGCCGTCGCGATGGATGGCGACCTCGCCGGGCAGAAGCGGCGCCTCGTCTTCGTTCACGAAGGCGACGTCCAGATAGGCGGTCTGGTCAAGGGCGGGCGCCGTGCGCACGGTGACGTCGGCGGCGAGGGTGCGGGCCCCAAGGCGCAATCCGCGCTCGGAGCCGTCGCCCGGCACGTCGATGCGGCCCGGCGCGCGGAAGTTCGCCTCATAGGCGCCCGCGTCGAGGACGGCCTCCTGTTGCTGCGCGGGCGCCATGGCGACCGCCGCGGGAGCGGGCGGCGACGGGACGCGCGCCGACTTCAGCCGTTCCGCGACGTCCGCGTTGGCGCGGGGCGCTGCCTGCGACAGCATCGGCGGCTCAAAGAACGCGAGACGCTCCGTGTGGACCTCCGGGGCCTTCGCGCCGCGCTGGGTGCGGGCGGTGGAGACGGCGAGATTGACCCCGCTCCAGTCCTCGCCGGTGGTCTGGCGCACCTGCGCGCGGCGCACCAGCTCCAGCGACGCCTTCGCGCCGTCCGGCCGCGTCAGCAGCCGCGCGTCGTAGGTCGGCCGCCAGCCTGCGCCCGCCACCCTGTAGGTCACCAGAATGCGCGCCTTGCCGGGCGCCTGCGCCTCCAACTCCACCACGGCCTCGCGCGCCGGGCGGCCGCGCGGGTCCGGGGGACGGGTGGAGGCCTCCAGCGCGGCGATCTTCTCGTCCGCCTCGCGCAGGCTAATCCGCGCAACGCGCAGGTCCTCACCGCTGCGGGCGAGTTCGCGGCCCACCGCGTCCCAGGCGGCGGACCATTTGTCCACGTCGAGCGGGGCTGCGTCGGACCCGAGCTTCTCGGGGCTGGCCTCCGCATAGCGCTGCACCATCGCGCGCCGCCCCTCCAGCGCTTCGATCCGGGCCTGCACGCTCGCGCGCTCGTCCCGCAGGGCCTGCAGGCGGGCGGCGGCGGAGGGTTCGGGAGCGCCGGCCTGCACGGGCGCGACGCGGGTCTGGACGGACCCGATCGTCAGCGCCCCGGCGCCTTCGCCCTCCACCCGCAGGGACGCGGGATCGAGCCCGAGCGGCAGGTCGCGCAAGACAAGAGAGGTCTCGCCCCCCGGCAGGTCCACCTCGATCGCGCGGCTGACGCTCGCGCCGTCGGGGTAGACCGTCACGCTGTCGATGCGCGAGCGCGCCTCCAGCGAGGCCGCGAGGGCGGGCGCGGCGGCCAGCAGGGCGCAGATCGAAACGGCGGAGGAGGCGGCGCGCAGCATGAAAGGGTTCTCCACAAGGGGCCGTGTTCGGGACGGGGACCCATAGCTGCGCAGGATTGCGCCGAATGTGCGACGGCTCCGGTGAGGCCCGTGCTTGCGGGCGTCGGTGCGCCCTCGACATGGGACGCCGAAAGTCCCTCCCGGAGGTCCTTTCCTCGCTTGTGCCGGAAAGGTAAATCTGTCATGTTCGCGCGCTCACGATAGGACAGCCTTGCTGACCTTATGGGCGCGCCGCGCCCGGGAGGCGTTCGTCTCCGGGGGCGTCCCCGTCCGCGACTTCTGGCGGCGGGGGGCGGACTGGCCCGCAGCCTGCATGTGCAGGGTGCGGTTGACTGTCGCGGAGAGGTCCGCGGGTTCATTCGATCGTATACCGATCTGGAGCGGGGCGATGTACGCGTGCAGGCAGGCAGACGACGGGCTTGAACGCCGCCTCCGAAAACGGAGCTGCGGCGCCCGAACGTTCGTGCGCTCCTGACCGCTTTCCTGCATCCGCCACACGTTCGTTAGACCTGCGCGACACAAGCGCCAGACCTGTTTCCGGAGTTCATTCATGACCGGCATCATCGACCCGGCCCTGCCCGAAGCCCGCGGCCTCTTCGATCCGCTGCTTGGCCGCGATTCCTGCGGCGTCGGTTTCATCGCCGACGTGAAGAACCGCAAGACCCACGCCATCGTGCAGCAGGGCCTGCAGATCCTGCTCAACCTGGATCACCGCGGCGCCGTCGGGGCGGACCCCAAGCTGGGCGACGGCTGCGGCATCCTCGTGCAAATCCCGCATGACTTCTATGTCGAGGAATGCGCGGCGCTCGGCTTCAAGCTGCCGGCGGCCCGCGAATACGGCGTCGGCCAGTTCTTCACGCCCCGCGACGCGCAGGCGCGCGCGGAAGTCGAGGCCATCGTGGCCCGCGTGCTCGAGGAAGAGGGGCTGGCGCTCCTGGGCTGGCGCGACACGCCGGTCGACTCGTCCGATCTCGGCGAGGCCGTGAAGGCCGTCGAGCCCGTCATGCGGCAGGCCTTCATCGGCCATGGCCCCGGCGTCACCAGCGAAGACGATTTCGAGCGCCGCCTCTATGTGGCGCGCAAGTGCATCTCCAACGCGATCTACGCGTTGCAGCGCCGCGACATGGCCGAGTTCTACCCGGTGTCGATGTCGTGCCGCACGGTGGTCTACAAGGGCATGGTGCTCGTCTCGCAGCTGGGCTCCTATTACAAGGACCTCGGCGATCCGCGCTTCGTCAGCGCGCTGGCGCTCGTGCATCAGCGTTTCGCCACCAACACCTTCCCGTCCTGGCGCCTCGCCCATCCCTACCGGATGGTGGCGCACAACGGCGAGATCAACACGCTGCGCGGCAACGTCAACTGGATGGCGGCGCGCCAGGCTTCGGTCGATTCCAAGCTGTTCGGCAACAACATCGCGAAGCTCTGGCCCATCTCGTACGAGGGCCAGTCCGACACCGCCTGCTTCGACAACGCGCTCGAATTCCTCGTGCAGGGCGGCTATTCGCTCGCCCACGCGATGATGATGCTGATCCCTGAAGCCTGGGCGGGCAACCCGCTCATGGACGAGGAGCGGCGCGCCTTTTACGAATATCACGCCGCCCTCATGGAGCCGTGGGACGGCCCCGCCGCCATGTGCTTTACGGACGGCCGGCAGATCGGCGCGACGCTGGACCGCAACGGCCTGCGTCCCGCGCGCTACGTGGTCACCGACGACGGCCTCGTGGTCCTGGGCTCGGAGGCCGGCGTGCTGCCGATCCCCGAGGAGAGCATCGTCACCAAGTGGCGCCTGCAGCCCGGCAAGATGCTGCTGGTCGATCTCGAACAGGGCCGCATCGTCTCCGACGACGAGATGAAGGCGGGACTGTCGAACTCGCACCCCTACCGCACCTGGCTCGACAACACCCAGATCGTGCTCGAGGACCTGAAGCCCGTCGAGCCGCGCGCCTCGCGCACCGACGTGTCGCTGCTCGACCGCCAGCAGGCCTTCGGCTACACGCAGGAGGACCTTGCGATCCTGCTCGCCCCCATGGCGACCACGGGCGAGGAAGCCACCGGCTCCATGGGCACCGACACGCCGATCTCGGCCATGTCGAACCAGTCGAAGCTGCTCTACACCTATTTCAAGCAGAACTTCGCGCAGGTCACCAACCCGCCCATCGACCCGATCCGCGAACAACTCGTCATGAGCCTGGTGTCGTTCATCGGCCCGCGCCCGAACATCTTCGACCTCGAAGGCAATTCGAAGCGCAAGCGCCTTGAAGTGCGCCAGCCGATCCTCACCAACGAGGATCTCGAGAAGATCCGCTGCATCGGCCATTTCGAAGATTCGTTCGACACGAAGACCCTCGACGTGACCTATGCGGCCGAGCGCGGCGTGGACGGCATGGAAGCCATGCTGGAGCGCCTGTGCCAGCGCGCGGAAGACGCCGTGCGCGGCGGCTATACGATCATCATCCTGTCCGACCGCATGGTGGGGCCCGACCGCATTCCGATCCCGGCGCTGCTGGCGACGGCGGCCGTGCATCATCACCTGATCCGCAAGGGTCTGCGCACGTCCGTCGGCCTCGTGGTCGAGACCGGCGAAGCGCGCGAAGTGCATCATTTCGCGTGCCTCGCGGGCTACGGCGCCGAGGCCATCAACCCGTATCTCGTGTTCGAGACGCTGGCGGCGATGCAGGAGGAGTTTCCGGAGGAAGTGGACGGCTACGAGGCGTGCAAGCGCTTCATCAAGTCGGTCGACAAGGGGCTGCTGAAGGTGATGTCCAAGATGGGCATCTCCACCTACCAGTCCTATTGCGGCGCGCAGATCTTCGACGCGATCGGCCTCGCCAAGCCCTTCATCGACAAGTATTTCGCCGGCACGGCGTCGCGTATCGGCGGCGTCGGCCTGCACGAGGTCTCGCAGGAGACCGTGTCGCGCCACGCGGACGCGTTCGGCGACGCGCCTATCTATCGCACCATGCTCCAGGTGGGCGGCGAGTACGCCTACCGGGTGCGCGGCGAGGCGCATTCCTGGTCGCCGCAGTCCGTGTCGCTGCTGCAGCACGCGGTGCGCGGCAACGCGGAAGACAAGTATCGCGCCTACGCGCAACTGCTGAACGAGCAGGACGAGAAGTTCCTGACGATCCGCGGCCTGTTCCGCATCCGCGAGGCGACCGAGGACGGCCGCAAGAGCGTGCCGATCGAGGAAGTGGAATCGGCCGCCGCCATCGTGCGCCGCTTCGCCACGGGCGCGATGTCCTACGGGTCGATCTCGCGCGAGGCGCACACGACGCTCGCGATCGCCATGAACCGCATCGGCGGCAAGTCGAACACCGGCGAGGGCGGCGAGGAAGCCGACCGCTACAAGCCGATGTCGAACGGCGACAGCAAGCGCTCGGCCATCAAGCAGGTGGCCTCGGGCCGCTTCGGCGTCACGACGGAATATCTCGTCAATTCCGACATGATGCAGATCAAGATGGCGCAGGGCGCAAAGCCCGGCGAAGGCGGACAATTGCCCGGCCACAAGGTCGACGCGGTGATCGCCAAGGTGCGCCATTCCACGCCCGGCGTGGGCCTCATCTCGCCCCCGCCTCATCATGACATCTACTCCATCGAAGACCTCGCGCAGCTCATCTTCGACCTGAAGAACGTCAACCCGCGCGCCAACGTGTCGGTGAAGCTCGTCTCGGAAGTGGGCGTCGGCACGGTCGCGGCGGGCGTCTCGAAGGGCCGCGCCGACCATGTGACGATCTCGGGTTACGAGGGCGGCACGGGCGCGTCTCCGCTGACCTCCATCAAGCACGCGGGCAGCCCTTGGGAGATCGGCCTCGCCGAAACCCACCAGACGCTGGTGTACAACCGCCTGCGGTCGCGCATCGCCGTCCAGGTGGACGGCGGCCTGCGCACCGGCCGCGACGTGATCGTGGGCGCGCTGCTGGGCGCCGACGAGTTCGGCTTCGCCACCGCGCCGCTGATCGCGGCGGGCTGCATCATGATGCGCAAGTGCCATCTCAACACGTGCCCGGTGGGCGTCGCCACGCAGGACCCGGTTCTGCGCAAGCGCTTCGTGGGCACGCCCGAGCACGTCATCAACTTCTTCTTCTTCGTCGCGCAGGAAGTGCGCGAGTGGATGGCGAAGCTCGGCTACCGCACGTTCAACGAAATGATCGGGCAGATGCAGATGCTCGACAAGTCCGAGGCCATTGACCACTGGAAGGCCAAGGGGCTCGACTTCGGGGCGCTGTTCCATAAGCCGGACATGCCGGACAACGTGGACATCTTCCACACGCAGCTTCAGGACCACGGCCTCGAGAAGGTCATGGACAACAAGCTCATCGCGCAGGCGCGCGGCGCCATCGAGTCCAAGACGCCGGTCGTCATCGAGGGCACGATCAACAACACGGCGCGCACCACGGGCGCCATGCTGTCGGGCGAGATCGCCATGCGGTACGGCCACGCGGGCCTGCCGGACGACACGATCCGCATCAACCTGAAGGGCACGGCGGGGCAGAGCTTCGGCGCCTGGCTGGCGCGCGGCGTGACGCTGGAGCTGGAAGGCCAGGCGAACGACTACGTCGGCAAGGGGCTCTCGGGCGGCCGCATCATCATCAAGCCCGCGCGCGAAGCCACCCAGATCGTGCCGCACGAGTCGATCATCGTCGGCAACACCGTGCTGTACGGCGCCATCGCGGGCGAGTGCTACTTCCGCGGCGTGGCGGGCGAGCGCTTCGGGGTGCGCAACTCCGGCGCCATCGCGGTGGTGGAAGGCACGGGCGACCACGGGTGCGAATACATGACGGGCGGCATCGTCGTGGTGCTCGGCCAGACGGGCCGCAACTTCGCGGCCGGCATGTCGGGCGGCATCGCCTACGTGCTGGACGAGGACGGCGCGTTCGAGAGCCGCTGCAACCTTGCGATGGTGGATCTGGAATCGGTGCCCGAGGAAGAGGAGCTGAACCAGCGCCTCCACCACCAGGGCGGCGACCTGCAGGTGCACGGCCGCGTGGACGTGATGAGCGACATGACGCGCTTCGACGCCGAGCGCCTGCACCAGCTCGTCGCCAACCATGCGCGCTACACGGGCTCGACCCGCGCGCAGGACATTCTGGACAATTGGGAAACCATGAAGGGCAAGTTCCGCAAGGTGATGCCGGTCGAATACCGCCGCGCCTTGAACGAACTGATGGCCCAGCAGCCCGCAGCGATGGCGGGGGAGTGAACGATGGGCAAGGTAACAGGCTTCCTTGAGATCGACCGGCAGGACCGCAAGTACGCGCCCGCCTCGGACCGCATCCGCCATTACAAGGAATTCGTCATTCCTCTGTCAGAGGACGCGACGAAGGACCAGGCGGCGCGCTGCATGAACTGCGGCATTCCGTACTGCCACAATGGCTGTCCGGTGAATAACCAGATCCCCGACTGGAACGACCTCGTCTATCACGGCAATTGGGAAGAGGCGTCGCGCAACCTCCACTCGACGAACAACTTCCCCGAGTTCACGGGCCGCGTCTGCCCGGCCCCGTGCGAAGCCTCGTGCACGCTGAACATCACGGACTCGCCCGTCACGATCAAGACGATCGAATGCGCCATCGTCGATCGCGCCTGGACCGAGGGCTGGGTTCAGCCGGAACTGCCGTCGAAGAAGACCGGCAAGAAGATCGCCGTGATCGGCTCGGGGCCTGCGGGCCTCGCCGCGTCGCAGCAGCTTGCGCGCGCCGGACACGATGTGCATCTGTTTGAAAAGAACGCACGCGC
>JAQGKD010000076.1 GCA_028290285.1 Hyphomicrobiales bacterium
GTCGCAAGGGCTCTTTGCAATGACGGGGACAGGCCGGCGTTCGGGCTCAGCTCACCAGCTTCAGCCCGACGATGCCCGCCACGATCAGTCCGATGCAGGCGATCCGGGCGAAGTTCGAGGGATCGCCGAACAGCACGATGCCGAGGATCGCGGTGCCGACCGCGCCGATTCCGGTCCACACCGCATAGGCGGTGCCCATCGGCAGCGTCTTAAGCGCCAGCGCCAGCATGCCGACCGAAGCGGTCATGCTGGTCAGGGTCAGGATCGAGGGAACGAGCTTGGTAAAACCTTCGGTATATTTCAGCCCGACGGCCCAGCCGACCTCGAGCAAACCCGCGATCAACAGAAGAAACCACGCCATGACGGCCTCCAGAACGAGCAGGCCGTCCTGCGAATGGGGCAACTGGAGGTCGTCCTCCAAAACCCTATATGTGGCAGGCTGAACCCGGCCGCAACCGCGTCATGGCGGCGCAATTCCCCTTGATTGCGCCCGCTTTCCCTGCCACAGGCACCCCTATGTCCGACTTTGCCCTCACTGCCGAATCGCCGGCGCGCGCCCAGCTCGCCATGGAAGTGGCGCGCCGCCGCACCTTTGCGATCATCTCCCATCCTGACGCCGGCAAGACCACGCTGACGGAAAAGCTGCTGCTGTTCGGCGGCGCCATCAATCTGGCCGGTCAGGTCCGCGCCAAGGGCGAGCGCCGCTCGACGCGCTCGGACTGGATGAAGATCGAGCGCGACCGCGGCATCTCCGTGGTCACTTCGGTGATGACCTTCGAGTTCAACAATCTGGTGTTCAACCTGCTGGACACGCCCGGCCATGAAGACTTCTCGGAGGACACCTATCGGACCCTGACCGCGGTCGACTCCGCGGTCATGGTGATCGACGCCGCCAAGGGCATCGAGGCGCGCACCCTGAAGCTGATCGAGGTCTGCCGTCTCAGAGACATCCCGATCATCACCTTCATCAACAAGATGGACCGCGAGAGCCGCGACACCTTCGATCTGCTGGACGAGATCGAGAAGACGCTGGCGCTCGACACGGCGCCGGTGACATGGCCGATCGGGCGCGGCCGCTCGTTCGCGGGCACCTACGACATGCGCAACAGCCAGATCCGCTTGCTGAACAGCGAGGAGGGGCCGCGCAAGGTCAACGGACCCAATGATCCCACCATTGCCGCTTTGTTGCCCGAACACGAGCGAGCAGCCTTCGTCGAGGAACTCGGTCTCGCGGTCGAGGCGCTGAAGCCCTTCGACGAGAAGGCTTTCCTCGAGGGGCACCTGACGCCGGTCTATTTCGGCTCGGCGCTTCGCACCTTTGGCGTGCAGGACCTGATCGACGGGCTCGGCCAGTTCGCCCCGCCGCCGCGCCCGCTGGAAGCGGCCAGCCGCACCGTGCAGCCCCGTGAGCCGAAAATGACGGGCTTCGTGTTCAAGATCCAGGCGAATATGGATCCCAATCATCGTGACCGCATCGCATTCATGCGCGTCTGCTCGGGGCGTTTGACGCGCGGCATGAAAGCCAAGCTCGTTCGCACCGGCAAGTCCATGGCGCTCAATGCGCCGCAGTTTTTCTTCGCGCAGGAACGCGCGCTGGCCGAGGAGGCCTTTGCCGGGGACGTAGTGGGCATTCCCAACCATGGCACGCTGCGCATCGGCGACACGCTGACCGAGGGCGAGGATCTCGTCTTCCGGGGCGTGCCGAGCTTCGCGCCGGAAATCCTGCGGCGGGTCAAGCTCGGCGATGCCATGAAGGCCAAGAAGCTGCGCGAAGCTCTCCAGCAGATGGCTGAAGAGGGCGTGGTACAGGTTTTCGTGCCCACCGATGGGTCCGGAGCCATGGTCGGCGTCGTCGGGGCCCTGCAACTGGACGTCCTCGCCGAGCGGCTTCAGGCCGAGTACGGCCTGCCTGTCTCCTTCGAGCCGAGCCGCTTCGAACTGTGCCGCTGGGTGACAGCCGAGGACGGCGCGGAACTCGAAAAATTCCGCCGGACCTATCCCTCGTCCATGGCCGAAGATCTGGATGGAGCGCCGGTCTATCTGGCCGCCTCCGCGTGGGCACTGCGCTACGAACAGGAAAAATGGCCGACGATCGTCTTCTCGGACATCAAGGATTATCAGAAGAAGGCGGCGTGAGGCCAAAAGCCCGGCCGTTGTTAACTTACAGGCACGCGCAGCCGTGATAACGTTCCCTTGAAGAGCGGCGTAGCCGGAGCCGGGGCTTGTTTCTATGAGAACTATTCTTCCTGTGATCATGTGCGGCGGGTCGGGCACGCGGATGTGGCCGGAGTCGCGAGAGAGCCTGCCGAAGCAGTTCCTGCCGCTGATCGGCGCGCGGTCCAGCTTCCAGAACACCGTCCTGACGCTGGCGCGCAGCCCCCTGTTTGCCAGGCCGATCGTCATCTCCAATCAAGACTATCGCTTCCTCGTCGCCGAGCAGCTCGCCCAGGTCGAGGTTGACGCCGAGATCGTGCTTGAGCCCGTGCGCCGCGATTCAGGTCCGGCCGTTGCCGTCGCCGCCGAACTCGCCAACCTGCGCGACCCGCAGCAGATCGTGATCGTGATGGCGGCCGACCATGTCGTGCAGGATCCCGACGAATTGATCGCGCTCTGCGCAAAAGCGGCCGAGTCCGCAGCCGAAGGGCGGATCGTGACGCTCGGCATTCGCCCGACCCATGCGGTGACGGGCTATGGCTACATCCGGCCCGGCGCGCAGCTCGGCGGAGACGTGTTGGAGGTCGCGGCTTTCGTCGAGAAGCCCGATATTCTCACCGCGCAGACCTATGTCGACCAGGGTTACCTCTGGAATTCCGGTAATTTCGTTTTTGCCGCGGGCGTTATGAAAGCCGAGATCGCGCGCTTCGAGCCTCAGATGGCCGAGGCCTGTGCGCAGGCGGTGGCCAGGGCGAAGCCGGATCTGCAGTTCCTCGTGCTAGACCGCGAAAGCTTCGAGGGCGCGACGCGCAAGTCCATCGACTATGCCGTCATGGAGCGCACGCAGGCCGCCGCCGTCATCCCCGCCGATATCGGCTGGTCGGATATCGGGACATGGTCCGCCGTGCGCGATCTGAGCCCGCATGACGAGGCGGGCAATGCGGTGCGCGGACGGGGCGTCGTCGTGGGTGGTACGAACTGCCTCGTGCGGTCGGACGACATGCTGACGGCGGTGATCGGGCTTGACGACGTCATCGTCATCACGACGCAGGACGCGGTTCTCGTGGCCCATGCCAGCGCGGCCGATCAGGTGAAGGGTCTCGTCGAGCAGCTGAAACGCGAGAAGCGTCCCGAAGCACTCGAGCACAAGCGCGTCTATCGCCCCTGGGGCTATTACCAGAGCATCGACACGGGCGGCCGCTATCAGGTGAAGCGCATCGTCGTGAAGCCCGACGGACGGCTGTCGTTGCAGAAGCATCATCACAGGGCCGAACACTGGATCGTAGTGCGCGGCACGGCTGAAGTGACGCTCGATGCGAGCGTGCGTCTCGTTCATGAAAACGAGTCTATCTATCTGCCGATCGGCTGCGTTCACCGCCTTGTCAATCCGGGCAAGATCGATCTCGAACTGATCGAGGTGCAGACGGGCAGCTATCTCGGCGAGGACGACATCATCCGTATGGAAGATGTCTACAACCGCCTGTGAGCGCGGTGACCGGGGGCACCCTTTCTCGCCGCGACATGCTCCGCGGATCCGCAGCCTCGGGCGCGGGCCTGCTCTGGCCCGGCGTCGCCCATTCCGAGGGAGGGGCGGCGGGGCTCGGCGATATTGCCGCGAAGGCGGGTATCCTCTTCGGCTCGACCATGGACAAGGCAAACGAAGCCGATCCGGCCTATGCGAAGCTATTCGATCGTCATACGAAGCTGATCGTGACGGAAAACGCGACCAAATTCAGTTTCCTGCAGCCGCATCAGGGCGTCTACGACTTCTCCGTCGTCGATGGCGTCCTGGATTACGCCAAGGCGCACGGCAAGAAAGCGCATGCCGCAGCGCTGATCTGGAACGACGACGCGCCGAATTGGCTGAAGGGGCGGCCCGGACGCGAGATCGAGCGCATCTTCGACGCGCATATTGAGCGCGTCGTGTCGCGTTATGCGGGCCGCTTCATTTCCTGGGAAGCGGTGAACGAGCCGTTTTTCCCCGTGCAGGGCAAGCCTGGCGGTTATCGCGACGGTCCGTGGTTCGCAGCCATGGGGCCGTCCTATATTCCGCGCGCCCTGCGCCGTGTCGCGTCCATCGACAAGAGCGCACGGCTGGTGGTGAATGAGGCATTCTGCGAGAGCAACCATGAGTGGGGGCGAGCCAATCGTCCGCTTTTCAAGGGCCTCGCCGATCGGCTTCTGGACGATGGCGTTCCCCTGCATGCGGTTGGATTTCAATCGCATCTGATATCGAGCTGGTCCTACGACGATCACGCCTTTCAGGCCTATGTCGCGGAGTTCGGGGCACGCGGTCTCGACGTCTATCTGTCGGAACTCGATGTCAACGACGAAGTCTTGCCCGAGGATAATGCCGTTCGCGACAAGATGGTGGCGCGCCGTTACCAGGATTATCTGACGGCAGTCCTCGCGGTGCCGGCCGTCAAGCGCGTGGTGACCTGGGGGCTGGCGGATCGCTACAGCTGGTGGCGCTATATGACATGGGAGAAAAGCACGAACGCGGCGCGGCTTGCGCGTCCGTTGCCTTTCGACGACGACATGAAGCGCAAACCTGCCTACGACGCCATGGCCCGTGCTTTCGAGGCGCGGCGCGCCTGAGTGGCTGCTTTAACGTAAAGGATTGGTAACCAATCAAGCTTAATTCTTCGTTGCTCTGCTCTGCGCAGACGAGACGGCGAAGGTGTGATGACGGTAACGAACAATCTTCAGGCCCCTGACTCGACATTGCGCGGACGGTCCCGCGGATCTCTCTCGCGTGCCCCCCATGTCGAGACCACCGTCGGGCTCGGCGAATTTTTCGACATCCTCGCACGGCGCGTCCGGACGATCATCATAGCTGTTGCGCTGGCACTTGGCCTTGCCGTCGTCTACCTGATGCTGGCATCGACGTCCTATACGGCCACAGTGTCGATCCTCATCGATCCGCGGGAACGTCCGCCCGTGGGGTCAGACCAGCCGGCTGGGCCGCAGAACCCCGACCTGATCATGACGGAAACGCAGGTCAAGCTGATCACCTCCGAAGCGGTCCTGCGCGCGGCCATCAATGATCTCAAGCTCTACGACGATCCGGATTTCGGCCGGCCCGGCCTGCTTGGACGCCTTTTGTCGCTGGTCCAGGGCGAGACGCCACAGGCCGCGCGCGAGCAGCGGATACGGCAGCTGATCCTGTCCCTCGGGGATACATCGACGGTGCGGCGTTCCGAGCGCACCTATCTGTTCGAGCTGGACGTCAAGGCGCGCACTGCCGACAAAGCGGCGCTTTTGGCCAACGCCATCGCCGCTGCCTATCTGCAGGACCAGAACAAGGTCAATGAAGATTACATCAAGCGGCAGGCCGCGTGGGTGAACGAGCGCCTCATCGATCTGCAGGTCAAGGTCCAGGAAGCCGAAAACCGCGCGCAAGATTATCGCGCCAGCAACGGCATCGTCGGATCGAGCGGCGTTCTCGTCAACGAGCAGCAGATGACGGAAGCCGCCAAGCAACTCGCCACCGCCAGGGCGCGCACGGCGGAAGCTCGCGGCCGCAACGATCAGGTCCGCCGCCTTATGACGGCGGGGCGCAATATCGGCGGCTTGCCGGAAGCCCTCCGCTCGACGTTGGTGGAGAAGTTTCGCATTCAGCTTGCCGACCTGACGCGGCAGGAAGCCAATCTCCGCGTGACGTTCGGCGATCGCCATCCCGCCCTGGTGGAGGTGCGCGAGCAGATCAAGTCCTCGCAAGCTCAACTCGACGCGGAGTTGAAGCGCGTCGCGGAAGGCACGTACAACGATCTACAATCAGCCATCGCCAATGAAGCCGATATTTCCCGGCAGCTTTCCGAACTGAAGAAGACGACCACGACAACCAATGGTTCGCTGGTGGCGTTGCGGGAACTGGATCGGGAAGTCGAGGCCAATCGCGCAGTCTACGAGCGCTTCCTGCGGGCGCGTGAATCGCTCCGGCGCGACGTGGGCGATCCGCTGATGGCTCGCATCGCGACTCCTGCCGTCCCGCCGATGGCAGCCACTAGTCCCCGTCCTCTCGCGGCCCTTATCGCGGCGGTCGCTGGCGGGCTGGGTGCAGGATTGGCTACGGCGCTCATGCAGGAGCACCGTGCGCGCCATCGTGCCGCCAGCCTCGCCGAAGACGAGACGCGCGCGGCCGACGAACGCCCCGAACAAGGGCCGTCCATTTCTGTGCCTCCGCGCGTGGACGTTCCTGTGGCGCCGCGCGATTCCGGCCTGTCCGAACGGGCGACTGCCGTGCTGGCGACGCGCGCGATCCAGACTGTGCCAGTCCTCGCCACGGATCCGGACGAAACGCACGTGCCCGCCCCGGCAAACCAGCGGTCGGTCGCGCGGGCACCGAAAGAAGCGTTGCTCGATGCTATCGCAGTCCTCCCCCGTCTCGACAATGGTCATCGCGCATCTTCGCGGACGGCGCCTTTTGCAAACGACCTCGAGTTTCTCCTCGAGGTCCGCAACAGCGATCGGTCGGACTTCAGCCAGGCGGTGAAGGGTCTGTGCGACGACATCATCGGCGAGTTATCCAGCGACGACGTCATCAAGATCCTCGTCAGCTCCGCGGAGCCGGGCGCGGGCAAATCGGTGCTGGCCGCCAATCTGGCCCAGGCCGCGGCGCAGGCAGGCGAGCGCGTGCTTCTGATCGATGCGAACAGCGCGCACCCGACAGTGTCGGCGCTCGCACCGGTCAGCGATCCGCCGTCCCTGATCAATCTCGGGGGAACGGTGCGTCTCGCCTATCGCCTCTGGACGGGTGCGGGCAGCCTGGATCTGATCCCCCTCTCGCCCGCGGAGAAGAGGCTGACGCGCCGCCTCGTGAGGGATCAGGAGACCGACTGTATCGACGGGATCGCGGGCAATTTCGATCTCGTCATCGTCGATGGGCCGGCGGCGGGAAGTGGCGCGGAGCCGATGGCGCTGGCCGCCGCCGCGGATGAAATCATCATGGTTGCCGGGGCGAATACAACTATGGCCGATGTCCAGCCGATGTTGCGCAGAATGCGGGTGCAGGGCAAGTTCAGGGGCCTCGTCAGGATTGCTGCCGCCGAGGAAGCACAGGTCGCATGAGCGCCGTCCCGGCCGCGCCAGTATGGAGCGGGGAGGCGGGGAGCGAACCCGCCGGCGTCCTGCGTGCCCTTGCCAATGCCCTGGCTTCGCTGGCTTGCATCCTGCCATTCTGCCTTTCGGGCAATCTCCTGTTCATGATGGGCATTCCCTACGGGATCGAAAGCGGCCCGGCGTTTACAAAAATTCATCCGGGCACCTGGCTCGCGTTTCTCGCCGTTGGCCTGCATGGCCTTCGCGCGGGCAATCCCGTGAACTACATCGCTGTGATGGGCTGGCGCTTTCCTGGCAGCGCCGTCTTCCTGGTGCTGCTCGCGGCCGTCATGGCTTACAACGGCCTCCTCCCGGGTGCGAACCTTTCGGTTTATATCGACACCTTTGCCGTACCGGCCCTGATGCTCTGGCTGCTCTCGGATCTGCGTGAGTTCGAGAAGCGGCGGCTCCGGCTTTTCCTGCATGTGTTCATGGCGGTCAACGCGGCGCTCGGCCTGTACGAAATGAAGAGCGGCTTCCGGTTTACGCCCTTTCTCATCGGCGATTCCGAAGCGATCGAATGGGACTGGCGCTCGACCGCGCTCCTCGGGCATCCGCTGTCCAATGCCGTGACGGTTGCCATGTATATTCTGGCGCTGGCGCTCGAGCGATCGCAGCCCTTGTGGCTGCGCTTCACCCTGATCGCGTTTCAGCTCGTCGCCATGAGCGCGTTTGGAGCACGCGCGGCGACCGGAATGGTGCTTTTGGCACTCGGCCTGCTCATCGCCCTTCATATCCTGCGCATTTTCGCGGGAGCGCGCGTCAGCCTCGCCGGCGCGGCCGCCACTTTCGCCGGCCTGCCGCTGGTGGCGGGTGCCGCTGTGATTGTTTTTCAGTCCGGACTTTTCGATAAGTTCATCGACCGCCTGTCCGACGATGCCGGCAGCTCCAAAGTGCGCGTCCTGATGTTCGGCCTGTTCAAAGGAATGTCCTGGGACGCATTCCTGTTCGGGTCGAACATGCAATACATAAGGACCCAGCAATATCTGAACGGGTTCGAACTCGGCATCGAGAGCTTCTGGCTCGCGTCAATCATTCAGCAGGGTCTCGTCATCAGCCTGGTTCTCTGGAGCGGAATGTTTCTTTTCTTCAGCGATCTAGTCAGGGAAACCGGCCCGCGCGCGATCTGGCTCGTTTGTCTCGCGATTGCAGTCGCATCGACATCGACGAGCCTTGCGGGCAAGGGGCCGATGCTGACGTTTCTCGTCTGCTTCGTCGTGCTGCTTCTGCAAGACCCGAAAAAAATGCGGAAAGCATAATTTTAGGTGCTGTTTGCACCCCGCCGGTGAGCCGGCCTATGCAGGGTTCGAGGAGAGCCACCTTTCCATGCTGCTGATCCGCCAGACATTGCTCTATCTTCCAGCTCAATTGCTCGGGCCGTTGTGTCAGTTCGCAGCGGCAGTCGGCTGGACTCATTACCTCGCTCCCGCCGACTACGGCGTGCTGGCCTATATCATGGCGGCGCAGGATCTGACGCTGATCCTGTCCCTCCAATGGTGGTCGATGTTCACCGCGCGCTTCGTGCGCCGGCTGGAGCTTTCAGGGTCCTGGGAGGATTTTCGGCAGACCGACTTTGCAATCGTTCTCGCGGCCACCCTCGTCCAGGTCATGATCGCAGTGCTGGTCCTGGAATGGACGAATATGCTGAATCCTTCCCTGCTTTGCGCGACGGCTTTGTTTTTCGTCACGCGCGGGGCGCTCGTGCACTATGGCGAAAGGGCGCGCGCGACCGAGCGAATCCTTGTTTACAGCATCACGCAAATGGCCTCGGCGGTGGTGGGATCGCTGCTGACGTTCCCGGTCCTGCTCTATGTCTCCACCCGGCCGGAGGCTCTGGTCTGGTGCCTCGCGGTGCCGCAAGCCATTGCGCTCATCGTCGTCGCCCGGATGCTGGGTGTACCCACGCGAATCTTCCGTGTCGATCGCGATCTGATCGCGTCCGCGTTGCGGTATGGGATGCCGCTGCTTCTGTCGTGGCTATGCGGATGGATCTGCGTGAACGGCATACGCTTTGTCGTCGAACGCTGGGAGGATCTGGCGGCGGTGGGCCTGGTTTCCGTTGGATGGGGCCTCGGAATTCGGCTTGCGTCGGTCGTTTCGATGCTTGGCGCCTCGGCGGGCCTTCCGCGTGCGATTCTGCATTTCGAATCGGGGGATGTCGATGCCGCGCACGCCCAGGTTTCGAACGCGGGCGTTTTGCTGGTTGGGTTGCTTGCGCCCGCGGCTGCCGGCGTTTTCATGGTCGCACCGCAGTTCACCGATGTGTTCGTTTCGGAAAACTTTCGCGCCGTCACATATCTGGTTCTGCCGATTGCAATGCTGACCGCGGTCATTCGCAGCATTCGCTCGCATTTTCTCGACCAGGTGACGGTGCTGCACGAACGCACCATGGTCATACTTGCTATCAACGTGGTCGATGTGGTCTCGGGCATGGTCGGGTGTATCGCAGGGATGGCTCTCGGCGGGTTGTACTGGGCGGTGCTGGGCTCCCTGCTCGGGGCGGTTCCGTCGCTTTGCCTGTCCGTCGTCTCGGCGAGGCATTTTGGTTTGCGCCTGCCCGTGAAGGAAATTCTGCGCATCCTCCTTGCCGTCGGGGCGATGGTCGGCGGGATGCGTCTGCTGCCGCCGCTGTCGGGCGTCGGTGGGCTCGCCGCACTCATCCTGACGGGGGGAGTTGTCTACGGTCTCGCAATGTCGGCCCTGTTCTTCAGGGAGATTCGGGCTTCTGCCGCCTCGCGCTCCAGCGTGTCTTCAGCGAAGGGCGCTGCGACGCCGTTATCGTGATGGCGTCTATCACGCGCTGATAACCGTCGAGTGCGACATCGATCGAGAAAGAGGCCGCGCGGGCAATACGGGGCGCCGGGTCGCCGGGGTGGGCGAGCGCTTCCGCCATGGCCTGCGCCATTAGCGTTACGTCGCCCACGGGCACGAGCCTCCCGTACCGGCCGTTCTCGAGCACCTCCGGCGTGGCGCCACATCGCGTGGAGACGACGGGCAGGCCGTGCGCCATGGCTTCCAGGAGGACAAGCCCGAAGGACTCGTTGTGCGATGCAGAAACCAGACAGCGTGCTTCGTTGAAGAACGACCACGGCTCCGCGACATGACCGGGCAAGGTCACGCGGTCCTGCAAACCAAGCCGAGCTATTTGGGCGTCGAGTTCCGCCTTTTGCGGACCTGTGCCGAGTATGACGAGGCGGGCCCGAGAATCCTGCAGCTGTGCGAAGGCCCGCAGCAAGGTGAGGAAGCCTTTTTCGGGTACCAGCCTCCCGATGGCCAGCACCAGCGGCGGGCGCGCCATCAGGTCCGCCTCGTCGACGTGCCGGGGGGCGTCTCCGATATGGACTGGATTGTAGATTCGGACGGTGCGGCCGGGCGCGGCCCTGAAGGTTTTGAGCAGGTCGTCCTTCAACATGTCGGAGACCGCGACCGTGGCCGCGCTGAGGCGAGAGAGAAGAGGCACAAGTCGATAGCCGATCTGGCTGAGGCCTCGCCACTCGCTCGCGGCGAAGCCGTGATAGGCGAGGACCAGGCGACCGGCATATCCAGAAGCCAGCGCCGCGAGCGTAGCCTTGAGGTTGCAATAGGCGAGCGCGGAGATCACGGCATCGGGTTTTTCGCGTCGAAACAGCCGGTAAAGTGCAAGCACGTCATGCATGTGGCCGCCGCCAAGAACGATTTCCTGGATACCGGGGGGCAGTGGCAGACTCGGCGATGGCCGGTCGACGGCGACGACGACATCGTGCCCTCGCGCGGCGAAACCGGATGCGAGCAC
The DNA here is from genome assembly GCA_028290285.1 of Hyphomicrobiales bacterium. Classification (GTDB taxonomy): domain Bacteria; phylum Pseudomonadota; class Alphaproteobacteria; order Rhizobiales; family Beijerinckiaceae; genus Terripilifer. Next base: position 11,027 of record JAQGKD010000076.1, read on the forward strand.
GACCTGAACGCGCTCCGCGCCGCCTTTCGACACGGTGGCGCTGTAAAAGATGATCTTCAGCCGTGCGGCCATGGGTCCGTCGCGTCGATAAACAAGAAGTTCAAACTTTGAGAATACAACCTAGGTCATGATTATCACTATTCTATTTCCGGGATCGGCGAGCGGCCATTCCGCAGTGCTCCTCGCCCGCTCGCTCGCGGCTGCGGGATGGCGGGTCGAAACGCTTTGCGGCCCCGAAGAATCCAGCCTCGACGGGCTCGATCTCCTGGTTCAAATCGAAAGCCTTTCGCAGGGTGGCCGCCGGCGCGCACTCCCGGCGGAAGCGGACGCACGAGATCAAGTCAGCTGCGCCAATCGCGAGGCGATCACGATCGATCTCTGCGCCGGAGACGGAACTGGCTCGCCTTCCACACTCCGCCTCGTCTGTAACGGCCATGCGGGTTTCTCGGGTCTCGTGTCGGCGGTGCTGTCGGGTGGTCCGATCGAGGTCGCCATCGTGCGCCATGCCGGCGAAGGTGGCCCGGCAGCCGTCTGGGCGCGGGGCGTCACCGTTGCGTCGCAACCGTCTAAATTCGCTCTCACGCTCGATGAGGTCTGTCTGCGAATTGCAGATCTCATCCATATGGCCCTGCGCCGCCTCCACCGCGGTGAGGATTCGCTGGGAGACGCAGGCCCGGCCACCGCGGCGCGGGTGGCTCCTGGCCGGTATGCCGGCTTCGCCGCAGGCGCACTTGCCGGCCGCATCGCTCGCCGTCTCGACCAGATCGTGCGATACCCCGAGCACTGGAGCGTGAGGTGGCGCGCTTCGGCTCAGGCGGATCTGGTCACGAGCCGCCTCGCATGGCCGGAAGCGCGCTACGAGACGCTCGCAGACGATGCGGCTCGCTATTACGCCGATCCGTTTCTCTTCGAACGCGGCGGCCGCTGCTACCTGTTCGTCGAGGAATTTCCATACGCGACCGGCAAGGCCATCCTGTCGGTTTCCGAGCTTGGTTCCGGCGGGGCGCCCGATGTGCCGCGCCCGATCCTCGAGGGGCCCTGTCACCTGTCGTACCCGCAGGTGTTCGAGCATGGGGGCCAAGTGTGGATGATCCCGGAAACATCGGGCGCGCGCACGATCGAACTGTACCGCGCAGTGGAATTCCCCCATCGATGGGTGCGTGAGGCCGTCCTCATCAGCGGGATCGACGCTTCGGACGCCACGATCGTTCGTCACGAAGGCCGCTTCTGGATTTTTGCAGCACTTCATGCGGGTCATTCGTCGCCGCGCGACATGCTCGGCATCTTCCATGCGGATGAGCTGGCTGGGCCCTGGCAGGCGCATGCCGCCAATCCGGTGCTTGTCGATGCAGCCGCCGCCCGACCGGGGGGCGCCTTTTTCCAGCGGGGCGGGGCCCTGATGCGGGTCGCCCAGGACTGCACCCGCTGCTATGGCGGGGGCATCACGTTGGCGCGTGTCGATCGGCTCGATCCGGAGCATTTCCAGCAGGAGGTCGTCGCGCGACTCGGGCCGCGGCCGGACTGGAAATCATTTGGCGTGCATACATTAAATAGGGCCGGCGGTTTCGAGGTCATCGATACGGTCGCCGGAAAGTGGATATCCGAAGCTTGATCTTGACAGATGCCGGCGCGCCACGTTGCTAGCAGAAAATCATTCCCGCGGGTCTGCCATCTTGACCGGACCTTCGGCGCAACGCATCGTCGAGGGGAAATTATGTTTGGAAGGATGCCCTTATGAAGAAGGCCGTAATCAGTCTCGTTCTGGCGGGCTTCGTCTCGGCCTTGGCGCAGGGCGCGCTGGTGAGCGCAACGCAGGCGCGGCCGCTGACGCCCGCCGAACGCCGCTACCAGCCATATGACGGTTCGCTGCCCTTCTGCGACGACGCAAATGTGCTTCGCAAAATCGACGATCGCTTCCAGAGCCGGGAGAAGGAGTACTGGAGCTCAGGCCTCGCCATCGTAGGCTACGAGGGTGTGCGCGAGATCGGCTATCGCAAGACCGGTCTGGATTATATTCCGCGCCGCTATTGCAAGGCGCGCGTCTTCATGAGCGACCAGAAGGTTCGGGAGATGACCTATTGGGTCGGGGAAAACCTTGGACCGATCGGCATCGGCTGGGGAATCGAATGGTGCATTTCCGGTCTTGATCGCAATTACGCCTATGGGCTCGATTGCCAAGCGGCGCGTCCCTGAGCTGTTTCAGGGGTGCAAGCGAGGTCGTATGAATTTTTTTCAGAAGCAGGCGGCCGTTTTCATGGCTGCGTGCGGTGTCCTGCTTTTCGCGGGAGCCGCCCTTGCGCAGACGCCGCGTGGCGATGCGGGATGCATTCTCGACCGGTGCCAGGATCGACCGGACCGGCAGACCCGCCGCCCTGAGCCACCTGGTTCGGAGCCCGCGGCGGAGGCGGATGATTCGACCATCCCCGGCCTTCAGCGCCGGTCGGCTCCGCGTGGAAACACGACTGTCGCCCCGGGCGCGTTCGACTTCTATGTGCTTGCCTTGTCCTGGTCGTCGGGCTTCTGCGCTGTTTCCAGCAATGGCGGCGCCCGCAAGCAATGCGCGCCCGGCGCCGATCTCGGCTTTGTCGTGCACGGACTCTGGCCCCAGAACGAGCGCGGGTTCCCTTCCGATTGCGAAGGCAGCGTGCGGACGCCGTCGCGGCTCGCGCTTGAAGGTGTGCGGGATCTCTTTCCGGATGACGGTCTGGCCCGCTATGAATGGCGCAAGCACGGCACGTGTTCGGGCCGTTCTCCGACCGAGTTCTTCCACGACGTGCGTGCGGCGCGCGAGTCGATCGAAATTCCCGCGCGATTCAAGGATGTCCGCGAGCCGGTCTCTATGCCGCCAGCCGATATTCTGAGGGCTTTCACGCAGGCCAATCCGCGCCTCCGGCCCGGAATGCTGTCCGTCGTCTGCCCGAAGGGCATGCTGCAGGAAGTCAGGATCTGCATGAGCAAGGACCTGCGCGAATTCCGGCCCTGTCCCGAGATCGCGAGCAAGACCTGTCGCGGTCGCGCCATCATGGTGCCGCCCATCTTGTGATCGGGGCGAGGGTCGTCGATAAGAGCATATGAATTATCGCCACGCCTTCCACGCAGGCAATTTCGCGGACGTGTTCAAGCACGTGCTGCTCACCCGCATCCTCGTCTACCTTTGCCGCAAGGATGCGCCCTTCCGCTATATCGAGACCCATGCGGGTCCGGGCGTCACTGATCTTGGTGCAGAAGCCGCGCGCCGAACGGGAGAGTGGCAGGACGGCATAGCACGTGTCATTGGCGCGCCGCTCGCGCCGGAGCTGCAGGAGCTGCTTGGACCGTATCTCTCCGTCGCGGGTCCGGGCGCGGCTTCGAAGCCGATGCTTTATCCCGGCTCGCCACGCATCGCGCAAAGCCTGCTGCGGCGGCAGGATCGCGCGACCTTGTGCGAGCTGCACCCCGACGACGTGCGCGCGCTCGAGCGCACGATCGCGGGCGACCCTGCGATCAAGATCCTGCACGAAGACGGCTATCGTGCACTCCGGGGGCTCGTGCCGCCGCTCGAACGGCGCGGGCTTGTGCTTATCGATCCGCCATTCGAGTCGCGCGACGAATTCACCGCCATGGAGGAGAGTCTCGTCCTGGCCCACCGCAAGTGGGAGACGGGCATTTTCGCGCTCTGGTATCCTGTGAAGGAAATCCGCCCGGTGGCGCAGTTCGTGGGTCGGTTGAAGGCGCGCGGCATTCCGCGCATTCTTCGTCTTGAGCTCACGGTTGAGGCCGTCCGCACCGATGCGCCGCTGTCATCGACCGGGCTCATCATCGTCAACCCGCCCTACACGCTCGTCCAGGAGGCTCGCGTCCTGCTGCCTGGCCTTCTGGCCCTGCTGCGACGGGGGCCGGGCGCCGAATTCTTCATCGAGCAGGTCACGGGCGAGGCTCCAATCAATTCTTAAAGCCCTCCTGTTACGAAGGATTCATGCGGGCTGGCCCGGTGCCCACCGGAGCTGTCCGGCGTTTTCCCGCAAGAGGCACCGTCCATGCGTCTGATCGGCGTGAATCGTCTTCATTATCGCGGGGCAGGCGCCGAGAGCGTGCATCTCGATCATCTGATGCTGTTTCGCGCCATGGGCTGGACCTGTGCGGAATTCGCCATGCAGGACCCGCGCAACGAGCCCTCGCCCTGGAGCGATTACTTTCCTGCCGGGTTCGATCCCGACGAAGGCGGATTGCTGCACAAGATCAAGCAAGTGGGGCGCTTCATTCACTCCACGGAGGCACGCGAGAAGTTCACGCGATTGCTGGACGATTTCAAGCCCGACATCATCCACATTCACGCGCTCTATCATCATCTAACCTCGTCCGTGCTGAAGCCGGCCGTGGAGCGCGGCATTCCGATCGTCTACACGTTGCATGACTACAAGCTGATCTGCCCGGCCTATTTCTTCTACACGGAGGAGCGGGGCGTCTGCGAAGGCTGTGGTGGCGGCCGGCAATATCGCTGCTTGACGCGCGGCTGCAAGGGCGGGCCCGTCACGACCGATGCCGTCTATGCACTGGACGGCCTCGTGCAATGGCACAGCGGGCGTTATCGCTCGGCGATCTCCACCTTTGTCGGGCCAAGCCGCTTCATCGTGGACAAATTCGCACAACACGGGTTTCCGCGTGAAAAGCTCGCCTATGTGCCCAATTTCTTCGAAACGACGGAAGATGTGAGCGACGACCATGCCGAGATCGCCCGATTGCGCGAAGTGCATGGTCGCTTTGTCCTGTTTTTCGGACGCCTGTCGTCGGAGAAGGGCATCAATGTCCTGATCGATGCCTGCGCGCGCGCGGGATTGCCGCTGGTCGTCGTCGGCGACGGACCCAAGCGGGCGGCGCTCGTCGAGCAGGCCGAGCGGCTCGGCGTGACCGCCACTTTCGTCGGGCATCAGTCGGGATCGCAGCTGTGGTCCTACGTGCAGGCTGCGACGACCGTGTGCCTTGCCTCCGTCTGGTACGAAAATGCGCCCAAGAGCCTTCTGGAAGCGCAGGCGCGCGGAAAGGTCGTCGTTGCCAGCGCGATTGGCGGGGTGCCGGAAATGATCCGGGACGGCGATACGGGGTTTCTCGTCCCGCCCGGAGACGCGGGCGCATTGGGCGCGGCCCTAACGCGGGTTTTCAACATGCCCGAGCCTGAACTCGAGGCGATGGGAGCGCGCGCCCGCGTCTTCGCCACCACGACTTTCACGCGTCACCGCTATTACGATGGCATGTGCGAGATCTACGACCGCCTGCTGGGTCACACGAGGGCAGAGGTGAATCCTCTGGTTCTGTCGGCTCCCTGAGAGAGCCGCGAGAATCCTGCAAGTGCTTGCCAAATCTATGACTTCGTCACACCCTGTCGCTCGCAAGCGGCTTCGGAGATCCGCGCGGTGCCGGCTGCCCGGTGTTCGCAGAAAAGCTGCGCCCCATCGGCGCAGGGCCCGACTTGCCGGATGCCCCGGGCTGCTGCACAAGACTTGATCACTTCGCCGAGGAGCCCTTCATGAAATTGCGCTATTCCCCCGCGTCTCCCTTTGCTCGCAAGGTCGCGATCGCAGGTCGCGTGCTCGGCTTTGCCGACCGGATTGAAATGATCGATGCGGACGGAGATCCGGGCGATGTCGTCCGGTCGCGCAATCCGCTGAACAAGATTCCGCTGCTTCTCACCGACGAGGGCATGGCGATCTTCGACAGCCGCGTGATCCTGGAATATCTCGATCATCTGGCGGGCGGCCATCGCATCCTGCCCGCGGCGCCGGAAGCTCGCTTTCGGTCGCTGACCCAGCAGGCGCTGGCCGATGGCATCATGGAAGCTTCGATCCTCGTCAGCTATGAGGATCGCTGGCGCGAACCGGCGCAGATCTCGCAGAAATGGCTCGCCCACCAGCAGAAGAAGGTCGATCAGGGACTTGCCGCGCTCGAAGCGGACCTGCCCGGCGATGAAATCGATGTCGGAACGATCGCGGTTGCCTCGGCGCTCGGTTATCTCGATCTGCGTCAGGGAGGTGTCTGGCGTCAGGCGCGGCCGAAGCTCGCCGCATGGCTGGACGGTTTTGCGGCCCGCGTGCCCGCTTACGGGCTAACAGCGGCCTGATCAGGAAAATCGGGCGCATCCTTCGATGCGCCCGACTGAAGCAATGGATCAGGCCAGCGTCGGAATGCGCAACACCTGGCCGGGATAGATCTTGTCGGGATGCGACAACATCGGCTTGTTGGCTTCGAAAATCTCGTTGTATTTCGCGCCTTTGCCGTGGCCATATTGTTCTTCAGCGATCTTCCAGAGCGTGTCGCCCTTTTCGACCGTGTAGAACTTGGAAGCGCTGGCTTCCTTGGTGACGGCGAGCTCGCTTTCAACCGTAGAGACGCCGACCGAATTGCCCAGCGCAAGGATGATCTTCTCGGCTTCTTCCGTCGAAAGGGCCTTGCCGGACAGCTTGATCTTGTCGCCATCGACGTGAACTTCGACGCCGGACATGTCGAGGCCGTGCTTTTCGGCCTCCTTCTTCAGTGCATCCGCAGGCGCGGCAGCGGCTTCACTGGAGCCGAAAATCTTCGATCCGACAGTCTTTGCGAAATTCCACAGACCCATGCGATCCTCCTTAATTAAGAAACCCGGCGAGCGTGCCACAAGGTCAACAACGGCGGGAGACTAATGGTCCCATGCTCCGAGCGATAGAGTGGGGCAATAAAAAAGCCCGGCGGGGGTGCCGCCGGGCTCGATCGGTTCGCAAACGCGCCGGATATCAGAAGCGGTAGTTCACGCCCGTGCGCACCTGCTGGACGTGCGTGCCGGAGGAGAGAACGTCCTGCGTGAAATAGCTCTTCGAGTTGAGCGAGCTGTAGAGATATTCGGCCTTGGCGGAGATGTTGTTCGTGAAGGCATATTCGAGGCCTGCGCCGACAGCGTAGCCGTTCTGCCACTTCTCAGCCGAACCGGAGAAGGGATCTGCCGGATGCGAGACGCCGAGCTTGACGTTGCCGCCAGCGTAACCGCCGGTCACATAGAGCAAGGCGCGGTCGACGGAGTAGCCAAGGCGGCCGCGAACTGTGGCAAGCGACGAGATCCGGGCATGGCCCGTCACGGCTTCGCCCGCTGCGTCCCAGGTCTTGCTGCCGTCGATCTTGGCCCAGTCGAGGTCACCCTCGACACCGAGGACGAACTGCTGGAACTGATAGTTGTAGCCGAGCGTGCCGCCGATGAGGGCGCCGCTGATGTTGCCGATCTGGCTGCCGGTCCGCGTGAGCTTGCCGAAACCCCAGCCGCCGTTGATGCCGGCGTAGAAGCCCGTCCAGGTGAAGGTGGGTGCGGCGTAGAACGACGCGGCTGCGGGGGCGGGCGCGTGGCCGCGGTAGGGAAGATCGGCAGCCATGGCGGTGCCCGCGAGGGCGGAAAGCAGCACGCCGGCGAAAACAGATTTGGACATCTTCAACTCCTGTACACACCGGCTCGTACTCAGCACCGGCGCTATGGAGATGTTTTAGGTTTGCAAAGGTTACTAAAATCTAACCTTTGAATTTCCGATCTCGTTAGGACCCGTGGCAAGAAAGAGGCTGGAAGTCACTGCCTAAAGTATCCTTATATATTAATGATGTTCTTCGTGTGAATTGTTCCATTTTTACATTAGGTGCTGATGGCGAGCTTTTGAGCGCCGGAAGCAAGGTCCGATTACCTTGGTTAATATAGTGTTAATCTGGAATTCAGGCCGAGCTGGAACTTGTCCTTACGAAATGTCACGGTCGATTGCGCGGTGGAGGCTTGTCGCAGCAGAGAACTGCGGCAGATAAGCTTTCGGTGTCGGGGAACGGGAAAGAACGGGGCAGATGCAGGTCAGGAACGGCGAGACGCGAAACGCGCTGATAACAGGTGCTGCACGCAGGATCGGACGCGCGGTGGCCGAGCGGCTCGCCGCCGAGGGCTATGGGCTCGCCCTCCATGCCAGTCCGCGCTCGGCAGAAGCAGCCGAGGACTGCGCGCGCGATATCCGGGCGCGCGGGGGGCGCTCCTGCGTGGTTGTCGCCGATCTTGCCTTGCCGGACGAAACAGCCACGCTGATCGCCCAGGCGCGAGCCGCCATTGGGCCTTTGCATCTGCTCGTCAACAATGCGTCCGTCTATGAGCCGGATTCAGCTGGTGCGTTCGACGCCGCCTGCTGGGACCGGCACATGGCCGTGAACCTGCGCGCGCCGGTGCAACTCGCTGCCGACTTCGTGGCCGCGCTGCCCGAGAACGGGGAGGGGGTCATCGTGAACATTACCGACCAGAAAGTGTGGAGGCTCAATCCGCGCTTCTTCTCCTACACATTGAGCAAGGCGGCGCTCTGGACGGCCACCCAGACCATGGCCCAGGCTTTCGCACCGCGCGTGCGCGTCAATGCAATCGGCCCGGGCCCTGTCCTGCCAAATCATCTGGAAGGAGAGGAGGGTTTCGAGCGTGAGGCGGCTGCATTGCCCCTCGGCGTCAGCGTCGCGCCAGAGGAGATCGCGGCGGCTGTGGTGTTCCTGGCGCAGTCCCGCAGCGTGACCGGGCAGATGATCGCCGTCGACGGGGGGCAGCACCTCGCCTGGCAGACGCCAGATGTTCCCGGCTGAGCCTCAATCGGCGGTGGGGAGGCGTCGCATCGTGAACTCGATCTGTCCGTCGGCGAGTTCACGCCAGGACTCGATCTCAGTCATGTAGGCCTGTTTCGGAAAGGAGTTGAACCATTCCCGCGCCTTCTCTCGCGCCTTGTCGCGCGGAAGCGTGAAGGTCTCGCGACGAAACGCGCTCGCGGCATCACTGGACGCACGCGCCTCACGGCTTCGCTTTGACAGCGAGCGGGCGAGATCTGCAGGCATCTTCCGCTCGAAAATCATACGCAACTCCGGAAGCAGGAGCTGAATATAGCGCAGTCTTTCGCATCTGAGGAGTCTTTGCGCCTCAGCGCTTGTCGTGAGCTGCCAAGGCGTCGCCGATCAGACGTGCCAGTTCGTGCGGAGCTTCGGGGAAGCCGGCGCGGATCCAGGCCGCCTGCAGTCCCTTCAGGACTTCGCCGACCGCCTTGCCCGGTGTCAGCCCGCGCCGCACGAGATCCGCGCCTCCGAACGGCATGCGGGGCTCGGGCGTGTCGGCCAGAAAGCGGGCTGCGGAACGCCAGCCCGCGTGATCTTCCGGCATTCCGCTGTCTGCATGAGCCAGCGCTATCGCATCGCAGGCGGCGCGCCGCCCTTGCAGGAAGAGAAAGGTGCGCAACTCACCGAAGGGTGGCGGCAGCGCGCGGGCGTGCATTTTGGCCCGCGCTTCGGCCGCTTGTGCGAGGCGCGCGAATTCGTCGTTCGAGAGGCGCAGACGCGTGCGCAGGCGCTCGGCGTCCTCCCTTGTGAGAACCGCCAGCGCGGCGAGGCGCAGGACCGCGTCGGGGCGCTCTTCGCGGGCACTTTCGATGGCCATGAGATTTGCGAGCCGCATCGGCATGGCGACGCCTGCGAGGATAGGCACGAGAAGGCCGAGCCCGGCCATGAGTTCGATCACCTGCGCAGCGCCGCGCGCGTCGAGCAGCTTCAGTAATTCCGCCCGCACACGCTCGCGCGACAGGCTGTCCAGTCCGGTGCGATTTGCCGAGATGGCGGCGAGCGCGCCCGCGTCGGGCTCACCCTCGCCGTAAGCCGCATGGAAGCGGAAGAAGCGGAGGATGCGCAGATAGTCTTCGTGGATGCGGACATTCGCATCGCCGATGAATCGAACATGCCGCCGCGTTATGTCGGCAAAGCCGCCTGCGGGATCGAAGACCTCGCCGTCCGCGCGCGCGGAGAGGGCGTTGATGGTGAAGTCGCGGCGGACGGCGTCTGCGTCGAAGTCGCGACCGAACGCGACTTTCGCGCGGCGTCCGTCGGTCTCGACATCCTCGCGCAGCGTGGTCACTTCGAAGGGCGTGTGATCGACGACGATGGTAACCGTGCCATGGTCGATACCGGTCGGAATGCATTTCAGGTGACTGGCGCGCGCGCGGGCCATCACCACGTCGGGCGTTGCGGTCGTTGCGACATCGACTTCGGTGACAGGAACATTCATCAGATGATTGCGTACGGCCCCGCCCACGACACGTGCTTCCTCGCCGCCTCCATCGAGAACGGCGAGCAGGCGGCGCAAGCGCGGATCATCGAGAAAGCTCGGGCTCACGATGCGAAGCGTGGATGACATCAGGAATAGAGCCTCTCGTAGAGATTGCGCAGGATGCCTGCCGTGACGCCCCAGATCTTCCGCTCGCCGAACGGCATTGCGTAGAAAATGCGCGAAATGCCTTCTCGGGCGCGGGTTTCCTGCTGATGATTGGCAGGTTCCATCAGGAATTCCACCGGCACCTCGAAGGCCTCGTCCACCTCGTCGGGATTGCATACCAGCGCAAAGGGGGGCGTGACGAAGGCGACCAGCGGCAGGATGCGATAGCCCGAATGCGTGAGATAGGCGTCGAGAAAGCCGATAGGGGTGACGCAGGTGCGATCGAGCCCGATCTCCTCCTCCGCTTCGCGCAGGGCGGCGGCGAGCGGGCTCTCGTCTTCAGGATCGATCCGCCCGCCAGGAAAAGCGACCTGGCCTGCATGTCGGCGCAGCGCGCTCGCCCGCTTGGTCAGGAGAATCGTCGCGCCGGTGTCTCGCGTAACGATGGGAACGAGCACGGCGGCAGGCGTGGCTATGGCCGACAGGCCCTCGCGATAGAGATCTGGGTTGAGGATGTGATCGCCACGGTGGGGTCTATGGGTCGGGTCCAGCGCGGTCTGGGGCAGGGTGAGGGACAGGCGTGCCGTGGCGCGCGCTCGCACGTCCCGCGCCGAAAAGCGCGAGGCCGGTTCCTGCTCGCCAATGCCGAATGCCGCTTTCGTCACAATTGCTCCGCTCCGCCGGACCCCATCACGAAGACGTGTCCGCCCGATGAAATGCCCAGCATTTTCTCGCCGTCCTGCGTCACGGTCTGCGCGCGCTCGACGAGATCATAGACCAAAGCTCGCGTCAGCAGAGCCCAGAGACCGCCGCGAACGTGGATATAGGGTTTGATCCCCTCGGCGGGGCCATTTTCGAAGCGTAGCGGATGATCGGGGCCGGCTTCCACCTCGTCGTCGACATTGGTGCGAAACCGGAGCGTTGGACCCTTCGGAGAGTCGATCAAAGTCATTTCGACGGCCAGAAATGGTGCGTCCTCGACCTCGACGACCACTTTTTCGACCGGCGTTACAAGAACGTACCCGTCAGGATCCTTGCGCAGGATGGTCGAAAACAAGCGGACCAGCGGCTTCCGGCCGATGGGCGAGTCCCGATAAAACCATGTCCCGTCGCCGGCGATCCGGAGGCCGATGTCGCCGCAATGAGGTGGGTTCCAGAGGTGAACGGGCGGCAGGCCGCGCCCGCCCGTGCGCGCCGCCGCTGCCAGCGCATCGAGTGCGCCGGTCCCCTCTGCCTTCGAATCGACTTCGTCCGCCATAATCTCGCACCATGACTTGTGAGGAGATGTTCTCTGGACCTGTGAGGGATGTCTGTCTGCGCCCGATATGACCGACACGTGATGACACGATATGTGTGCGGCGGGCGCGTGGTCATCGACATTGCCGCGCCGCGTCCTAAAGTGATCTTCTGGCCCAATCTAGTCGCGTGCGGCCGAAACCGAAACATGCAGGATCGCGCGGAGCCATTCTTTTGGGGCCCCGCGATGAGGAGCCGAGATGACTTCCATGCAGGACAATGCCGCCACCTCCCTGGATTCCGCCGTGGCGCGCGCCGCCGAGCAGGCGCTCGACAAGGTCGCCGCGGCCCGGGCTGCCATAGGCACGGTCATTTTCGGTCAGGAAACAGTGGTCGAGGAGGCTCTGGTCACACTGATCGCGGGCGGCCATGGTCTGCTTGTCGGTGTGCCCGGCCTCGCCAAGACGAAGCTCGTGGAGACGCTTGGCACGGTGCTCGGCCTCGATGCGCGGCGCGTGCAGTTCACGCCCGATCTGATGCCGTCCGACATTCTGGGTTCCGAAATCCTCGAGGAGGGATCGGATCGCGCGCGCTCGTTCCGCTTCGTCCGAGGCCCCATCTTCGCGCAATTGCTGATGGCCGACGAGATCAATCGGGCGAGCCCCCGCACGCAATCGGCCTTGCTGCAGGCCATGCAGGAATATCACGTGACGGTGTCGGGCGAGCGCCACGACCTGCCACGACCCTTCCATGTGCTGGCCACGCAGAACCCGCTGGAGCAGGAGGGCACCTATCCGCTGCCCGAAGCCCAGCTCGACCGCTTCCTGATGCAGATCGACGTGACCTATCCCGATCGCGCGGCCGAGCGCCGCATCCTGATCGAGACGACCGGCGAGAACGAGGCGAAGGTGCGCGCCGTCATGAGCGCCGACGATCTCATGACCACGCAAAGGCTGGTGAGGCGGTTGCCTGTCGGCGACAAGATCGTCGATGCCATTCTCGACATCGTGCGGTCTTCCCGGCCCGGCGAAGGCGATACCGAAATCACCAAGCATATTGCGTGGGGACCCGGCCCGCGCGCGGCGCAGGCGCTGATGCTGGCGTCCCGTGCGCGTGCGCTCGTCGACGGGCGGCTCGCTCCCTCGCTCGACGACATCGCAGCGCTGGCCGAGCCTGTGCTGAAACATCGCATGGCGCTTACATTCGCGGCTCGCGCCGAAGGTGAAACGATCCCCGGGGTAATCGCGCGCCTGACCGCGCGGCTCGGCTGAAACCATGGTGGATGTCCGTCTTCTCGATGCCAGGGAACAAGGTGCGGGCGCGCTTCACAAGCTCGACGCGCTCGATCTCGCGCGGCGCCTTCCGAGCCTCATCGTTGCGGCCAAGGAAGTTGCGGCGACCGTTATGCATGGCGTGCATGGGCGGCGGCGCGCGGGAGCGGGTGAGACGTTCTGGCAATTTCGCCCCTTCGTCTTCGGCGAATCCACGACGCGGATCGACTGGCGGCGCTCGGCGCGCGACGACCGGATCTATGTGCGCGAACGCGAATGGGAGGCGGCCCATACGGTGTGGATCTGGTGCGATCGTTCGCCTTCCATGGGCTATGTCTCCTCGCTCGCCTTGCAGCCGAAGATAGATCGCGCGCTGATGCTGGGGCTGGCGCTCGCCGACCTGCTCGTGCGCGGTGGCGAACGCGTCGGCATTCCCGGCCTGACGCGCGCCATGGCGAGCCGCAATATCGTGGAGCTGCTGGCAGAACGCATGGTCGAGGAAAGCAGGCGGCCGGGTTACGCGGCCGCTGAATTGCCGCCCGCCGATGCGCTGGCGCCGCGTACGCAGGCGGTGGTCATCAGCGATCTCCTGTCCGACCCCGATGACGTCTCCGCTACGATCCGGGGCCTGGCGTCGCGTGGTGCGCTCGGCCATCTCGTGATGATCGCAGATCCCGTAGAAGAGACTTTTCCGTTCCGGGGCCACACCGAATTCCGCGATGTCGACAGCACGGCTCGATTGCGCGTCGGCGAGGCCGAGAGCTTCCGCGACGATTACGTGAAGCGTCTGGCCATTCATCGCGATGCGCTGCGCCTGGCGGCTTCGGCGCGAGGCTGGAGTTTCGCCGTTCATCGCACGGACAGGCCTGCGTCCGAGGCGCTTTTGTCGCTTCGCATGCGGCTCGAGGCGGGGCAGGGCGCGCCTGTGCGAGGGGCTATCTGATGCTTGGCCTTCCGCTCGCCTTCGCCGCTCCGCTCGTTCTCACCGCGCTCGCCGTGCTTCCGGCGATCTGGTACCTGCTGCGGCTTACGCCGCCGCGTCCACGTGAGGTCTCCTTTCCGCCGCTGCGGTTGATCCTCGATCTTCAGGGGCGCGAGGAAACGCCTGCCCGCACGCCGTGGTGGCTGCTTGTGCTCCGGCTGTTGCTCGCAGCGCTCATCATTCTCGCCATGGCCGGGCCGATCTGGAATCCGGCACCGCAAGGTGAAGGCGGGCGGGGACCGCTGCTCGTACTGCTCGACGACGGATGGCCGGCCGCGCCCGGCTGGACACAGCGTATGGCGACCGTAACCCAACGCATCGCGGCTGCGACCCGCGAGGGCCGTTCGACTGCCCTGGTCGCCATGTCCGATGGTGGCCGCGAGATCCTTCCCGCCGATGCGACGCGCGCCAACGAGCGGCTACGCACGCTGAAGCCCGTGCCGCATGTCCCCGATCGCATGGCGGTTCTGCCTGCGCTGACTCGTTTCCTGAGCACGGAGAAGGCGGTCGAAATCGTCTGGATCGCGGATGGTCTGGCGAGCGGGCGCGCGGATGAATTCGCCGACGGGCTCGCCCGGGCGGCGGGAGACACGCGCGTGCATGTCGTCACGCAGGAGCGGCTGCCGGTCGCCATCGCGGGTGCGGAGAATGCGGCGGGTGCGTTGGAAGTGCAACTCACGCGCGCCGATGCGCGGGGCGCATCGAGCGGGCTCGTGCGGGCGCTCGACATGAAGGGTCTCTCCGTGGGCGAGACGCGCTTCGATTCCGGCGCGGCGCGCGAGACGAAGGCGCGGCTCGAACTTCCCATCGAATTGCGCAACGAGATTGCGCGCGTGGAAATCGCGGACGAACATTCGGCCGGCGCCGTCAGCCTGCTGGACGAGCGCTGGAAACGGCGGCGCGTCGGCTTGGCGTCCGGCGTTACCGCCGACACGGCGCAGCCGCTGTTGTCGCCGACCTATTATCTGCGCCGGGCACTCGCGCCCTTCGCGGATGTGCGCGAGCAGCCAACGGGGCGTGGCGATCCGATCCTGTCGCTTCTCGACGACCGCGTTTCCGTAATGGTCCTCGCCGATATCGGCGTGGTCAGCGGTGCCGCGCATGACCGGCTGGCCCGCTTTGTCGAGGACGGCGGCGTGCTGCTGCGCTTTGCGGGCACGCGGCTCGCCGGTGCGTCCGACAATCTCGTGCCCGTGCGGCTACGGCGCGGCGGGCGGGTGCTTGGCGGTTCCCTGTCGTGGGACAGCCCGAAGCCACTGGCTCCATTCCCGGCTGAGAGCCCGCTGAACGGATTGCAGATTCCGCCCGAAGTGACGATTACGCGCCAGGTTCTTGCCGAGCCCGATGCCAGCCTGCCCGGCAAGACATGGGCGCAACTGGCCGACGGCACACCGCTGGTGACGGCCGAGCGGCGCGGCAAGGGGCTCATCGTGCTCGTGCATGTGACGGCCGATACGACATGGTCGAACCTGCCGCTGTCGGGGCTGTTCGTGGACCTGTTGCGCCGGGTGGTCGCCATGGCGGGCGATGCGGGCGTGCCCGATGCCGGCATGGGCGCTGAAGCCGCCGCGCCGAGCCGCGTCGAGACCGTCGCACCGACGCGTACGCTGGATGGCTTCGGCACGCTCGGAGCCCCGCCGCTCACGGCGCGCCCCATCCCAGTCAATTTCGCGGGCCCGCCAACGGCTGAGTTCCCGCCCGGTTTTTATGGTCCCGCCGATGCGCTGACGGCAGTCAATACATTGAACCCGTCCGACCGGCTGGAGCCGGCTCATTTCGATGAATCGAGGTTTACGATGGAGTCCCTGCGTACCGCGGAGCCTGTCGACCTTCGCCCGGCGATTGTCGCTGCGGCATTCCTGATGCTGCTCGTCGATGCGCTCGCGTCGCTCTGGCTGTCGGGTGGTTTCGACCGGCTGTGGCCGCCCCGCAATCGCCGCCGCGCCACGGTGGCAGGTCTCGTCGTGCTGTTCGCGCTTGGCTCTTCACTTGTTGCGCCACGTCACGCGCAGGCGCAGGTCACGCCGGGTGACGCGGCCTTGCGCACACATCTGGCATACGTGGTCACGGGAGATGCGCAGGCCGATGAGGCCAGCCGCCTCGGCCTCGGGGCCGTGTCGCGCACCTTGGCCAACCGCACGGCGCTCAGTCCCGGCGATCCGGTGGGTGTCGATCCGGCCCGCGACGAACTCGCATTCTATCCGCTGATCTACTGGCCCATTGTCGCCACGCGCCCGCAGCCCTCGGCCGATGCCGTGACGCGGCTCGCAAGCTTCATGAAGCAGGGCGGCACGGTCGTGTTCGATACGCGCGATGCGATGACGAGCCGTCCGGGCGGCGCTCCGACGCCAGAGGCGCAATGGCTGCGCGTCCTGCTCACGGGTGTCGACGTGCCCGAACTGGAGCCCGTTCCGCGCGACCATGTTGTTACCAAGACTTTCTACCTCATCGATCAGTTCGTGGGCCGCACGACCGTGGGCCAAACCTGGATCGAGGCGCTGCCCGTCGACACCGGCGACCAGGCAAATCGTCCGGCGCGGGCGGGGGACAGCGTGTCGCCGATCATCATTACCTCGAACGATCTGGCGGCCGCATGGGCCGCGGATCGCAACGGGGATCCGCTCTATCCGCTTGTGCCGGGCGGTCATCGCCAACGCGAAATGGCCCTGCGCGGCGGCGTCAACCTCGTCATGTACACGCTGACCGGCAATTACAAAGCCGATCAGGTGCATGTGCGCGATCTCCTGGAAAGGCTCGCACATTGATCCCGAGGCGGGTGAGGACCAACGCGCATGCGTGATTTCAGCCTGAGTTTCGCGCCTCTTCTTCCGACGTGGATGCTGATCGCTCTCGCCGTTGCGGGCGTGATCGTCGTTGCGCTCGGGCTGTTGGCGCGGCGTCGCGGCACGGTGCTGCGGGGCCTGGGTCTCGCGCTGGTTCTGGCCGCGCTGGCCGACCCGTCGCTCGTGCGCGAGGATCGCCAGCCGTTGAAGGACGTCGTCGCCGTCGTGCTCGATCGCAGCGCGAGCCAGACGATCGGGCAGCGCAAGGCGCAGACCGACAAGGCGCGGGCTGAGATCGAGAAGAGCCTCGCCGGGCTCGATAATGTCGAGGCGCGCTTCGTCGATGGCGGCGGTGTCGATTCCGGCAATGACGGCACGCGGCTGTTTGCATCGCTGAATGCCGCGCTTTCCGATGTTCCCCCCGAGCGGATCGGCGGTGCGATCCTCGTGACCGATGGCGTCGTGCATGACATTCCCGCGAGCGCAGGAGCGCTCGGGTTCAATGCGCCCCTCCATGTCTTCCTGACGGGCCGCGAAGGAGAGCGCGACCGGCGCATCGAACTCGTCGAGGCACCGCGCTTCGGTCTCGTGGGCAAGGATCTGACGGTCGGCGTGCGCGTGATCGACACCAGCAATACGGGCGAGCCCGTGCAATTACGCGTGCGGCGCGATGGCGCGGATGTGTCCAATCTGCGCGTGCGTGCGGGCAATCTGGTGCGAGTGCCCGTGCAGATCGAACACGGCGGGCCAAATGTCATCGAGTTCGAAGTGGCGGGCCTGCCCGACGAATTGACGCTCGTGAACAACAAGGCCGTACTGACGGTTGACGGCGTGCGCGACAAGCTGAAGGTCCTGCTCGTCTCGGGCGAACCGCATGCGGGCGAGCGCACCTGGCGCAACCTCCTGAAGGCAGACGCGAATGTGGATCTCGTGCACTTCACGATCCTGCGCCCGCCGGAGAAGCAGGACGGCACGCCCATCAACGAACTGTCGCTGATCGCCTTTCCGACCAGCGATCTGTTCGGGCGCAAGATCAAGGAATTCGATCTCATCATCTTCGACCGCTACTCGAACCAGACGGTCCTGCCGGCCGTCTATTTCGAAAACATCGTGCGCTATGTGCGCGACGGCGGGGCGCTGCTGATCGCGGCCGGGCCGGATTTTTCAGGCGCGGACGGCTTGTTCTATTCGCCGCTGGGCAAGATCTCCCCGGTGCGCCCGGACGCCATCATCGAGCGAGCTTTCCGTGCACAGATCACGGAGGACGGCCGCAAGCATCCGGTGACGCGCGGCCTGCCGGGCGGGGACGTTTCGCCGCCCGCGTGGAGCGAATGGTTCCGGCAGATCTCATCCGAAACCTTGCGCGGCACGGCGGTTCTGTCGGGCGCGGATAACAAGCCGCTGCTTGTGTTGTCGCGCGAGATGAAGGGGCGCGTCGGGCTGATGCTGTCGGACCAGATCTGGCTCTGGGCGCGGGGTTTCCAGGGCGGCGGGCCGCATCTCGATCTGCTGCGCCGCATGGCGCATTGGCTGATGAAGGAGCCCGAACTGGAGGAAGAAGCCTTGCGCGCCACGGCGCGCGGCCGCGAAATCTCGATCGAACGGCAGAGCCTCAAGCCCGAGACGCCGCCCGTGACCCTCACCTCGCCGTCCGGGGCAACGCGCCGGATCGACCTCGTTCATGCCGAGCCCGGCCTTTCCCGGATGCAGGCGACAGTGGACGAGCTCGGGCTCTATCGCCTGAGCGATGGCGAATTGTCGGCTCTGGTCAATGTAGGGCCGGAAAATCCGCGCGAATTCCAGGAGGTTGTGTCCACGCCCGACAAGTTGCGGCCGCTGGCGGAGGCCACCGGCGGCACGGTGCGCCGCATCGGGATGGGTGCCGGCGAAGGCATCGCGATGCCGCGCTTCGTGTCGATGCGCGACAGCCCCATCTATGGCGGCTCCGACTACATCGGCGTAAAGCGCACGGGCGCGAGCGTTGTCACGGGGATCGGGGTCGCGCCACTCGCGGTCGGCTTCATCGGCCTGCTGGCGCTGCTGGGCAGTGTGATCCTCGGCTGGATGTCCGAGGCACGCCGTCGTCCGCGCTGAATTTCAGGCGCGGGTGACGGGGCCGCGCACGTTTTCGAACGCGCCTTCCACGAGTTCGCAGATCAGGATGCGCATCGGATCGACCGGGCCTGGCATCGAGAGCCGTCCCGGAGGCACGCGCTTGAAGCCCATGCGCTGGTAATAGGGCTCGTCGCCGACGAGGAGCACGAGGCGATGCCCGGACGCTCGCGCTGCTTCCAGCGACCGGGCGACCAGCCTCTCACCGATGCCGCGTGAGCGGAAAGCGGGCTCGACCGTCAGAGGCCCCAGCAGCAGGGCGGGCACGCCGCCGCAGCTGATTGCCGTCATGATGTTGGCACCCACCAGGAACGTGCCGACGCGGGCGACGAACGAGAGCGAGGCAACGGGCGGAACACCTTCGCGCAGGCGATAGGCGGTGCGCGTGAACCGGCCCGGCCCGAAGGCGCGTTCGTCGAGCTTTTCGATCTGCGCGAGATCGGTTGGGTTCAGAGGCGCGACGTCGAGGGTGAGTTCGGTCATTGGACGATCCATCGGAATTTCGGGCAGCGAAAATGGGACGCGACGCTTTCGCGCGCGCTCAGGACCGTCGTCGCTGGCAGATCGTCATCATGGGCGTCCCTTTATCACGCCTGCGCCGGGGCGCAAATCGGGCGCGCTCACCAGAGGGGAGCAGGGTCGCGCTTCTCGAGCACCTCGGCAATGCGGCGCCGCGTCGGCGCGGTCGTGCCTGCCGGGAGGTCGCCGGGCGGGAAGAAGCCCTGTTCGAGCACTTCGAGCCGCGAGGGTACGTACCCGGTCACGCGATAGGCGTGGACGACATAGAGCGCGACGTGGTCCCGGTTTGCCATGGTCTCGTTCAGATAAACGGCGAAAATCGGCGGGACCTCTTCGAGCGCGAGGCCCGTTTCCTCGTACATCTCGCGCTTGAGTGACTCATGAAGGGTCTCGCCCGGTTCGACGCCGCCGCCCGGCATGTGCCAGCCCGCCACATAGGACTGGCGGATCAGGCAGACGTGCCCCGCTTCATCGAAGATCATGGCGCGCACGCCCATCGTCAGCGGCCGCGTGATGCGGGCCGCGATGGGCTGGGCATGACGCACCAGGCTGAAAGCGCGGTGCTTGAGCCAGTTTTTCATGCAGGGTCTTTCTGCTTTGCGGTTAGGAGCCTAGGACTGGATGCAGGAACATCCAATCGCCTCGAAGGCTCGTAGTTAAAAAGTGCTTCCCAGCTCCTTAGAGACATTCTAAACAACCAGCCTACCGCAGGAGCATGCCTTGAAGAGCTTCGCCGATCTCTCCGCCCGTGAAATTCTCGCCGTCGCCATTTCCTCGGAAGAGGAAGACAGTCGAATCTACTCGACTTTCGCCGAGGATCTCGCGGAAAGATATCCTGCTTCCTCCAAGGTTTTCGAGGAAATGGCCGAGGAGGAGAAATCCCATCGGCACATGTTGCTCCAGCTCTATGAAGAGCGTTTCGGTCCCAACCTGCCGCCGATCCGGCGGGATGACGTCAAGGGCTTCCTCAAGCGCCGCCCGATCTGGCTGACCAAGAACCTGCCGCTCGAGACGATCCGCAAGGAAGCGGAGAACATGGAGTTTCAGGCCGCGCGCTTCTACGAGAAGGCGGCCAGCCAGACGACCGACGTGGCCATCCGCACATTGCTCGGCGATCTCGCCGAAATCGAGAAGGGTCATGGCAAGCACGCGGGCGAACTCGAACGCGCCCTGCTGACCGAGCAGGCCCGCGAGGAGGAAGCAACCACGAGCCATCGCATGTTCGTGCTGCAATTCGTGCAGCCGGGCCTCGCGGGGCTGATGGACGGTTCCGTCTCGACACTGGCGCCGCTGTTCGCAGCGGCCTTCGCCACGCACAGCAACTGGCAGACCTTCCTCGTGGGCATGGCGGCGTCGATCGGTGCTGGCATCAGCATGGGGTTTGCGGAAGCTCTTTCCGACGACGGCGCCCTGACCGGGCGCGGCTCGCCGTGGCTGCGCGGCGCGATCTGCGGCCTCATGACGACGCTTGGCGGCCTGGGGCATACCCTGCCGTATCTCGTGCCCGATGGCGTGCCCAACGCATTCTGGATCGCAACCGCGATCGCCGGCGTGGTCGTCTTCATCGAATTGTGGGCCATCGCCTATATCCGCGCGCGCTACATGGACACGCCGTTCCTGCAGGCGGTGTTCCAGATCGTGCTCGGTGGCGCGATCGTGCTCGCGGCGGGAATATTGATCGGCGCCGCTTGACGGGAAGAGGGGTAGAGGCGAGAGAGGGCGCGTGACATTCGTCCTCGCTCATCTCTCCGACGCCCACATCGGCCCGCTGCCGCGCCCCAAGCGCCGCGAGCTGCTGGGCAAGCGCTTGACCGGCTACATCAATTGGCGCCGGGGTCGAGATCGCATGCACAATATGGAGGTTCTGGCGCAGTTGGTCGCCGACCTGCGCGCGCAGAATCCCGATCATATCGCCATGACCGGCGACGTGCTGAACATCGGACTCGCGGCGGAATTTCCTATTGCAGGTGCCTGGCTGGCGACGCTCGGCGATCCGCATGACGTGAGTTTCGTGCCCGGCAATCACGACGCCTATGTGCGCAGTTCGCTCAGCCATCTGGAACGCACCTTCGCGCCCTGGACGGGTGCCGATGCGGGCGGGGTGCCGAGCTATCCGTATCTGCGCGTGCGCGGCGAAATCGCCTTCATCGGCCTGTCGTCGGGCATTCCCACCGCGCCGCTGCTCGCGTCGGGCCGGCTGGGAACCCAGCAGCGCGACCGTCTCGAAATCGCGCTCGCGGAAACGGGCGCACGCGGCCTGATGCGCGTGGTGATGATCCATCATCCACCCAATCGAGGCGGCGCTTCGACGGGACGCGGGCTGAGCGATGCGCGCAAGCTGGAGGCGATCATCGCCCGGCATGGCGCCGAACTGATCATTCACGGTCACAACCACCGCCATTCGGTGAGTTATATCGCGGGACCCAAGGCCCGCGTGCCCGTCGTGGGCGTGGCGTCCGCATCGGCGATACCGGGCACGGAGCGGCATCGCGCGGCCTATCATCTCTACGACATCAGCCGCGAGAATGGCGTCTGGTCTATCGCGGGGCGAATTCGCGGGATGATGCCGCAGTCGAACGAGGTCGTCGACCTCGGATCCTTCGGGGTCTAGGGCTTCGCCTCAGCCCAGACTTCTCGTGGCCCACCAAGCCATGGCGGCGACGGCCCCGAAATAGGCGCCGCCCAGCACGAGGGCGATCAACACCAGCGTGCCCAGGATTTCAACCAGCGCACGAGCGGTGCGCAAAAACGCTCCCCTGCGCCGGGGCGTGGGCTCCATAGCTGCGGCTGGAGCACGCTCGCCGCGTACCGGCGGGTCCTGCGCATAGGCGCGGGCCGCGGCCTCTATCGTGATATCGGAGGCCAGCGACTTTTCGCGCTCCACCAGACGGCGGGCGATATATTGCGTGACAGTACCGACAATCGCGTCGAGCTTCTCGGTTTCCGCCAGCGTGACCCGGCCGTGGCGCGTGTCCTGCAAGAAGCGATAGGCGCGCTTGTCGCGGCCCATTTCCACGAAAGCGATCATGTCGATGAAGAGACGCGGATGGTCGCCCGGCAGGAGGCCGCAATCGAAGAGATCGACTCCCTCGGGCAATTGGTCGAGAACGGGACGGAGGGCGTCCTGCAGCATTTCCAGCCGCGCTGTTTCCGCGCCGCGCAGTTCAGCCACCACTTCCGACCGTTCGGCATCCTCAAGCCGCGCGCGTCGCAGGGCGGCGGTGAGGCTCGGCGGCACCGTGCGCAGTTCTGTCTGGGGCTCTTCCACGCGATAGGCTCCGTCCGTTCATCTTTGTGTAACTATATAGTGCCCTCAGGGCTGAGGCGAATCGGACGGAGCGAATGGGCAGGGGGAAAACGCCGGGCAAGGCATGGGATTTCTGGATCGACCGCGGCGGCACGTTCACCGATGTGATCGGGCGCGATCCCGCGGGGCGGTTGCATGTTGAGAAGCTGCTCTCCGACGATCCTGATGTTTATGCAGATTCCGCCCTTGCGGGGATCAGGCGGCTGCTCGGCGTCGCCGACGACGCGCCCTTGCCGCGTGGCGCCATCGGCACGGTGAAAATGGGCACGACGGCCGCGACCAATGCGTTGCTGGAGCGCAAGGGCGAACGTGTGCTGCTCGTCACCACACGGGGATTTCGCGATGCGCTGGAAATCGGCGATCAGGCGCGGCGCGATCCTTTTGCGCGCCAGATCGTGAAGCCCGACAAGCTCTATGCCGACGTGGTCGAAGTCGATCAACGCGTGCTGGCGGATGGCACGGTGGAGCGTGCGCCCGATCTCGCCGCGCTCAGGCGCGATCTGGAAATCAGCTTCGCGCAGGGTTTTCGCGCCGCCGCTGTCGTGCTGATGCACGGCTCGCGCCATGGGGACCACGAGGCGCAGATCGCCGATCTTCTGAGGCAGATAGGCTATACGCAGGTCTCGGCCAGTCACCTGCTCTCGCCGCTCGTCGGGTTCATCGGGCGCGGCGCTACAACTGTGGCCGACGCCTGTCTCACGCCGGTGCTCGCACGCGCGATGCAGCACGTCGCGGATGAACTCGGACCGGACGTGCGGCTGATGTTCATGACCTCATCGGGAGGGCTCGCCTCGCCGGAATTTTTCGCAGGCAAGGACGCCGTACTGTCGGGTGCGGCAGGTGGCGTGGTCGCGGTGGCCGAGACGGCGCGAAGCGCGGGATTTCCGCGCGTGATCGGTTTCGACATGGGCGGCACCTCGACGGATGTGTCGCATTACGAGGGACATTTCGAACGCGCCTTCGAGACGGACGTGGCGGGCGTGCGGCTGCGCGGGCCCACGATGCTCGTTCAGGCCGTTGCTGCGGGCGGTGGCTCGATTCTCGCCTGCGAGAAGGGGCGCTTTCTTGTCGGCCCCGAGTCCGCTGGCGCCACTCCCGGCCCCGCCTGCTATCGTCGTGGCGGTCCACTCGCTTTGACCGATGCGAATGTCATGACGGGTAAGATCATTCCGGAGTTCTTTCCGGCGATCTTCGGCCCGAAGCGCGATCAGCCCATAGATGTGGGATGTGTGCGCAAGGCGTTTGCCAATATCGCCAAGCAGAACAAGCTGAAGCGCAGGCCGGAAGAAATTGCGGATGGGTTCGTCGAAGTTGCCGTCGCGCAAATGGCGGAGGCGATCAGGACCGTATCGGTGGCGCGTGGGCACGACCTTACCGGCTTTGCGCTGAATTGTTTTGGTGGTGCGGGCGGCCAACACGCCTGCCTCGTCGCGGACGCGCTCGGCATGACCCGCGTGCTGTTGCATCCGCTGTCTTCGGTGCTCGCGGCCTACGGCATGGGGCTCGCGGATGTTCGCCGCGTTTTGCAGGAAAGCCTCGAACTTCCGCTCGACGCCGCCGGCCTGAAGCAATTGCGCCTGACCGCGCGGCGCCTGCGCCTGCAAGCGGAGATGGAAGTTCGCAAGCAGGGCGTGGTGAAGAAGGACGTGTCGTCGCATGTGCAGGTGCTCCTGAAGAGCGCGGGCGCGGACATGGCGCTGCTCATCGAGGCGAAGCTCGACGGACCCTGGTCGAAGGTCATCCTTCGCCTGCGGCGCGCGTTCGAGCGCCTGCATCGCAGCCGGTTCGGATACGTCGCGCGCGGGCAGGCGCTGGTGATGGATTCCGTTTTGGTCGAGGCGGTCGGGCGCGTCGCGCGCGGCAAGGAAAAGCTGGTCCTCCGCGCGCCGGGCGGACTGCCGAAAAGCTTGCGGCGCACCCGTTTCTTTTCGCAGGGGGAATGGCATTCGGCACGTGTGTTCCTGCGTGCCGCGCTCTCGCCCGGCGCCGTCGTGAAGGGGCCAGCGCTGGTGATCGAGCCGCACCAGACGATCGTGGTCGAGAAGGGCTGGCGCGCAGAGGTGACAGCGCGTGATCATATCGTGCTTACGCGCGCGAAGGCGAAAGCGCGCCGCGCGATCAAGGGGGCGAAGGCGGACCCCGTTCTGCTTTCGGTTTTCAACACCCGCTTCATGTCCATCGCCGAGCAGATGGGCGTGACGTTGCAGGACACGGCCTCCTCTGCGAACATCAGGGAGAGGCTGGATTTCTCCTGCGCGATCTTCGACGCGAAGGGTGACCTCGTCGCGGGTACGCCGCATGCGCAGCTGGGCTCCATGGACAGCTCGGTCGAGACGATCATCCGAGCCAACAAGGGCAAGATCCGGCCCGGCGACGCGTTCGCCCTGAACGCGGCCTATAATGGCGGCACGCACCTGCCGGAAATTACCGTCTGCACGCCGGTGTTCGACGAGGGCGCGAAGCGCATCCTGTGCTGGGTGGCGTCACGCGTGCGTCATGCGGACATCGGCGGCATCTCGCCCGGTTCGTTGTCACCGCGTGCGACGCATATCGACGAGGAGGGCGTCTATATCGACAATCTCCGTCTCGTCGAGCGGGGCAAGTTTCTGGAGCGCCCTTTGCTCGAACTGCTGTTGAACGCGCGCTATCCTGCACGCAACCCGGGGCAGAACATCGCCGACCTGAAGGCGCAGATCGCAGCCAACGCCAGGGGCGTTCTCGAACTGCGCAGGACGATTGCGAGTGCGTCATGGCCGGCGGTTGACGCCTATATGGGCCATGTGCAGGAGCATGCAGCCGAAAGCATGGCGCGCTTGATCGGCACGCTGCGCAACGGCCGCGCCGAACTGGTGATGGACGATGGCGCGACGATCCGCGTCGCGATCAAGGTGGATGCAACGACACGACGCGCGCGAGTGGATTTCACCGGCACGAGCGCGCAAGTGGCGACAAATTTCAACGCGCCCGAACCTGTGACACACGCTGCGGTGCTCTACGCGTTTCGTGTGATGGCGGGCGGGGACATGCTGATGAATGCGGGCTGCCTGCGTCCGCTCGACGTCATCATCCCGAAGGGGTCTATGCTGTCCCCCGTATATCCGGCGGCCGTGGCCGCGGGCAATCTGGAGACCAGCCAGGCGGTGGCGGATGTGCTCTTCGCGGCGCTACATGGGCTCGGCTCCGCGCAGGGCACGATGAACAACCTGACGTTTGCATCTGCGCAGGGGCAATATCACGAGGCGATCTGCTCGGGCGCGCCAGCGGGCTCCGGCTTCCATGGCGCGAGCGCCGTGCAGACGCACATGACCAATGCGCGCCTTATGGACCCCGAAGTGCTCGAAATGCGCTTGCCAGTCGTGGTGGAGGATTTCCACATCCGGCGCGGTTCGGGCGGGCGCGGCCAGTGGAGCGCCGGCGACGGCACGAGCCGGACGATCCGTTTCCGCGAGCCGATGCAACTGGCCATTCTCTCGGGCCATCGCGTGGTTGCGCCCGCAGGCACCGAGGGCGCCGAGCCCGGACACTTGGGACGCAATGTCCTGCGGCGTGCGAATGGCGAGACGAGAACACTCAAGGGCTGCGACGAGACATATGTCTCACGGGGAGATGCGATCACGATCGTCACGCCGACCGGCGGCGGCTGGGGCCTGCCGGACGCGTGACCGTTCAACGGCGGCGGATGGACGAGGTGGGCTCGCGGTCAAACGGGGAGAAGCCGTCGTCTTCGCGCAAGGTTCCCAGCGGCCGCATCGGCGCGAGACGCGCGGGTGGGGCGACGTAGGGTTGGCCGGACAGGGGCGAGCCGGGGATTGTCTGTGCGCGCACGACCTGCGTCCGCCGTTGCGGCTGCGGGGCAGGGGGGAAGCCGAGATCGAGCGGCTGGTGGCGCGAGATCGTGCTGCCCTCGCCCGCGCCGAGTTGCGCGACGTCAAGTTCTTCGTCGATCTCGGGCGGATCTGGCAGGTTGTCCTGGCGTTTAGGCGCGGGTGTCAGTTGCGGCCCGGGCACAGGCTTGCAATAGCGGCGCGGGCCGGTCGACGTATTGCCGTGCATCGCTAGATCGAGATGAATGTGGTTGTAGTGGAAGGCATTCGAGCCGGGGCCGAGCACGGTGGTGAAGAGCCCGCAGGCGCCGGCATGGGCCTCGCGCAGGAAGGCCTGCTCCTGCTCGGTGCCCTTGGTCCAGCCTTTTACGATGGTGATTTCATGCCCGTCGCGCAGCACGAAGCCGCCGATGTCGATTGCATTGCCGAAGCTGTGTTCCGACAGGCGCGCGCCACCCTGGTTGTTCATGGAGCGGCAGGTGTAGGCGCCCATGGATTTCACCTGGGCGACAGGCTGGCCGAAACGCGCCATGGCGATGGGCTGGACGACTTCGCTCACCCAGCGGTCGAGCGCGGCTGTCATGGGGCAACCGATCGTCTGCGTCGTGTTGAGGGAAACCGTGCCGCCTGCAAGCGCCGTAATTTTCAGCGGCATGGTGAGGCCGCAGATGCCTGGCCCCTCGATCTCGCGGGCAAGCTGCACGTAAGACGACATCTGGACCTGGCGTTCCGCGAAACAGGCCTTTTCCGCCTGCGCGCGCCAAGCCGGTCGCTGCGGCCGCTGGAACACTGAGCAGGCCGAAAGCGAGAGAGAAAGGACCGCCAAAGCGGTGAAAGGCAGAACACAACGCGCCATGTCCGTAGACATGCGCGGAATTGTTTAATGCCGAATAAAGGATGCTGGTTAACCGCGACTGCAGAAGCAGCCGCGGTGTCGTTTTCGGGTCACAAGCGGGAGATCAGGCCTGTGTCGTGCCGGCCTGGCGGCGCTCGTTCATGAAGCGGTCGAACTCCTCGCGATCCTTGGCGCGACGCAGGTTCTCGATGTAGTCGGCGAACTCACGTTCGGCGGCCTCAAGCTTGCGGTGCTCCTCCTCGAGGCGGGCGAGCTCGGCGCTGCGCCAATCATCGAAGGCGCTGTTGCCGGTGGGGCGACCGCCGCCGAAGCCGAAGCCACGGAAGGGCGCTGTGCCGCTGCTGCGGCCACGTCCCCACATCTGGCCCATGGAGCAGCCACGGCTCTCCGCATAGGACCAGCCCTGACGCACGGCAGTCGCCATGTCGCCCTGATAGCCAGTGCTGCGCTGCCAGACCTTGAAGCCCACGATGGCGAGGCCGATCGGCCAGAAGACCATGAAGCCGAGGATCATCGCGGCGATCTCGAGCGGCCGCCATGCGCCGGGGCGGCACTGGCCGCGCCGTCCGCCATTCCAGCCCGCAGGGGCCTCTTCGCGCTGGGATTGCGTATAAGTCATGCCACCTCTCCATCTCTGCACATACGCCGAGCGGCTTCCGGCCACTCGATGTAAATGTAACGTACATTAACATCGGAGCGGTCGGACCGGCTGTCAAGAGAGGGTCAGGGAATTTTGGCGGCCGTCAGCGGTGGCCGAAGCCCATCCGGATCGCGGTGGAGACGAGGCCATCGACGCCGCCTGTCAGGATAGCGGCCGGGTCGCAGCCAGGATTGGAGGGATTGAGATGCCCGCCTGCCGCCAGCATGGCGACTCCGTGTGAGAGCGCCCAGATTTCCAGGGCCAGCTTGCGGGCTCCGTCCTCTGGGGCTCCAGCTTCCTTTAGCACGGCGGCCGCCGCCTGCCGTAGGAGTGCGAGTGCCTTGTCGGCTGCGGCTCCCGATTCCGGGGCGGCGAGGACGCTGACGTTTTCGAACATGGCGGCGTAGAGGCCCGGTTCCTCGCGGGCGAAGGCGAGATAGGCCGTGCCCATGCGCGCCAGAGCCTCGAAGGCGCGCGGGGCGCCGCCCTTCCATGCGGAGGACAGTCGCTGGCCGAAGCTCTCGAAGCCCTGGCGGGCGAGTTCGGCCATGAGGGCGTTGCGGTCGGGGAAGTGCCGGTAAGGGGCCGCCGCCGTGACGCCGACGCGCTTGGCCGCCTCGGCCAGCGTGAAGCCCGCCGCTCCGCGCTCGGCCAGCAGCGAGCGCGCGGCTTCGACCAGGGCGTCCTTCAGCCGGCCATGGTGGTAGCCACGCCGGGCCGCCCCGAGGAAGCTGCTGGCGGGAAACGGGTCTTTCTTATCCATGCTCGGTCATGCCACCCACGATTTGCGCCACCTTAATGCGGGCGGCCACCCGTGGCGAGGGCGACGGCTCCCATTGCCGCAACGCTTCGCCCAGGGCTCGCAGGGGTGGCAGCCCCCTTATTCCCCGAAGATCTTATGAAAGACCGCTTACAGTTTAACAGGTGACCTCCTATATCTTCACAGCCGGGGGAATCTGACCCGGTCTGTTCGGAGGTCTCGACCCATGAATTTCCGTTTCATCCCGACCAAGAATCTGGCCGCGATAACGGTTGCGCTCGCCCTGGCTTTTGCTCCGGCTCTGGCCGAGGCCCGTGTGGGCGGCGGCGGCAGCTCAGGCAGCCGTGGCGCCCGCACCTTTTCCGCGCCGCCTTCGACCTCGACCGCGCCGCGCCCCGCTGCGCCCGTCGAGCGCTCGATGATACCCCAGGGCCAGCCCGGCATGGGCCAGTCCGGCTTCGGCCAGTCCGCACCCGCACAGGCGCGTCCCGGTTTCTTCGGCTCGTCGCTGGGTCGTGGCCTCATGGCGGGTCTCGTCGGCGCAGGCATCTTCGGCCTGCTCTCAGGCTCGGGCATGTTCGGTGGACTGGGTTCCATGTCCTCCTTCCTCGGCCTCATCATCCAACTCGGGCTGCTGTTCCTGGTTGTCCGCTTCGCGATGAACTGGTTCGCGCGCCGGCAGCAGCCGGGTCTCGCGGGCGGGGCTCCCGACATGGGCGCCTCGCGTAGCGCGCTTGGGGGCATGTTCGGTGGCGGGGCGCCCTCGACAGGGTCGAACACGGGCTATGCGGGCGGCGGCATGGGGGGCGCGGCTCCCCAGTCCGATCTCGCCATCAGCCCGGAGGACTTTGCGTCCTTCGAGCGCAAGCTCGGTGAGATCCAGAGCGCCTATGGCGAGGAAAATCTCGATCGTCTGCGCCGCAGCGTGACGCCCGAGATGGCCTCCTATTTCGCCGAGGGCATCGCCGAAAACGCGCGTCAGGGCCACATCAACAAGGTCTCTGGCGCGAAGCTCCTGCAAGGCGACCTGTCCGAGGCCTGGCGTGAGGGCAATGCCGATTACGCCACGGTCGCCATGCGCTTCTCGATCGTCGACACGATGGTCGATCGCGTGACCGGTGCCTATGTGTCGGGTGACCGCTCTTCGCCGTCCGAAGTGACGGAGATCTGGACGTTCACGCGGCCCAGCGGCGGGTCCGTGGAAGACTGGAAGCTTTCGGCGATCCAGCAGACCGCCTGATCTTCCGAGGCTCTTGAAACAGACCGGCCCCTGCTTGCGCGGGGGCCGGTTTTTTTTGTGGCCTAGTGCCCGTTCTGAAGTGCTTTTTGTTGCGCGGCCTGGGCGACGACGGCCTCTGCCGGGCGCCCCACCACTTCGGCCAGATGATCGAAATGGGCGAGATAGCTGCCCACACCTGCGGTCGCCGAGCGCAGTTCGATGATGAGGTCGCCCATTTCAGCTTCCGGGATCAGGGCTTTCAGCACGTCCCAGCCGTCCCAGCCCTCGCGCGGTTCGTAGCCGAGGATCTGGCCGCGCCGCGCCGCGACGATGCCCGAGGCCCGCGAAAGGGCTTCGCTGGGCACCATCACGTCGACTGCGAGCACAGGCTCCAAAAGCACCGGCCGCGCCTTGGGGAGGGCTTCCGCGAGGCCGAGCTTGGCGGCGGCGCGGAAGGCCATGTCGGAGGAATCCACCGAATGATACGAGCCGTCCGTTAGGGTGACGGAGACATCGACAACGGGGAAGCCGAGGGGGCCGCGTTGCATCCCGTCACGGCAGCCTGCTTCGACAGACGAGAAATATTGGCGCGGCACCGTGCCTCCGTGCACGGCTTCGGTGAAGAGGAATCCCTCGCCGCGTTCACGCGGCGCGACTTCCAGAACGACGTCGCCATATTGGCCGTGGCCGCCCGACTGCTTTTTGTGACGGCCGCGCACGTTCACGGCGCCACGGATCGTCTCGCGGTAGGCGACACCCGGCTTGCGGGCTGTGACAAGAACGCCAAAACGGTCCGCCAGACGCTCCAGTCCGACGCGCAGGTGCATTTCGCCCTGTCCTGACAGGCGCATCTCGCCAGAGGCCGGGTCCTGGGTGAATACGAGCGAGGGGTCTTCTTCGGTCAGGCGGGTGATGGCCGCCGTCATACGGACTTCGTCCTTGCGGTCCTTGGCTGCGAGCGCGAAGGCGTGGACGGCTTCGGGCATTGCTGGCATCGGGATATCCGGCAGATCCTCGCTCGTCGCGGTCTTGGCGTCCCGGATCATGTCGCCCGTCTTCGCATGGTCGAGACGTCCGAAGGCCAATGTGTCGCCTTCCTCGGCTTTCGCCTGCTTGGACGACGTCGCGCCCATCAATCGGGAGAGGCCGGCGATGCGGTCCTCCTCGCCGCGCGGCGAGACGATGGTCTGACCGTCGGCGAAGGACCCGCGCAAAATGCGTGCGAGGGAGAGTTTGCCGCCGTGCGCCGTGTGGATCGTGCGCACGATGCGTGCTAGCGGCGCTCCTTCGGCGGGTATGCCGAGGCGTTGGCGCGTGGTTTCGACGTTGGGTGCTTCGTGGCGCAGTGCTTTCATCAGGCGGGTCAAGCCATTGCCGCGTTCGGCCGCGCCGATCAGCACAGGCACTACGAGGCCCTCACGCAATTCGCGCGCGAGATCGTCGAAGATCTGATCGCGTGGCGGCTCGATGTCGCCGATCAGGCTTTCCATCAGGGCGTCGTCGTAATCCGCGAGGCGCTCCAGCATGGAATAGCGCGCTTCCTTCTCGCGCTCCATTTCAGTCTGCGGAAGTTCAATCACGGTCGAGGGCGCGTGTTCGCGGTAGACGAAGGCCCGTTCCAGCGCGAGATCGATGAAACCAGTCGCGATGCCGTCCTGCCAGATGGGGATCTGGCGGAGCAGGAGGCGCGCGCGCGAGGCCTGCTGCAACAGCGCGAGCGTCTCGCGCACGCCCCCGGTCGCGGCGTCGATCTTGTTGAGGAAAAGGAAATGCGGAAGTTTCAGATCCTCCAGCTCGCGGAGGATGATCTGCAGGGCTGCGATCTTGCGCGGATCGGCTTCGCAGACGACGATCGCAGCGTCGCACACCGGCACGACGTTGCGCATCTCCTGCGCGAACTCGATGGAGCCGGGGCAATCGATGAATGTGTAGCGGTCGCCCAGATATTCGGTCGAAGCGATGTTGGCCTCGACGCTCATCGCGTGCGCTCGCGCCTCCGCGCTGGAATCGCCGACGGTCGAGCCGTCACGCACATTGCCCTGACGCGCGAGCGCGCCGGTTCGGGCGAGTATGCTTTCGAGAAGTGTCGTCTTGCCACTCTGGAAGGGGCCCACCAAAGCAATGAGGCGTGGCCCCGTCACTCGTCTGCCGTTGGGGTTCGTGTGCTGGGATGCTGTGTCCATCGAAACGCGCTCCCTCAAAAAGGAACGCCGGGATCACCGACCTGTTACCGGCGCCCGGCGCCGCTGTTTAGAAAAGAGATCGTTTCAGGTCTGCGAAGTGTTCGCAAGCCGACAAACGTGCTGCGTTGCGGCAGAACGAAGCCGTGGGAGAAGCGCGTGTTTTGCGGGACTGTGGCGCGGCGACGACAGACTCGGGCGAGCGCGGCCTGCTAGGTTTCACGCCGACGATGAATTGTCGGTCGACGGCAGGTCTGAGGGCCGGGGGGCTGCTCGATCGATGGGGCAAGCCCGGCCGAAAGGCCGGGCTTTTCTCGTTGTGGTCGAGCCTATCTCAGGCTTGCCGTGAAGCGCTGGATCTTGTTGCAGGCTTCTTCCAGCGTCTGCGTCGAGGCAGCATAGGAAATGCGGAAGTTCGGGCCGAGGCCGAAGGCTGAGCCGTGCACGACGGCGACGCCTTCCTGCATCAGCAACTCGCCGATGAAGTCCTCGTCCGTCTGGATCAGCTTGCCGTCCTGCGTCTTCTTGCCGATGGCTTCCGCACAGGACGGATAGACGTAGAACGCGCCTTCCGGCATCGGGCAGGTGATGAAGCGCGCCTGGTTGAGCATCGAGACCACGAGGTCGCGGCGTTCCTGGAAGGCCTTCTTGAAGACCGGCAGATGATCCTGCGGCCCGTCGAGAGCCTCGAGCGCTGCCCATTGAGCAATGGAGCACGAGCCCGACGTCTGCTGGCCCTGCAGCATGTCCATGGCCTTGATGAGGCTTTCCGGCCCCGCCGCGTAACCGATACGCCAGCCGGTCATGGCATAGGCCTTCGACACGCCGTTCATGGTGAGCGTGCGGTCCATCAGGTTGGGCTCGACCTGCGCCACGGTGGTGTAGACAAAGTCGCCGTAGCAGAGATGCTCGTACATGTCGTCGGTCAGCACCCAGACGTGCGGATGGCGCATCAGCACCTCCGTCACGGCCTTGAGCTCGTCGCGGGTGTAGGCGGCGCCCGAAGGGTTGGAGGGCGAATTCAGGATCAGCCATTTCGTGCGCGGCGTGATCGCCTTCTCGAGGTCGGCCGGCTGGAGCTTGAAGCTCTTTTCCATGGGGCAGGGCACGAAGACGGGCGTCCCCCCGCAGAGCAGCACCATGTCGGGATAGCTGACCCAATAGGGCGCGGGAATGATGACCTCGTCGCCGGGGTTCATGGTGGCCATGAAGGCGTTGAAGAGGATGTGCTTGCCGCCAGTGCCGACGATCGTCTGCGTCCACTTGTAGTCGAGCTGGTTCTCGCGCTTGAACTTGCGGACGATGGCCTCACGCAGCGGCGTGATGCCGGAGACGGGGGTGTATTTCGTCTCGCCTCGCTCGATGGCTGCTATGCCGGCCTTCTTGATGTGATCGGGCGTATCGAAATCAGGCTCTCCGACCGACAGGCTGATGATGTCGCGGCCTTGCGCTTTCAGATCACGCGCCTTTTGCGTCGCCGCAATGGTCGCAGAAGGCTTCACGCGGGAAAGGGCATCGGCGAGGAAGGCCATAGCATAGCTCCGAGAATTAGGCTCAGGATTGGTCCCCCCTTGCGGGGCGCGGCGGACCCTAGTGCCGGAGCCCTGTTTCAGCAACCGCCACAAGCGGCTTTTTGGGCATGATCGCCCTGCGCAGGGAAATTTAACCTGCTGCGTCCAGAGTAGGCCCGTTTCACGGACCCCTGATTTCGTGGCGTGTTTTTCTGCCGCCCCCCTTTTCATTCAGCCTACGGTGCGCCTTTTCGATGCACGCTCGCCTTGTCGCTTTCCGCGCCCTCGTCTCCGAGGTTGTCATCCTCGTTTCGGTCGTCATGGCGCTGGCCGGGGCTGGCATGGCCTTTCAGCTTTCGCCGGGGCCGGATTCCCGATTCGACCGCGTCGGGCAGGTGATGGGCCATGATTTCTCCCATTTCTGGATTGCCGGGCGGGCTGCTCTGGATGGAAGACCGACTGATGCCTTCGACGTCAGGACACATGAGGCGAACCAGCGGCGCGTATTCGGTGCCGATGTCGGGACCTTCGGCTGGCATTATCCGCCACCATTCCTGCTGCCGGCCGCCCTTCTGGCCATGCTGCCACTCCCGCTCGCATTTGCGGTGTGGATGGTTTCGACGAATGCGCTGCTGCTTTTCGCCCTCTGGCGTCTTGTTCCCGACTGGCGCGTCCTGATCGTCGCCGTGGGCTCGCCGATGCTGTTCCAGAACATCAATTATGGGCAGAATGCCGCTTTGTCGGCGGCCCTCGTCGGCTTCTCGGTCACGCCCTACGTACGTGGGCTCCAGCCCTCCGCCTGGGCCCTCGGCCTGTTGAGCTACAAGCCCAATCTCGGCTTGCCGCTGCCGTTCGTGCTCGGCGCGTCCGGCTTCTGGAAGTCGATGCTGGGGGCGGCCGGGGTGATCGGCGCCCAGGTGCTGCTGACCTGCTGGGTCTTCGGTTTCGAGACCTGGACCGCTTTCTTTCACAGCATCAAGCAATCGCAGGAGATCCTGCTGCAGACGATGGATGCGGGCATGGCGCGCTATGCCAGCGCCTTCGGCGCCGCGCGCGTCCTCGGGCTTCCCGTCTCCTCCGCCTATGGGCTGCAGATCGCCTCGACGGTGCTGTCCATAAGCCTCTGCGCCACCGTGTGGCTCGGGACCGGAGATCGCCGCCTGAAGGCGGCCCTGCTGATCGCCGCCTTGCCTCTCTGCACGCCCTACCTGCTGCAATACGAACTGTTGATCCTGCTGCCCGCGGCCGTCCTTTTGTACAGCTATGGGCGGGAGCATGGGTTCGCAGTGTGGGACGCGCCGATGCTGGGGCTGCTGTGGGTCCTGCCGACCATCTCGCAGGATGCTGCCGCGCTTCTGCATATCCCCACGGCCTTTCCCGTCATGGCCTGTTTCTTCGGCCTGATCCTCCGCAGGATCCGGCGTGAGCGCCAGAATGTCCCGGCAATGGCTCCGCGGATACCGGCGGCCGCCTGATCCTACGAAAGGATTTGGAAACCTTTTCCGGTTCCGCGCCGTTTCACGGTGGAGCCTGTGCGGCTACGCACAGCACGTCGGACTCCGGAAGGGCACAATCGGGCAAGATCAGAAGGAGCGGGCCATGTCGATCGCCGATCATTTCGAACCTGTTCAGGACGCGGGCTTTACGGAGGGAATCGATCCCGATGCGGCCCAGCGCCAGTTCAACATGTCAGCGGGTCTCGCGGCTGCGCTGGGCGTCGTGGCGCTTGCTATCACCTTCCTGGCTCCGATGAAGCCGGTCGAAGTTTCGCGCGAGCGGCTTCAGATCACGGTCCAGGCCCCGCAGAAGGTTCTTGTGCGGCACGCGGCGCAGGACGCGCGGCAATTTCCCGGTGGCTGACCCGATCGCCTAACTTGACAGTTATTCTCCCTCGGGTTCCCCTTCCGCTCAGGCGCCCGGAGACATCCGGGGCCATTGGAGGATCCCATGCGCTCATTTATCCTCGCCAGCGTGATCGCCGCCGCATTTGCCGGCTCCGCCTTCGCCCAGGCGCCAGCTCCGGCCACGCCCGCCAAACCCACGGCGCCGCCCATGTCCGCGCCGGCTGCCACAGCCAAGCCGGCGGCCGTGCCTGCGAAGCCCGCGGCCACGGCAGCTCCGAGCGCCGCAGTCCTGGACATCAACTCGGCCACGAAGCCCGAGTTGATGGCCCTCAAGGGCATCGGCGACGTGCGCGCCGACGGCATCATCAAGGGCCGCCCCTACAAGGGGAAGGACGACCTGGTGCAAAAGAACATCATCCCCAAGGGGGTGTACGACGACATCAAGGACAAGATCATCGCCAAGCAGAAGTAAGGTTGAGCCCTACGTCTCGTGAATGACGTGAGACGCGGCTGCCGAAGGGGGCCGCGTCTTTTTGCGTGAACGTGCGATCTTTCCAGATGGTCCGCCACGCCCCATATTGCGGATATGGCCAAATCCCCTAAAAGCACCGCTTCCGGCGGCAAGGTGAAGCGCGCTCCGCAAGGCAAGGCTGCGAAGCCGGAGGTGCATCCGCTCGGCGACCATCTCGCTGAATTGCTGAATCCCGCCCTCGTCGAACGGCGCGGACCCTCGTCGCGCGGTTTCGAGGAAGCGGCGCAGGCAGGGTTCGACTCGGGCTCCCTCACGGGGCTCGATCCCAAACTCGCGGGGCAATTGGGGCTGGACCCTTCGGGAGACGTCGATTTCGTGCCGCCCCGGCCCAAGCGGGCGCGGGTCCGGCCCCCCGAGGTTCTCGGGTCGACGGCCACAAGCGAGTCGCTCAGGGACCTGCTGGAGGCCGGCGATCCCAACCTGCGCGAGCAGAAGCCCTGGACGCCGCATCGTCCCCAGCGGCCAGAAAAATCCGAAGGCGGCATCAACTTCAAGCTCGTGTCCGAATACGAGCCCAAGGGGGACCAGCCCCATGCGATCAAGGAGCTCGTCGCGGGGGTGAGCGCGCACGAACGCGATCAAGTCCTGCTCGGCGTGACCGGATCGGGCAAGACCTTCACCATGGCGCAGGTAATCTCGCGGACCAATCGTCCCGCGCTGATCCTCGCCCCTAACAAGACGCTCGCGGCGCAGCTCTATGGCGAGTTCAAGAGCTTCTTCCCCGACAATGCGGTCGAGTACTTCGTTTCCTACTACGATTATTATCAGCCCGAGGCCTACGTCCCGCGCACCGATACGTTCATCGAGAAGGAATCCTCGATCAACGAGCAGATCGACCGGATGCGCCACTCGGCGACGCGCGCGCTGATCGAGCGGGACGACGTCATCATCGTCGCCTCCGTCTCCTGCATCTATGGCATCGGGTCGGTCGAGACCTATACGGCCATGACCTTCTCGGTGAAGCTCGGCGAGAAGATCGACCAGCGACAGCTGATCGGCGATCTCGTCGCCCTGCAATACAAGCGCACGCCTGATTTTTCGCGCGGCACCTTTCGTGTGCGGGGGGATACGGTCGAAGTGTTTCCGGCGCATTACGAGGACCGCGCCTGGCGTATCGGCTTCTTCGGCGATGAGGTCGAGTCGATTTCCGAGTTCGATCCGCTCACCGGCAAGAAGAGCCAGGACCTCGAATTCGTGAAGATCTACGCGAATTCGCATTACGTGACGCCGCGCCCGACGCTTTTGCAGGCGGTTGGCCGCATCAAGGCCGAGTTGAAGCAGCGTCTCGACGAGTTGCACGCGCAGGGTCGCCTGCTGGAAGCGCAGCGTCTCGAGCAGCGCACGACCTTCGATATCGAGATGCTGGAAGCCACGGGCTCCTGCGCGGGCATCGAGAATTACTCGCGCTATCTGACGGGCCGGAAGCCGGGCGAGCCGCCGCCGACCCTGTTCGAATACCTGCCCGACAATGCGCTCGTGTTCACCGATGAGAGCCATGTCACCGTGCCGCAGATTGGCGGCATGTATCGCGGCGACTTTCGGCGCAAGGCGACGCTGGCCGAATATGGCTTCCGACTGCCGTCCTGCCTCGACAATCGCCCGCTTCGATTTGAGGAATGGGAGGCGATGCGGCCGCAGACCGTGCATGTCTCGGCCACGCCCGGCAATTGGGAGATGGAGCGCACCGGCGGTGTGTTCGTCGAACAGGTCATCCGCCCGACAGGCCTGATCGATCCGCCGGTCGAGGTGCGGCCGGCGCGTACGCAGGTCGACGATCTCGTGGGCGAGGTGCGCGCGACTGCGCAGGCGGGCTATCGCAGCCTCGTCACCGTGCTGACCAAGCGCATGGCCGAAGACCTCACCGAATATCTGCACGAGAACGGCATTCGCGTGCGCTACATGCATTCGGACATCGACAC
>JAQGKD010000079.1 GCA_028290285.1 Hyphomicrobiales bacterium
CGCTGAAGCCACCGCCGAAGACGGCCGTGTAAGCGAGCTGCTTGGCGCCGTTCGCGAACGAAGACCAGTGACCCGCACCGTAGAAGGTGCTGGGCATGAAGGAGAAGTTGTCCTTCGCAGCGCCGAACGTGAAGCCGGCGAAGCGGATGTAGGCGGCTTCGAGGGTCGGCGTAGCGGCAGAGGACGACAGGTTCGGACCAAGCTGGTCGAGCGTGCCGGTGGTGCGGGCGAGACGGAGCGAGACGACGGTCTGGACCGTGCCCCAGGCCGACTGCGTGCGGGCATCGAGGTCGACGCGGCCTCGAGCTTCCCAGCCGTAACGGTTTTCAGCGTGACGCGAGACGCCGATGGAGTTCACCAGCAGGCCGGTCTGGTTGTTGATGCTCGGCGTCGGGGCGACGTAGGCGACAGCCTTCGAGCCGACGACGATCGGGTTCGCAGCCGGGTCAGCCGGGACAGCCGCCTTGGCAGCGACGCCAGCGGTCGACGTGTAGACATCCGTGCCACCCGAGAAGGCGTAGTCGGCGCGAACGCGACCGCCGACCTTGATGCAGGTGTCGGTGCCGGGGATGTAGAAGAAGCCCGCGCCATAGGCGTCGCAGACCTTGACGTATTCGACGGGAGCAGCCTTGCGCATGGGCAAATCAGCAGCCTGAGCGCCGGCGGTGGCGACGAACGCCGCTGCGGAGCCGAGTAGAAGGCTCTTACCGAGCTTCATATTAACCTCCAGAATTAAAGACCCTTGAGTGCTTTGTCGTTTCTCTATGTGAAGAGTACGTTTCACATGAAGACACGTTAGCAACGAAAAATGATTCATGCGACACCTGTTGAGGTAGAGTTCAGACTTCCTCACAGGATGTGGTGCTTCAGCAACAGGTTAGCCGTGGGATAGCGTGAGCTTAGCAATTGAGGCCTTTGCGCGCGGGCGCTGCGGGGCCTCTGCCGCCGTCGGATGTGAAAGACCCGGCACAAACTTGGGGGGGTGGCGCGAGCTGCCCCCTCTCTTTTTGGGCGGAGCCGACCGGCGCAGCCACGCGAAAACGGGCTGGAACGCGAATCAGGGTCGCCGCGGAGGAATAGGCGTCGGCCCCGGCCAACGCGATTCGAACCGCTGTTGAAGCAAGCGCCCGCACAACGAAAAACCCCGGCGCTTGCGCGCCGGGGTTCAGTTGGAAGCCGAAGCCTCCGAGTGTCAGATCAAAAGGATCAGAACGTGCGCTCGACGCGCATGCGGCCAGTCCAGTTGCCGGCCTTTTCGCGGGTCACGACGGTAGCACCAGGAACTGTCCCCAAGACTGGGGTCACAGCGTAATCGAGGCGGCGAATGTCCTGCTCAACGCGAGCGTAGAGCACCTCCATGCCGATTTCGAAGTTGCGGACCGGGAGCCAAGCGAGCTGGGTTCCGATGTTCCACACCTTGGCATCACCATATGCGCCGGAGCTTCCATAGACCTGCGCCTTAGAAGCAGCGGTGCCGTCGATCTGGCCGTAGCTGGCCAGGAACGAGTGACGGATCGAAGGGGTCCAGTAGTGCGTGTAGAGGGCAGCAATATCCCATGACTTCAGCGTCTGGATGGTGTCAACGCCGTTCACGTTGGCACTGATCCACGACGGATGGTTGTTCACGTAGCCACCGACGTTGCGGTTCGTGTCCGAAGACTTGAAGCTCGTCCAGTTGGTCGTGTACTCGGTCATGCCGTTTGCGTAAGCGGCGTTCAGGTAGAGAACGTCGCCGGCTGCAATGGTCGGCAGGTTGAGCTTCAAGCCAGCGCCGATCGCCCAGACGGTCTTGTCCTGATCGAAGGTACCAGCGGCGTTGACGCCAACGGCCTTGCCGACTGCGCCCATAACCTGCGCCGTACCCCAACCCTGATCCAAGGCGAGTGTGCCGTTAAGCTGCGGCAGATTGTTGTAGGCGTAGGAGATGCCCGGACCGGACTGGGCCGTGACGTAGCCGGCCGCGGTCGCGTTGAACACCGGCAACCCAAGCAAGACGGAGTTAGCAGCGACAGCGCCGCCAGCCGTCGTATCCGTGGCATCCTGCACCGCAATCGTGGCGCTGAAGCCGCCGCCGAACACAGCGGTATAAGCGAGTTGCTTGGCACCGTTGGCGAAGGACGACCAGTGACCCGCACCGTAGAAGGTGCTGGGCATGAAGGAGAAGTTATCCTTGGCGGCACCGAAGGTGAAACCGGCGAAGCGGATGTATGCTGCTTCGAGGGTCGGGCTGGCACTGGCGGCGGAAAGGCCCGGCCCGGAGAGATTAAGCACGCCGGTAGTACGTGCAAGACGGACCGAGACGACGGTCTGGACCGTGCCCCAGGCAGACTGCGTGCGGGCGTCGAGGTCAACGCGGCCACGAGCTTCCCAGCCGTAGGCGTTCTGAGCATGGTTGGAGGAGCCGTTCGGGATGAAGCGCAAATTGGCGCCCGACGGGTCCGCTACAACGGCTGCGCCATTCCATCCCTGCACAGAGTTGGCAACTGGCAGAGCTAACGTGCCAGCCGGGAGACCCACCCGGTTCACAGGCACGCCAGCCACATTGAGCGCCATCACGTTGCTGGCATAGATCGTCTGAGTGCCGGACATCGAATAGTCGGCGCGAACACGACCGCCGATCTTGATGCAGGTATCGGTGCCGGGAATGTAGAAGAAGCCGGCGCCGTAGGCGTCGCAAACCTTTACGTATTCGACGGGAGCTGCCTTGCGCATGGGCAAATCAGCGGCCTGGGCGCCGGCCGTTGCGACGAAAGCCGCTGCGGAGCCGAGGAGAAGACTCTTACCGAGCTTCATGTAAAACCTCCAATGTGAAAGACCCGAATTCAAGAGAGGTTTCGCGCCGGAATGCTTCTTGCGAGGACACGCCCCGCGAGGAAGGAACCGGCTTGCACCACATCTCGAATCCGAAACGACGACTTTGTGAGTTGCTGCCGCCTGCTTCGGTGTTCGGAACGTAGCCTTAGCTATGTTTCATGGACTGTTACGGAGCCAATAAGCCGGGCATTGAGGTCTATTCTCAAAGGGCTGGTGTATTCCTGCAACATCGTTAGCGATGTACTGGCGTTGGAATCTCCGAGATAGGCAAAGCCCGGCCGCCGCTGAGCGGTGCCGGGCATGAAAGCGATCGAAGTTGCTGTATCAGGCCGCGATTCGAACGGCGTTGGTCGGGCGAATATCCAGAATCGGGCCCGAAAGACGGGGAGCGCGCGCGCAAACGGCGGCCGCCGCGAGGCCGCGCACTTCGTCGCGAGCCGCCTCCGCCTCGAACCGCCGGAGCAAGGCGATCAGCCTGCCCGTCTCGGGCGTGTCCATTCCCGAACACACGCGCAGCGTCGCGTCGATGAGCGGGCGCAGCAGCCGTGCGCCGCCTGTTTCGTCGCAGGGCTCGTCGAGGGCGGCTTGCGCCGCGAGCGCGCCCCGGATGGCAGGAAGGAGCCAGCCCGGCAGACCCGCACGCGTGTAAAGCGCATTGAAAGCCGGGCTTTGCGAATGACCGACCAGGGCCACGACCTTGGTGAAGGGCAGGCCTGACAATTCGCACATGGCAGCTTCGAACAGCGACCGGTCGTTGCTGAGCAACGCCCGCAGAAGCAGCGCGGCCGTAAGATGTCGCGAACAGCGCAGATGCCGGGCGAAGGTCAGGGACCCCCTGCCCGCCTCATCCGCGGCATCGGCGGCAATGGAGACCATCACCTTTTCGCGCGCCTCGCGAACGACACGCTCTCCACGTTCAGCCGAGAGCCAGCCGACCGAGGTCGCGAACGCAGCCAGCGCGTCGCCTGTGGCGGCCGCGAGCTCCGCCCGAACCGATGCCGGAAGCTGCGGCCGTCCCAGCAGGGCCTCGCGCATCGCCCCCTCCGACCCGAACCGCTCGAGCATGCGAAGAAGCGACGCCTCGGTCATGTTCGCCCCGGCATTGGACGCCAGCGCCATCACTGCCTCGGGCGCACCCACTTCAGTCAAAGCCGCGGCCACGGATGCCGATAATTCCGGCCGCTGGGCCACGGCGACCTGCGCCAAGGGACCCGCCGCTGCGACACAATCGATCAGCTCCTCGTCGCCCAGAACCGGAGAACGGCCGAGCACGATGGCCGCAATCTCAGGCTGGTCGGCTGCCAGGCCCATGATGATGTGATGAGGCGCGGCCGCCTCTCGCCCGAGGCTTTCGGCCATGGCGCGACGCACCAGCGGCGAGCTATCCTCCAGCATGACCGTCAGGATGCCCTCGACCTGACGCCGCTCGTCCGGCGTCAGCTCCATATAGATGTAATCTTGCGCGAGCGAGGCAACGCCTTCTGCACGCTCGCCTGCGGAAACGGTCCTGGCCCAGGCAAAGAAATGGCGACTGATCATCACAAACACCCGAAGCTCAAACACTACAAACAACACGGACGCCTGACTGGCCATCCCGGAGCCATCTTCTCGCTTTATAGTAAATGGAGGCTTAACTCGTTGATCTGTCTTCTTTTGGCACAGGTTTCGGAGGCCCAATGCCCATAATCCCAAGCTCGCCGGCTCACCCGCGCGGCGGCCTTTATCTCGAAGACTTCGAGCCCGGTGCGCTGCATCGTCACCGTCTGCGCAAGACCGTGACGCAGATGGACAACATGCTGTTCTCCAACCTCACGCTGAACCCGCAGCCACTTCACATCGACGCGCACTTCTGTGCCACGGAAACCGAATGGGGCCGCCCGCTCATGAATTCGCTGTTCACGCTCGGCCTCATGGTCGGCATTTCCGTGAACGACCTCAGCGTGGGAACCACCATCGCAAATCTCGGCATGACCGACGTGCGCTTCCCCGCACCCCTGTTCGAGGGCGACACCGTTCATTGCGAAACAGAGATCGTCGCGACGCGTGCGTCGAAGTCGCGTCCGGACGCTGGGATCGTGACGTTTTTGCATCGCGCTTTCAATCAACGCGATGAACTGGTCGCCGAATGCACCCGCAACGCTTTCATGATGAAAAGGCCGGTGCCATGAGTATGCGCATGGATCAGGATCTCAGATCGCTTCTCTTCGTGCCAGCCGATGCGCCCAGACGCTTGGCGCGAGCGACCCAAAGCGGCGCCGACGCTCTCGTGATCGATCTCGAGGACTCGGTGGTCTGGCACAACAAGGCGGACGCGCGCGCAGCAGCGGCGGTGTTTCTTTCCGAACTCGCGGGCCGCGACCATGGCCCGCGCATATTCATCCGCATCAACGCGCTCGACTCGGGCCTGGCGGACGCGGACCTGGATGCCGTGATGCCCGCGCGTCCACATGGAATCGTCCTGCCCAAATCGCGCTCGGGCATGGACGTGCAGCATCTCGCAGCCAAGCTCGCCGTGCAGGAAGCGGAGAACGATCTGCCTGATGGCTCGACGCGCATCCTGCCCATCGTGACAGAGTCCGGGGCCGCGATTTTCGGCCTGTCGACCTACGCACGATCGAGCCATCGTCTTACGGCCCTTGCCTGGGGCGCGGAAGATCTGTGTGCCGACATCGGCGCGGAGGACAATCGCGACGAGCACGGCGAATGGTCCCCGCCTTTCGCGCTCGTGCGTCATCTCACGCTCTTCGCGGCGGCAGCGGCGGGCGTTCCCGCCATCGACACGATCTTCGCGGACTTCGGCGATCTCGATGGATTGCGCCACGAATGCAATCGCGCGCAGGCCGATGGCTTCGCCGCCAAGCTCGCCATTCACCCCGATCAGGTGCCGCTGATCAACCAGCATTTCACGCCCAGCGGAGAAACGCTTGCGCGCGCCGAGGCGATCATCGCGGCATTTTCCGCGCACCCGGACGCGGGCGTGGTGAACATCGACGGCCGCATGTTCGACCGGCCGCATCTGCTGCGCGCGGAGCGCATTCTCGCCCGCGCCGCGCGCGCTTATCAGCCGCCGCCAGCCTGATTGCCGGCCCCGGCGGGCCGCTTGACGGCGAACACCTTGTCGACCACGGCATAATCCTGATAGCCACAGCGCGCGATCGGTTTCATCGCGGCGATATCGAGCATGCCGTTGACGAGAAACCGCTCGTCGACATGAATGCCCACGACCTGGCCCATAACCAGATAGCGGTCGGTTTGCGCACCCGTCATGTCCAGCAGGCGAACGACCTGCGTCACCTTGCATTCGAGCGACGCGGGCGAGGCTGCGACTCTGGGCGCTTTAACGATGCTCGACGGCGCGGTCTCGAGCCCGGCATGCTCGAACTCGCTGGTGCCCAGTGGCAACGGGGCAGAACTCGCGTTCATTTCCATGCGCAGGTCATAGGTCGCCATGTTCCAGACGAATTCGCCGGAGGCCTCCGCCAGCGCGGCGGAATCCTTGAAGCCTTCGCTGCTGAAGCCGACGAGGGGCGGCGCGCCTGAAAAAGCATTGAAGAAACTGTAGGGCGCGAGATTGACCTCGCCGTTCAACCCCATCGTCGAGATCCAGCCAACAGGACGCGGCACGACCATCGCCTTGAAGGGGTCGTATGGAAACATCGTTCGGTCGCGCAGGTGCGGTTCGAAAAAGATCACGTGAGATGACTCCTGCTTAACCCGGAAAACGTGACACGATCTGCTCGAGCGCGGGACGAGGGCGATCCTCGGGAACGCTCGCGCTGTGGCCGACATGGATGAAGCCCGCGATCTTCTCCTGATCCGACAGGCCGAATTGCGCGAGTACGCTGCGGTCGTAGGCATACCATTGCGTCAGCCAGGTCGCGCCAAAGCCCATGGCCGAGGCCGCGATGAGCATGTTCATGCACACGGCCCCTGCCGACAGTTCCTGCTCCCAGAGAGGAATCTTGGCGTGCGGCGCAGCCCGCGACACGACCGCCACAACCAGCGGAGCCATGAAACGCTTGCGCTCGGCGTCGATGCGGGTCGCGCCTGCATCCGGTTCGAGTTTCG
Source organism: Hyphomicrobiales bacterium (assembly GCA_028290285.1). Lineage (GTDB taxonomy): Bacteria > Pseudomonadota > Alphaproteobacteria > Rhizobiales > Beijerinckiaceae > Terripilifer. The sequence continues at coordinate 6,883 of JAQGKD010000079.1, forward strand.
CGAAGGCCTCCGCAATGATGTCGCCCGCCCGCGCACGCGCAGCGCCTTCGAAGATGATGAAGCGCCAGGGCGCCAGCTTGCCATGGTCAGGCACGCGCGAGGCGAGGCTCAGCAATGTCTCGATTTGCGAGGCATCGGGGCCCGGAGCCGCCAGCGCGACAGGAGGCACGGACCGCCGGGAGGACAGGAGCGCGAGTGTTTCGTTCATGCGGGGTTCATTTCATTCCTGAGAAAACAGCAGCGTGGGTCAGCTTTGCCTTGCGATGGGCTATGGCCGAGTCACTTGCCAGTGGAAGCGGAGCGTCTAGAGTTTGGCTGCGTTTGACAAGATCCAGATGAACGACGCAAGGCCTCTCAGGTGCTTGCAGGGCGCTCTGGTCTGGCTGGCGCAGAAGGAGATGCTCCGGAGCAGCCGAGAGAGATCCGCGGGGAGGAGAACAGAGTGCCGCGGGACGACCGCCGATCAGCCGCATTTTCCCATCAGCGACCCTCTCCCGCCGGGCGAGGCTGTAGAATGTCAGTCATGAGTCCCGATGTCCCAACTTGATCTCGCCGGCACCTCCTCCCCGACGCAAGGCGCCCTGGGCTCCGTCACAGGCGGGCTCTCTGTCGAGCGGACGCGCAGCCTTCAGTGGACGCGCATCGAGACCATCTGCGCGATCTTGGGGCTGAGCCTGTTCTCGACGTTCGCCCTCTCCGCCTGGGCCTGGTCGGGCGCGCTCGTGCCATGGGATTCGAAGAACCAGTTCTATCCCTTCTTCCGCTTCCTCGCGGAGTCGCTCGCGCACGGTGACCTGCCCCTTTGGAACCCCTACCATTTCGCCGGCCACCCCTCGGTTGCAGACCCGCAATCCCTGCTCTTCACCCCGACGATGATGCTGTTCGCGCTGGTTGCGCCGAAGGCCTCGATGGCGGCATTCGACGTAGTAATCTTCTCCCACCTCTTCGCCGGTGGTCTCGGGATGCTCGGCCTGTTCCGCCGGCGCGGCTGGCATCCGGCCGGCGCGTTGCTGGCCGCCATGATCTTCATGCTCGGCGGTGCTGCCTCCTCACGGCTGCAGCACACGGGCATCATCATCTCCTATGCCTTCTTCCCGCTGGCCTTGCTGGCGCTCGAAATTGCGTTGGCCCGGCGCTCCTGGACCTATGCGGTCCTCTTTGGCCTCTTTGGAACGCTGATGGTGCTGGGGCGCGATCAGGTGGCGCTGCTCATGGGCCTCGCACTCGTGGGAGCGGCGGCTTTCCACGTCGTGCGCGCGGAGAAGCCGGTGAGCTTTCTCGCGAGCCGTCTGCCTCTCCTGATCGTCTCGGGCGCCATTGTCATCGCCGCACTGGCGGTGCCGAGCCTGCTCACCATGCAGTTTCTCGCGGCATCCAACCGGCCCGGCATCGCCTATGGCGTAGCGGCCGCAGGCTCATTGCACCCGGCCAATTTTGCGACCTTCCTGACTGGCGACATCTTCGGATCGAACGACTGGAATTATCGCTACTGGGGTCCCGGCTACGAAGCGACCGACATGGCCGACTTCACCGACCGCACCATCAACTACCTCTTCGCAGGCACCCTGCCCGCGCTGCTCATCCTTTGGCATGGCTTCGCTGGCGGCCGCATTTTCGGACGCGGCCTGCGCTACTTCGCGGTGCTGGGCACGCTGGCAACGCTCTACGCGCTCGGCCGCTACACACCCTTCTTCGGCCTCATGTTCGACCATTTGCCGGGCATCTCGCTCTATCGCCGTCCGGCCGACGCGACTTTCCTGCTGAACATCGCGATTGCCCTGACGGCGGGCTATCTCCTGCATCGCTACATCGCGGAGGGCATACCGCGCCCCTTCCGGCGCCTGCATCGGGGCCTCGCTTCCGCGCTCGTGGCGGGCACCGTCGGCACCATCGGCCTCGCCATCGGCTCCGCGCTCGCTTTCGCCAGCGCAAAGGCGCAGCTGATCGAGAGCCTGCAAGCCGTTGCGGTCTGCATGGGACTCGCGACGGCGCTCGCAGCTGTCTTCTTCCTCGCCGACCAGGGCGGGCCCCGCCGCAGGGCCTTGGCCGCCATGCTTCTGGTCGCCTTCGGCGGCGCCGAACTCGTCACCCGCAATGCCGCCTCCTCGCAGAACGCCGAGCCCGCCTCGCAATATGCGGTCTATAGCGGCAAGACGCAGCCGGGTCGCAACGGTCTCGATGTGCTTGCGCAGGAGATTCAGGCGGCACATGCGCGCGGGGAGTATCCGCGGGTGGAGATCCTCGGCCTCAACGGCCCATGGCAAAATGCCTCACTGGTGATGGGCCTGGAGAACACCCTCGGCTACAACCCCCTGCGCATCGCCGATTACGCCCGCGCCATCGGCCCCGGGGAAAACTCGGGCGACCCCAATCTGCGGCAGTTTCCCGGCACCTTTCGGGGCTACCGCTGCAATCTCGCCACCCTGCTCGGCCTCGAATATCTCGTTCTCGACCGGCCGCTGAACCGCCTTCCCCGCCATGTGCCACGCCCAAAGGCGACGCCCATCTTTGCGGGCCGGAACATGTACATCTACCGTCTCGGCACACCTGCGCCTCGCGCCTATCTGGCAATGCAGGTGAAGGCCGTCGACAAGGAGACCGTGCTCGAAGAAAGCGCCCTGCCTGATTTCAACCGCGCCCGCGAGGTCCTGATCGACAACGAGAGCATGAGCGACCTGCGCGAGATCTACGCGCTGGGCGACAGCGATGCGATGCCATCCTCCAGCGTCAAGATCCGCACGCATGACGGCAGCCGCGTCGCCATCGACGTCGAGAGCGACCGTGCCGGCGTGCTCGTCCTGCACGATCTCTACTATCCGGGCTGGCAGGTCCGCGTGGATGGGGAGGTGAAGCCCGTCCTGCGCGCCAACCTGTTGTTTCGCGGCGTCGAGGTTCCCGCCGGCCATCATAACGTCGTCTTCGAGTTCAAGCCTTTCGCCTTGACCAACCTGGCCTCCATCGTGACCCATATGTTGAGCCGTGAGGAGGAGTAGCTTCTGCCTCCTGTCGCGTTGACCCGCGACCTGCTTTGCGGCAAGGACTGACATCATGAAACTGTCCGCATATCCCGCCGTCCTGGCTGTGGTCGCCGCGATCGGCCTGCCCCTGCCAGCCCGCGCCCAGACAACGCCGGCCGATGTCACTCAGGGTCAATCGACGCAGACGCCCCTCAGCGCCAAGCCTTCCGGCGCCTTCACGCCGCAGGCCGCCCCGGGACCTGAGGCGGGCAAGGGCAAGCTCTTCCTGTCTGCCGTGTTCGGCGGGACATCTCAGGCCCTCGTCAGCGGGGTACAATGGCGTGTGTACCAGGAACGGCCCGACGCCAGTGGCAGCCACCAGCTGGTCGCCGAATCCAGCGAGACGACCCCGTCCATCATCCTGCCCGACGGCGACTACATAATTCACGCCGCCTATGGGCTCGCCGCCGCCACGCGACGGGTCTCCATCAATGGCAATATGGCGTCCGAGCGGATCCCGCTGAACGCCGGTGCGCTTAAGATCGTCGGCATGCTCGGCGACACGCCCATTCCCGCCAGCCGGCTAACTCTCGCCGTCTACGTGCCCGAGCGCGGCGGCTCTGAGGCCAAGCTGGTCGCGCCCAACGCCAAGCCCGGCGAGATGATCCGCCTGCCAGAAGGCAATTACCGCATTGTCTCGACCTATCTCGATTCGAACGTCCCGGCCTCCGCCCCCGCCCATGCGGGCACGCCGGCCAACGCGACCAACTCCGTCGTCAATGCCGAAGTGCGGATCGAATCCGGCAAGCTGACCGAAACCACCGTGCGCCATCGGGCGTCCGTGGTGACGCTGAAACTCGTCAACAACCCCGGCGGCGAGGCGCTCGCCAATACGAGCTTCACCGTGCTGACACCGGGTGGCGACGTCATCCGGGAAATGATCGGCGCCTTCCCGAGCCTCGTTCTGGCCGAGGGCGAATATTTTGTAATCGCACGCCGCGACGGGCAGACGCATCAGGCAACATTCACCGTTCAATCCAACCTCGATCGCGAGATCGAAGTCCCGGCCAAATAGCAGGATTTCCGCCATGCAGACTTTCTTCGTCGAGATCAAATGCGCGTTGGGCCGGACCTACGAAGTCGCGAGCGCATTGGCCGAGGCCGAAATCGCATCGGAGATCTATTCGATCGCCGGCAACTACGACATTCTGGCGAAGTTCTACGTGTCCAAGGAAACCGACATCGGCCATTTCGTCGGTGAGAAGGTGCAAGTGCTGCCTGGGATTGTTGACACACGGACGATCATTACGTTCAAGGCGTTTTGAGGCGAGCGGCACAAGCAGTTATCTTGTTGCCGCCATTGCGCGCGAAGCGAAGCAATCCAGTACCCTGCGGCTCCTGGATTGCCGCGTCGCTTCGCTCCTCGCAACGACGGCAGCAAGATAAGTGCCCGCATTTAGCCCGCCTTGCGCGCCCGCGACTTAGGTGCAGCCCCTGCAACAGCTATCTCCAGCGCCCGTCGAATATAGCGCTGGTATAGAATGCCCTCGCGCTCGGCCCGCTCCCGCACGGCATCCAGAAGCGGCTTCGGCAAGCGCATGTTGACGCGTTCGCTTTTCGGCTGAAGCTCGAACTGCATGGGCTTGAATTGCGACGGATCGTATTCGGTCAGATCCGCGTTTTCGACGAAATCTTCCGCATCCGCATCACTCAGAAGAATCGGAAGGGGCTTCAGGCCTGAAGACGACTTCTTCATAGAACTTGACCTCTCTCGAATGCATGTAACGAGCACTGATTGGGCGAATGAGCCGAAGTCCATCACGCTCACGGAATGTAAATGCCAGGAAAACCCAGCGATTGGCGGTGAACCCGCCCGATCGGGCGGACACGATCTTCCTGCGACGAATGCTCATGATCTGGATAAATCGCCGGGCCGCTCATGACGAGGGCTTCGATCTCCTCCAAATCAAGACCGTGCTTCTGGCATTTCTCGCGGTTGCCCGCATCCCAATCGAAGCCGTCGAATTTCAAGAGTTTGCTCAAATGTATGTACAAATGTCGATTCAAAAATACGGCGGGCAAAAGCACCGTAACGGCAGGCTAAAGCAAAAAGCGCGGCCATCAAGGCCGCGCTTTCGTTTGTGCGATCGATAGGGAGCCTACCCCGCCCGCTGCACGTCCGGCGCGGTGGCCTCTGCGCTGAGGCTCGACAGCGCCTCTTCCAGCGACATCGACGTTTGCGCCTGCGAGCCGAGCCTGCGGATGGAGACAGTCCGCTCCGCCGCTTCCTTCTTGCCAACGACGATCAGCACCGGCGCCTTTGCGAGCGAATGTTCGCGCACCTTGTAGGTGATCTTCTCGTTGCGCAGATCGCCCTCGACCTTAAGCCCGCGCTTGCGCGCCGCCGCGATGACCTCATAGGCATAATCGTCCGCATCCTGCGTGATCGTGCACACCACCACCTGCACCGGCGATAGCCAGAGCGGCAGGTGTCCCGCGTGATGCTCGATCAGGATGCCGGTGAAGCGTTCGAGCGAGCCGAACATCGCGCGGTGGATCATGACAGGCGTCGTCTTCTCGCTGTCCGCGCCGATGTAGAACGCACCGAACCGCGCCGGCAGATTGAAATCGACCTGCGTCGTCCCACACTGCCACTCGCGCCCGATTGCGTCGCGCAGCGTGTATTCGAGCTTCGGCCCGTAGAAAGCGCCCTCGCCCGGATTGATGCCGGTCTTGATGCCGCTCGCGCCGACCTGTTCGAGCACGCGCATGAGCGCAGCCTCGGCCTTGTCCCAGACCTCGTCGGAGCCGACGCGCTTTTCAGGCCGCGTCGAGAGTTTCAGCACGATGTCGGTGAACCCGAAATCCGCGTAGATCGACATGATCAGATCGTTGATCTCGATGGCCTCGGCCATGATCTGCTCTTCGGTGCAGAAGATATGCGCGTCGTCCTGCGTGAAGGCGCGCACGCGCATGATGCCGTGCAGGGCGCCCGACGGCTCGTAGCGGTGCACGATGCCGAACTCGGCAATTTTCAATGGCAGGTCGCGGTAGGATTTCAGGCCGTTCTTGAAGATCTGCACATGGCCGGGGCAGTTCATCGGCTTCAGCGCGAAGACGCGGTCGTCCTCCGTCTGCGTGATGAACATGTTCTCCCTATAGGTCTGCCAATGGCCCGACGTCTCCCACAGCGCGCGGTCGAGGACCTGCGGCGTGTTGACCTCGATGTAACCGGAATCCTGCTGGCGGCGGCGCATGTATGAGATCAGGGTCTGGAACAGCGTCCAGCCCTTTGCGTGCCAGAACACCGTTCCCGGCCCCTCCTCCTGGAAATGGAAGAGATCCATCTCGCGGCCGAGCTTGCGATGGTCGCGGCGCTCCGCCTCTTCGAGCTGCTTGAGGTAGGCGTCGAGATCTTCCTGCTTGGCGAAAGCAGTCGCATAGATGCGCGACAGCATGGGCTTCGTGGAATCGCCACGCCAATAGGCGCCGGCCACCTTCATCAGCTTGAAGGCCGTCCCGATCTTGCCCGTGGAGGTCATGTGCGGACCACGGCAGAGATCGAGCCAGTCGCCCTGCTTGTAGATCTTCAGGTCCTGGTCGGCGGGGATCGTCTCGACGAGCTCAACCTTGAACGCTTCGCCGGTCTTCTCGAAATGCGCAATCGCCTGGTCGCGCGTCCACACTTCGCGCACGAAGGGTTTGTCGCGCGCGATGATCTCGCGCATTTTCTTTTCGATGGCCTCAAAATCGTCGGGCGTGAAAGGCTCGTTGCGGAAGAAGTCGTAATAGAAGCCGTTCTCGATCACCGGCCCGATTGTCACCTGCGTTCCGGGATAGAGCGTCTGCACGGCCTCCGCCAGCACATGGGCGGCGTCGTGGCGGATCAGCTCCAGCGCGCGCGGATCGTCGCGATTGACGAAATCGATCTTCGCATCCTGCGTGATCTGTTCGGCAAGGTCGGTCACCGTGCCGTCGAGCGCCATCGCGACCGTGCGCTTGGCGAGTGAGGGCGAAATGGATTTGGCGATGTCGAGGCCGGATGTGCCGGCAGGGAACTGACGCTGCGCGCCGTCCGGGAAAGTGACGGAAATCATGTCTTCTCCTCTGTGCTCACTCGCCGATACCAATCGGCGTAAGCGTTTTTGCTGGCGCGGGTATAGCAAGCCCGGCGCGGGGTGCAAGGGGCGGACACCCGCCGTCGGGTCGCGTCATCCCGTTCTCCCATACGGAACGCTGTGCCGCATATTCACGCAGTTGATTGAATTGTGGCCATTTTGCCTTGACCTGAGGTCCGGTGCGCCATACGTCGCGGCCAACCGTTTGCACGTGGCGCGTGTTCCTGGCGCCGGAGGAGATCAATTGATGAAGCGTTCACTGGTGGCCATGACGGCCGTGCTCGCGCTGGCTGGCTCGAACTTCAGCGTCCAGGCTCAGCAATCCGTCGAAGCGTTCTACAAGGGCAAGACCATCGAAGTGCTGATCGGCTATTCCGCCGGCGGCGGTTATGACACCTTCGCCCGCCTCGTCGGTCGCTTCATCGGCAAGCATATTCCCGGCAACCCGACAGTCGTGCCGCGCAACATGCCCGGCGGCGGCGGACGCGTGGTCAGTGGTTATGTCTATCGCATCGCGCCCAAGGACGGCACGGTTCTGGCCACCGCCGACCAGTCACTCACCCTTCAGCAGGCGCTGGGCGACAAGACCATCCAGTTCGACAACAACAAGTTGAACTGGATCGGCAACCCGGCCGACGACAACAACACCCTCGTCACCACCGCCGCCTCCAACATCAAGACCGTCGAAGATGCCACGAAGCAGGAAGTCGCGCTCGCGGCGACCGGCGCAAACACGACTTCGGAGCAGTATCCGAAGGTCATGAATGCGATGGTCGGCACAAAGTTCAAGATCGTCAACGGATACCCGGGCGGCAACGACGCCACCCTGGCCATGGAGCGCAACGAGGTCGCAGGCCGCGGCTCGAACAGCTGGGCCACCTGGAAGTTCACGCGTCCCGACTGGATCGCCCAGAAGAAGATCAACATCCTCGTCCAGATCGGCCTGAAGAAGGCCCCCGATCTCCAGGATGTGCCGCTGCTCATCGACCTTGCCAAGAACGATCAGGACCGCGCGGCCCTGCGCCTTCTGTCGGCACCGGTCGCCATCGGCCGTCCGCTCTTCACCACACCCGACGTGCCGGCCGAGCGTGTGAAGGCGCTGCGCGAGGCGTTCGACGCCACGATGAAGGACCCGGAATTCCTCGCGGCCGCCAACCAGGAGCACCTCGAGATCAATCCGGTCAGCGGCGAAGAGCTGCAGAAGATCGTGGCCGACATCGTTTCCACCCCGAAAGAGGTCATCGAGCGCCTCGTCTCGATTGTCGGCAACGGCGCCTGATATCCCATCCTGCACGCCCCAGGGTCTTCTCCGGGGCGTGCAGGCCTCCCCTATTTCGGCATCCCGACGCCGCGCTTTGGACTTGTATCCGCCCCATCGAGAAGCGAGTGTAGCGGCATGATCGCTATCACCCGCGACGGATTGAATGGACTGCGCGTGGTCTTGGCCGGCCTCGCGGCGACGATCATTGGCCTGCTCGTGTGGCGTGGAGACGCAGCGCGAAACCCGGATCCGGTCGCGGCCTTGGCGTCCTACACGCGAGCCCCCTCCCCCCTGGCCCCCAGCGACCCGGCGCGCCCCGCGATCGAGCACATGCTCGCGCAGGCAACGGCTTACGCAGCGGTCCTGGACAAAATGCAGCGGGAATTTCCTGCCGATTACGAGCGGCTCCTCCTGGAATTTTCCGACCGCGCACGGCGCGACGCCCGCATCGAAAGCGCGGACTTCTATGTTTCCGAAATGGCGCGCGGCCTGCGCCAGCGGCGGGGCATTCTGGCGGCGCGCGCGGGCCCTGAACCGCTTGCACGTATTTTCGATTTGCAGGCGCAGATGCTCAAGGCCCTGTCGCAGACCGATCCCAAGCTCTGCGTCGATTTCCTTTATGGAAATGTAAGCCCCGGCTTTTATGACTTCGCCGGCCGGAATCGTACGCTCGTGGCGAACATGGCGCTCGCGGCGCTGGATGCCGTCACGGATGGTCGGATGCAGAAGATCGACCGCCGCGCTCCATCGAGTCTGGATTTCGATCTGCTCGAAAAGGAGCTCACCAACCGTGGCCTGTCGCGCATGGAGATCGACGCTCTGCTCGACGGACGCGCGCCGGAGGAACAGGTGCCCGAGGCTCGCATGTGTCAGGCGGGGCGGCTCTATATCGACGCACTGCAATCTTTGCCGGAAGACACGCGCGCGCGAATTCATGCGCTTGCGGTGGAGTTGATGGCGCGGTCGTGACGCCGTCGGGTCAGAAACCGCGCCCTAGTTTCCCCGCCAACGTCCGTAGCGCCACGGCTTCATAGGCCCCGCACCCTGCGGCGTGGTTCCAGGCACCGGATCGTAACCCGACGTACCCCAGGGATTGCAGCGGCAGATCCGCGCCAGGCCCATCCACCCGCCTGCCCAGAGGCCGTGCGCATGTATGGCCTCGTCGGTAAACTCCGAACAGCTCGGCATGTGGCGGCACTGTCGTCCCACCAGCGACGAAAGCGTCAGCTGGTAGGTGCGGATCGCCACATGAGCTGCCGTACGAGGCCAGCGCCTGATCGTCACGGGAGCCCCCTAGCCGGCAGCCGCCGTGCGGGGCTCGCGTGCCGCCTCAATCTGGTCGAGCGCCGACACCACGGCGTCGAAAGTCAGCAGCGTCGACGCATGGCGCGCCTTGTAGTCCCGAACCGGTTCGAGTACGGCGACATCGGCCCACTTGCCCGTGGGAGGCGCCCCGTTTTCCTTCAGCATTCGCCGCACATCGTCGCGCAGTCCGCGCAACTCCTCCGGCGTGGCCCCGACGATGTTGCGAGCCATGATGGAGGACGAGGCCTGCCCCAAGGCGCAGGCCTTCACGTCGTGCGCGAAGTCCGAAACCTTGCCGTCCGCCATGGACAGGTCGATTGTCACTGTGGAGCCGCAGAGTTTCGAATGCGCCGTCGCCGTCGCGTCGGGGTGCGCGAGGCGCCCCAGCCTGGGAATGTCTCCGGCCAGTTCCAGAATGCGGCGGTTGTAGATGTCGTTCAACATGGCAATGACCTGACACGGCGGGGGTTGTCCCTTATATAGGGGCTCCTTCATCCTGACGAGAGTGCCCGGTTACGCGGCATATCGACAGGTAGAATCGAAAAGTGTGAGCCTACTGGTCCAAGGCCGAAGCAGCGCCGTAACAGCATCGTTCGCAACAATCAGGAGGCACCACATGGATGCCGTGGTTAAGACCTTGTCGTCTCGTCTTGCAAAGCCCGCGGTGGAGCTGCCCGCGGCACCGCGCCCGAGCCGCGAGGAAGCCGAGGCCGCCGTGCGGGTTCTCTTGCGCTGGGCGGGGGACAATCCCGACCGCGAGGGCTTGCTCGACACGCCCAAGCGCGTGGTGCGGGCCTATGAAGAGCTGTTCGCCGGCTACGACCAGGATCCCAACGAGATGCTGGAGCGCGTCTTCGAGGAGGTCTCCGGCTACGACGACATGGTTCTCGTGCGCGACATCCCCTTCGCCTCGCACTGTGAGCACCACATGGTGCCCTTCATCGGCAAGGCGCATGTCGCCTATTTCCCGTCCGAAGGCGTGGTCGGCCTCTCGAAACTCGCTCGAGTTGTCGAGGCCTTCGCCCGGCGTCTCCAGACCCAGGAGACCATGACCGCGCAGATCACCGAGGCGATCGACAACACGCTGAAGCCGCGCGGCATCGCCGTCATGATCGAAGCCGAGCATATGTGCATGTCGATCCGCGGCGTCCAGAAGCAAGGCGCCTCGACCATCACGTCGCAGTTCACCGGCATCTTCCGGGACGATCCGGCTGAACAGGTCCGCTTCTACACGTTGCTGCGCGGCTTCAAGTAAAGTCTCGGGGCCTCCAATGCACGATTCCCGCGCCGTGGCCGTGCGTGCAAAGGGTCGGGATTTGCGGACACCCTGAGCCACCCCTAATGTGCCCAGCAACACGTTAGGGTATTCAACTCATGTCCAATTTCGCCGACCATATCGCCTCGCACGGGCTGCGCACGCCGGGTAAGCCGGCGATCATCCTGCCAGACCGGCTGGTCACTTACGGCATGCTGTTGCAGGGGATCCTCTCCGTCCAGCAGAAGATCGTCGCTCGAGGCATCGCGGGCCCCCTCATCGCGGCGGTGATGATCGACAATCCCGTCCGGCACGTAATCCTGACACTCGCGCTCGCGCGGCTGGGCATCGCAACCACCTCGCTCACCGAGCATCAGCTGGAAAAAATTCCGGACATCGGAATCGGCGTCTACTTTTGCGACAACCTGTACCATCGCGCCCTGGCGGGTAAGAACGCCGTCCTCGTCACCCAGGACTGGTTCGCCACGACCGGCTTGACCTTGGGCCGCGCACCAGGATTTCCCGACCGCGACCATGTTTGCAGGGTGTCCTTTTCCTCGGGGACAACCGGTGTCCCCAAGGCCATAGCGACGCCGGCGGGCTCCTTCGAGACGCAGCTCGCCTATCGCATGCTCATGGCTCAAGCGATGCCCAGCGAGCGCGTCCTGAACATGACCGGCATGACCACTGAGAGCGGATACCGCACGGCGATCACGACGCTCTGGCTCGGCCACACGTCGTGCCAGCCCTCGTCCGCCCAGGAAGCGCTTCAACTGACGTCCGTTTACGGGGTGCAATTGATCGCATGCTCGACGCAGCAGTTGCGCGTGTTGCTGGAGTGTCAGGCGGAGGAACAGTTTTCCTGTGACTCCGTGCGGCTGATCCGGGTCGGCGGCAGCGCAGTCTCCTCCCGCCTGCTTCAGCAAGCCCAGAAGCTGATCTGCCAGAAGGTCCTCTGTTCGTATTCGTCAACCGAGAATGGCCCATCGGCCTACGCGCTCGCCGACTCCATGCCTGACCCGCGCGCGGCCGGACGCATCGCCTCCTGGGCGTCCGTCGAGGCGGCGGACGCGGACGCTTCCCCGCTCCCGGCCGGGACCTCCGGCCGCATCCGCGTCAAGACGGGCACCAATTGGGGCTACTTCCAGAAAGGACATTCCCTCACGTCACTTCGCAGCCTCGAGTGGTTCTACCCCGGCGACGAAGGCCTGATCACGCCCGACGGCTGGCTCATCCTGACGGGGCGAACCAGCGAGATCATCAACTCCGGTGGGGTCAAGCTGGCGCCGCACGACCTCGAGGAATTCCTCGCCGCACGCGCCGACATCGTCGATGTCGCGGCAATTGGCATGTTGGGCTCGGCGGGCATCGAAGAACTCTGGCTCGCCATCGTGCCGGGCCCTGCTTTCGCGGAGGACACGATCACGCGCGCCTGCGTCGCCCGCGACCCGAACGTCGTACCCGAGCGGATTGTTCGCGTGCCTGCCATACCACGCAGCGCAACGGGCAAGATTCTGCGTGACCCGCTCAAAGCTACCCTCGCTTCCTCCTCGTTAGAACGAAAAACGGCTCCGACGCGAGTCGGAGCCGTTGTGTGGACCGGTCGCGCGACCGAATCAGAACTTGTAGTTGAGACCGACGCGGCCGATGTCCATGCCAGGCTTGATCTTGGCAATATATTTTGTCTGCGCGAAGCCGCTGTTGGCAAGCGGGTTCAGAGCGGAACCGGAGAGCCAGATGTGCATGTACTCAGCCTTCACCGACCAATTGTTGGTGATGGCATATTCCGCGCCGACGCCGGCCGTGTAGCCGCCGGTGGTCTTCTTCGCGGTACCGATGGCGCCGTCATTCACACCATAGCGCACGTCGCCGTAGGCGTAGCCGCCCGTGGCATAGATCAGCGTGCGATCGAAAGCGAAGCCGATGCGGCCGCGCACGGTGCCAAAGTAGCGAACGTTGTAGTTCGACGCATTGAGGTCCGTGTGGCTGAACTGCGAAGCTTGGATGTCGGTCTCAACGCCGAACACGAAGCTGTTCACCTGATAATTGTAGCCGATCTGGCCACCAACGAAATAACCGCTCGCCGACTGCCGGTCGTGGACCGCTCCAAAGTGGAACACGCCGTCACGTTTGAAGCGGGTTTCCCCGCCGCCCCCGTTCACGCCGATATAGAAGCCGGTCCACGTGAAGATCGGCATCGCGTAAGGGGCCGGCGCCATGGCGCGGGCCGGAAGATCGGCTGCGGAAGCGGCGCTCGCGAATGCGAAGGCGGCTGCGGTCGCGAGAAGAGCAGAACGGCGCATAAGTCCCCCATACAATAGTTCCAAGCCAAAGCAATATATGAATAAATTCATATGAAGATTTAAATCAGGGCTCCAGCATCGGTTTGGCTGAAGCCGTGCCTTAGCAGCAACAGTCGCGCGGGAAACATGGCGGGCTCCAGGCTTTCGGGACCTCATGACATGTGACAACGAACGGCGCTGCCGCCATGATGGCGCGGTGTCTAAGCCGGGCAGGCCCCCTGGCTTCGAGAGGAAAGTTGAAGCATGAGCAGCCCGTCATTTGCGCCGCGCGGAACCAAGCACGACATCGAGGAAGGCAGCGCACTCGCGCCGAAGTTCGATGCCGACGGCCTCATCGTCTGTGTCACGACCGAGCGCCACAGCGGGGATGTACTCATGGTCGCCTATATGGATGCGCAGGCTCTGCGGCTCACCCTCGAGACCGGCATCGCCCATTATTGGTCACGTTCACGCGGCGAACTCTGGCGCAAGGGCGACACATCGGGACAGACGCAGACGGTGGTCGAGATGCGCACCGATTGCGATCAGGACGCGATCCTGCTTGTGGTCGAAGCCGGCGGCGACGGTCGCGCCTGCCACACTGGTCGTCGCTCCTGTTTCTATCGGAAAGTCGTGCCCGGCGCAGACGGTACGCATCTGGTATTTTCCGAAGACTGAGCCACGTTAAACATCTCGCCACATCTTGAGCGCATGATTCACTTACAGGTGCGAACGCCCGGATTAGTACGGGCGCGGAACGCTTGATCCGGTGGGCGGTTGGCGTATCGGGGGGTTCTCGGGCGATGCTGTCGTTTACGCGCAAGACATTCGAGAAGTCGGAAGGTGGTGGCCCGGCGCCGAGCCCCGTCGAGCCGGCGCGCCGCCGACCCGTCGTCGGCCTAGCCCTGGGCGCGGGCGCCGCGCGCGGCTGGTCGCACATCGGGGTGTTGCGGGAATTGGCCGCGCACGGCCTGAAGCCCGATATCATTGCCGGCACCTCCATCGGAGCCGTCGTAGGCGGCTGCTATGCGGGTGGGCAGCTGGATGCGCTGGAAGGCTTTGCCCGGTCGCTGAGCCGAAGACGCATCTTCAGTCTGATGGACGTGTCTTTCTCCGGGACGGGTTTGATCGGCGGGGCCCGGCTCAAGGCCCTGCTCGACGATGCCCTCGCGGACCGCACGATCGAGAGCCTGCCCAACGGTTTCGCCGCGGTCGCAACTGAAATGGGCTCGGGGCACGAGATCTGGCTCACGCGCGGTCATCTTGTGGATGCCTTGCGCGCGTCCTACGCCCTGCCCGGCATTTTCGAGCCCGTGCGCGTGTCCGGGCGCTGGCTTTTCGACGGGGCGCTCGTCAATCCGGTGCCGGTCACTGTCTGCCGCGCGCTCGGCGCCGAGCTCGTGATCGCCGTGAACATCATCTCCGATACCCTGTTTCGCGGCACAGTCATCAGCGATCAACTCGTGCTCGACCGCACTCTGCAAACGCTCGGCGAGCAGGCGAGCGGAGCCGCCGCCGATGCGCCGGGATTTTTGACCGGCATGCGCGGGCGGGCGTCAAGCCTGCGGCGTCAGTTCGGGCGGCAGAGCGACGGCGCGCCGGGCATCGCCAGCGCGATGATGGATGCCTTCAACATCACGCAGGACCGGATTGCGCGCTCGCGCCTCGCTGGCGATCCTCCGGATGTGATGATCTCCGCCCGTCTCGGCAAAATCGGCCTGTTCGATTTCCACCGGGCCGATGAGCTGATCACCATGGGGCGCGAAGCTGCGCGCCGCGCCATCCCCGATATAGCGGAACATATTGCGCTCCTGCCGACCGGCGATGACGTCTCGGCGATCTGAGCCCGCTCAGGCTGTCGCGATATAGTCCTTCAACGCCTGCTGCTCGTGCTCGTATTCCTCGAGCCGGTGCTTTACGACGTCACCGATCGAGATCAGCCCGACGAGGCGCCCGTCCTCGACCACGGGGACGTGGCGGAAACGCCCTGCCGTCATCTGCTGCATGAGACCGTTGATCGTCGCTGTTTCCTGCGCCGTGACGACACGCGCGGTCATGTGACGGGACACGGCATCTTCCAGAGCGACAGCGCCCTGGCGCGCGACGGCGCGCACGACATCGCGTTCGGATACGATGCCCATCACCTCGCCAGCGGCGCCGGTCACCACAAGGGCGCCGATCCCCTTGTCCGAGAGAAGCTGCGCCACCTCCGCGAGCGTGCGATGTGGCTGGGTTGTGATCACGTCACGACCCTTGATTGCGAGAATGCGCGAGACCGTCATGTCTTCATCCTCCCGCTAAAGGCGGACTTACCGCCGATGCATGACGAGCAGGATGGTCGCGAAAAACGGCGTCCGCAAGGTGCATGACCGCGTTTTCAGGGGCGGCTTTCGACAATGTCCTCCTCAGGCTCCAGCGGGACGTCGGAGATCGCTGGCGGATGCCTGGGATCGAACCACGAGAACAGCAGCAAGCCGGCCAGAAAGCCGCCGACATGCGCCTCCCACGCAATGCCCGATTCGCTCAACCCGAGCGGCTGCGCTGCAACGCCGAAAATGAGGTTGGTGACGAACCAGAAGATCAGGAAGGTCAGCGCCCGCCGATCCTTCAAGACTTGCAGGAGCGGCAAGGCTGGTTGCCGGTAGGCCCTCCTCTCGTCCTCATCGTAGGAAAGCGACTGCCCGAGCGGGGCGCCGGGCTGGAAAACGAATCGAATGGCGGCGGCCATGGCGCCAGAGACAGCAGCCGAGGCTCCGATGACCGGCGCGGCATCGAAGCGATGGAACAGGTAATGCGCCGCCGCACCCGCCACGGCCGTGATGATGAAGAGTGTGAGAAAACGAACCGGGCCGAAACGCCGCGCCACGGGCGCCCCGAAAGCAGCCAGCCACACGGAATTCAGCCCGAAATGCGCCCAGTCGGCGTGGAGGAAGGAATAGGTGAGGATCGTCCAGGGTTGCGGCGATCCATCTCCGAAGAAGAAGCGCGCGAATTCTAAGTCGTCGCCGCCCTTGAGCGCCAGTTGCCGGAATGCCGCTGCCACCCCGGCTGCGTCGAATTGCGCCGTGATCCGTGCGGGCACGAAAGCCAGCAATGTGACAAGGGAAATGTCCTCGTCGGGGCTCAGCAGGTAGACGCGCACGGCGTGCAGCGCCCCCATGAAGGCCACGAGAACCAGGATGACCGCGGGAAGATTGAAGACCCGCTCACGTCGTGACTGCTGCACTCGCGCTCCCCGTGGAAAACCGGCCCGCGCCAGAACATAGTCTCCTACTGCTCCGTCCGCTCTCCTCCGATGGACATATCTACCGCCAGAGAAAGCGCAAGGCGAAACGACCCGAAGGTGGCGTCGGCCCGGCTTCACCCACCATCCACAAGTGATCCGGCGAATTGAACCTGATGCCCGGTAATTCGTTGGCGGGCGCCGAGTGGGTCCAGTAGACCTATGGCGAAGTTCAAATGGTTTCGGTGCCTTGGCACGGAGCTCGCAATCACCTGGTCAGCGATGACGATTCACGCATCGCACGTTCCATGCTGGAACACCGGCCGCTGCACGAGGTCACCAGGCGCTTCAGAATGAACCACCAGCTCGCCCACGATCTTGTTGCTTATTGGGACCGTCTGCGTGACGACGCGGCCCAACCGGACAGGCGCGCGCTCGATCTGGCGCAGATCCGGCGATGGCTCCCCTGGATCGCGATGCTCGACGCAGACGAAGACCGCGGGTTTCCGATTCGCAGTGCGGGGGCCGGCATTTGTTCGCTGTTCGGGCGTGAACTGCTCGGGACATCCTTCGCGGCGCTCTGGCGCCTCACGGAGCGTGCCGCAGTCTCCGAGATGCTCGACTGCGCCCTGGCAGGCACGGTGCCGGTTTCGAGCCCGGTCTATGCGGAGCCCAGGGATCGCGCGCTACTCGAACTGGAGCTTCTCGTCCTGCCGTTTGCGCACCGCGGTCATCAGGGAGCAAGGGCGCTCTGCGCGCTGATGCCCTCTACCCTCCCATCATGGATCGGGCTGATCCCTGTCGGCCCGCTATCTTGGCAGCCTGTTGTGTCGGAAGCGCCCGCGCATTTGCTGACCCGCGCGAGTGCCGCAGCGCATACTCCGCGTTTTTCAACTCATAGTAATCTACCCTTAAGGTCCAGTCTTGTACCCTGCACATTCAGCAGCTTACAGGGTGTGTGATGGGGACCACGGGTGCTTTGCAGCTTCGGAACCGGCCTCGGTTCCGAATGAACGCTGCGGAAAAGCGTCGGCACAGCCGCGTTGATATCTCGCTGCTGGGTCGCTACATGCTGTCCGACCGGCTCGAATATCCCTGTCAGACCCGCAACATGTCGCCCGGCGGCCTCGCCATCTACGCTCCTACTCAAGGGCAGATCGGCGAACGCGTTCTGGTTTACCTGGACCAACTCGGACGCATCGAAGGCCTTATCACGCGCCGCATCGAAAACGGGTTCGCGCTCGCCTTCACGGTTCCGCCGGGAAAACGCGACAAGCTCGCCGATCAGCTGACCTGGATTGTGAACCGATCAGCACTGGGCCTGCCGGAGGACCGCCGTCACGAGCGAATCAGTGCGGTGAACCAGCGCACGATCGTACGTCTCGCGAGCGGCCGCGAATATTCGTGCCGGATTCTCGACATCTCGCTGTCCGGCATAGCCGTTCTAGAAAGAGAGCAGTTGCCGATCGGCACGCGCCTGACCGTCGGCCAGACACCCGGACGCGTCGTGCGTCATCTCGAAGGCGGGTTCGCCATCGAATTCCTGACGCCGGTCACGCGCAGTGAGCCAGACGGTCGCATCAACTTCTGATCAGTCGACGCGCCGGAGATCGCGCGCGAAGCGCTTCCAATTGGCAACATAACGCGCCGCAGACTTCGTGAGCGCCTGGATCGCCGTGGCATCGAGCGTGCGCACCACACGCGCCGGACTGCCGACAATCAGCGAATTGTCGGGAAATTCCTTCCCCTCGGTGATCAGGGCATTGGCGCCAACGAGACAATTCCTCCCGATCCGAGCACGGTTGAGAATGGTTGCGCCCATGCCCACCAAAGAATTATCGCCGATGATGCAGCCATGCAGGATCGCGCGGTGTCCGATCGTGCAATCCGCGCCTATTTCGAGAGGGCAGCCGGGATCGGTGTGCATAACCGTTCCCTCCTGCACGTTGGACCGTGCACCAATGGTGATCCACTCGTTGTCGCCGCGCAAAGTGCAGTTGAACCAGATTCCCGCATCCTCATGCAGTCGCACACGGCCGATCAGGACTGCATCCGGAGCGACCCAGAAGCGTCCCGCGTCCGGCAGATCGGGCTCGTCATCGCCAAGTGCATAGATCGGCATGTCCCAAGCCCCTCTTCCCTGATGCGCGGCTCAGTAATCCTCGAGATCGAAATCGAGGATCGCCATCTGCAGCGTGAAACTCTTGCCCTTCGGGTCGTCAGCGGAGATCACGCCGAGAAAGTCCGAGCCTGAATTCAGCTCGACCGAATCCGTCTTCTTGACGCGCGGAATGATCTTCAGCGCCTCGTTTTCGAAGGCCATACGCAGATATTCCTGGAGCGTCTCGCGCCCCACGGGAATTTTCATTTCGAATGCGAACGAGCGATCTCCGTCTTCGTCATCCACGAGGACGACGCCAACCTTGCGTTCGCCGAGATGAACGTCGGCGGTCTCCGTGTCGCGCGGATTGAGCACGACCTTCATCGAGTCGTTGTCGAACGACTGACGCAGGAACGCCTGCAGTTTGCGCAATTCGGTCTTGTCCAAAGCCATCTTCGGTAATCCCTCGAAACCCCGGCCAGCGGGATGCTGCGTTTGCCAGAAAAGACCGCCCGCCGCAAGGCGCGCGAAACGAACGTCCGTGAGCTCAGCTCTCGAATTTGTCTGCGAGAATCTGGTCCATGCTGCGCGCCGGCTCTGCGCAGCCGGCTTCGCCGACGACACGTGCGGGAACGCCCGCCACTGTTTTATTGTGTGGAACGGGGGCCAGCACCACCGAACCGGCGGCGACTCGGGCGCAATGTCCGACCTCGATATTGCCGAGAATCTTCGCCCCAGCCCCGATCAGCACGCCGTGGCGAATCTTCGGATGGCGGTCGCCACGCTCCTTGCCCGTCCCACCCAGCGTCACGTCCTGCAGGAGCGACACATTGTCCTCGATGACGGCCGTGGAGCCAACGACCAGGCCGGTTGCGTGGTCGAGGAAGATGCCCTTTCCGATCGTCGCGGCCGGATGCACATCGGTCTGGAAGACCTCGGACGAGCGGCTCTGGAGATAGAGTGCGAAATCCTTGCGTCCGCGCGACCACATCCAATGCGCCAGCCGATGCGTCTGGATGGCGTGGAAGCCCTTGAAATAGAGCACAGGCTCGATCAAACGCGTGCAGGCCGGATCGCGATCGGCTACGGCCAGGATATCGGCACGGATCGCCTCGGCGATCCCTGGGTCGTCGGCGATCGCTTCGAGATAATGATGCCGGATCAACTCGCCCGACACTGCCGGATGGTCGAGCCGGGCCGCGACGCGATGCGCCACGATGCCCTCGAGCGACTGGTGATTGAGGATCGACGACTGGATAAACCCGCCAAGCTCCGGCTCGCGACGCATAGCCTCCTCCGCCTCGGCGCACATGCGCGCAAAAAGCGGATCCGTTTGACCCCATTCAACAATTTCGGCCGACTGTGCCTGAGCCATTCAACTCTCCTCTGAACGCCCTTTTAGCACGATCGCAGGTCCGGGCGCGAACGCGCGGGGCGGCGGGACTACTCAGCTCCGCCGTGCCAGAAAAGCCAGCGTTCCTTCCTTGTAGACCTTGTCGCCTACGGCGAGATTGTGGTCCCGACCGGGAATATCCAGTGCCTGCGCGCCAGGAATCAGCGCCGCCAGCTGATGTGGGTCGCCGGCCACGAGGTCCTTCGTGCCGATCGCGACCAGAACGGGAACGTCGATCGAGGCCGCTTCGGCTTCGGTCATCGTCTGGCGCGACCCCCGGATGCAGGCCGCAAGCGCCCTCAGGTCGCTCTTCGTCTGTTCGGCGAAGGCCCGGAACATCCGCTGCATGGGATCGGTCAGGCTCTCCAGCGCCGGCGCCTCCATCGCATCGGCGATGCCCAGCGGCAGGCCGATGCCCTCCACGAGATGATGCCCGAGCCCGCCGAGAATCGCCGAGCGGACACGGGCCTCGTGCCGCAAGGAGAGGTACGCCGTGATCCGCGCGCCCATCGAATAGCCCATGACATCGGCGCGCGCGATATCGAGGTGGTCGAGCAGCGCACGCCCATCCTCCGCCATGATCTTCGTGTCGTAGGCGGCAGGATCGTAGAGCTTCTCGCTGGCGCCATGGCCGCGGTTGTCGAGGGCTATGACCCGGCGGCCGGCGTGGGTCAGTGTCTTGACCCAGAGCGTGTTGACCCAGTTGACTGCATGGTTGGAAGCGAAGCCGTGGATGAGCATGATCGGTTCATGCAGATCCGGCCCCGTGGGCGCGTGATCGATGAAAGCGATGCGGACGCCCGCCGATGAGAAGCTCTGCATGTCTATGTCCGATATCCCGCCACCCGAAACCGGCGCGACCATATCCGAAAGCCCCGCGCGGCGTGAAGGGGGCCGCCGCGCCACGAAACGAGACCCGCTACGTTTTGACCCTACCCAACTCCGCGGGCCTCGCTTATGTTGCGCCCCGTTCGCACCAGCAGGATTTTTGTCGATGGCCGATCATCCCACGCCGCATTTCCACAACCAGCCGGGGGTGCCGGTCGTTCGTGTGGGGGCGAAGGAATTCATGTGCATCGGCGCCCTGCCCCCGTTCGATCATCCCCACATCTTCATCGACATGGGGAGCGATACCGAGGCGGTCTGCCCCTATTGCTCGACGCTCTTCCGTTTCGACGAGGCCCTGCACGGCCATTCCGACCCGGCTTCCTGTGAGTTGAGGTCGGAAGCCGCCGCCTGATTTCGGTGGCCTCGTCCCGTCACGCCATCATCGCAGGCGCCGGCATCGGCGGCCTGACCGCCGCGCTCACTTTGGCGCGCGCCGGATTGACGGTGACGCTGCTCGAACAGGCCCCGGCACTCTCGGAAGCCGGCGCGGGCCTTCAGCTCGCCCCCAATGCGAGCGGCATTCTCGCGCAATTCGGCATACTCGACCGGCTCGTCGGCCTCGCCCTCGCGCCGGACAGGCTTCGCGTGCGGAGCCAGCGATCGGGCGCGGACATCATGCGCATGCCGCTCGGCCCCGTCGCCGAACTTCGTTGGGGAGCGCCGACGCTGGTCGTCCATCGGGGGGACCTGCAGCGCGCCCTGCTCGACCGCGTCGCGCAGGAAAGCAGTATCGAGCTACGCACGGGCATGAGCGTCGCAGGCTTTGCGAACTCTCCGCAGGGCGTCTCGGTGGCCGTGAAAAACGGCGCAGACGTGCAATCGCTCGAAGCAGACCTCCTCATCGGCGCGGACGGCCTGCATTCTCGCGTTCGCAAGGGACTCGGCCTCGGACTTGCCGACCAGCCGCACTATTCCGGCCGCACGGCCTGGCGTGCAATCGCCGACGGGCGGGACGCGCCCGATTTCGCCCTCCGGGTCGAAACGAGCCTCTGGCTCGGCTCGCACGCCCATCTCGTCCATTATCCGCTCCGGCAGGGCGCACTGGTCAATGTCGTGGCCATCACCGACGATCCCTGGCGCGGCGTCGAGGACACGAACTTCTGGTCGCAACCAGGCGAGGGCGCGCAACTCACCCGGCGTTTTTCCGGCTGGCACAAGGATGCCCGCCAACTGCTCGCATCCGTGCGCGAGTGGCGGCGGTGGCCGCTCTTCGACCGCACACCCACCTCTCGCTGGAGCATCGGGCGCGTTGCGCTGCTCGGCGACGCGGCGCATCCGATGCTGCCATTTTTCGCACAGGGCGCGGCGCAGGCGATCGAGGATGCCGCCGCGCTGGGAGCAGCCTTTACGGCGAGAGGCGCTGGCGGGCCTCTGGATGTCCAGACCGCGCTCGCCGCTTACGAAGCCAAGCGCGTTGCGCGCGCCGGGCGGGTGCAACTCGCATCCCGCCGTCAGGGCACGATCTACCACCTGCCCGGCCCCGCCGCCCTGATACGCGATCTGGGAATGCGCAGCCTGAGCGCAGAAAACATGATGTCGCGTTTCGACTGGCTATACCGTTATGGTGCGTAACATTTCAACTTTGGATTGATTCGGTCGCGCGCTCCGAACGCGCATGAAATCGCTTCGCGCCGGACGCATAGATCTGCGCGCATGTCGCCATGTGAACACCGCGGGCTCCCATGACACCGGGCAATGACTACGGCAGTACGTTCGGCCGCGATGAACCAGAGCTTCGCGGCGCGCACGTCATCGTCGTCGGCAACGAAAAGGGCGGAACCGGCAAATCCACGGTCTCGATTCATGTCACGATCGCTCTGCTGAAAGCGGGCTACCACGTTGCCTCCATCGATCTGGATACGAGGCAGAAGACACTTACGCGCTTCCTCGAAAACCGGCTGTCCTTTTCAAAGAGCGCCGACTGGCCCGTCGAAATGCCCTTCCACCACGCGCTGGAGCGCGGCAGTTCGACGAATGTGCGTGACAACGAGACTCACGAATTCGCGGCCTTCGCGGAAGCGGTCGCTTCTGTCGAGCATGACTATGAATTCGTGGTGATCGACACGCCGGCAAGCGATTCCTACCTGATGCGCCTCGCCCATTCCCTGGCCGACACGCTGATTTCGCCCGTGAACGAATCCTACATCGACGTGGATGTCTTCTCGCGCGTCCATCATGACCGGAGCCAGCGCGGCGCCATCGCCCATTACGCCGATCTGGTCATGGAAGCCCGCCGACGACGGCGCCTCGTGGATGGCGGCGTGATCGACTGGATCCTGCTGCGCAACCGTATCGCGGCGTTGAAATCCAACAATGCGCGCCAGATCGAAAACTCCATGCAGCACATCGCGCGGGAGCTTCAGCTCAGGGCGGCCGAAGGCCTGCACGACCGCGTGATCTTCCGCGAACTCTTTCCCATCGGCCTGACTGCACTGGACCCGATCGAGGAAGGCATGAAGAACAACGTGCTCTCGACGTCGCAGAAATCGGCGCGCCGCGAAATCGCCGATCTCATCAGCTCGCTGCAACTGCCCTTGCGCGAGAAGACCATGCCGCATCTGACCGCCCGCCATCTCTGGTTCGAACGCATGTCCGAATTTTATCGCGACCTCGCCAGGGACCCCTCCGACTGAATGCGGCTTTCAGCGCGGCGCCTTCTTCACATAGGCTTCCAGGAAGCTCCGCGTTCCCGGCGAGATCGACAGCTGTCGACGCACGCGCGCATTGACCTGCGAACCTGCGATGAACTCGGGCACATACCCAAGCGTGCGCTCGCCCTCCTCCGCATAATCAGGGTCATGGTTGAGCGCCTCTATGGCATGCGTCAGCGCCTCGACGGCTTCAGTGGGTGCGCCCGGCGGCATGACGATGAGACGCTGCATCGCGCCGTTCACCGCGATGATCGTGCGGTAGACATCCCACAATTCGCCCGAAGGCGGATGCCCCTTGATCTTCTGGTAGAGATCGGGAAACGACAGCATGTCGACACCTTCCATCTGGTGCGGCGTGCGGAATGTTTCGCCGTCGTAGCTCGGATCGTAGAACAGCGGGATGACCTCGCCCGATTTCACCAGCGTCGGCTCGATCAAGCTGCGGTAACTGGGCGGCGATTCGGCGAAGAAATTGATCTCGTTCTGCTGCAGCGCGAGTCGCGCCGCCTGGCTGCCGCGATAACTCGTGACATATTTGTACTTCAGGCCGAGCATATCGAGCGTCAGGCGCAACAGGAGGTCCTTGGCATTGTCGGCGCCCAGTCCTCCCGACACCACTCCCTCCGCATGGCCGAAGTCGGTCGCGGTCTTGAGACCCGGCTTGATGTCGGCGCGGCCGAAATAGACTGTGGTTCCCGGCTGATAGGCGATGAAGTCGAAGGTCTTGAAATCGACCCGGCGCGGCGTGCGGTCGTTGATATAGCGCCACGTCGCCCCACTCAGATAGCCAAGGGACGTGCCGTCCCTCGGCGCGATCTCGCCGAGATAGTTCGTGCCGATGAGGCCGCCTGCCCCGTCCATATTCTGGATGAGGATCGACGGCTGCCCCTCGACGTGCTTCGCCAGATGCTTGGCGAACAGACGCCCCTCGATATCGGTCGGTCCGCCCGCCGCGTAATTGATGATAAGCGTCAGCCGCTTGCCCTTGAAATAGGGCTCCTCCGCCCGCGCCGGCGCAGCCAGCGACAAGAATGCGGCGAGACTCGCGGCCGCGATGGCGCGCCAATGGCCTGGCATGATGTCCTCCCCGGATGTTCTTATCGTTGGGGAGAAGACTAGGACGATCCTGCCAGAGCGCAAGCGGCTGCCGAAAGCACGCATATGGCATCTGGCAAGTCAGCCGCCAAAATGATACGACACCGGCGCGCCCGCATGGCGAAACTGGTAGACGCACCTGACTTAAAATCAGGGGCCTTATGGTGTGCCGGTTCGAGTCCGGCTGCGGGCACCATTTCCTTAAGCCCTGACGTAGGCTCGCCACACCTCACGATGCCCCTCGGGCGAGATGCCGGGGACTTTCCCCCGCGCGACTCTGAGGTTCGCTGGGGAACAACGTTGCTCGCCCTACGTTCACGCTATCAGCAATCAAAGACCGGAGGGCTGACCATGGAGGATCACGTCTACAAGGTGGTGCGGCTGGTAGGCTCGTCCGAGAAAAGCGTCGAGGAGGCCATCCAAAATGCCATCACGAAAGCCAGCGCCAGCATTCGCAATATGCGCTGGTTCGAGGTTGTAGAGACGCGAGGCCATATCGAAGACAACCGGGTGAAGCACTACCAGGTCACGGTGAGTGTGGGCTTTACCATAGAATAGAGGTCACCCCGCGTTTCCAGCAA
>JAQGKD010000088.1 GCA_028290285.1 Hyphomicrobiales bacterium
TAAGATCGCAGATGCGGTTCGGGAGGTCGTCACGGCGCCCGCGGCAGCAGCGCGGCTGCGCGCGATGAGCACGCAGCCTCTCGCTACCTCGCCTGAACAGATGCGCGAGATCGTGGCTCTCGAGAGCGCGCGCTGGCGGTCCGTCGCTGAGAAAGCTAACCTCAAGGTGGACTAGGAGAAGCCGCGAGCGGGACAGAAGCCGTACGGCTTTATTCAGCTGCTTCGCAGGCGGGATGCCCCGGGTCAGCCCTGAGGCTCTATGCCTGCGAGCTTGGCATAGCGAGACCAATTATCGACTTCCTGGAGATGGAAAGCCTGAGCCTCGGCCCTCGACAGAGGCCAGGGATCGTTGCCGATATTGGCCAGGAAGGCGTTAGCCTCAGGCGATCGGACTTCCTCTGTGATCCAGCCGTGCAGCCGGTCCAGCACAGGGTCGGGCGTTCCGGAGGGCGCATAGATCGCCCACCAGCTCGAGACGTCGATGTCGATGCCGCCCTCCCTCATTGACGGAACATCAGGGATGGCCGCGGTGCGATCGCCGCTGGAGCCCGCCAGAGCTCGAATGCGGTTCTGGCGGGCGTGGCCGAGCCCGGATGCCGCGTCTATGAAAGCGAAGTCGAGCGAGCCCCCATTAAGATCGGCGATCCAGTCCGCGGACGTTTTGTACTGCACTTCCACCGGCTTCACACCGATGCTGTGACTGTAGAGGGCGCCCAAAACGCGCGCCGTGGGAATTGCGGTTCCCCAGCGCCCCTTGTCCCCTTTCTCGCGCAGGATTGCCGACAGCTCAGCCAGAGTACGGGCAGGGGATGGTTGTCCAACGACCAGCAGGGTGGGTTGGCGCGACAGCATGGCGACCATGGTGAGATCGCGGCGCACATCGAAAGGAACGTTGCGATAGATTGCTGGGGCCGCGGCGAGCGAGGGACCGCCGGCCGGTGCAACGTATATCCGTCAGGCTTCGAGCGCACGACCTGGTCCGCGCCGAGATTGCCGCCGAACCCCGGCTTGTTCTCTACCAACACGGTACGTAGCCGCGTTTTCAGTCGGTCGGCGAAGAAGCGTGCAATCAGATCCGGACCGCTGCCCGCCGCGTAGCCAAGGACAAAGCGCACGGGGCGGCTGGGATACTCATCGGCGAACGCGTGCAAAGAAAGGCTCGGCAGCAGCGCACTGGCCGGCCCGGCCGTCGTGATCGTGCGACGTGTTATCATTTTGAACTCCCGCTGGGCTCGCTTGCATTGATGTAAGTCTTCAAGCGGCTGATGACTTCCGGAGGCGCCCGGTCGATCTCGGCGACGATTTCTTCGATCATCCGTCCGCTGACCGGGTCCACGTCGATGCCGAACCGACGCGCCTCTGCGATGAATGGCGGGTCCTTCATGAGGGCGTCGAAAGCTGTGCGAAGCATGGAGACCCGCTCCGGCGGAACGCCAGCCGGAAGGATGAAGGGATAAGTCACTTTATATTTGAGAGCGTAAAGGCGGAGCATACTCCGCGTAGCCTCGTTCGGCGCGAAGTCCAAAGCCGCAGGAACGTCCGGCATGCCGCGCATTGGGTCCGCGCCAAAGTGCAGCAGGACGCGCGCCTTGCGCTCCCGCATCCAGTCCTCCTTCGCGAGTAGGCTTGCGACCACCATGCCGCTGCCCTGAACTTCTCCCTGCTCCATCGCATGGAAGATGTCGTTTACGCCCTTGTAGCCCGCCACAATCTTGATCTTGGTTCCCATGAGCTGATTGGTGAGCATCGGCATGGCGTAATTGTCGCCGCCGAAAGAGGTCGTGCCGAATGTCGACGGCCGCGCTTGAAGGTCCGCGAATCGTTCAAACGGCGCGTCGCGCCAGATAACGAAGACGAGCGGCTGCTGCGCGGGAGATCCGAGCCACGCGAAGCCGCGCGGATCGAACTGCACGTTCGAACCGTCGCGCGACAGGCCGTGAAGTCGCGCCTCGTGCACGAGGCCGCCCAAAGGCAGCGCGACGGCCGTACCATCAGCTGGCGCACGCTTGGCGAAAGTGTTGAGCATGATGAGCGAGCCCGCGCCGGGAAGGTTCTCAACCAAGAAGGAAGGCGCGCCCGGGATATGCCGGCCGTAGTGGTTGGCGACGACGCGGGCCATGAAGTCATAGGCAGCGCCCGCTGCGGCGCCTACGCTGATTCTAATCGTCTTGCCCGCGAAGAAGGCGGGCTCGCCCTGCGCCAGCGCGCCGGCCGACGACACGAGAAGCCAGGCGAGCGCGCCCAGCACGCGACCATGGCGGCGACCAGACCTCATCTTCGTCTCCCAGCTCGAGTGATGCCGCCGCGCCCGAGCGCCGCCTTCTCAATAGGCCGGCGCTACGCCCGTTTTCGGAGCTAACCGCCCACCGGCCTTCTGCCGAATGGCGTAGGCCGAAGCAGCTGCCGCCCGCTTCACGGCCTCTACATCGACGCCCGTCAAGCGACCGCCGCGCTTCACCACGCGCCCGTCCACGATGACCGAGTCGACATTCGCGGGCGTCGCCGAGCGCACAATGGCGCAGTCCACATTCGCGAAGGGAACCATGTTGAGGTCGTCCGCGCGCAGGAGAATGATGTCTGCGCGCTTCCCCGGCGTGAGACTTCCCGTGATCTTGTCGAGCCCCAGCGCGCGGGCGCCATTGATCGTACCCATCTCGAGGCACTGCATGAACTTCAAGGGTGCGAGCATCTCAGTAGACGTCCCCTCCTTCGGCGTCGCGATGTCCCAGGCGATGCGCATCGAGGAGAACAGGTCAACGGGCGAGATCGAATTCCCGTCGAAGGAGAGAGACACGTTCACGCCGGCGTGCGCCATGTGCAACAACTGCCCGCCGGCGTCGCCGACACGCTGCTTCAGCTCGCCTTCGGTGGTATAGCTGAGCGAAACGCCGTTCGCCGCCATGTTCTCTCGATCCTGCGGCGTCGCAAGGATGAAATGCACGAGGGTGAGATTCGGTGAAAGGTAGCCCTTCTGTTTCAGCTCCGCCGTCGAGGCCGTGGCGCGGACGGATTGGCCGCCGTGAAAGATGATCGGCGCGCCCAGTTCTCGGGCGGTCTTCATCTCGAGATCGAAGACCTCGGACGTTGTGGAGCGCGGCCCCCGCAGCGCCACGCCAAGCCTGACGAGGTCCTTCTCGCGGGAGGAGCGACGCGCCCATTCGCGATGCACCCGCTTGAAGTCGTCGATATCCATCTGCGATCCCTCCGGATGTAGGTCCGGCGAGCCGTAGCCATAGACGCCGCGGATACCGCTGTCCTCATGGGCCTTCATCTCGGCCGCCGCATGTTCGGGCGAGATGACGTTGTGCGCATAGTTGTACGTCGAGGTCACGCCGGCGTTTAACGCCTCGGCGAAGGCGAGGCGGCTGCTGTTGTAGAAATCGGTGGCTGAGTAATGTTTAGCGGTCGCGTTTTTGGTCGCCATGTAGCCGGCTTCGTCGGTCAGCCAGTTCCTTTGGAGGCTGTTCCAGACATGCCAGTGGGTATCAATCAGCCCCGGCATCACGATCATGCGCCGTGCGTCGATGATCTCGGCGCCGGGGGGCGCCTCGACGGTCTCCGCTATCGCCACAATGACGCCGTCGCGAACGTGCACGTCGCCGGTCGGCAGGTCGGGCTGCGCGGGATCGACGGTGAGGACGTAGCCGCCGCGGATCACGAATTCGCCACGGCCGGGGAGCGTCGCCGCGGCCTGTGCCCAGGCTGTCGGCGCAGCAAGTTCATGAGCGATCGCGGTTCCCGCGAGCGCCGCGCCGAACAGACCGCGTCTGGAAAGCCTGAGCCCCAACCCGCCGCAGCACTCGCAGGCGGGCGAGTGAAACCCGGCAGCATCACTTTGCTGGGGCATGAGCGTTCCTCCGGCGGCGGACCTGTGTCCCGCGCGTGCGCCAATCTCTGCATAAATCCGCAAGCGTCGCAAGGCGAGAAGGCCGAAACCAGGATACGAACGCTCCTCCTATGGTCGCGCCGAATTACGCCCACACGCGTGCGGCAATACAAAGGTGTAGCGGGCTCGTGAATAGGGGCGGCCAAGCAAAAAGTAAATAGCTACCGCAGGCTGCCCCGGGCGCATGGGTTGCGGACGGTGACATATCTGGAGCGCCTCTCGGCACACCTTCGCGCCGACGAAAGTGTTGCGCATCACGTCTTGCTGGCGATTAGGCGTCGACCTCCCCGATGCACGGCGGGGAGGTCGAACCTTTCAGACGGCGATGCGCACGTCGACGAGCTTATCCCAGGTGCTGTCCTGCTTGATCAGGCCCCAGTCCATCATCCACTCCTGTGTGCGCTTGAACTCCTCCGGCGCGTAGGGCTCCGGATAATTGTAGCGCAGGCGCGGCAGATGCAGATGGCTCGCCTTAAAGTCGAACAGCTCCTTGGGCACCTCGTTGACGAGGTGATGCAGCCAAGGCCGGATGTCCTCGTTGATTTTATCCACAGCCTTGATATGAGCGCGGTGCAGACCCGTGAAGACTTCGGCGTCGACCGACGTGTCCGCCACTTCGAGACCGTTGTAGAAAGCCTCGGTGATGACCTTGAGGCCCATCTGTTCGGCAAGAGATATCCACGGCTCCATCACCGCGGCGGCCTCGACGCGTCCTTCGAGCACGGCGCGGAATCGCTGGTTCGGCACGCCGATGTGCACGGTCTTCACTTCGTCCTTGCGCATGAAGCCTGCGAGCATGCCGAGCGTAATGTAGTGAGATCCGGCGTGAAAGTTGACGGCCACTTCCACGTTAGCGAGATCCTGCGGCACGTTGTAGCGCGAGTCCTTGCGAACTACGATCGCCTGGGTCGAAACAGCGGCGCGCTTGGTGATGACCTTCACACCGGTTCCGGTGTCCTGCGTTCGGCGCATCTGGCCCCATTCGCAGGCGTGATATACCGAGAACTCGCCTTTCTCGATGCCTTCGTGCCAGAGGAAGGACTGGATGGCTGCATGCTCCTTGATGGGCTCGCCAGCCGCAGCGATCATCTGGCGGCGCTTCTCCGGCAATACGAGTTCGACATCGAGGCCTTCCTGCTCAAAGTAGCCCTCGGCCTTGGCTACGATGTCCGGCAACGAGAACACTGCATTGTTAAGTTCGACACGCGTCGTTTTGAGTTGTATCGCCATGCTTTCCTCCATTGTTGAGATCTACTTCGCGCCGGACGCCAAGCCTATCTGCTTCATAAGCGGCGTCCAGCGGGCGATTTCATCTTCGATGAAACGGTCTGCCTCTTCCGGCGACGCTTGCGTGGCGATTTCCAGCCCCGCAGCCTGAAACAGCGTGGTCAGTTGGCGATCACCCAGTGCGGACGCGACTGCCGCAGCGATGCGTTGCACGAGCGCATCCGGCGTGCCGGTCGGCACGAAGAGACCGTTGAAGTTGAGCGCCACCATTTCCGGCAACCCCTGTTCGACAGCCGTCATAAACTCCGGCGCACTGGGTGAGCGTTTCGCTGACGTGACAGCGAGCAATCTGACGGCGCCGCTTCGATGCAATCCGAAGAGCGGGCCGCTCACATTGAGAAAAGCGAGCTTGATTTGCCCACCTACGAGATCGTTCAGCGCAGGAGCGCCACCTTGGTAGGGCACATGAGCGATGGAGCCATCCTCAATGAGCATCTTGTAAAGCTCTGCCCCGAGGTGGGTTGCCGATCCCACGCCTGCCGATCCGTAGGATAGCGCGCCAGGATGGCTTTTCCCATAAGCCTGCAGAGCAGGGAGATCATTTACGCCGAGCGAGGGATGGACGGCGATCGCCAGTCCGCTAACGGTAATGATGGCGACGCCCCGGAAGTCCTTCGTCGGGTGATAGCTCCGCGTCGTCGCTAGGACCGGCCCGACGATATGCGTTGCACCTGAGCCGAACAGGATCGTATGACCGTCCGGCTCTGCCCGTGCGACAAGTGCAGCCCCCAACGTTCCGCCTGCGCCGCCCCGGTTCTCGATCACCACAGGGCCGAGTGTGTCCTTGAGCTTCTCAGCCAATGGGCG
>JAQGKD010000109.1 GCA_028290285.1 Hyphomicrobiales bacterium
GTCCGCGCATGGCTGGTGCAGCGATTGTCCCAGACGACGATGTCGCCGACTTTCCAGACATGCTGATAGGTCAACGTAGAATCCTCGATGTGATCGCAAAGTTCCGCGAGCAGCGCCTGGCTCTCGTCCTCGGGCATGTCGATGATCTTGTCCGTCATCAGCCGGCAGACATAGAGCGCCTTCTTGCCGGTCTCGGGAATGCGTCGCACGACCGGATGGATCGCATGGGGCCCGAGTTCGGCGGTCTTGACGTCACGGCTGGTTGCGCCATAGGTGAACGTGTTCAGCGCCTTCAATCCCTCTATGCGTTGCTTGGTCTTCTCCGGCAGAGTCTCGTAGGCGCGCACCATATTGGCGAAGCAGGTGTCGCCGCCCTCGTGGGGAATTTCGAGCCCGTGCAGGGCCGCGCCCTTGCACGGCTGCACCTGATGGATGCGATCGAAATGATAGGACATCTCGCCATCCGGCAGCGAGCCCACAAGTTCGCCGTTCTGGCGAATGTTCGAGATCACCATGATGTCGTCGCGGTCGGACAAGGGCGACTTCACCCGCGCCTTCTCGATGGGGCCGAAGCAGCGGCCGAGTTCCACGAGTTCCGAGTCGGTAATGGTCGGCCCGTGGATCACGAGCACATGATACTGGAGATAGGCCTCGAGCAGGGCCTTGGAGTCCTCCGCAGTGATGTTGCGGACATCGAATCCGGAGACTTCGGCGCCACAGGCGGCATCGAGGGGCTTCACGGAGATCGTCATGTAATCCTCCCATTCTGGATTCTTGTTGAAAATAAGCTACCCAATCGGAGGGCGTCCTGACAACAAGGATCGGGAGGAGCGCCCTGTCTGCCGTCATTGCGCTCACAATGACGGCAGACAGGGCCGCACCCAATTTGGGCAGGCTTTCTACTCAGCCGCCGTCGAGTGCGTCTTGTCGTGGCGGCCCTCGCGGAATTCCTCGATCATCTTGGCGTTGAACTGCGGGAGATCGTCCGGCTTGCGCGAGGTGACGAGGCCCTGGTCCACGATGACCGGCTCGTCGGACCATTGCGCGCCCGCATTGCGAAGATCCGTCTGCAGGGATGGCCATGACGTCACTTTGCGCCCCTTGACGCCGCCCGCGTCGATTAGTGTCCACGGCCCATGGCAGATGGCTGCGATGGGCTTCTTGCTGTCCACGAAATGTTTTACGAAGGCGATGGCCATGGGCTCGAGCCGCAGCGCATCGGGGTTGATGACGCCGCCCGGCAACATAAGGGCGTCGAATTCGTCGGGGCGAGCCGACGCGAGGTCGAGGTCGACCTTCACCTTGTCGCCCTTGTCATGATGCTGGAATCCCTGGATCTGGCCGCTCTTCGGCGACACCACGGAGACCTCGGCGCCCTCTGCTTTCAAGGCCTTCATGGGCTCGGTCAGTTCGACCTGCTCGAAGCCGTCGGTGACAAGAATGGCGACCTTGTGTCCGTCGAGTTGATTACCCATGCGATGTTCCCTTTTCGCTGGCGAATGCCGCGTGAACATCCGGGTGGGACGGGGGTTCCGGCTGAGCCACACTCAAACGCGCGTGACGCTTGCGTCGCAGCATCTGCACGGGCCATGCTGAGGCTTCACTAGGAAACATGAGAATGCGTGTCTGGATCGCAAATCCGCTGGCCATTCTGGCCTCGGGCGCCGAGGGGGGTGTCGTCGTCGAAAATGGCTGTATCGTCGAATGCGTGCCGTTGGGGGCTCAGCCCTCCGCGCCCGTTGACGAGACCTTCGACGCCTCGGCGCATGTCGTGCTGCCGGGCCTCATCAACACGCATCACCATATGTACCAGACCTTGACGCGCGCCCATCCCGACGCGATCAACAAGGAGCTGTTCCCCTGGCTCGAGGCGCTGTTTCCGATCTGGGCGAGCCGCCTCAACCCCGATAATTTTCGTCTTGCGACGCGGCTGGCGCTGACCGAACTGCTGATGTCGGGCTGCACGACCGTGTCCGACCACCAATATCTCTACCCGCCGGGCCTGGATTCCGCGATGGACATCCAGGCCGAAGAGGCGGCCGCGCTCGGCATCCGCATGACGCTGACGCGCGGCTCGCTGAACCTGACGGAAGACGAGGGCGGCAACGCGCCGGGCGGCGCGGTGCAAGGCGTGGACGAGATTCTCGCGGATTGCGAGCGGGTGATCGGGCGCTATCACGACCTCCGGCCGGGCGCGATGACGCAGGTGGCGCTGGCCCCCTGTGCGCCCTTCAACGTCTCGAAGCGGCTGATGGTCGAGACGGCGGCGCTGGCCGAGCGCTGCAACTGCCGGATGCACACGCATCTCGCCGAGACGCGCGACGAGATCGACTTTTGCCGCGAGAAATTTGCCTGCCGTCCCGTCGATTACCTGGAGGAGGTCGGCTGGATGAACGAGCGAGTCTGGCTCGCCCATGGCATCCATTTCAACGAGTCGGAGATTGCACGCCTTGGCCGCGCTCGTGTCGGCGTCTGCCACTGCCCGACTTCGAACATGGTGCTCGCCTCAGGCCAGTGCCGGACCAATGAGCTGGAAGCGGCGGGCTCCCCCGTCGGCCTCGGTGTCGACGGTTCCGCCTCCAACGACAATTCCAACCTGATGGAGAGCGTGCGTCACGCGCTGATGAGCAATCGCCTGCTCTATGGCGCCTCCGCCGTCACGCATCTGGACGCGCTGCGCTGGGCGACCGAGGGGTCGGCACGCTGCCTCGGGCGCGACGACATCGGGGCCATTGCTCCCGGCAAGCGGGCGGATCTCGGCATGTTCACGCTGGACGAGTTGCGCTTCTCGGGTGCGGGCGACCCTCTGGCCGCGCTGGTTCTCTGCGGCGCGCATCGGGCAGATCGCGTGATGGTCGAGGGCCGCTGGC
>JAQGKD010000113.1 GCA_028290285.1 Hyphomicrobiales bacterium
AACTATGCCGCAACCAGCCGTGACGTCAAGACCGCCCAACTCTGGCCCCATGCGATCCCTAAGGTCGTGCGACGCAATCCCGAGACCGTAAAGAAGGCGCTCTCTCTCTGCCGGCTGATGACCGATCACATCATCGACATGCCCGACGAGGAGAGCCAGGCGCTCATCACGGAACTCTGCGATCATATCGAAGATCCGGCGCTGAGCTATCAGCACAAGTGGAAGGTGGGCGACATCGTAATCTGGGACAATCGCTGCACCAGCCACGCGCGGACCGACTTCAGCGACAAGGAACGTCGCCTCATGAAGCGTGTGACGATCGGCGATACGGTTCCTCCGATGCAGTAGCCCATTCAATGGCGGGCGCGTCCGCGCGCTCGCCATTGCTGCGCCGCGAGAAGTTCCGACACGTTTTCGTGTTGTGAACCGAGGACCTTCAATCCCCGGATTGATCTACACAGTGTTCCGGACCTCGTATAATCTGCGGCGTCTTCGAAGACGAAAGCAAGCATGCTCCCATTGCAGGAGCGGCGGCGGGACGGGAGAGATCAATGGCGCGCCTGAATATCAACGGTAAGGTCCACGACGTGGACGTCGAACCCGACACCCCGCTGCTCTGGGCGATTCGCGAACAGGTCGGTCTCACCGGCACGAAGTACGGTTGCGGTGTCGCGGCGTGCGGCGCCTGCACCGTGCATGTCGATGGCGTCGTGATGCGCTCGTGCAGTCTTCCGGTCAGCTCCTTCAACGAGAATCAGAAGATCGTCACGATCGAGGGTCTTTCACCCGACGTGACCCATCCGATCCAGAAAGCCTGGCTTGAACTGGACGTGCCGCAGTGCGGATATTGCCAGTCGGGCCAGATCATGGCCGCCGCCGCCCTGATCGCGAGCAAGCCGCACCCGACCGATGCCGAAATCAACAGCGAGATGTCGAACATCTGCCGTTGCGGCACCTACAATCGCATTCGTGCCGCCATCAAGATGGCCTCCGAAAACACGAAGCGCGGCTAATTCTCAGGGAGGTTCACATGACGATTGCGCAAAATGTTTCGCGCCGCAGCTTCCTTGCCGGATCTGCCGCTGCCACGGGCGGTCTTTCGCTCGGCTTCCATATCCCCTTCGCCAACGCGCAAGGTGCGACGCCGCCCGAGGTCAATGCCTGGGTGGTCATCAAGCCTGACGACACCGTGGTCATTCGCATCGCTCGCGTCGAGATGGGTCAGGGCACGCTGACGGGCCTCTCGCAGCTGGTTGCCGAAGAGCTCGAATGCGACTGGTCGAAGGTCACGACCGAATATCCCTCGCCCGGCCAGAACGTCGCGCGCAACCGCGTCTGGGGCGAGTTCCAGACAGCCGGCAGCCGTGGCATCCGCACGTCGGAGGATTACGTGCGCAAGGGCGGAGCAGCCGCGCGCATGATGCTGGTGCAGGCCGCCGCCGATGGCTGGAAAGTGCCTGCCTCCGAGTGCAAGGTGTCGAAGGGCGTCATCACGCATGGCGCATCCAACCGCAGCACGACCTATGGCAAGGTGGCTGACGCCGCAGCCAAGATCGAGCCGCCCAAGGATGTGAAGCTCAAGGATCCGAAGGACTGGACCATCGCCGGCAAGCCGCTGAAGCGGCTCGACACCGTCGATAAGCTCAATGGCAAGCAGATCTATTCAATCGATTTGAAACTGCCGGGCATGCTCAACGCAGCCATCAAGGAAACGCCCGTTCCCGGCGGCAAGGTGAAGAGCTTCGACGCCGCGAAGATCGAGAAGATGCCCGGTGTCAAGAAGGTCATCCTGATCGACGGCACCGGCGTCGCGGTTGTCGCCGACACCTGGTATCGCGCGAAGACGGCTCTCGATGCGCTGGAGATCGTCTGGGACGAAGGCGCGAACGCGAATGTGTCGAGCGAGTCCATCGCTGCAATGCTGAAGGAAGGCCTCGACGCGAAGGACGCATTCGTCGGCAACAAGGCGGGTGATGTCACGGCTGCGCTGGCGGGTGCTGCGAAGAAGATCGAGGCGGTCTATTCGTATCCCTACCAGAGTCACATGACGATGGAGCCGATGAACGCGACCGCCGTCTGGACGGCCGAAAAGTGCAATGTCTGGACAGCCACGCAGAATGCGGAGGCCGCGCTTGCCACCGCCGTTACGGCCGCAGGCCTGCCGATCGAGAAATGCGACGTCACGCGTCTCAACCTCGGTGGCGGTTTCGGGCGTCGCTCGTCGAGCCATGATTTCGTGCGTCAGGCGGTGCTCATCGCCAAGGAAATGCCGGGCACGCCCGTCAAGCTGATCTGGTCGCGCGAGCAGGACGTGACGCACGGCACCTACCATCCGATCACGCAATGCAAGATGGTCGGCGGCCTCGACGACAAGGGCAATCCTGTCGCCATGCACATGCGCATCTCCGGCCAGTCGATCCTGGCAGGATTGCGCCCCGAAGCACTGGTGGAAGGCCGCGATCCCGCGCAGTTCCAGGGGCTCAATGCCAAGGGGCCCGAAGGCCAACTCGGCTACGACATCCCGAACCTGCTCGTTGACCATGCCATGCGCAATCCGCCCTTCCGCCCGGGCTTCTGGCGCGGCGTGAACAACAACCAGAACGCGATCTATCTGGAGAGCTTCGTCGACGAAATGGCGCATGCGGCGGGTCAGGACCCGCTCGAGTTCCGCCGCAAGATGATGAAGGATTTCCCGAAGCATCTGGCCGTTCTGAACACGGTCGCCGAGAAGGCCGGCTGGGGCAAGCCGGCAGCGCCGGGCGTCTATCGCGGCCTCGCGCAGCACATGGGCTACGGCAGCTATGTCGCGGCCTGCGCGGAAGTCTCGGTGAGCGATGCGGGCAAGCTGAAGATCCATCGCATCGTCGCGGCCACCGATTGCGGCCATGTCGTCAATCCGCAGCAGGTCGCGGCGCAAATCGAAGGCTCCTTCGCCTACGGGCTGTCCGCGCTTCTGTTCGGCGAGATGACGGCCAAGAACGGCCGCATGGAGCAGGATAATTTCGACAGCTATGAAGTGATGCGCATGGAGGACATGCCGGCGGTCGAATCCTATCCCGTTCCCTCCGGCGGGTTCTGGGGCGGTGTCGGCGAGCCGACGATCTTCGTCGCAGCGCCTGCGGTGCTGAACGCGATCTTCGCGGCGACTGGAAAGCGCATCCGCACCTTCCCGCTGAAGCATGCAGACCTGCGCAAGGCCTGAGCCGATGCGTCGTGTGAACGCCGCAACCCGCGTGGGAGGAGCACTTATTGTGCTCCTCCTCGCAGCATCGGCGGCGCGGGCTCAGAGCGCCTCGCCCAACTTCGTCGCCGCGCCTCCGGGCGCGACGGCGTGCCTCGGCTGTCATGGCGCCGGCATGACGGCCCTGCCCTCGCTCTCGCGGCTTTCGGCCGACGAGATCGCGGCAGCCATGGCCGGTTTCCGGGACGGTACGCGCGAGGCAACGCTGATGAACCGCATCGCCAAGGGCTTCACGCCAGCCGAAAGCAAGGCCATTGCCGATTGGCTCAGCGCCCAGCCGGGGAACAAGCCATGAGCCACCCCACACGCCGAGGCGTCATCGTCGGGCTCGCCGCAGGCGCATTGGCTGCGCCCGCACTTGCACAGGCATCCGCGCAGGTGGTCGTCATCGGCGGCGGGTTCGCGGGCGCTACCTGTGCCCGTTTCCTGCATCGCGCGGGCTTGAAGGTGACGCTGGTCGAGCCGCAGGCGACCTATATCTCCTGTCCGTTCAGCAATGCCGTTCTGGCGGGCCTGCGCGATCTGAAGGACCAGAGCTTTACCTACGATGCACTGGCTGCGGAGGGCGTCAGCATCGCTCGCCAGTCGGCGACAGCGATCGATCGCACAGCGCGTCGCGTGACCCTGGCGGACGGCGCGGTGCTGCCCTACGACCGGCTCGTGCTCGCACCGGGTATCGACATCCGCTTCGATGCGTTGGCCGGCTACGATGCCGCCGCCGCCGAGATCATGCCGCACGCCTGGAAGGCAGGGCCGCAAACCGCTTTGCTCCGCCGCCAGCTTGAGGCGATGGACGATGGCGGCACGGTCATCATATCCGCGCCCGCGAATCCTTTCCGCTGCCCGCCCGGCCCCTACGAGCGCGCAAGCCTCATTGCATATTATCTCAAGACGAAGAAGCCGCGTTCGAAGGTGCTGATCCTCGACGCCAAGGATGCCTTCTCCAAACAGGGGCTTTTCACCGCGGGGTGGAAAGAGCTTTACGGCGACATGGTCGAATGGGTTGGCCAGTCCTCGGGCGGCACCGTCACCGAGATCAAGCCGGGCGAGAAGACCTTCGTCACCGAGTTTGGAACGCATAAGGCCGATGTTGGCAACGTCATCCCCCCGCAGCGCGCCGGGCGCATCGCAGTGGAGTCCGGCATCGCCGACCAGACGGGCTGGTGCCCGATCGATCCCGTCACGTTCGAGGCGCGCGCGCAGGCGGGCGTTCACGTCATCGGCGATGCGGCCATCGCAGGCGGCATGCCGAAGTCGGCCTTCGCAGCCAATGCCCAGGCGAAAGCCTGCGCTCAGGCCGTCGTGCTTATGCTGCGCGGGCAGGCCGCGCCGCAACCGAAACTCATCAACACCTGTTACTCCCTGCTCGCGCCGGACTATGGAATTTCCGTCGCGGGCGTCTATGCGCCGGACAAGGGCCTGCTTGCCGATGTGCCGGGTGCTGGCGGCGTCAGTCCGGCGAAAGCGCCCTCCTCCGTTCGCGCCTCGGAAGCCACTTATGCGGATGCATGGTTCAAGACGATCACCAGCGAAGTCTTCGGTTGAGATCGCCTGCGCGCTGCTCATCATGACGGGCTCGGTCGGGGCGCAGGAGCTGCGGCCGTTCCGCATCGAGAACGGTGCCATCTCAGCCTCGCTCACGGGGCAGACAGGGGATCCGACGCGCGGACGCGCCATCGTTGCGGATCGCCAGAAGGGGCTCTGCCTGCTTTGCCACACCGGCCCGTTTCCGGAAGAGCGGTTCCAGGGCGATCTCGCGCCGAGCCTTTCGGGCGCGGGCATGCGGCTCAGCGAAGGGCAATTGCGGCTGCGCATCATCGATGGCACGAAAGTGAACCCCGCCACGATCATGCCGGCCTATTATCGCATCGACGACCTGAACCGCGTGGCCCCGGCGTTTCGCGGCAAGCCGGTGCTCGATGCGAGCGAAATCGAGGATGTCGTGGCGTTTCTCCTGACGCTTCGCGAGGAGCCTAAATGAGCGAAATCACGCGGCGGCAAGCCTTGGCGACGACAGCGGGCGCATTCGTCGTGCTGACGAGCGCACCTGCGCGCGCCACGCCCGAGAGCATGCAGGCTGTCATCAACGAGTTCACGAAGGGCGCGAGGATCAACGAGGGCCGCGTGAAGCTGGACGTGACGCTGCTGGTCGAGAATGGCAATTCCGTGCCGCTGTCGGTCAGCGTCGAAAGCCCGATGACCCCTGAGGATTACGTCACGCGCATCGCAGTGTTCAACGAAAAGAACCCTCTGCCGCAGGTTGCGATGTTTCACCTGACACCGCGCTGCGGGCGCGCGAGCGCGTCGACGCGCATACGGCTCAACGACTCGCAGAACGTGATCGCCATCGCCGAAATGAAGGACGGCACCTTCTGGTCAGCGAGCCGCGAAGTCATCGTCACCCTGCCCGCCTGCGTGGAGAGCTGACAATGGCACGCGCCCTCCTCAACGTTCCCGCCAAAGCCAAGCGCGGCGAGATCATCGAGATCAAGACGCTGATGTCGCATCCGATGGAAACCGGCTTCCGCACGGGGGCCGACGGCAAGCTGGTGCCCCGCGACATCATCAAGAGTTTCGTTTGCACCTACAACGGCGAGGTCGTCTTCAGCGCCGACTTGTTCCCGGCCATCTCGGCCAATCCCTTCATCGCCTTCACCACCGTTGCGACCGAAAGCGGCACGCTGATTTTCAGCTGGACCGACGACAAGGGCCAGACGCAGGTGCAGACCGCGCCGATCAGCGTGGAATGAAGATGCGCGCGCGCCTCGTCCTCGCATTGGCATGGCTCTGTGCGGTGCCCGGCGCGATGGCACAGGACGGGCGCAAATCGGGCTTCGAGTACATGAGCCGCGACAGCCAGGCCTTGCAGATGGACGACCTCTCCAACCCCGCCATGCTGAGCGTGCTCGACGGCGAAAGCCTCTGGAGCACGCCTGCGGGCAGCGCGCAAAAATCGTGTGCGTCCTGCCACGGCGATGCGAGCGTCAGCATGAAGGGCGTGGCCGCGCGCTATCCCGCCTTCAACGAGGGGAGCGGCACCCCGATCGATCTCGCGGGCCGCATAGATCAATGCAGGCGCGAGCGGCAAGCGGCCCCGGCGCTCGCTCGCGAAGGGCGCGACAGTCTCGCGCTGACCGCCTATATCGGCCTGCAATCGCGCGGGCTGCCGATTTCGCCACCTGACGACACCCGGCTCGCGCCGTTTCGCCGGGAGGGCGAGGCGCTCTATACGCGGCGCATGGGGCAGCTGAATTTTTCCTGCGCGCAGTGCCATGACGAACATGCGGGCGACCATGTCGGCGCGAGCCCCATTCCGCAGGCGCATCCGACGGCCTATCCGATCTACCGGCTGGAGTGGCAATCGGTCGGCTCGCTGCAAAGGCGCTTGCGCAATTGCATGGCGGGCACGCGATCCGAGCCCTTCGCCTATGGGTCGCCCGAATTCATCAATCTGGAACTGTTCCTGGCCGAGCGGGCGCGCGGAATGAAGGTCGAGACGCCTGGCGTGAGGCCCTGAGGTTGACGGGGCGGCGCATTGCGCCAAAAGTCCAAAGTCACGCCTGACGCAGATGTAGTCCCGAGAGGGTGATGGAAAACCTGGAAGATATGGCCGTTTTCGCCCGCGTCGTCGCGCGCGGGACGTTTACAGCCGCCGGACGCGAATTGCACAAGACGACTTCGGCCGTCAGCAAGCATGTCGCGCGGCTCGAGGCGGCCCTGTCGGCGAAGCTGCTCAACCGCTCGACGCATCACCTCGTGCTCACGGAGGCCGGCGCGCGCTTCCACGACCATTGTGTGCGCATCCTCGCCGAACTCGAGGAGGCTCGCGCGGATGTCAGCGCCGCCAGCGACGAGATGCGCGGCGTGCTGCGTGTGCATTCGAGCCCCGGCATTGGACAGAGCCTCGTCGCGCCAGCGGCTATCGCGATCGGCAAGCGCTTCCGCGATCTCAATGTGGAACTGACCGTCGGCGATTTCACCACTACCATCCTGCGGCGCGGCATGGACGTGCTCATCGGCAGCAGGCCCTTCACCTCCGGGGAAGAATTCTATTCGAGCCTGATGGTGCAGGATCTCGGACCGGCGCCCTATGTGGTCTGCGCCTCTCCGGATTATCTGGCGCGCGAAGGCACGCCCGCCGAGCCGGAGGATCTCCTCGCCCACAATTGCCTCGTGCATGCAACGCAGAAGCACGATCCGCACGCATGGCAGTTTTCGCGCGGTGCCGCGCGTTTCGTCGTGCGCGTGAACGGGAATTTTCGCTCCAGCCTCGAACATGCCGTCCTGCTCGCCGCGACCGAGGGGCTCGGCATCACGCGGTTGCCGCTCTATTCGGTCACAGGAGAGCTGGCCCGCAGGGCGCTCGTTTCGCTGTTCTCGGGCTCCATCCTGTCGGACCGGACCATCAAGGCCTTCAGGCCCCGCAGCGAGAGACTTCCTGCCAAGGTCAAGGTGCTCCTCGCCGAGGTGGAGGCAAGGCTGCAGGCCTAACCTTCAACTGCTCCGTGGCCCAGGGGTTAGTTGAATCCGGCACATCCATGTTTCCATTTCGCGCACTACCCTTCGGGGCCGGTCTGTGTCAATCATGCCACATGGGCCGTGCGCCTGTCTGGACCCAGGTCCGGGTGGGGCGCGCCAAAAAAGCTCTTTCATGGAAACGCAGGGTTACAGATGACACTCCGTACAGCATACCTGGCCGGTATCGCCGCTCTGATTGGCGGCCTCTCGAGCCAGCCGGTGGCCGCGCAGCAATCGGTGGAAGCCTTCTACAAGGGCAAGCAGATCGACTTCATCATCGGCTACACGCCGGGCGGTGGTTACGACACCTATGCGCGGCTCGTCGCTCGCCATATCGGCCAGTTCATTCCGGGCAATCCGTCCATCGTGGCGCGCAACATGCCGGGCGGAGGCAGCCGCGTCGCGGCGGGCTACATGTTCCGTATCGCACCCAAGGACGGAACCGTTCTCGCCACCGCCGACCAGTCGCTCGCCCTGCAGCAGGCGGTCGGCGACAAGACCATCCAGTTCGACACCACGAAGTTCAACTACATCGGCAATCCGAGCGCCGAGAACAACACGACCGTGGTCTGGGCGACTTCGGGCATCGCCTCGATCGAGGATGCGACCAAGAAGGACGTGCCGATGGGCGCGACCGGCGGTTCAACCTCGTCGCAATACCCGAAGGTGATGAACGCCCTGCTCGGCACCAAATTCAAGATCATCCTCGGCTATCCCGGCGGCAACGACATCAATCTCGCCATGGAGAAGGGCGAGGTCGCAGGTCGGGGGTCCAACAGCTGGGCGTCCTGGAAAGCAACGCGGCCCGACTGGCTGACGAACAAGAAAATCAATATTCTCGTTCAAATCGGCCTGACGAAGGCGCATGATCTACCCGACGTGCCGTTGCTGATCGACCTCGCCAAGAACGATTCCGACCGCGCGGTGCTGCGCCTGCTCTCCGCACCCGCCACCATCGGACGCCCGATCTTCACAACACCGGACGTGCCGGCAGAGCGTGTGAAGGCTTTGCGCGAAGCTTTCGAGAAGACGATGAAGGACCCGGCGTTCCTCGAAGACGCCGGCAAGGCGAAGCTGGATCTCGACCCGGTTTCCGGCGAGGAACTGCAGAAGATCGTCACCGAGATCATGGCGACGCCGAAGGAAACCGCCGACAGGCTTTCGTCGATTATCGGCGAACTGCAATAAGAATCGACCCCGAAGGAGTGTCATCCATGCCTCACGATCCCGACGACAAGACACAGCATTGGCACGAGCCAGCAGGCACGCGGAAAGCGGGCTTCGGCGAGTTCAAGAAGCAGCCCACCCCTTACGACGCCTGGATGGAAGCCGAGGGTATCCCGACTTTCCGCGGCATCGGCATCAGCAAGGTGCAGAACCTGCCGCTGTTCAATTGGAAGCGTCGTGGCGGCAAGGGCCACTTCATCCAGCTCTATGGCACCGAAACCAAGTGGGGCTGCTACGTCGTCGAGGTTCCGCCCGGCGGCGCCCTGAACCCCGAGAAGCACATGTACGAGGAAATCTTCCTCGTCGTGGAGGGTCGCGGCACGACGGAAGTCTGGCAGGAAGGCGATACGAAGAAGCACGTCTTCGAATGGCAGGCCGGCTCGATGTTCTCGATCCCGATGAACGCCTGGTACCGCCTCGTCAATGCGACGTCCGGCGGCGCGCTGCTGCTCGGCGGCACGACCGCTCCGAACGTGCTCAACCAGCTGAACAACGTGGATGCGGTGTTCAACAATCCCTTTGTCTTCCGCGATCGTTTCAACGGCGACGAAGACTTCTTCAAGCCCAAGGACGAAATCTCGCCCGATCCGGTGCGTGGCCTCGCGCAGCGCCGGACGAACTTCATCCCCGACGTCATCAATTGTGAATTGCCGCTCGATAACCGCCGTTCGGTCGGCTATCGCCGCGTCGAGCCCTATATGACGAACAACGCCTTCTATTACTGGATCGGCCAGCACGAGAACGGCCGCTATTCCAAGGGACACGCGCATACGTCCGCGGCGATTTTGATCTGCCTCAAGGGCAAGGGCTACACCTACAGCTGGCCCGAGCGCTGCGGCGAGACGCCGTGGAAGGATGGTTTTGGAGACCAGGTCAACCGCCTCGACTACGAGCCGGTCGGTCTCGTGACGGCGGCTCCGGGTGGCGCGCGCTGGTATCACCAGCACTTCAGCGTGTCGAAGGAAGACTTCCGCCTGACGGCGTGGTTCGGCCCGCACAATCCGGGTCGCGATCCCGGTGCGCCCGGCGAGAAGCACACCGACTACACGGCCATCGACGTGAACCAGGGCGGCACGGCCATCCCCTATTGGATGGAAGACCCGTATATCCGCCAGGAATACGAAGAGACGCTGCGCAAGAACGGCGTTCCCTGCCGCATGGACCCGAAGTGGTACGAGCGCCAGGCCGATGCCGACACGACGAAGGAAGTGGTCTGAGACTGCTGACGGGCACCCTCTCCCGGTGGGAGAGGGTCTTTCGCAGTATCAAAGCTCGCTGCGCAAACCCTCTCCCATAGGGAGAGGGTGGTCGCGGAGCGGCCGGGTGAGGGGCTACCACTTTCAGAACCCAGCACCGTAACCCCTCATCAGTCTGCTCCGCAGACAGCTTCTCCCACCGGGAGAAGCGGGGCCGCGTTGTTCACGTTACAGATCCAAACGCGGTCGTGCGTCGCGCATCGGGAGCCCGCGTGCGGTGTCGATAGCGCGGCGAATTTCCTGCACAACCCAATCCATGCGCTCAGCAATTTCGACATTGGTGAACCGCAGCTCCACAAATCCGCGAGCTTCGATGAGCGCCCGCCGCGCCAGATCGGCTTCCATCTGAAGCGCGTGGTGACTCCCGTCGAGCTCGATAGTCAGGCCGAGGTCGAGACAGGCGAAATCAGCAAAGAACCCGCCAATCGGGACCTGCCGCCTGAACTTGCATCCTTCCAGCCTCCGCCCGCGAAGCTGCGTCCACAGCGCCCCTTCGGCCGAGGTCTGATCGGCGCGGAGACGGCGGGCAATGGGGATCGAGCGATGCGCCATAAGGCAAAGCTTGCGGTGGAATTTCACGAAATGCAAACGGCGGCCAAAACCCTCTCCCAATGGGAGAGGGTGGCCGCGGAGCGGCCGGGTGAGGGGTTACCGCCTCTCAGAACCCAGCACCCTAACCCCTCATCAGTCTGCTGCGCAGCAGCTTCTCCCACCGGGAGAAGCGGGGGTCACGTTCTATTGCCCCTGTCAGCCCCGATCTGA
Source organism: Hyphomicrobiales bacterium (assembly GCA_028290285.1). Taxonomy (GTDB): domain Bacteria; phylum Pseudomonadota; class Alphaproteobacteria; order Rhizobiales; family Beijerinckiaceae; genus Terripilifer. The sequence continues at coordinate 11,005 of JAQGKD010000113.1, forward strand.
ATGCCGGGTGGCGTTCGGGCCAAAAGAGGCGTATGAGACGGATTATCAGCGGCGTTTGAACCGGTCATGCCGCCCAGCAGGTGCGTGCGCACAGTGCGCGTGCCTCCGCCCCCGTTCCGAAGGTTTCCGAGACATTGGCTTTTCCCGCGACTAATCCGACCCTTGCTCGCGCACTCACCGAGCGCGACTATCTCGAGGCGACCCCCGTTCAGCTCGCCGTGCTGAAGCCCGAGTCGCAGGGGCGCGATCTCCTCGTCTCCGCCCAGACAGGCTCGGGCAAGACCGTGGCATACGGTCTGGCCATTGCCGAAGATCTTCTCGGCGATGCCGAAGTGATGGAGCGGGCAGCCGCCCCCCTCGCCCTCGTCGTCGCCCCCACGCGCGAACTCGCGCTTCAGGTTCATCGCGAACTGGCCTGGCTCTATGCCGGCGCCAAGGCGAAAGTCGTTTCCTGCGTCGGTGGCATGGACCCGCGCCGCGAGCGCCGCCTGCTGGCGGAAGGCGCGCATATCGTGGTCGGTACGCCCGGCCGCCTGCGCGATCATATCGAGCGCAAGGGCCTCGACGTTTCCCAACTGAAGGCCCTCGTCCTAGACGAGGCCGATGAAATGCTCGATCTCGGCTTCCGCGAGGATCTCGAAGAAATCCTGAAGCTGACTCCGCGCGAACGCCGCACGCTTCTCTTCTCCGCGACGCTCCCCAAGGTCATCGTGAACCTCGCCCGCGAATATCAGCGCGATGCGTTCCGCATCGAGGTCGGGGCGGGCGTCCGCGCCCATGCCGACATCGAGTACCGCGCCATGCGCGTGCTTCCCAACGAGGTCGACCATGCCGTGGTCAACCTGCTTCGCTTCTACGAATCGCCCAGCGCGCTCGTGTTCTGCAACACGCGCGAAGCCGTTCGCCACATGCACGCCGCCCTCCTCGAGCGCGGCTTCACCGTCGTCGCGCTGTCGGGTGAACTGAGCCAGAACGAGCGCACCCACGCGCTGCAATCGCTGCGCGATGGACGCGCGCGCATCTGCGTGGCGACCGACGTGGCTGCGCGCGGCATCGATCTGCCCAACCTCGGGCTCGTCGTTCACGCCGAGATCCCGAACGACGCAGAAACTCTCCAGCATCGCAGCGGCCGTACAGGCCGCGCGGGCAAGAAGGGCATCGCCGTCCTTGTCGTCACGCAGGCGCGCCGGCGTCGCGCCGAACGCCTGCTCGTCGATGCAGGCGTGCAGCCGACCTGGTGCGGCCCGCCGACTGTCGAAGAAATCCGGAAGCTGGATCAGGAGCGCCTGATGCGCGACGAAGTATTCAGCGACGAATCGACGGACGAAGACGTCAGCCTCGCGCGCGCGCTCCTGGCCGAACGCTCGGCCGAGGAAGTCGCCGCCGCGCTGGTCCGCATGTACAGGCAGCGCCTGCCCTCCCCCGAGGACGTCGTCGATCCCGGCCATGGCCGCAGCGAGTCGCGCCCGGTGCGAGCCGAGCGGGCGGAGCGCCCGTCGTGGCAGGAGCGAAATGCCGCTGCTGCTCCCGCCCGGAGCGAAGGTTTTGAAAAGCCCCGCTCCCCCTCGCCTGCCCGTTCGGCTGGCGGCCCGCGCGGGGCTGGTGTCTGGTTCCATATCGACATTGGCCGCAAGAACAACGCCGACCCGAAGTGGCTGCTGCCGATGATCTGCAAGCGCGGCAAGGTCTCGCGCGACCAGATCGGCGCCATCCGCATCTTCGACAAGGAAACGAAATTCGAGGTCACGGCCGATGCGGCGGAGGCTTTCGCCGTCGCCATGATGCATCCGGGCAAGGAAACCAAGGCCGGCCAGGCCGACCTGAATTTCACGAGGCTCGATCAGTCGGCACCCGTCGCCGCGCCTTCGAAGTTCAACAAGAAGAAGCGCGAGCCTTTCGGCGACCCGAAGCCGGGCGATGCAGAGCGCACGAAGTTCCGCAAGGAACAGGCCTGATTCAAAACTCCGTCGCGGGCGCCTTGGCGCGTCTCGCGACGGAATTCTGCCAGAAGCAGAGCGCGGGCGTCACGCACAGCTCCATCGCAAGGCCGAACATCATTGGCGTCGGCGGCGTGCCCGCTGCAAACAACCCCAGAAGTCGAGCCAGCCCGCCGCAGAAAACGATGGCCGTCAGCAGACGGAATGTCGACGCGTGCCGCTCGATGTCGGGGATCGTCAGCCCGAAGGCGATGCCGATCCCCAGCAGCAAGCCCGAGAGATAGCGAAAGTGGCTGTCCTGCAGCAATGTCGCGGCATCCCCACCGGTGAAGCGCGCGCCCAGGAACACGCCCGCGCCGCCGGCGCCGATGGGAACGCAGATCGCCAGAAGGACCGCAACCTGAAGCGCGCGGCGGCTCCCCGCAGGCGTCATCCGCTGACTTGCTCAGCGCCGGGCACGAACTTCAGCGCCACGCCGTTGAGGCAATGGCGCTTGCCCGTGGGCGGCGGACCGTCATCGAAAATATGCCCGAGGTGCCCGCCGCAACGGCGGCAATGCACTTCCGTGCGCGACATGAGGAAGCTTCGGTCGCTCTTGGTGCGCACGGCATTGTCGAGCGAGGCCGTGAAGCTCGGCCAGCCCGTGCCGCTTTCGAACTTCGCCTTGGACGAATAGACCGGCAAGTCACAGCCTGCGCAATGAAAAAGCCCGGCGCGCTTCTCGTTGTTGAGCGGACTGGTATAGGCGCGTTCCGTGCCCTCCTTGCGCAGCACGTCGAACTGCTCGGGCGTCAGCAGCTTTTTCCACTCGGCTTCCGATTTGGTGGTTTCGAAGATTTCCTCCGCGCCCTGCGCGCCGGAGGACATCGCGCCGAGCGCAGCCAGACCCAGCAGGGCGCGGCCTCTTTCGAGCAAGCTTCTACGTGTGGTCATGGCCCGTGTCCTCCCGGCGACTTTTCGCCTGGACAGGTACATGCGTGCAACCTACCGGGATGCAAGGCCCGCGTCACGAAAGGTTGACTTGGCCTTAGGCTAGCCTGACCGCTGGTCAAGCGCGGCGCTTTGCGCCAGCATGATGCCCGAGAAGCGGGACACGTTCAGGCATGGCATTCGACATTCTGGTCGTCGGGGGCGGAATCAACGGCTGCGGCATTGCGCGTGATGCCGCCGGGCGCGGCCTCTCTGTGCTGCTCGTCGAGGCGGCAGACCTCGCGAGTGCCACCTCCTCCGCCTCGACCAAGCTGATCCACGGCGGGTTGCGCTATCTCGAACATTACGAGTTTCGCCTCGTGCGCGAAGCCCTGCAGGAGCGCGAGCTCTTGCTCTCACAGGCACCGCACATCATCTGGCCCATGCGTTTCGTGCTCCCGCACGATCCCGCGATCCGGCCTGCGTGGCTCGTGCGCATCGGGCTGTTTCTCTACGATCATCTGGCGAAACGTCAGCGCCTGCCCGCGTGCGGCCAGATCCGCCGCGCTGGCCATGCCTTCGGAGCGCCGCTTCAGGACTGGGTGGATCGCGCCTTCGTCTATTCCGATTGCTGGGTAGACGATGCACGCCTGGTCTCGCTCGTCGCGCTCGACGCGCGGGAAAGAGGCGCGTCGGTCGCCCTGCGCACCCGGCTCGTCACGGCCAGGCGCGAGGGTGCGAACTGGAGTGCGACGCTCATGCGGGCCGACGGCACCGACGAGCAAGTCGACGCACGCGCCATCGTCAACGCGGCCGGCCCATGGGTTGGCGACGTGCTGGGCGGCGCTCTCGGGGTGACTGCGCGCAGCCACGTTCGCCTCGTGAAAGGCAGCCACATTGTCGTGGATCGGCTCTATCAGGGCGAGCAGGCCTATATGTTCCAGAATCCGGATGGCCGGATCATCTTCGTCATTCCCTACGAGGGCGCGTTCACGCTGATCGGCACCACCGATGTTGCCTTCGAAGGCGACCCGCGGGACGCGGCGATCACGCCTGACGAGATCGGCTACCTGATCGCCGGCGTTGAGCGTTTCATGCGGGCTCGCCTGCGCCCCAGCGATATCCGGCACAGCTTTTCCGGCGTGCGCCCGCTCTACGACGACGGCACCGCCGATGCCCCGAGTATCACGCGCGACTACGTGCTGGAGCTTGACCGGGCGGGCGGCGCACCGGTCCTTTCGGTGTACGGGGGCAAGATCACGACGTTCCGCCGCCTCGCCGAACACGCGCTGGCGGATCTCGCACCCTTCTTCCCTTCGATGGGTCCCGCCTGGACGGCAGAGGCGGTTCTGCCCGGCGGGGATGTTCCCGACGGCGACATTGCTGCCTTTGCTGGGGATTTGCGGTCGCGCCATCCGTTTCTGAGCCCGGAGGTGACGATGAGGCTTGCGCACGCCTATGGCACGCGGGCCTCGGATTTCCTGGGGACGGCCACGAAACCCGAGGATCTGGGCCAGGACTTCGGCCACGGGTTCACGATGGCCGAGCTGGATTATCTCCGCTCGGTGGAGCTTGCCGCGTCGGCTGAGGACGTGCTCTGGCGGCGGTCCAAGCTCGGCCTGCATCTGGACGCGGCGGCTCGCGCGCAGGTCGCGGCCCGGTTTGGCGCCACCGAACGTCTGGAAACAACCATCTCATCTTCTTCGTCTGCAAAATGAACCCCAGCAAAGCTGGATCGTTCTGAGCCTATCGGCGGCATTCAGCCACCGCGGATAGAGGGGGTAAGCATGGGCTTGATTTGGACGATTCTCATCGGTCTGGTCGCAGGTTTGATCGCACGCATGATTTCCAGCGCGCCGAAAGAGCCGAGCGGCTTCATCATGACGGCTCTGCTGGGCGTCGTCGGCGCGGTGGTGGCGACCTATCTCGGACAAGCAATCGGCTGGTACGGACCGAACCAGGGCGCGGGCCTGATTGGCGCCGTCGTCGGCGCGCTCATCGTTCTCGCTCTATGGAACTGGCTTTTCGCTGGCCGTGGCACCAGCAACACGCTCGACGACCGTCGCCTCTGACGCGAGAAGCTGCGGCGTGGCATGATTGCCTCCAGGGAATCACTCGGGCCTGCGCGCCCGGGTGTTGGAGGCTGGCGTCCGATCATGTGCGAACTGCTGGGTATGACCGCGAATGTCCCGACCGACATTCGTTTCAGTTTCGCGGCGCTGGCACAGCGCGGCGGTGGCACCGGCCCGCACCGTGACGGCTGGGGCATCGCCTTTTACGAGGGGCGCGGCACGCGCGCCTTTCACGATCCGCAACCAAGCGCGCATTCCGAGATCGCGCGGCTGCTGCGCGACTATCCGCTGAAGAGCGAGATCGTCATCGCCCATGTGCGCCGCGCCAACCGTGGCCGCGTGGGCCTGGAAAACACGCATCCTTTCACGCGCGAACTTTGGGGCCGCGCCTGGACCTTCGCCCATAACGGCCAGTTGAAGGGCATCAAGAAGCGGCGGCTCAAGCTCTTCCACCCCATCGGCACCACCGACAGCGAGCACGCTTTCTGCTGGCTGCTCGACCAGTTGCGAGCGTCCTTCGCCACCCTGCCTTCACCCGCTGCGCTCGACCGGGCGCTGGGCCAGCTTTGCCGCGATCTCGGCACGCTCGGCATCTTCAATGTGCTGATGAGCGAAGGCCGCACGCTCTACGCATTCTGCAACAAGCAGCTCTACTACCTCGTCCGGCAAGCGCCGTTCGGCGTGGCGACCCTGGTCGACGAGGATCTGCGCGTCGATTTTTCGACCGTGACGAGCCCCGGGGATCGCGTTGTCGTCGTCGCGAGCAATCCACTTACTCGCGACGAGATCTGGTCCGAACTGCCACTCCAGACGCTGACCGCAATCAGGAATGGCACCGTCGTCTGAGCTTTCGTGCGCATCGCTCACGTGAACGTGCGGGCCTTGCGAGGCTACGTGCCGCATCGCAGCAACGGCGCGAGGAACCCATGCGGAAAAGGATCGTTCGGTTCACTCATCGTGCCGCGAGCCTTGTCGCGGCTGTGTGCGAACGGCCTTTCGACAGTCGCAGGGATCGCAATGAACCATACAAACGGCGGCGGCCCGCAGCGCAATCCACGCGACAGTCTCAATGTCGAGTTCGCGATCAACGGCCAGCGGCAACGTCTTTCGCTCGACCCGCGCACCACCCTCCTCGATGCCATGCGCGAGCATGTCGGGCTCACCGGCTCCAAGAAGGGCTGCGATCAGGGACAATGCGGAGCTTGCACGGTCCTCGTCGACGGCAAGCGCGTGCTGTCGTGCCTGACGCTCGCAGCGAGCATGCAGGGCCGCGCGGTCACCACCATCGAGGGGCTCGCAACGCCGGACGGTACGCTGCATCCGATGCAGCAGGCGTTTATCGATCATGACGCGTTCCAGTGCGGTTATTGCACGCCGGGGCAAATCATGTCCGCCATCGGTTGCGTCACCGAAGGGCACGCGTCCGATGATGCGCAGATCCGCGAATACATGAGCGGCAACCTCTGTCGTTGCGCCGCCTATCCCAACATCGTCGCCGCCGTGAAGCAGGCCAAGACCAGCATGGAAAGGGCTTGAAATGAGGCCTTTCGTCTACGAGCGCCCGCAGACCGAAGCCGCTGCGGCGGATCTGGCGCGCAAGGGCGGAGCCGCCTTTCTCGCCGGAGGCACGACGCTTCTCGACCTGATGAAGCTCGACGTGCTGCGTCCCGACACACTCATCGATCTCTCTTGCGTGCGCGACGACAAGCTTTCAGCCATCACCGCCGATGCGGGGGGTCTGCGCTTCGGCGCTCTCGTGCATATGGCGGAGGCAGAAGAGCATGAGGACGTAAAGCGCGATTATCCCGTCATCGCGCAATCGCTCATGCTGGCTGCGAGCCAGCAGTTGCGCAACATGGCGACGCTCGGCGGCAATCTTCTTCAACGCACGCGTTGCAACTATTTCCGTGACACGAGCTGGACCGCCTGCAACAAGCGCAATCCCGGCTCCGGCTGCGCTGCGAAGGAAGGCGTCAACCGCATGCACGCGGTGCTCGGCACCAGCAGCGCATGCATTGCTACCTACCCCGGCGATTTCGCGCAGGCGCTGATTGCATTGGGCGCGGAGGTCGACACGATCGGGCCGAGGGGGCCGCGCAGCATCGCGCTGGCGGACCTGCACAAGCTGCCGGAAGATCGGCCCGACATCGAGACGGCACTCTTGCCGGGCGAGATGATCGTGTCGATCTTCGTACCCGCAGCCGCCTATACACGACGCTCGCTGTACCTGAAGATCCGCGACCGCGAGTCCTATGAATTCGCCGTCGCATCCGCTGCTGTCGCGCTCGACATGGACGGAGATACGGTCCGCGTCGCACGCGTCGCGCTCGGTGGCGTCGCAACCGTTCCCTGGCGGTCCCAGGCGGCGGAACAGGAGCTCGCAGGCCAGCGCCTTGACGAGAGCAGCGCGATGGCGGCCGCCGAGATCGCATTCGCCGATGCCTCGGCGCTTCGCGACAACGCCTACAAGATTCCACTGGGCAAGCAGACGCTCGTTCGTGCCCTGCTCGAGGCCGGCAAGATGGAGATGCGCGGATGAGCATTGCCGCACCCGAACCCGGGGAAAACATGGGCCGCCCAGAGCCTCGCATTGACGGGCGCCTGAAAGTCACCGGCGAAGCGCGCTACCCGTCCGACGTGGCGGTGCCGAACCCCGCATTCGCATTCCTGGTCACGAGCGCCATCGCCAAGGGGCGCATCACCAGCATCGATCTGGAATCCGCGCGAGTGGTGCCCGGCGTGCTCGAGATCCTGACCTATCAGAACATCGGCAACGAGATTCACGACGCCCCGCTCTTCAGCGCCGGCGGGCCGATGGGCACCACGATCCGACCGCTGAAATCCCGGGACATCTCCCATGACGGCGAGATCCTCGCGATGGTGCTCGCCGACACTTACGAGGCTGCGCGCGAAGCGGCCTACAAGGTCGGCATTCACGCCTCGGTCGAGCCGCCGAGCGCGGGTTTCGACTCGGCGGGCACGACCACGGAAGCAGCGTCCGAGGCCTCGAAGAAACACGAAGATCCGAGAGTCGGCGACGCGGAAGGCGCATTGGCGTCGGCTCAGGTCGTCGTCGACGTCGAGTACAACACCTCGACCATGCACCACAATCCTATCGAGCTGTTCACCACGACGTGTCTGTGGGCGGACGACCACCTCGTCGTTCATGAGCCAAGCCAGTTTGTCTACGGCATGAAGAACGGCATCGCCAAGCAGCTGAACATGGACCCGGCGAAAGTGCAGGTGCACAGCGCCTTCGTGGGCGGCGCGTTCGGCTCCAAGGGTTCGCTCACGCAGCGCACCGCGCTCGTTGCGGTCGCTTCGCGCAGGTTGAACAGGCCCGTCAAGCTGGTTGCGACGCGAGACCAGGGTTATACCATCGCGACCTATCGCGCGGAGACGCGCCACCACGTCCGTCTTGGCGCGTCAGCGGACGGAAAGCTCGTCGCCTATGCGCACGAGGGCTGGGAAATTACCTCGCGGCCAGATGCCTATCTGGTGGGCGGCACGGAAGACACCTGCCGCATGTATGACTTCGGCAATGTCGTCACGCATGTGAATATCGTGCATGCCGACCGCAACACGCCGGGCTTCATGCGCTCGCCGCCCGAGACGCCCTACATGTATGCGCTGGAAGCGGCGATGGACGAGATGTCAGCGAAACTCGGGCTCGATCCGATCGAGTTTCGCCGCATGAACGACACGCAGAAAGACCCGATCACCGGCAAGCCCTATTCCAGCCGCTCGCTCATGACGTGTTACGACGAGGCAGCAAAATCCTTCGGATGGTCGAAGCGCAACCATGCGCCCGGCTCCATGCGCGATGGTGACTGGCTGATCGGCTGGGGCTGCGCCACTGCCGTCTATCCCACCAACATCGGCCCGGCGACCGCGCGCATCCGCCTGACGAGCGCGGGGAAGGTGCGCGTGGAAACGGCGGCGCATGATGTCGGCACGGGGGCCTATACGGTCATCGCGCAGATGACGGCCCAGCGGCTCGGCGTCAAGCTCGAAAATGTCGAGGTCGTGCTGGGCGATTCATCGCTGCCGCCCGCGCCTGTCGCCGGTGGCTCCAACACGACAGCGAGCGTCGGCGGCGTTGTCTTCAAGGCCTGCGACGCCATCCGCGAGAAGCTCTTTCGCGCAGCGGGGTCTTCGAACGAGGGGCCGCTGGCGGGGCGCAGTGCCGCCGAACTCGATCTCGTCGATGGCGCGATACGCGGACCTTCGGGCGAGACCGAAGAACTGGAAGAAACATTCAAGCGTCTCGGCGCAGGCGTGATCGAGGAATATGCCGAGTTCACACCAAAGGGCCAGAGCGAGGGCGGCGTGGGCAAGCTCTACAAGGGTACGCCCGTTCTCAGCGGCGGTTCCAGCGGAGACAAGCTGCGCTTCGCCTTCGGTGCGGAACTGGTGGAAGTGCGCATCCATGCGCGCACGCGCGAAATACGCGTGCCGCGCATCGTCGGCGCTTTCGCGGCAGGGCATATCGTCAATCCACGCACTGCCCGCAGCCAGTTGATGGGCGGCATGATCTGGGGCATCGGACATGCCTTGCACGAGAAGACGGAAATCGACGAGCGCGCCGCGCGCTACACCAACGACAACCTCGCGGAATATCTGATCCCCGTGAATGCCGACATCCAGCAGCTCGAAGTCATCCTCGTGCCGGAGCGGGACGACGACCTGAACCCCGCGGGCGTGAAGGGTCTCGGCGAACTCGGCAACATCGGCACAGCCGCCGCGATTGCGAGCGCCGTGTATCACGCGACGGGTGTGCGCGTGCGTCATGTGCCGATCAGGATCGAGGATCTTCTTTAGGGCTCGAGCGCGAGCGAAGCCGAGCAATCCAGGGCGGTCTCGCGACTCCTGGATTGATTCGTACCTTCGCTTCTCGCAATGACGGCGCGGAAGCTCAACCCGTCTTGCGCACGAAGTCGAGCAAGGCTGCGCCCAGAACGTCGTCGGCGGTGTTGATATGCGCGATGCCTGACGTGTGGTTGTGGCCGGGCATATAGACCAGCGGCGGCCCCTTCCGCTTCGCGGTGGCCAGACGATAGACCAGCTCGGCGCAATAGAGATCGATCAACGGATTTTCGTACTCGGCCCAGGCGACGAAAGTCGGGGGGCTTTCGGGGCCGACGTGGGTGACCGGCGAGCGGTCCTCGAACTTGGACTCATCTGTTCCGAAATAGGCTTCGACCTTCCGGGCGTTCGGGTTCTCGGGGAGATTGTCGGCGCGCATGCGGCCGCTGATGATGATGACCCCGGCGAGTCCGTGGCCGCCCTCGGGCTGCAGGCGCTTGTCGTAGGCGTAGCAGCCGACGTGACAGCCTCCGGCTGAGTGCCCCATGAGGAAGAGGCGCTTGGGATCGACGCCGAGTTCGGCCGCGTGCTCCTGCGCCCATTTCACGACGCTGGCGATGTCCGTTGCGGCTTCGGGATAGACTGCGTCGGGCGCGAGCCGATAGCCCATGTTGATAGCGACGATCCCGTGCCGCGCGAAGTAAACGCAGACATTCGAATAGACCTCGTCCGAGCGGTTGCGGTCGCCCTCCACGAAGGCGCCGCCGTGCACGAAGATCACGACCGGCCTGTCGGTCGCCTCGCCTGATGGCTTGAACAGTTCGAAGCACTGACGCGGATGCGGGCCATAGGGAATCTCGGAGGTCACTTCCACGCCTTCGCGTGGCGCGAGTTTCAGCACGGCGGAGAAATGCTCGACGATCATACGCACATTGCTGGCAACGTTCTCCCGCCATTTCGGGCCCACCTCGGCCATGAGGGCGCGAAGCTCGGGGGGAATGGGCGGCATGGGGAGCTGGGACATGGACAACCTGAGCTTAGCGTTGAGAGGATCTGCGCCTTCCGGGCATTTTGCTCGCCATCGGGGCTCAAGGAAACTCGGTTTCTTCAAGAAGCACGTCAAAAGCGAACGCATCGCCGCAGTGCACATCTATTTCGCCCGTTCATTCAAATGGGAACGACCCGGCAAAGCATTCAGCAACCCCAAACTGGTTGAACGGACGGAGATTGAGAGGCTGCCGATGGCTCGAACATTGACCACGCAGATCAAGCAGCGAATTGCCCGGGCCGTCGATGACTGGAACCGGGGCGACCGCCGGGCGGTGCGGAGCAACTACGCGGAAGACGTGCAAATCGCCTCGGTCGTCGCCGGGCAATGGATCGAAGCCGGCGGGGCGCTCGAATCGTCCTGCGCCGAGTTCCGGCACCCGCGGCGCCGCCTCACGCTCATCGACATCCTTGATGGGCTCCACCACGTCACGGTCCTCCTGCACGACGGGCGGCGATATTTCACCCTGACCATCGAGCCCGACGAGGAAGCGCGTGCCCGGCGTATCATCATATGCAGGGGCCACCAGGAGCCGCGCCGCGCGGCGTAACCTATGCCCGACTAGGGCGTGCGACGGGCTGAGCGACGCGCGTCGGCGACCGCCGCTCACCCAGAAATCTGAGTGGCACGAGCGCGAGGGCGGCGAGCAGAACCCACATGGAGGGCCGCATCGAGATGTCGATGGTCAGATTCGCCGCCAGCACCCGCCCGGCGTCGACACCGGTCTTGGCCGCATACCAGCCAGCCTCGATGAGCGCGGTCAGGACAGCGCAGGCGATGGCAAGGCCAGCCAGCGAGGCCATGCCCCGGAACCCGCGCTTGTGCAGGGCACGATGGCCCATCAGCACGAGGAAAAGGCCGGTCATCAGCACGGGTTCGGTCACGTCCACCTTGGATTGGAGGAAGCTGTGGGCGAGGCTAAGGACCGTGAGCAGGTAGATAGTCCGATGCAGCTTGTTCCATCTGACCGCCCCGAGCCTGCGCACCATGCCGTCCGTCGATGTCGCGCCGAGAGCGACGAGCCCCAGCAGGGCCACAAAGCCGATCGTCAGATAGATGCGCAGCACGATTTCGGAGGCAACCCGCCAGAGGTCGCCGCCCTGATCGAGGATGTAGAGAGCGAAATGCAGCAGCGCATAGGCCATCGCGCCAACGCCCAGCATGCGGCGCACGTCGACCAGCCTCGGCCAATGGACGATGGAGCGGAGCGGCGTCACAGCCAGCGAGATCAGCAGCAGCCGGACGGTCCAGGAGCCGATCTGGTGGATCGCCTCATTCACAGGCTTTGGCGCGAGGTCGCCCTGCCACCCCTGCCAGGCCACCCAAAGCACCGGGCCGAACAGCGCCAAAAAGACGATGAGCTTGAGGGGCGAAATCTGGCCCTTCCGATCTGTCCAGGGTAGCAAGCCTGTCTCCGGTGTTGTCTGGTGGTGCGTCGCCACTTCCCTGTCACGTCCCGGTTCACGAGAAAATGCACAGGTCGGTGATTGAATGCGGCGGAGGTTCGGGTCTCATAGCGCCGCCTCGGCGGAGTTCGCCTGTAGCCCAGTGAATTGGAAATCGTCGCATGTTTCACGGCCCTGCCCGCAAGCGCCTCGCAGCCCTCGGGTTTCTGCTCGCAGCCGCGTGCCTGGCTTCGCACGACGCGAATGCGGCTGAAAAGATGCGTTTCGCAGTAGGGCCGTTCCAGGCCACGCCGGGAGATACCCGAAAGGCCTACGAACCTTTTTTCCGCCATCTCGCGCAGACCCTGGGCGTCGAATACGAACTCGTCGTCACGACCGACTGGGCCGGCATCGCGACCGCGCTGGCCAATGGACAGGCCGATGTCGCGTGGATGGGACCCTGGGGCTATGTGCTCGCCCACCAGGAAGGCGGAGCGCAGGCCGTCGCCACCGTGAAATATGATGGAAAACCCTTCTACTACGCCATCATCGTCGGGCGCCCCGACCTCGACCTTAAGAACTGGCCCGAGGCCGCGAAGGGCATGAGCATTTCCTTCGCAGATCGCGGCTCGACATCGGGATGGCTGGTGCCGACCTTCTGGTTCAAGTCGCAATCCATCGATCCGAAAAGCTTCTTCAAATACCGCGAAGGCGCGGCACATCCGGCCAACGAAATCGCGGTGGCCAACGGACAGGTGGATCTGGCGACCGATTACGACCGCAATCTGCGCAGCATGATCGAGCGCGGGCTGATCGGCCCCGATGCCGTAAAGATCGTGTGGACGTCCGACCCGTTGCCCAACGATGCGCTCGTCGTCCGCGCGGGACTCGATCCTGCCATCACCGCCAAGGTCCGCGCGGCTGCATTGGGCATCGACGACACCAGCGCCACGACGCTCATGCCCGCGCATTATACAGGCTGGGTGGCCGCCTCGCATGCGTCCTACTCGATGATCGAGGATGCGGGCGTGGCGCTCGGCATCATCAAACGCTAGGAACCGGCGCTATCTTCGACAAGCATCCCCTGCCCGTTCCCCCCCGGCGGCCGAGCGCGCTGCGTTTCACCGCGATCCTCATCGCGGTCTGTGTTTTCTACGCGTTCTGCATCGCCTTCGCGGATGTCGATTTCTGGCGATTGTGGAAAGGGCTGCCGAGGCTAGCGGCGTGGACGGCGCGCGCATGGCCGCCGAACTTCGAAGATTTCACCACGCTTCTGCATCGCGCGGCGGAGACCATCGCCATGGCGAGCCTCGGCACGACTGTCGGCGCAATTATCGCTGTGCCACTGTGCCTTTGTGCCGCCACCAATACCGCTCCCGTGGGCGGGCTTTACATTGCGGCCCGCTCGCTTCTGAACGTGCTTCGCGGCATCGACAGTTTCGTCTTCGCGCTTCTGTTCGTTGCCGCGGTCGGGCTCGGGCCCTTCGCGGGCGTGCTCGGCATCGCGCTTCATTCGGCCGGGTCCATCGCCAAACTCTGGTCGGAGACCATCGAAACGGTCGAGCGCGGACCGGTGGACGCGGCGACCATGAGCGGCGCGGGGCGGCTGAAGATCATCGTGCATGCGCTGCTGCCCGACGTGCTGCCCGCGCTCGCATCGAGCGTTCTCTACATCTGGGAATTCAATCTGCGCGCCTCGACGGTGCTCGGCATCGTCGGTGCGGGCGGAATCGGGCAGGAGTTGAAGAGCAGTATCGACCTGCTCGATTTTCCGCGCGTCCTTGCGATACTGCTGATCGTGCTGGCCATGGTGACATTCGTCGATCAGGTCAGCGCCATGGTTCGGAGGCGCTTGTCATGACGAGACAAGGCTTGCACGTGCGGGATCTCTGCAAGAGCCACGACGGTATTGTGGCACTCGACCGCTTTTCGATCGACGTCGAGCCCGGCGAATTCGTGGCGCTGCTGGGGCCGAGCGGCGCAGGCAAGACGACGCTGCTGCGTTGTCTGGCGCGCCTTGCCGATCCCGATTTCGGCGAGATCTTCGTCGGCGATCAGCCCATGCATTTGCTGCGGGGACGTGCGCTGCGCCGGGCGCGGCACGAGATCGGCTTCGTGTTCCAGCAGTTCAATCTCGTGCGGCGACGCAGCGCGCTCGAAAATGTACTCACCGGGCGGTTGTCCGACGTGGCCCTCTGGCGTGTGGTCGCCGGGCGCTTTCCTGAGGCCGACCGGCGCGCAGCCTTTACCGCTCTGGACCGCGTGGGCCTGCTCGATCAGGCCTTTCAGCGCGCCGACCAATTGTCCGGCGGCCAGCAGCAACGCGTGGCCATCGCGCGCGCCATCGTCCAGCACAGCAGCCTCATGCTGGCGGACGAGCCGGTGGCGAGCCTCGATCCCGCCGCGGCCGAGAGCGTCCTGGCTTTGCTCCGCGAAATCGCGCGGGAGAACCGCATGAGCGTCTTGTGCAGCCTGCACCAGCCGGCGCTGGCGGCCCGTTTCGCGGATCGCATCTGCGAGATGAAGGCGGGTGCAAACGTGCGGGGCGACGGTGCTCCTGTCACGAAATGATGAGCGAACTGAACGCACCCAGGCGGCGCCCCGGGTCGTAACTCCAGAGAGATTCGCTTATTCTCGACGCATCAAGGAGGGCTTTTCGATGAAACGCATTCTCATGGGCATTTTCAGCCTCGCGCTCATCATGGCCATGCCATTGATGCCAGCGCCAGCGGCGGCGCAGGCCGGGCAAGCCACAGCGATCTTCGCGGGCGGCTGCTTCTGGTGCCTCGAATCGGACATGGACAAGGTGAAGGGCGTTCTCTCGACGACCTCGGGCTATACCGGCGGTGGCGCCGCCAACCCGACCTACGAGCAGGTTTCGGCGGGCAAGACGGGACACGCGGAGGCGGTGAAGGTCGTCTACGACCCCGGCGTCGTGTCCTACAAGGAGCTGCTGTATGTCTTCTGGCGCAATATCGACCCGCTGACTGCGAACGCCCAATTCTGCGACCACGGCACGCAGTATCGCGCAGCCATCTTCTACGGGAACGACGAGGAAAAGCGGGCTGCCGAAGCCTCCAAAGCGGAACTCGCAGGGCGGTTCCCGCAGCCGATCGTGACGCAGATTGTCCCCGCCAGCACCTTCTATCCGGCCGAGGACTATCATCAGGATTATTACAAGAAGAACCCGGTGAAATATAAGTTTTATCGCACGACCTGCGGCCGCGACCGGCGCCTTCAGGAGGTCTGGGGCAAGGAAGCAGGCGCGCACGGCTCGTCGTGATGCGTCTTACGGAAATGACGACGGTGCCCCCGCAGCTCGCTTTCGAACCTGTCGGGCTGGATGCGGTGGCTCCGGGCCTTACGTCCGGCGAGGTGCAGGTGTGGCTACTGCCGCTCAATGGGCCGCCCGTCGCGCTTGCGCGCCTCATGGAGACCCTCGACCCGGAGGAGCAGGCGCGCGCCGAGCGGCTTGGCAGGAGAGTTGACCAGCAGGCCTTTGTCGCCGCGCACGGGCTGACGCGCCTGCTGCTCGCGCGTGCGCTTGGCGCGGAACCCGCAGAACTGCGATTCCAGACCGGACCGCACGGCAAGCCCCGCCTTTCGGGCCGAACCATGCCGTGGTTCAATCTTGCGCATTCGGGGGAGTGGGCCCTGCTGGCGATCAGTCCCGATGCGGAAGTCGGCGTCGACCTCGAAGAGATGCGGGATCTGCCGGATCTCGAAAATGTCGCCACGGCGCATTTCGCGCCCGGGGAGCTGGCGGCTCTGGCGCGCCTCGACCCTGCGCTGCGCCGCGACGCCTTCTACGCGTGCTGGACGCGCAAGGAAGCCCATGTGAAGGCGCTCGGCCTCGGGCTTCTCGCCGAGCTCGACCGATTCGAGGTATCGCTCGATCCAGGGGCGGCGCCCGCCGTGCTCTCGATCGACGGCTCCGCCAAGGCTGCGGAGGGTTGGCAGCTGTGCGCGTTCCAGCCGGTTGCCGGATTTTGGGCTTGTGTGGCCATAGAGTGGCCACACGTCGCGTTTCGGGGCTTCAGGCTCGCCTAGCCCAGGGGCAGCACGCCCCTCCGGACACGCATTGACAGATTCAACCAGCTGGCCGCTTGTCCGGCGGGTTGACTGTTGCAATCGGCAATAGCCAAGCTAAAGACAGAGGGGGTCCACAGCTGATCCGCGTGCTCTTTTCGGATCCAGCCGCACATTTTCAAAGATTGGCCTTGAGCCCTCCGGGATGAATTTTGACAGACAATAGAAAGAGCCTGCGCAGCTCGTGTTTTTCGCTTCACGACAAAGCCGCGCTGCTGATCATCGGCACCACCACCTTGCTCCGGCTCGCTGTCTCCGCCTTCAGCGGGTTCGGCAACGACGAGGCTTACACACTCGCCATTTCCCGCCGGCTCGATCTCTCCTATTTCGATCATCCGCCACTGCATCAGTGGATCGCTTATCTCTCCATGCAGCTCTTCGGAGACGGCGCGGCGGTCCGCCTGCCCTTCATTGCCATGGCTGCCGCTACCTCATGGTTCGTTTACCGCACGACGCGCCAACTGTTCGGGGCGCAGGCCGGTGTCTGGGGACTCGTCGGCCTGAATGCGGCCGGCTTCTTCTTCCTGTCCGCTGGAAGCTGGGTGGTGCCCGACGGCCCCCTGCTCCTTTGCCTCGCCGGCGCAGCCGACGTGCTGACGCGATTGTTTTTTCCGGCGCCAGGACGCCTCGCGTCTCCGTGGCGTTCATGGCTGGCAGCCGGTGTCTGGATCGGGTTGGCAGGCCTGTCGAAATACACGGCCGTATTCTTCCCCATCGGCGTGTTCTTTTTCCTGTGCCTGTCACGCGAGCACCGGGCGTGGCTGCGGCATCCCGCCCCCTACGTCGCCAGCATCGTCGCGCTCGCCTTGGTCACGCCCGTTCTCATATGGAACGCCGACAATCAATGGGTGTCCTTCGCATTCCAAACGGGCCGTGGCGCCCCCCTTCCCAAGCTGCATCCAGCCCACGTTCTCGCGATGGTGGCTGGACAGGCGCTTTTCCTCTGCCCGTGGGTGTTCGCACCTCTGTTCGCAGCTCTCGTCTGGGCTGTCAGGACATCGAAGGCGAACGACCCCCTGAGGTTCCTGCTCTGGCTGGCCTTACCTGCCATCGTTCTTTTCACCGTCGTACCCCTCTGGGGCCAGCGGGGATTGCCGCATTGGACGATGCCGGGCTGGTTCTTCGTCTTCCCGCTGCTTGGTGTATGGGTCGCGCAGGAGCGTCCACGTTGGTTCTCGAAGCGCACCTGGGCGCGCTGGTCGGTGAGCCTGACGCTTGCGACCGCTGTTCTCTTTGTCACCCAGGCGCGGACAGGCTGGGTCGAGACGCTCGCACCGGGCCTGCAAGGCAAGGGCGATCCGACGCTTGAGAGCTTCAACTGGACCGCACTGCAAGGCGCTGCCGCGCTTCAGAAGACCGCTGACTGGACGCCGGGCTTCGTGGTGACCACCAAATGGATCACAGGCGGGAAAATCGACCAGGCCCTCAACGGAGATCCGCCGGTTGTGGTTTTTTCGCCCGACCCGCGCGGCTTCGCATTCGCGCACGATCCCGCCAAGTTCGTCGGGCAGGACGCCCTTATCGTCCTGAACACCAAGAACGCCCGCGAAGAAATGGCCGATCTCGCACAGTATTTCGAGCATCTCGATACGCCCGAAACATTCTCGATCGGCCGTTCGGGCATGGTTGAAACCACCCTGATAACAGTGAAAGCGCATCGGCTGACGCGCCCCTATCCGCTGCCTTATTCCCGCAATCGCCAGCTCGGCCCGAAGCTGCTGACCAGCCTGGATCCGCGATGATGAACCAAGCCCTGCTGACGGCCGTCACCCCGCCGCCGATCACCGGCCCCAACGGTCCCTTTCTCGAACTCTCCGTCATCGTGCCGACCTATAACGAGGCGGCGAACATCCAGAACCTGTTCGACCGCCTCGAACGCGTGCTGGAGGGCGTGGCCTGGGAAATGGTAGTCGTGGACGACGATTCGCCTGATGGCACGAGCCGGGTGGCCAAGGAACTCGCGGCCCACGACCCGCGCGTGCGCTGCATCCGCCGGGTCAACCGCCGTGGGCTCGCAGGTGCCGTCGTCGAGGGTGTTCTGGCATCGAGCGCTCCGTATTTCGCCGTGATCGACGGCGACCTTCAGCATGACGAATCCATCCTGCCGCAGATGCTTCAACAGATGCGCGGCGGGACGGTCGACATCGTCGTCGGCTCACGGCTCGAGGCCGCCAGCTTCAGCCAGGGTTTGTCGCCGATCCGAAAGGTCCTGAGCGACACGGGCAGCGGGCTGGTGCGGATGCTGACGCATGTCGGCATCACCGATCCAATGAGCGGGTTCTTCATGACCCGGCGGGACATCGTCGAGAATGTCGCGCCGAAACTGTCGGACTACGGCTTCAAGATCCTCGTCGACATCCTGATCTGCTCGCCCGCCACCATCCGGGTGGCAGAAGTGCACTATGTCTTCCGCAAGCGGGAGGCCGGAGAAAGCAAGCTCAGCGTGCTGGTCGCCTTCGATTTCCTCGATCTCATCATACACCACCTTTTCCGGGGCATCCTGCCGCCGCGTTTCGTGGCCTTCGCGATGGTCGGCTCGATCGGCGTGGTGGTCCATCTGGCGGTGCTGCGGACCCTTATGACTGCCGTGCCTGCGCTCGATTTCAGCTCGCAGCAGGTGTTTGCGACGCTTGTCGCGATGTGCGGCAACTTCGTGCTCAACAATCAGTTCACCTATCGCGACCGCCGCTACAAGGGCTGGCGCGTGGTGCCGGCCTTCGCGCTCTTCTCCGTCGCCTGCGGCATCGGCATCGTCGCCAATGCGGGCATCGCCTCGTGGATCTACGCCGGCCAGCATCTCTGGTGGGTGGCGGGACTAGCGGGCGTGCTGGTCGGCGTTGTCTGGAACTACGCGATCAGCAGCTCGTTCGTCTGGGCGCGAAGCCGCCGCTGAGGCGGTCTCGCCTGGTGCCCACGTTTTCCGAATGCCGCACGGCGCGCGTATCATCATGCCGGAAGGGATGAGTTTGCGTGTTCAGAACCCGGTTCAGCTTGTTCGCAGCACTCTTGGTGCTCACCGCCACCTCTTCCGCGGAGGCGTCGAGCGTCCGCGAGCAGGAGACGCAATCGCGCTCCCCCGAGTGCCACAACCCAAATGCGCTGGGTACCTCACGCATAATGGACGTCGGCACATCGGGCGGGCTCGATGTGGGCCTGAAGACCTACCCGCAAACGCTCCCCTTGGCGGGCAAGGAAGTGGTCCTGACGTTCGACGATGGACCCATGCCTGGCTCGACCGAAAAGGTTCTCGATGCCCTGAGCGCGGAATGCGTCCGGGCGACCTTCTTCGTGGTAGGCCGGAATGCCTCGGAACATCCCAGTCTCGTCCGTCGGGAAATCGCGGAGGGCCATACGGTCGGCCACCATTCCTGGTCGCATCCGGCAAAGACGCTGCGGGGAATCAGCGAGGTGGCGGCCCAGGCCGAAATCGTGCGCGGCATCTCCGCTGTCCAGGAAGCCGCGGGGGGGAAGCCCTATTCGGATGGCAGGCCGATCGTGCCGTTCTTCCGGTTTCCAGGCTTCGCCGATACTGCCCCTCTTAACTCCTGGCTTCAGGCACGGGACATCGCAGTCTTCGGCACAGACCTTTGGGCGTCGGACTGGAATCCCATGTCGGCTGCGGTCGAATTGCGCCTGGTCATGCAGCGTCTGGACCACGCGCGTCGGGGCATCATCCTGTTCCACGACACGCGCCCCCAGACGGCCGAAATGCTGCCCGCCTTCTTGAGGGAACTGAAAGCCCGTGGCTACCGCGTGGTCCACATGGTTCCGGGAAGCGGCAAGAGCGCCGTGGGTGCTGCGCCGCCGGGGTGGACGTCTGAAACCGAGGCCATTCTCACGCATGTCATGCCGCGCCTGCTCAAGGCGAGCGGTCCAGCTGCCAAGCACGGGATGTGAAATCAGCGAGGCGGCTCGGGTTCCCAGTTCATCGAGATCGTCTTCAGCCCCGAGTTTGGATTTGTCCCATCGCCTGTCTCGACAAAGCCCTCGCGTCGATAAAACGCGATCGCGCGATGGTTGTCGGTGTTGACGTCGAGATGGACACCCTTCGGGCAGGCAGCCTTCACGGCCTGAAGGAGGCGGTGAGCGATTCCTGTTCCGAATGACACGCTGGCAACAGCGATCTGATCGAGACAGCCCGAGGCTGGATCGAAGGTCACGAACCCGAGCAGCGCGCCTTTGTTCTTCAGGAAAACCGTAGCTGGCCAGGCGGCGAGGCGAGCCAGCAGCCAGTCGCGACGGGCCACGAAGTCGATATGCGGCATGACCTCGGTCCAACTCGCGACCCAGAGGTCTGCGATGGCTTCGAGATCGGCGCGCGAGGGATCGGAGGCCAAGTCTGCGTCTTGATCGATTGGCATTGGTGTCAACCAGCGAGCGAAATCGCAGCATCCACGATACTGGCCTGGCGATCAACGAGCCAGGCGCGCAACGAAGGGCTGATGAAGAGCCTGCTCGGCGCCTACGAGCAGGCTGAAGCGTTCAGCCTCCCTTTCGACCGGTTCTCCATCCGCCGTTGAGCATTCGGCTTCTACGAAACCGCGTCCGCCTTCTTATGGGCATAGCGGCTCGCAGGCACCTTCAGCCCGAGATTGTCGCGCAGCGTGTGGCCCTCGTATTTCGTCCTGTAAATGCCCCTGCGTTGCAGTTCGGGCACCACGAGATCCACGAAATCGTCGAGACCGCCGGGGAGATAAGGCGCGATGAAATTAAAGCCGTCGGCCCCGCCCTTTACAAACCATTCCTCCATCTTGTCGACGATCTGCGAGGGCGTGCCGACCAGCGAGAAGTGGCCCCGCGTCGAGCAGAATTTTTGATAGAGCTGGCGGATGCTCAGGTTGTCGCGCTGCGCGGCGGAGACCAGCGTGTCCACGCGGCTGCTCAGAACATTGCTTTGGGGAATTTCCGGCACAGGGCCATCGATCGGATAGGGCGAAAAGTCAAAACCCATCTTGCGAGAGAGCACGGCGACACCGATTTCCGGATGGATGAGATCCTGCAGCGCCTGGAACTTGTCCTGCGCCTCCTGCTCGGTTCGGCCAACGATGACGGACAGGCCGGGCATGATCTTCAGATCGTCCGGCTCGCGGCCATACTTGGCCATGCGCCCTTTCACGTCGGTATAGAAGGCCTTCGCGGCATCGAGTTCCTCATGCGCCGTGAACACCACTTCCGCCGTTTCGGCCGCGAGCTCCCGGCCGTCGTCGGAGGCTCCGGCCTGCACGATGACAGGCTGTCCCTGCGGGGATCTCGCGACATTCAGCGGACCCTTCACATCGTAATATTTTCCATGATGATTGAGGATGTGCATCTTCTCAGTGTCAAAGAACACGCCCGATTCCCGGTCTCGGATGAACGCGTCGCCATCCCAGCTGTCCCAAAGGGCGCGCACGATCTCGGTGAATTCCTGCGCCTTTTTGTAACGTTCGGCCTTGGGCAGATGAGGCTCGCTGCCAAAATTCTCGGCGACCGCGGGGTTGCCCGTCGTCACGATGTTCCAGCCGCCGCGACCGCCGCTGACGAGATCGAGCGAGGCGAATCTGCGGGCGAGCGCATAGGGCTCCTCGAAGCTGGTGCTCGCCGTGCAGACAAGGCCGATGTTCTTTGTGAAGCCGGCCAGCGCGACGAGAAGAGTGAAGGGCTCGATCCATGCAACGTAATGGGTGCGATGTAGCCCTTCGGGCTCCGCCGTGAAGGACGTCGCGCTGTCGGCCGAGAAGATCATGTCGAAGAGGCCACGCTCTGCGGTCTGGGCCAGTTGCACGAAATGCGGAAAGTTTTCGCCCGCATCCGCCTGCGCCTCAGGGTGACGCCAGGACCCGATGTGATGACCGCAGGGACGAATGAACATCCCGAGCTTCATCTTGCTTTTGACGTCCGCCATCCCTCGAGCCTCCGCTTTTTGTCTTCTGAATTGTTCTTGAGTTGATTCATAACCGCCGAAGGGCCTCGACGCCATTCAATCTTCCCTGGGGCAAATTCCCGGGCATCATGCAGCGGCGGGAGCAACCGGGGAGGCGAATGTAATCGTCACGCTCATTCCTGTATCGCGAACGGAGGATACCTCGATTTCGGCCTTCGCATTCTGCCTAAGAGATCGCACGATCAACG
The DNA here is from genome assembly GCA_028290285.1 of Hyphomicrobiales bacterium. Lineage (GTDB taxonomy): Bacteria > Pseudomonadota > Alphaproteobacteria > Rhizobiales > Beijerinckiaceae > Terripilifer. Next base: position 33,362 of record JAQGKD010000113.1, read on the forward strand.
CACTCAGTTTGCCCGGCTTCGGCCATGTCACGTTTTCGGGGAGGCCCAGCCCGTCGTCGGCGACGGTAATGCGGCAGCCGCCATTTTCAACAAAGCTGTGAAGTGAAATCGTTCCACCCTCACGGCCCCGAAACGCATGCTTGAGTGAGTTGGTGAGGAGTTCGTTGACCACGAGGCCCGTCGGCATGGCGACGTTGATCGACACCGGCCATGTATCCACCTGCAGATCGAGGCGAATCCCCTGCGGGGCATGCGCGCGAATGACGGCGGATGCGATCTGGCTGAGATAGACGCCCAGATCGACGACGTCTTCGTGAGTTTCCTCCGAAAGTGAAGCGTAGAGCAGCGCCAGAGCTTCCACTCTGCCCGCCAGCCGATGAAAACGTTCATCCGCCGGTCCCTCATGCTGATTCCGGGTCTCCATGCGAATGAGGCCGGTTATCATCTGCAGATTGTTTTTCACCCGATGCTGCAGTTCACGCAGCAACGTGTCCTTTTCCCGAATGAGATCGATCAGAGCGCCTTGCGCCGCCTCTTCGGCGGTTGCTTTCTGCACCAGAGCAACGAGCCTGAAGACGGGTTGTCCTTGTTCGTCCTCAATGACGTTCGACCAGGCGTCTACTGTGCGCGTGCCACCCTCGTTCTCGATCGAGAAAGCCCCCAGGTAATCCTGGTCAGCGACAATCTCTGTTCCGAGCGTCCTCTCGTCCCCCAGAGCCGAAGCGACGCCGGGGATCTTGTCCCAGAAGTTACCGACCAGATCCGTGGCTGAGCGCGCCGTCAACCGCTCGAACTCGACATTCACGTAGACGATCCGTTCGGAGGGCAAAAGCTCAGCCACCGCGATCGACACGGGAACATGGTCGAGGAACTCCTTGAACTGATCGCTTTCAAGGGCATCCGCGAGCGAGGGCGTTGCGAGCAAGTTCGAGACCTGCTCCGGCTCATTCCCGTCCGTTGTCATTGTAATGGGCGGCTCTCATTTAATGGGGCACGGATACCCGCGCAACCGTTCGTAGCAATCAAAGAGGGAAGAGTCACGGCGGGCGTCAAAGATCACCAAGTGAATGGCTCAGGCGCAGGTGAAGGTTATCCAGGATAGGTGGCGCGTTCAGCCTTGCGTTTGGCCCAGGCAGGAAGATAAGCATTCGCCGGAAAACGTGAGAACCGACATCCGCAGGGACAGCACCGACATGGCAGGTTTAAAGGGCAAGCGCGGCTTTATCGACAAGGATCGTCTCGACCTGTCGGAAAGACAAGCCGTCGAATACTGGATGAAGAAGTGGGGCGTTACGCGCGATCAGCTCACGGCTGCCCATCGAAAGGTAGGTTTGCATGTGAAGGATATTGCCGCAGAACTCGGCAAGAAGCGCTGACCTGGAGCTGCTGTTGGTCCCCAAGCGACCATAAGCTTGGCAGCCAAGCGAGCGATGGCCACGGCCTCCTGGCCGGCAAACAGCTTCAAGGCTGCGCGATGTTGAGCATCTTGCGGACGCGGGCCTTCACCGGCTCGGGCGCGGCATTCATCTGAGCCAGGACTTCCGTCATGCGCGCGGGGCCAAACCAGCGTGTGTCGATCTTCATCTTCTCCGCATCGGCAAGGAATTCGGGATCCTTCATCGTCTCGGCAAAGGCATCCGACAGCATGTCCGCACGCTCTTTTGGCAGGCCGGGCGGCGCCATGATGGGACGCCCCAGAGCGAGCTGCGCGAACATCAATGCCAGCGAGGCCTTGCTGCTTTCATCCGGTGCGAGTTCCAGCGCGTTCGGGACATCCTTGTATTTCGGGCTGCGCGAAAGGCCCATTTGCAGGACCACGCGCAATGTGCCGTCGCCCAGTTGCCTTTCAAACAGCGAACTGAGGGTGGAAACGAAGATTCCACATGCGCCTTGCAGCTCTCCCCGCTCCATGGCCGTCGCGCGCGCCTGCGTGCCGCCATAGCCCGGAATGATCTTGAGCTTGGCCCCGAGTTCCTCGTTCATTCCCATCGGGAACGTCTGCGAGTTAGACCCGATTCCTTCGCTGCCGATGATCACTTCCTTCGTCAAGAAATCCCGCGCATCTCGAATGCCGGAGGTGTGCCACACGGAACAGGTATCGAATTCCTCGCTCATGTTTCCGATGGGCGTGAATTTCAGATTGTCGAATTTTGCGAGGCGTTCCCCAAGCGCTGCGACAAGGAAGGAGCTGGACGCGAGCATCGCTATAGCCGTGCCGTCCTTTGGCGCCACATTGAACAAGTTGTTCGCAGCAACCATCCCGCCCCCGCCGGGAACGTTCTGGACCACGATCTGGGGATGCCCGGGGATGTGCCTGGGGAGATGACGGCCGAGCGTCCGAGCGTAGGTGTCGTAACCGCCTCCTGCGCCCGAAGGCACCACGAGGGTGATCGTCTTGCCTGCAAAGAAGCTTTCCGCGTCTTGCGCCCGAACGGCTGAACCGATCGCGGCAGACAGTGAGAAGACGAGTGCCGTCAGGCAAGCGGTCTTCTTGACAGAGGAGCCACGGCCATCGCGCTTTCCAGTCCCAGACATGTCCATCCCCAGAGTCTGCTTGTTATAGTGATTTCCCGAGCGTGGCTTTTTCTCATTCAGGACGCAATGGCGTTCAGCCTCAAGGGCGAGCGGAACCTTACCGAAAGCTGTGCAGCGTTTAGGTCTTTCCATAGACAGCCTTGATTTTCTCGAGGACGGAAGGCGAGATATTTCCCACTTCCGCGACGAGCTTTTCCAGCTCCGCACCACTCATCGGCGTGAGCTCGACGCGCATTTTTTCTAGCTCGCTGATGAATTCGGGGTCGACGGTCATCTCCATGAATGCCGTGCGCAGCGCCTCTCTTCTGTCGGCTGGCACTCCTGGCGTCGACAGGATCGCCTTGCCGATTTCAGTGGCGTTGACGACTGCCTTTAAAATCCCGGCTTCCTCGGGGGACCGCGCGAGCTCCACACAGGTCGGCACGTCCGGCAGGTCGGGATGGCGCTTCAGTGCATATTGCACCAAGACATTCACCTTCTTGTCGCGCAGCCACTCCGGGTGAGCAGACTTGTAGGCTTCGAGACTCGTCGAGTGTCCATCGACCTCGCCGCGCTCCATGGCAAGCATTGCCTCGCTCGAGCCGCCATACCCCATGACCATCTTGAACTTTGTGCCAACGACGCGGTTCAGGACGTTTGGATAAACGTAGACGGTCGAGCCTGACCCAGTTGCGCCGAGCGTGGACTCGGTCATCATCGCATCCGCGATAGTCATGATTTTCGACGTGTGCCACATGGCCGTTATGTTGACCGACGAGGCCACGCGGCCGATCCACGTAAACTTCGTCGTCTCGAATTTGACTCCCACCGCGCCGAGCTTTTCGTCGATCGTGTTTGTCGCCGCGAGCAGGCCCAGGACCGTGCCGTCCTTGGGTGCGACATTGTAGATGTGGTTGGCCGCCAGAATACTGCCGGCGCCGGGCATGTTCCGAAAGATGATGTTCGGGGAGCCGGGAATGTGCCGGCCAAGATGGCGCGCCACCGCGCGTCCATAGACGTCGTTGCTACCGCCGGGAGGATAGCCGACGATCAACTCCATGGTTTTGCCGGCGTAGAATTGCTCGACCGATTGTGCGCGAACCGGCCCTGCGATCACGGTGCAAGTTGCAACAGCAAGCATGTAACTGGTCCAGTGAATGGCCATGCGATCCCCCCGGGTGCTTCTTCTTTTTATACTTGTTGGCGATATGTCGGAGACCTCATACCAGCGCAGGATATGAGCCCCCGTCCAGATGGATGTTCTGTCCAGACATGAAGCCCGCATGAACGCTGCAAACGAATGCGCAGGTCGCTCCGAACTCGCTCGGCAGCCCCAGCCGACGCGCTGCGATGCTCTCGACCTGCCTGCGGCGCGCCTCGTCATAGGTAATACCGAAACGCTTCATCATGTCGTTCGCCATCTGGTGCTGGCGCGCGGTGTCTATGCGTTCGGGCAAAAGATTGTTGATGGTGACGTTGTGCCTCGCGACATCAAGTGAGAGGCCTTTCATCGACGCTGTGAGCCCAGCGCGTGCGCCTGACGAAAGCGTCATGTGCGGACGCGGTGTCGTCACCATGGCAGAGGTAATGTTCACGATGCGGCCGAAACGCCGGGCAATCATGGCCGGCAAGACTGCCCGCACCATCATGATCGGCGCGATCATGTTCGCCTGTATCGCCTGCCCCCACGTCTCGTCCTCGATCGCCAGGAAATCCTGCGGATCGGGGCCGGCATTGTTGTTCACGAGAATATCGGGCTCGGGGCAGGCCGACAGCAGCGCCGCCCGGCCTTCCTTTGTCGCAACGTCGCCGCACACGGCCCTAATCGTTACGCGTAGCGTGGAGCGCAGCGCTGCAGCGGCTTCATCAAGGCAACCCCGATCTCGTCCATTGATGACGATGTTGACACCCTCACGTGCGAGCGCCTCGGCACAGGCGAATCCCAGTCCTCGACTCGACGCGCAGACGAGGGCCGTCTTTCCTTCCAGCCCAAGATCCATGTCCGCCTCCCTCGCCTGCTGCCGATTATGGCTTGTCGTTTTTCTCGACCGACCGGACTGTCGTCTCTGCATCCAGACCGGGACGCTGGCGCGCAAGCGTTTCGAGGCCATTGATCTCCCAGTCACCGCGCACCGCGTTTTCGGCGAAGCGAGTCCAGTCGTCGCCCCAGTTTCCGAGCTCGTAACCGTGCCATGGCGAGGGAACCTTGACGCGCGGCATTCCGAGTTCGTTCCAGATTGCCAGTGCGTCTTCCATGAACTCCTTGCGCGGCAGCGCGAGAGGAGCCATCAGCCGCTTGCGCGTAGCGTCGATCAGGAGCGCGGAGTCGCTCTTGCGTTCGCCATATTGCGAGCCCTGCCCGCCGCCCCGATACGGGAAGATGATGACATCCTCCTTGGGGTTCGAGCGATAGGCGATGGACCACAGAACGGCATCCACGGATGAGGGATCGATGTCGTCGCTGACCGCGATCACCACCTTTCCAAAGGCAGTGATGAGCGTGCTGGCGCTCTGCAACGCGCGCCAGACCTCCGTCTGCGGCGCTCCGTACTCGAACTGCAGGAAGATGACCGGCCGCAGGTTGGTCAAGGGCTCGTGCAGAACCACTCGCTTGATGCCCTTGATGTTGAGCGTGTGCTTGAGATGCGAAAGGAACAGCGGCTCGTAGGCAACCTTCTTGATGACGCTCGATTCGCTCGGCGTGACCTGACTGATGATCGCGCTGAAGACCGCTTTTCGGCGCATCGTAATGGCGGTCACCTGCATCGGCATGTTGAAGGCTTCGAGCGCGACATAGCCGTTGCTCTCACCAAAGGGAGCTTCCGGTTCGAGCACGCTGGTATCGATATAGCCCTCGATGACGATCTCTGAGTTCGCAGGTACAAGTAGATCGTTCGTCTTGCACTTGACCATCTCGATGGGCGCACCGGCGAGGGCGCCCGCCACGGCATATTCGTCGAGGTCCGTCGCGAGTTTCTGCGGCGACGTGAACACGACGACGGGAGCACCGCCCAATGCGATGGAGATCGGCATGCGCTCCTTTCGGTCGCGATATTTCTGCCAATGCACCCAGCCGCCCGCGCCGCCCGGGCGCGCCACCATGCGCACGACGAGGCGATCGGTGGCCTTCAACGCAGCCCTGTACATGCCGGTATTTTGCACCCCGGTGTCGGGATCCACCGTCACGCAAAGCGTCGCTGTGAGATAGGGCGCCGCATCATAGCCGGGCGTTGAAATTGGCACGGGCAGAGCCGCGAGCCCGCCACCGGGCTGTCGCAACTCATCGCCCGTGATGACGATCTCCTGGCACGGACCCTCCGCGACGACGACGGGCGGAATGGGATGCGCCACAGCGTTCAACCATGCCGGCCCGATACCCTCGACGGTCTGTCCCATGCCCATCGCGTAAATGCGCGGCGACGAGGCAAGCGCGCCGAGCACGACCGGCATGCCGTAGCGCTTGCCTTTTGAATCGACGACGTTGGTGAACATGAAGGCGCGGCGATCGTCTTCCGGGATGCCGCCAATGAACTGCCACCGCACCAGCGGCTGCAATTGCGTGTCCTTGTTAATCGGCCTGTCGATCTTCACGAGCAGGCCAGCAGCATCGAGCGCGGCGAGATGTTCATGAAAATCGCGCGGCGGCCGCAGGACCGCTTTTTCGGCAGGACGTTTGTCATCCATGGTTTTCGATCCTCGATCGCGGGCTCAGGCCGACGCGTCTATCTTGTTGACGAAGTCGCGCAGATGCGACGCAAATGCTTTCGGCTGCTCCAGCGGGGAGAGGTGGCCCGTGTCCATTTCGACGTAGCCACAATCTGGCAAAGCGCCGGCCATCTCCTTCATCGAAGCAACGGGCGTTGATTGATCGTGCAGGCCCGCGATGGCGAGAGCCGGAAGCTTCAAACCTGCGAGCTGGTCGGCGTAGTCGAGCCCGCGTATGGCGCGCCACGACCAGGCGTGGACAATGGGATCGTTGGCGAGCAGCCAGTCACGCGCGAGAACCACGAGCTCAGGGCGAGTCAGCTGGATGTCAGCATCGAACCAGCGAGACAGGGTCGTGCTCAGCACGCCGGGCATGCCCTTCTCCGCATCGCGCGCGCGCTGCTCCATCGTTGCGCGCCCCTGATCGTTGCGGCGATGTCCGGTATTGGCAATGACGACTCCCGACAGGAGTTCGGGATGCCGGACGGCAAGCGCCTGTGCGACCATGCCACCCATCGAGCAACCGACGACGACGGCCGGTGCCTGCCCCACTGATCGGACGAGATCGGCCACGTCGTCGGCGAAATCGTCCAGATCGAAGGGCTCCAGCGATGCATCGCTGGCGCCATGTCCGCGCAGGTCGGGCGCGATCAGTCGGAACTCGCTTTGCAGTTCGTCCATCACAGGCGACCAGAACGCCCCACGCAGCCCGACGGGATGCAGAAGAATGATGGAGCGTCCCCCACCTTGCGTGGCATAGGCCATTGATAGCCCAGACGACGTTCTGATGCGCATTTGATACCCTCTATGACCGAACGAGAGCGAGCAACGTGCCGGCATATTCGGACTGCATCGCCGCCGACATGTCCTGCGCGCCGAGCAGAAACTTCTTGATGGTTTCCAGAACGAGGCGCGGGCGCGACGCCAGCTCCTGAAGGAACATATCGGTCTCCCGCTCGAAGTCTGCGGCGGCGAAGACCTTGCTGACGAGACCGTAGGTCACGCCTTCCTGCGGCGTGACGTCGCCACCGGAGAAGATCAGCCAGGCAAGCGCCTTCTGGTTCACCTTCTTCATCACGGCAGCCATCGCCAGGGTCGGTGGTATGCCGTGCTTGATCTCGCTGAACGAGAACTTCGATGCATCCGACGCAATCGTGATATCGCACCCGCCGCCAAGCGCTGCGCCAAAGCCTATCGCCGGTGCGTGCACGCGCGCAACAACGGGGATAGGCGACGCATTGATGGCTTCATACACGCCAAGCACCGCACCCATCATCTGCACGCGAACTTCATGCGGCTTCAGTCCGTCCGTCGTTTCGCCTTTCCCATCGCGCCCCCGGCAGAAGTGTGCGCCGCGCGCGGTCAGGACAAGCACGCGTGCCTCGGGCTTGCCCGCCTCGTCGCGGATGGTTTCTGCCAAAGCCCGCATCATGCCGCGCGTCTGCGCATTGCCCTCGTCGGGGCGTCCCAGATCTATGCGCGTGATGCCGCCGTCTCTGGTGATGGGAAACTCGAACTCCGCCATGACATCGTTCCTCTGGTTTCTTGTTAAGTCGAAGCCATCGCAGCCCGCGCGCGATTGACGATGCGTACGATCTTTTCGGGGGAGATCGGCATTTCAGCCAGCCTTGCATCGAACGGCTTCAGTGCATTCTCGATGGCGCTGATGATGGCGGCAATGACGGCTATCGTTCCGCCCTCCCCCGCCCCCTTGACCCCGATCGGATTCAACGGCGACGGAGACACGGTGTGGATCACCTCGACATTTGGAACATCAGGCGCCATCGGTAGCAGATATTCGGCGAAGCTCGTGGTGAGCGGCTGTCCGTTTTCGTCGAAGAGCAATTGCTCGAAAAGCGCGTTGCCGATGCCATGCGCGACGCCGCCGACAATCTGTCCCTCGACAATCATCGGATTGATGACGCGACCGCAATCGTGATTGACGACGACGCGCGTCACTTTCACGTGGCCGGTGTCGATATCGACCTCGACTTCCGCGACATGACTCGAATTCGCATATGTCGACTGCTCGGGTTTGAAATAGCTCGTAGCCTCGAGACCGGGATCGCGGTCGCCCTTCATTGAAAAACCGTAGAGCCCGACCGAATTATTGGCGAGTTCGCGAAAGGTCTTGCGCATGCCGGGAATGCCGCGGACCTCGACGCCGCCGTCCTTAAGTTCCAGATCGTCGGGCGACACTTCGAGCATGTCGGCCGCGACTTTCTTGATCTTCTCCACGATCTCGAGACCCGCGAGATGGACTGAGGACCCCGCGTTGACGGCCGTGCGCGAGGCGAACGTCCCCATGCCGAAGGGGATCGTGCCGGTATCGCCGGTCACGACATTGATGTCGTCGATGCCGATCCCGAGATGATCCGACGCGATCTGCGCGAGCGTCGTCTTGTGCGACTGGCCCTGTGGTGTGGCACCCGTATAAACGACAACCTTTCCGCTCGTCGAAATGCGGATCGTCGCGCCCTCATAGGGGCCGAGGCCTGTTCCCTCGACGGCATTGCTGATACCCAGCCCGATGTAACGGCCCTGTTCCAGCGCCGCCAGCCGGCGCGTTTCGAAGCTTTCGTAATCGACATGGTCGAGCGCCATCTGCTGGCTGCGTGGATAGTCTCCGCTGTCGTAGATCGCAGGCTTGCCGTCGCGAAAGGTCAGGCCGACCTTGTAGGGCATCTGCTCCGGCTTGATGAAGTTGCGTCGACGCACCTCTGCGCGGTCGAGATCCAGCTCCCGCGAAATGCGATCCATCATGCGCTCCATGACGAAGCAGCCTTGAGGCCGTCCCGCTCCACGCACAGGACTGCAGGTGATCTTGTTCGTCATCGCGACGATGAGTTCGAGCCTGTAGTTGGGCAGGACATAGGGCCCGATCACCGATGTTGCGGCGATCCATGGCAGCACCAGCCCCCAGGTGACGTAGGCGCCGCCGTCATGGACAAGCCGTCCGCGCAGACCGAGCAGCTTTGCGTTCGCATCGACCGCGACTTCCATGTCCCAGTATTGATCGCGCTCCTGCTGTGTTGCGACGAAGTTTTCGCGCCGGTCCTCGATCCATTTCACCGGCCGCCCGACAATCATCGCGGCCGCCGCCGTGGCTGCATATTCGACGTAGAACGATCCCTTCGGCCCGAACCCGCCGCCGACGTCATTGGTGATGACGCGGACCTGGTTCTCGTCGAAGTCGAGCAGATCGACGAAGGTGCGCTTGAAGCGATGCGAACCCTGCGACGATGCGTACATCGTCAGCTGCTCGGAATTTACGTCCCAGCTCGCAACAACGCCACGGCACTCCAGAAAGAAAGGGCCGCCGCGATGCATGAAGAAGCTTTCCTGGAACACATGCGCCGCGCCCGCGAAGGCGGCGTCCGTGTCTCCGAACGTGATCGGCACCTGCGTCACGATGTTTGATTTCGCCGTGCGCTGCGCGAGAGGTGCGCCCTCTGCAATAGCGCTCAGCGGATCTATGGAAGCCGGCAAGACGTCGTAAACGATCTCGACGAGGATAGCCGCGTCTTCCGCGATATAACGAGACTCCGCGACGACGATAGCGACTGCCTCGCCGACAAAGCAGACTTCGTCGTCTACGAGAACCGTCGGCATATAAACCTGCTTCATGGCCGGGTTCGGCACATAGAGCGGCAGGCGTCGCGAGCGCATGGGCTCCGGCAGGTCGGCATGGGTGATGACATCGATCACGCCAGGCAAGGCTTTCGCGGCGCTCACATCGATCCGGCTGATCGTGGCATGCGCGTGCGGGCTGCGCACGAAGGCCGCGAATGTCATGCCGGGAAGCTTCACGTCGTCAACGAAGCGGCCCTTTCCGACGAGGAGCGCGGCGTCTTCCTTGCGAAGGGCGCTGGCGCCGAATTGCTTCTCGCGCATCAGACTCCCTCAGCTTGTGCGACGCGCATTTTTTGCGCTGCGTCGAGGCCGGCTTCGACGATGGCCTGATAACCGGTGCAGCGGCAGATATTGCCCGTGAGCAAGGTCCGAAGTTCCTCTTCCGTAGGGTCCGGGTTCTCACGCAGATGTTCCGTCAGCGTGATGAGCATGCCCGGCGTGCAGAAGCCGCACTGGAGGCCGTGTTTCTCATGGAATGCCTGCTGCAGGATGGACAGGGTTCCGTCTGCATTGGCGAGACCTTCTATAGTTGTGAGTTCGCGTCCCTTGGCCTGGACCGCAAACATCAGGCAGGAGCGTGCGCTCTGACCGTCGATGAGAATGGTGCAGGCGCCGCAGACGCCATGTTCGCACCCCACATGCGTGCCCGTGAGATCGAGCGTCTGGCGCAGGAAATCCACCAGCAGCATGCGGGGCTCGATCGCCTTCTCGTATTTATGTCCGTTCACGCTGAGCGAGATCGTGCGTGTCTCAGGCATGAAGCGCCTCTTGCAGGTGAGGAGTCTTAGCTGCGCGTCGTAGGGCCCGTGCCACGAGGACAGTGGCGAGATGGCGGCGATACTCGGCGCTCACATGGGCGTCGTCCGTACCATCCAGCTTGCCGGCGGAATCGGCGACGGCGGCAATCAGATCTTGCGAAAGAGGATGGCCGATTGCGGAGTTTTCGACATCACGCAGGCGAGCCGGCACAGCCTCGACGCCGCCTACGACGACGGCGAGACGCTGAACCATGCCACGCTCGTCGAACTTCACAAGAACGCCCGCTGAGGCAATCGCGAAGTCGCCGTGACGGCGCGCATATTCCTCGAACGCGAAACCATGACCCTCCGGCCAGGCGTCGAATTCGATGCGTGTCAGGAGTTCGTTTGGTTCGAGCGCTGTCGTCATAAAGCCGAGCGCGAAGTCTGCGAATGGAATGTGCCTCTCGCCCGCAACAGTGCGGGCCGTGAGCGTCGCATCGTGCAGCATCATCATCGCCGACATTTCAGCAGAGGGATCGAGATGACAGAGCGAGCCGCCGATGGTGCCGCGATTGCGCGTCTGGCGATGCCCAACATTCAACAGTGCTTCGCGAAATATCGGGCAGCGGCGCGCTATCTCATCCGAGAACTCGAGGTCGCGCTGGCGCGTCATCGCACCCATGGAGACACGCGAACCGAAGCTGACGCCGGAGAGTTCTGCGACGCCATTGAGATCGATGAGGTGATCGGGGACCGCGTAGCGGAAGTTCATCATCGGCACGAGCGACTGACCACCGGCGAGCGGACGGGCATTCTCCAGCCGGTCGTAAAGCGCGACGGCTTCCTCGACCGTCGTCGGATCGTGATAACCGAAAGGTGCCGGCTTCAAGCTTTCCTCCCTGCACCAGCCCTGATGGAAAAGCTGGCGTTCATGCGTCCCATTCGGGATCTCAGGGGAGATAAACACAGGCGGGTTCGTGCGACAAGGCATATCGGTGAGTTGCCAGAAGCGTTTTCCCGGTCGATAATCTTTGCCGAGGCTAGTGGCCGCGGATCTTGAACGCGTGATAGATCTCGTACGCAAGCATTGAGAATATATAGCCTGCGAAGGGAAGGGAACGAGTGGAGAACAACTCCTCCGTTTCGGGATGACATCGGGGAGGAGAGCGAGGATGCGCAGCGGGAGCATGATCACGGGCACGCTCGACTATATTCGGCGTCCGCTCATCACGAATGTCACCAAGGGCATGAAGGTCCTGGTGATCACCGACACCGACCATGATCCCCGCGTCTGGCAGGTCGTGATGGCCACGTTGTCGGAACTCGGCGCGGATGCCGTCCTCGCCATGTTCGACCCGAGGCCGGCGGACTATTATGATCCGCCGGCCGCTGTCTGCGAAGCCATGACGAAGGTTGATCTCAACATTCTGCTCGCCTCCACCGGCATGCTTCATTGCCACGCCAATCATCATGCGATGGTCGCCGGGGTGCCCACCATCTGCATGGACGGCGGGATGACGCTGGAAATGTTCCAGTCCGGCGCGGTGACCGAAGACCAGCGTGAAATGGCCATCCGCAATCATTGGGTGGCGACCAATATTTTCGGGACGGATGCGCGCCAGTGCCGAGTCACGTCCAAATATGGAACTGATTTCAATTACGACGTGACGGATCGCATCTTCATCCCGAAGCTGCCAGACGAATCTTTCGTCCCCTACAAGATCAATGTTCTCGGGCGCAGCAAGGCAATCCCCTTTCATCGCTTCCTGTATCCGAACGGCGAGTTCAACGTGCCTCCGCTCGAGGGCACGGCGCATGGGAAGCTGGTCATCGACCTCTGCATGCACCAGCTCGGGCGGCTGAGCAGCCCGATTGAATTGACTGTCGAGAAAGGGCGCATCATTTCCATCGACGGCGGCGCCGACGCTTATACACTGCGCAATTATCTTGCGACCTATGGCGACGAGAACGCCTATGTGTGTCCGGCGGAAGCGTCCGTCGGCATCAATTCCAAGGCGCTCATTCGCGGCGTGCAGCGTGAGGACAAGAACATCCTTGGCTCCATGCATTTCGGGCTCGGCACCAATGTCGATGTGGGCGGGACCATCCTCTCGAATATCCACATGGACGGCGTCATTCTCGAACCGACGCTCTATGTCGATGGCGACAAGCGCATCGAACACGGCCGCTTCCTTCGTAGGATCGATGGACCCATGTAGCTTCAGCGGCGCCTGCGTTGACGCCCGAAGAGCATCGGCGCAACATGAATGACACGCGACAAAGATCGCGATTGGGGAGGACGAGATGGCCGCCTTGCGCATACACCTCCGGTTTGTCCTTGGAATGCTCGTTGCCCTGTGCTGCGCTGCGGGCATCGCGCGGGCGGAGGATGTCTCGGCCTTCTACACGGGCCGCACCATGGAGATGGTCGTCGGCTATCCGCCGGGCGGCAGCAACGATCTTTACGCGCGTCTTGTGGCCGCCCATATCGGCAAACACATTCCGGGTCATCCCAGAATTATCGTGCAGAACATGCCAGGCGCTGGCAGCCTCGTCGCCGCCAATCATCTCTACAATAATTCAGCCAAGGACGGCTCGATCCTGGGTGCCGTTTCACAGGGCATTCCGCTTCAGGCGCGCCTCGGCCATCCGCAGGCGCGGTACGATCCCTCGAAGTTCAACTGGATCGGGCGCATTGCGCCATCGTCCAACGGCACGATGGTCTGGCACACGTCGAAAGCGAAAAGCATTGAGGATGCATTCCAGAACGAGATTACGCTGGGCGGAACGGGCGCAGGCTCGACGGTTGCGCTCTATCCGTCCGTCATGAATGAAATCCTGAAGACCAAATTCAAGATCATCATGGGCTACAAGGGTTCGCCGGAAGCCATGCTCGCGATGCAGCGCGGCGAAGTGGAAGGACATTCGACGACGTGGGAAGTGGTGAAGGCGGTCAATCCGACGTGGTTGAAGGAGGGCAAGATCCGCATCCTCGTGCAACATGGCCTGACGCGTAACCCTGAACTTCCAGATGTGCCGACGTCCGTGGAACTGACCAAGAACAAGGAAGACGCAGCGCTGATGCGCACGATCATGAGCGCGGCTGAAATCGGCAAATCCTATTTTACGACGCCCGGCGTCCCGGCTGAGCGGGTCGTAGCGCTACGGCGCGCGTTCGACGAGATGATCAGGGATCCGCAATTTATTGAGTCTGTCGCGAAGGTGAACGGCGAGATCGCAGCACTGACCGGCGAGGACGTCCAGAAGCTCATAGGCGAACTCGACACGCTGCCACCCGAACTGATCGAACGCATCAAGTCGGTCTACAAGGAACAATAGGCTCACTCATGTTCTACGACGCGCTCGAGAACCGCCATGGCCTGCGGCACGATCCGTTCAAGGCACTCGTGTCGCCGCGACCGATCGGCTGGGTGTCGACGCTTGGCCGCAACGGCGTCGCCAATCTCGCCCCCTACAGCTTCTTCGCAGCTGTTTCCGAAAAGCCCGCTTATGTCATGTTCGCGGCGAGCGGCACCAAGGACAGCCGGCGCAACGCCGAAGAGACAGGCGAATTCGTCTGCAGCGTGGCGACGTATGATCTGCGCTGGAAGATGAACCTGACGGCTGCGCGACTGAGGCCTGACCAGAGCGAGTTCGACCACGCGGGCCTGACGCGCGCGCCCTCGCATTTCGTGGCCCCGCCACGCGTGGGCGAAAGCCCGGCGTCGCTGGAGTGCCGATACTGGAAGACGCTGGAGTTTCCGGCGGTCGGCCCCGACTCCAAGCCACATGCGGCGATCTTCGGGCTTGTCGTCGGCATTCACATCGACGACAGCGTGATCCGCGACGGTCTCGTCATCACGGATCTCATGCGCCCGATTGCGCGCCTCGGTTATCGCGAATACGCCGAGATCTCCGCCGCCAACATGTTTTCCATGGCATCGCCTGCGCGCTGATTACCAACCTGAGCCGTCATTCTGGAGATCGAGATATGTTCATGCGCCGTCTCTATGCCGTCGCCGGCCTCTGCCTCGCAGCACTTTCCACGCCCGTGCAGGCGGCGGACGTCGTGCATGTCGGCATCCTCAACACGATCGGCGACATCGCCGTGCATATCGCCGATGCGCGGGGCTATTTCGCGCAGGAGGGTATCCAGGCGGATCTCATTCCATTCGATGCTTCGGCGAAAATGATCCCGTCGCTCGGCACCGGCGACCTCGACGTGGGAGGCGGCGCGACGGCTGCGAGCTTCTTCAACGCAATCGATCGAAAGATCGGCGTGCGCATCGTCGCAGACAAGGGGCGCACCGAACCGGGCTATATCTATCAGAGCGTGATGATCCGAACAGATCTCATCAAGAGCGGCCGCTTCAAATCCTTCGCCGATCTGAAGGGCCTTAAGTTCGCGCAGGGGGCCGCTGGCGTCGGGCCGTGGTCGGTCCTCAACGAGGCTGCGAAAAAAGGCGGCGTGAAATATTCGGAGATCGAGAAGGTCTATCTCCCCTTCCCGCAACAGGTCGCAGCCCTGCAAAGCGGAGCCATCGACGGCTCGATCATGAACGAGCCCTTCAAGACGATTGTCGCGGCGCAGGGCCTGGCTATGGACTTTTCGCCCACGGAAGATTTCTTTTCGACCTACGAATTGTCCCTTCTGTTCTTCGGTGAAAAGTTCATGACCGAGCGCAGGGACGTCGCGCAACGTTTCATGAAAGCCTTCCTGCGCGGCTCCCGCGATTACAACGACGCCCTGTCGAACGGACGATGGCGGACGGACGGCGGCGCGGATGACGTGATCCGCATCTTTTCGAGCCGCACCAAGACGCCCGAAGATCTCTTGCGCAAGATCACGCCGCAGGCGGCCGACCCCGATGGGAAGGTCGCGCTGGACAGCGTGCGCCGCGATCTCGCGTTCTTTCAGGAACAGGGCGACGTCACCAACAAGACTCTCAAGGTCGAGGACTGCATTGACCTGAGCTTTGCCGAAGCTGCCGCCAAAGCGCTCGGGCCGTATGTGCGAAAGACGCCTTAAGGTCGCGGCTCATCGCGCGACAAAGCCCACCTGACGTGCTGGCAGGCTTCACCCCGCCCGCCGCACTCGTTAAGGTGCGAGGAGCAAGGGAGCGCACATCATGCAGTTTCGGCCCGAGATAGGCGAGATGGACCAGGAGACGAGAAAACTGCTGGCTCCCTCCGGCGTGCTGCGCGCAGGGATCAACATGTCGAACTTCCTGCTCGTTTCGGAACGGAGCAAGGACGGCGGCCCCGCCGGCGTCTCTCCGGACATGGCTGCGGCCATTGCCAACAGTCTCGGCCTTGCGATCGAATACGTGCCCTATCCAAATCCCGGCGTTCTCGCGGATGCGGCCGGCAAGAACGAATGGGACATTGCGCTGATTGGGGCCGAGCCGCAGCGTGCGGAGGTCATCGCGTTCACGCCAGCCTATTCCGAAATTGAGGCAACCTATCTCGTTCCGGCGGGGTCGCCGTTGCGAGCTCTCGATGATGTCGATGTCAAGGGCGTAAGAATTGCCGTCGCCGAGCGCACCGCCTACGGACTCTGGCTGGAGCGAAACATCCGCAATGCCGAACTTGTGCCCGCGAGCGGCCTCGACGGAAGCCTCAACGCGTTTCGCGACGGCAAGCTCGATGCGCTCGCGGGGCTTCGTCCCCGCCTGATCACCGATGTTCAATCTATGCCCGGTGCGCGCCTTCTCGAGGGACGGTTCATGGCGGTGCAACAGGCGGTCGGGGTGCCGCGAACAAAGGCCGCCGCCGTCGACTGGCTCAACGATTTTGTCGAAGCGGCACGGACGCAGGGCTTCGTCGCGCAACTGATCGGGAAGTTCGGCGTGAGCGGGTTGAGTGTCGCATGACATATCGAGGGTGGAGGACGCAGCCGGTCTAAACCGCCGGCCCCGATCGCGCTTTCAAGGCTGGATCCAATCGGCCGGAATTACCTCGTCGCTTACTGCTTTCTTGAAGTAGTAATTCCAAAGTTTTCCGATGTGAAACTCTCGCATCTCGTGCTTGTTGATCTGCACGAGTTCGTCTTCGGTAAGCGCCTCGGGCTCGGCGCCGGCTTGCAGCACCTGCATCATGGCGAGAGCGTTTTCCTGGAAGTGAACCGCGTCCACGAGAAGCGCAGGCACGGATTCCGCGACCAGTGTCAGACCGTGCCCACGCATCAGCACCGCGTGATGCGGACCGAGCGTGCGCGCCAGAGCCTGCGCCTGTTCGGTGAGCTTGATGTGGCTGGGGTCTGGATGAGTCGGGATGCCGCTTTCCCAGCGCACGGCGCGCGCACGCATGAGCTGCAGTTTCACGCCCTTCATCATTGTGAAGGCAATGGCCAGATCCATGTGGCAGTGCAGGACGGATTCAATGTCGCGCCGCGCCTTCAGGATTTCCAGATGGAGCGCGAGTTCGGCCGGCGGGTTGCCCTCCCCTTCGAGCACCTTGCCATTGTAGTCGACAGCAAGCAGGCGCTCGGGGCGAAGCTCCGCACGCGAGTCGAGTCCGGTCTGGATGAGAAATCCCGCGCCTCCGGGAAGCCGCGTCGAAACATGGCCGCTGTAGTCGAGGATCTTCTCGTCGACGAGGATGCGCGTGGCCGCGGCTACTTCCCGGGCTAGCCGCGCCTTCGTATCGTTACCGTGCAAGTTTGTCATTTCGTGTCCAGGTTTTAGCGGTTCTGTTCGATGCCGCCGATGATCTCCTGCAGGCGATCGGCGATCGGCTTGGGTGTCGCGACGATATCCGCGACGATCTTCTGCAGCTCTTCGCCCGAGACCGGCTCGATTTCGAGATTTTCCTTTTTGGCCTGCTCTAGAAAGACGGGGTCGGCGACCATGCGATCGAAGGCGTCGCGCAGTGCCTTCACGCGCTCGGCGGGAACGCCGGGCGTTGTGAAAATGGGCCTGCCGATCGTGGTGGAGGCGGACAGCAACTTCAGAACGGCGCGGTCCTCGTCGTTCTTGGCGAGATCGATGAGCAGCGGCACGTCCGGCAGGTCGTGCGCTTTTCTCAGCCCGATCTGAACGAGGATGTTGATCTTCTTGTCGCGTATCCAATCGGCGCGCGTTGCCTTCCAGGCTCCCCAGGCATTGGAACCGCGTCCGGCAACCTCGCCCCGCTCCATCGCGAGGCTGATGTCGTTACCGCCGGGATAGCCGACGATGACCCGGAATTTCGTGCCGAGCAGCGCGTTCATCGCCTTGGGATATTGCGACGAAGTGGACCCGCCCGTCGCCCCCATCGGGGCCTCGATACGTTTGGCATCCTCGATCGTCTTGATGGGGCTCGTGTGCCAGGTGACGGTCGTGTTGTTGTCTGCGCTCGGGTTGCCTATGTAGATCAGCTCACGGGTATCCAGACGCAATTGCTTGTCGCCCATAGCCTGTTCGACGGAGAGCGATTGATCGGCGGTGGAGAGCACAGTGCCGTCACGGGGCGCTCCCGTATAGACCCACGTCACGGCCGAGCGGCTCCCGCCTCCCGGCATGTTGCGTGGCACGATGAGCGGATTGCCGGGGAGGTAATTCGAAAGATGCCGCGCGACGAGCCGGGCATAAAGATCGTAGGTGCCGCCGGCCGAATAGCCGATGATCATGTCGATCTTCTTGCCGCGGTAAAACTCTTCCACGCTCTTTTGCGCGAGGGCCGGCGTAGCAGCCGAAATCAGCATGCCCGCCAAAGGCGCAACGAACACCGCGTTCGCTCTCTTCATCCTGTCCTCCCGCGCCGGATGACGCCGGCTCCATTTGTGTTGACTTGCCGGGCTGTTTTCAGCTTCCGGTTCGTGCTCGAGACTTTGATTCAAATCGCCAGGTCAGCGTGAGCGTTGCGACGATCACTCCGCCAATGCGCTCCGTAACGCTTCGCGCCGTTCGGAACGATACATTTCCTTGTAGCTGCGTGGTCCGAGCGGCCCCTGCTCGATTTTCACGCAGCCGAAGACAAGGCCATCGGAGGACAGGATGGAGTCTATCTTGGCAGCGAAATCCTCGAGGGTTGAGACGGTGAATGTCTGCTCGATTCCGGCAGCGCGCGCATGCCCTTCGAAGTCCACCTTCTGGTTCGGGATCGGGTGTCCGCCGTTTGCCTCGTAGGTCCCGTTCTGGAAGACCAGGTGCGTCAGATTGCGCGGCGCCACCTGCCCTAGCGTCACGAGGGTCCCGAGGTTCATCAGCAGAGACCCGTCGCCGTCGAGCACGATGACGCGACGCTCCGGCCGCGCGAGTGCGAGGCCAAGTCCGTGCGAAGACGCGAGGCCCATGGCGCCGGACGAGAAGTAGTTGAGCGGCCGATCGAAGATATCGATCCAATCCGTCGCCGAGCTGTATGTCGCGACGACGATTTCATTCGTGATGCTTTTGGCCAGCAATTGCAGCGCTTTTCTTCTGTCGATCATTTTGCCTCCGGGCGTCCGCCGATCAGAATTGCCACAGGCCGCGACGCACGCCAGGCGTCGTCGACGAGCGAAGAGATCTGCGCCGCATCTTCATCCGTCTCGATGCAGGCGTGCCTGATGCCGAGCGTGTCGAGCATGGGCTCGACGATGCGCAGGCCGAATTTCCGGGATTCGGTCGGGCGGACGCCGGGTTCCTTCCCGAGCATGCCGATCATGAAACAGATCGGCAACTGCTGCTCGCAGGCTATGCCGCGAATGGCGTTGATCGCATAAAGGAAGCCCGTGAACTGGACCAGAATCATCGACCGGATATTTCCATAGGTCAGGCCGGCCGCGATCCCGAAGCACTCGTCTTCCTTGCACACCCTGATGAGGTTCAGATCGGGGTCCTGCGAGATGGGGCGCAGCAGGCCTGCGGACGTATGCAGGTCGGGGACCGACAGGACGTGGCGTATCCCAGCCTTCTTGATCTGCCCGATGACGCTCGAGCCGCGCAGCGGCGACGAGCTTTCCGCACCCGGTGCGCTCATGTGTTTCTCCTCCCGGTCGATTCAGGGTTCTGGCGAACCTCTCGCAGGCATGATGCGCGCGCCTCTAAAGCCGCACCAGTTATTTTACGGCGTTACCGCCTCGTCCCAGGCAAAGCCGACGGGACGAGGCGATAGACGTTCGAGAGACGGATAGGCCCGGACCCTCTCAGCTCCGGTCGGAGAGCCGGCTCAGATGCCGGGCCGCTTCATCGACCGAAATAACATCCGCATATTTCTGGTGCAGGTCGAAAAGGTTGAGCGCGTGCGTGGCCTCATGACGGTCGAAGACCCCTTCTTCCACGACCTGGACACGATAGCGGTGCGACGCCGCGTCGACGACGGATGCGCGCACGCAACCGCTCGTCGCCTCGCCGCAGACGATCAGCGTGTCGATCCCGTGCAGCGTCAGATGGCCGGCAAGGGGCGTACCCCAGAAGGCGCTGGGTGCGGTCTTCTTCAGCACGACCTCGCCCGACAAGGGTTTGACCTCGTCTATAATCTCCGGCGAACGCCGCTTGCGATCCAGAGCTGCCTCGTCCGTGGCGCCTGCGCCTCGCCCGCCACTTGCGCGATGCGCCGCATCGAACCAGCCGAGCATGCCCGAGTCGGCGAGAATGGTGATGTGGACGATCGGAATCCGGGCTTTGCGCGAGGCTTCCAGGATGCGCTGAATGTGCGGCAGCGCATTCCACCCCGCCATGCCGCAACTCGAAGGCCAGGTCTCGATCGCGTCGAGCAAGGGCTCGGGCTTGTCGCCGAAGACAGCACGATAGAGATCCACGAGCAGCAGCGCCGGCCTGCTCCCGAAGCCTACCCTCTTGTCCGGCGAGCGCGCCAGATGGTCCTTGTCCGATTGCGTGAGGTAGGAATCCCAAATCCGAGCGCTCATGCAAATTTGCCTTTTCCCGTCCGTGCCGCAGTGCACGCATCATCACGGATCCGGCCTTGAGTTGAAAGGATCGATTGACGTGTCAGACGCGGAGAAAAAAGGCACTCTTGAAAGATGGGTATCGCATGAGCTCGAAAGCGGTCAGGACCGCGAAGCCGTGTCAAAAGCGCCAGATCAAGGGGACGAAGAACACCGACACGACGAAGAACCAGATCAGCAGCGGCAAGCCGAGCTTCCAGTAGTCGCCAAAAACATAGCCTCCCGGCCCCATCACCATCAGGTTGGTCGGGGTTGCGATCGGCGTCAGGAAGGCGCCGGCCGCGGCCACCGCGGTGCTCATCAACACAGGACGCGGCGAAATGCCCATGCTGGCCGCGGCTGCTACCCCGATCGGGATGACGATAAGCGCCGTCGCCGTATTGCTGATGAGCTGCCCCATGATGGAAGTCAGTACGAACAGACCTGCGAGCAGAGCGAGCGGACCGGCTTCCCCAACCGTTTGGACGAGACGCTCGGCCAGCATTTGTGCCGCTCCCGTCTCCACCATGGCCGTCGACAGCGGCATCATGGCACCGACCAGGAGCACCGTGGTCCAGCCGATGGCGCGATAGGATTGTTCGACGGTCATGATGCCCGACAGGATCATGGCCCCGGCTGCAAGCAGGCCTGCGACCGCCGGGGGAACAATTCCTGTCGCAAGCAGCAGAACCATCGCGACGAGAATGAGGACCGCCTGGCGCGCGCCGGGCCCCATGGGCACGGCCTGGCGCCGCACCAGTTCGGGCGAGCTGACAACGAGGACGTCCGGATCGTCGAGGTGAAGGTCGAGGGCTTTCCACGTTCCCTGCAGCAACATGCTGTCGCCCGCCTGCAGCACGATGCCACCCGCATCCTTCCCAGGGTTCCGGGCCGTGATCTCCGCCCCCGCCCGCTGTACGGCCAGGACGATCAGGTCGCCGCTATCGGTGACCATGCCCTGGAAAACGGATTGCCCGATCAGGCCGGAGCGCGGCGGGATGACCACTTCGGCAAGGCCGGAACGCCGGTTGAACAAGGTATCCTCGCCCTTGCCCGCGGCAGCGTCCTCGCGGAAGGCCAGATGCTTCTCAGCGGCGAAGGTCGCCGCCGTTTCGGCATCGCCGCGCAACAGGAAATGGTCGCCTTCGGCCACGGATGTCCGGCGCAGCGGCCCGGCGGTTTCGCCTTCCTGGATGGCGACGAGTTGCAGCCCGGGATATTTGGAAAGATCGACCGAGTCCGCGAGTGCCCCGACATAGGGCGAATTCGCACGGACGCGGAGCTGGTAGATTCCGGCGGCAAGGCCGTATTGCTCGACGAGCGTCTTGGCATGGCGGCTGAAATCGGCTGGCATGGTCGCGCCGTTTCGTTGCGGCAGGAGACGCTGTCCGAAGAGCACGATGATCGCCATCGAGCCTGCCAGTAGCGGAACGCCGACAAGCGCGAACTCGAAGAAGCCGAAGCCGCCTGCGCCCGCATCGTCTCCGGCCTCCGAAACCAGCACGTTCACCGGCGTCCCGGTCAACGCGAGCATGGAGCCCGCATGCGCAGCAAAGACCAGCGGCATCAGCAACTGGGATGAATTCCGCTTGAGTCTCACCGCGATGACGACCACGACCGGCAGCAGGGCTGCAACCGCGCCACTGATGCTGATCAGGGCGGTCAGCACCGCGACCAGGCTCATCGTCAACACCAGCAGCCGCGTACGGCTTTCCTCGCCCGCCCCACGGATCAGCA
Source organism: Hyphomicrobiales bacterium (assembly GCA_028290285.1). Classification (GTDB taxonomy): domain Bacteria; phylum Pseudomonadota; class Alphaproteobacteria; order Rhizobiales; family Beijerinckiaceae; genus Terripilifer. Next base: position 55,538 of record JAQGKD010000113.1, read on the forward strand.
GCTGGCCGGCCCAGGCGGTCACGCCCGTGACTTCAAGCCCCGCGCTGACCACGAACAGCGCCGCGATGAACACGACCGCGGGATCGCCGAGCCCGGCGAGAGACTGCGGCAGGGTCAGCACGCCGGTCGCCCAGAGCGCCAGGGCTGTCGCCATCGCAACGACGACGACCGGCACCTTGTTGGTGACGAACAGGATGACCGCAACGGCGATGATGGCGGCTGTGTAAGCTATCGGGCTCAATGGCTCGGCTCCTGGGCCCACGCCGGGATGGCCGGGGAAGCTTAGTTACCCAGGTGGGGAGAGCATCGGCACAGAATCCCAAAACATGAGCCGCCCGTCCCAAATCGCCGGAAAGCGCGGGGTCAGTAAAATTTGAACCGAGCTCGCCGGTGGGTTTGTACAGACCCTAAAAATCTGCAACAGTTTTATAGTCCACAATGTACCTCGCTGACTTCAGAGCAAGGGGGTTGGTATGTCGGCTCGCTCGAATACTGATCCGGAAGCATTGACAGGAATGCTTCCTTTGCTCGCAGAGACTATCGACACACTTCCGGCAGAGATTTTCTCGTGGCAGTTCGGCGATAATGTTCTCACGCGGGCGGCCGGCTCCCGCTCCGCGGTGCGACGATGGCGGTGCTGTCCAGGATCTCGCCCGGGCTATTGGTGCGTGCTGCTCGCGTGCAGCCGATCGGACCGCGGTATTTCCTCGGTTCTCGTGGTCTCGCCAAGCGAAGCCTTGAACATCAGCTCGCTCCTGACGCCTTTCGACGATCAGGCGGCGGCCTTGGAGATCCTGATGCTGTTTCTTCCGAAAGAGTTCGGCAGAAAGCAACGCGAATTCGAATGGGTGCGCCGCCTCGACACGACAGAGGGGCGTGGGGCCCTGCTCGCGGGCTACATGAAACAGCTCGCACGGCAGCTTCCTCATATCCCGCAAGAACAAGCGCAAAGCCTCGCGGTCGCCACGCGCACCCTTGTCGATGCATGTCTCAGTCCCGTTGCCGATCAGGCCGGGGCAGCTGAACCTCCATCCGTCTCCGCTCTGGTCGAGAGGGCGCGTCTCATCGTTCGTGAGAACATGGCGTCGCCGGAGTTCTGCCCGAAACAGCTGGTCCGGCTTCTCGGCATCTCCCGGTCCAAGCTCTACAGGCTTCTGGACAGCGCTGGCGGCGTCGCCAGTTTCATCAATCGCGAGCGATTGGCAGAAGCCCATCGCCGCCTCGCGACCAGCAGCGATGCCGTGTCCATTCATGTGATCGGCAGCGGCGTAGGTTTCCCGGACCATTCGAGCTTCAGCCGTGCGTTCCGGCGGGAATTCGGCTCCAGCCCGACGGAGGCGCGGGAGAAAGCCCTCACCAGTTGCAAGAGCTGTCCCAGCCATTGATGCAAATTGGGACGAGCGGCCCAAACATGGGATTCTGAGCTCATCCGAATGTCTCGAACTGTTGCTAGCGTTCAGTCGTGGCCACCCGAAAGATCGGCGAGACGACCCTCGCCGCGTGCACGAGGTTACCCTCATGATGCGTCGGATCGGCAAGGTGATCCCACAATGCGCGATGTCCACCGCGACGCTCGCCGTCATCATGCTTGCTTGCGCGGCGTGTAATCGCCAGGCCGACAAAGCGCCACCGATCCCCCGCGTGGTTCGCACGTTCACCGTCGAACCGCCTCAACGGGCGGAAGACACCAGCTTTACCGGGCATATCGAGGCGCCGGATCAGGTTTCCCTGTCCTTTCGCATCGGCGGCCGGCTGTCGCAGCGAAGCGTCGGCGTCGGCGCCGTGGTTGGCGACGGCGACATTGTCGCCCGGCTCGATCCGGAGAATGAGCTCAACAATCTGCGCTCCGCACGGGCCGCGCTGATCTCCGCGCAAGGGGTGCTGCGGAAGATGCAGAACCAGCACCAGCGGCAGAGCCACTTGTTCGAACGCGGCGTCACGACCCGAGCCGATTTCGAGGCTGCCGAACAGGCCCATACCGCTGCGCAGGCACAGGTTGAGGCTGCGCAGGCGCGCGTCAGGACAGCCGAAGAAATAGTCAGCTTCACCACGCTCAAGGCGGACGCACCGGGCGTTGTCATCCGCATCGGCGCCGAACCAGCGGAGGTCGTGGCTGCCGGCAGCATGATCGTGCAACTGGCCCGGCGCGAGGGCCGCGACGCCGTGTTCGAGGTGCCAGCGGACGCCCTCCGTGTGGTTCCTGCGGACGCGACGGTTCATGTCGCCCTTGCCGGGGACCCCGCCGTGATTGTTCGCGGCCGTGTCCGCGAAGTCGCTCCGCAGCCCGATCCGATCACGCGGACCTTTCGTGTCAGGGTCGGTCTTTCCGATCCACCCGCATCGTTCCGGCTTGGCGCCACTGTTTCCGGCACCATCAAAGGCCGCGAAATCTCAGGGGTGAGAGTTCCCGCCGCTGCGCTGACCCGGCAGGGGCCGGACACCGGCGTCTGGATCGTCGATCCGGCGACGCAAACCGTGTCCCTGCGCAAGCTCGACGTGCTCTCGAGCGATCCCGCAACGGCGCTGGTCGGACACGGGCTCGCGCTTGGCGACATCGTCGCGGCGGCGGGCGCAAACCTCCTGAAGGAAGGGCAGATCGTGCGACTGGCCGGGGTTGAAACGCGATGAGGTTGAACCTTTCGGAATGGTCGCTGAAGAACCGCTCGGTCGTGATCTATCTCATGATCGTGTCGGTCGCAGCCGGACTCCTCGCCTATTACCGGCTCGGCCGGAACGAGGATCCGGCCTTCGTGATCAAGACCATGGTCGTCTCCGCCGCATGGCCCGGCGCGACAATGGAAGACACGTTGAAGCAGGTGACCGAGCGGCTCGAACGCCAGCTCGAGGAAACGCCCGGCCTCGACCATGTGCGCAGCTATACGACACCCGGCGTGACGACGATCTTCGTCGCTCTGAAGCAATCGGTCCCCGGGCGCGTGGTGCAGGATACCTGGTACAGGGTCCGCAATCTCGTCGCCGACATGCGCCACACGCTGCCCGCCGGTGCCGTCGGCCCCCTCTTCAACGACCGGTTCGGCGACACGTTCGGGATCATCTATGGATTCACCAAGGACGGTTTCACCGGGCGGGAGCTGCGCGACCATGTCGAGGCGGCGCGCTCGAGGCTGCTGCTCGTCCCTGACGTCTCGAAGATCGAGATTCTGGGGGCGCAGGACGAGCGGATCTTCATCGAGTTCTCCATTCGGGAACTCGCAAACCTGGGCATCGACCGTAGCGCCCTGCTGGCAGCGCTCCAGAACCAGAACGTGGTGCAGCCGGCGGGTATCATCCAGACGCAGGACGAGACATTCTCCCTGCGCATCTCCGGCGCCTTCGCATCGGAAGCCGACATCCGGAATGTGAACTTTCCGGTGGGCGACCGGATGGTCCGCCTCGCCGACATCGCCAACGTGCGGCGCGGCCCGGCAGATCCGCCGCAGCCGATGTTCCGCGTCAACGGCCAGGAGGCCATAGGTCTCGGCATCGCGATGCGCGAGGGCGGCGACATCCTGGCGCTTGGCAGGAATATCGACAAGGCGATGACCGAGGTCACCGCGAATCTTCCGCTTGGCATCGAGCCGCATCTGGTCGCCGACCAGGCGGTGACGGTCCATGAAGCCATTGACGATTTCATGGGCTCGCTGTGGCAGTCTATTGCGATCATTCTCGCGGTGAGCTTCATCAGTCTGGGCGTGCGTCCGGGGCTGGTCGTCGCGCTTTCGATTCCGCTGACACTCGCCATCGTCTTCGCGTGCATGGATATCGCTCGCATCGACATGCAGCGCATTTCGCTCGGCGCCCTGATCATCGCACTCGCACTGCTCGTCGACGATGCGATGACGACGACTGACGCCATGGTCACGCGTCTGGCGGCAGGCGAGGAGAAGACAAAGGCGGCCACGTTTGCGTTCGAGAGATACGCCGGAGCGATGCTCGCCGGGACTTTCGTGACGATCGCAGGCTTCGTGCCGATCGGCTTCGCCGCGAGTTCTGCGGGCGAATACACCTTCTCGCTTTTCGCAGTCGTCAGCATCGCACTCGTCGTCTCGTGGTTCGTGGCCCTGGTCTTCGCGCCGGTGCTCGGGGTAGCGATGCTGCGTCCGCCACAGCGGACGGCAGGGAATGCCCCGGGGCGCATAGAGCGCACGTTCAGACAGCTCCTCACCGGCGCGATCCGAAGGCGCTGGCTGACGATCGGGCTTACGCTCGGCCTGTTCGCAGCCTCCATCCTCGCGCTGCCGCTGGTGCCTCGGCAATTCTTCCCGGCCTCCGACCGCCCGGAGTTGCTGGTCGACCTGACGCTGCCGCAGAACGCGTCGATCTATGCGAGCGAGTCGCTGGCGACGCGTTTCGATGCGGCCTTGAAAGGCGACAGCGATATCGAGCGCTGGAGCACCTATGTGGGGCGCGGCGCCATTCGATTCTACTTGCCCCTGAATGCGCAGCTTCCGAACGACTTCTTCAGCCAGGCGGTGATCGTCGCCAAGGACGTGGCTGCGCGCGAGCGGCTGCAGAAGAAGTTGGAAACGCTTCTGGCAGAGGAGTTTCCCAACGTCGTCGGGCGCGTCTACCCGCTCGAACTCGGCCCGCCGGTCGGCTGGCCGGTCCAATATCGCGTCAGCGGGCCTGATATCGCGGAGGTCCGCTCTATCGCCATGAAGCTGGCTCAGGTCGTCTCCGCCAATCCGAGGACCGAGCAGGTCAACTTCGACTGGGTAGAGCCTGCGCGCGAGTTGCGGCTTCACGTCGATCAGGATGAGGCACGCCGCCTCGGACTGAGCTCGCAGGCGCTCGCGGGCATTCTCGCAGCCGTCGTGTCGGGAACAGTCGTGACGCAGGTGCGCGACGACATATATCTCGTCAACGTCGTTGTCCGCGCGCAGGGTGCCGACCGTGTTTCGCTCGACACATTGCGCACGATGCAGGTTGCACTGCCCGGCGGCCGTTCGGTGCCGCTGTCGCAATTCGTGAGCTTCAGCTACGATCTCGACGCGCCCTTGATCTGGCGCAGGGACCGCGTGCCCACTCTCACGGTCGCTGCCGACGTGAAGCCGGGCACCCTGCCCGAGACTGTCGTTTCCGCCTTGGCCACCGGCATCGAGGCGCTGAGGAAAACCCTTCCGCCGCCCTATGCGATCGCGGTCGGCGGCACGGTCGAGGAGAGCGCGAAATCGCAGGCTTCCGTCATGGCCGTCGTGCCGGTCATGCTGCTGATCATGTTCACGGTCCTGATGGCGCAGTTGCGCAGCTTCAAGCTGTTCGCCCTCGTGATCAGCATCGCGCCGCTGGGAATGATCGGCGTCGTCGGCGCGCTACTTCTCTCCGGCAAGCCGCTGGGGTTCGTGGCGTTGCTCGGCATACTCGCCCTGATCGGCATCATCACGAAAAATGCTGTGATCCTGATTGGCCAGATCGAGGCGGAGCGGGAGGTGGGCAAGAGCATCGCGGCAGCCGCTCTCGATGCCAGCTCGACCCGCTTCCGGCCGATCATGCTGACGGCGATTTCTACGGTGCTGGGCATGATACCCATCGCCCCGACCGTGTTCTGGGGCCCCATGGCCTTCGCCATCATGGGCGGTCTCATGGTGGCGACCGTTCTCACGCTGATCCTGCTGCCCGTGCTCTACGTTGCCGTGTTCGACGGCAAGACGCCAGCGATGGAACGGATCGAGGGTCGGACAGCCGAAACCGAGGGAGTGGCCGCATGACGGCTTCCTTCCCAGCTCTGGCACTGGCGGTGGCGCTGCTCCTGGCAGGGTGCGACCGCAACGACTCCGAGACGGCCACTGCCGGTCGCCCCGTCCATGTGGTCAGGGTCGAGGCCAGCAAACTGGCGAACGACATCCAGCTCAGTGGCGAAATCCAGGCCGAGAAGACTGTCGCACTCGGGTTCCGCATCGGCGGCCGCGTTGTCGAGCGTCCCGTCAATGTCGGGGACCGGGTGTCGGCAGGTCAGGCCGTCGCCCTGCTGGACCCCGCGATCGAACAGAACGCCCTCATGGCTGCAAAAGCGGCGCTGGCGGCGGCCCGGGGTCAGGTCACCACCGCGCGCAGCACGTTCCAGCGGCAGGACCGGTTGATGGCGCAGGGCTTCACGACGCGACCGCAATTCGATCGCGCGCTGAAGGAGCAGGAAACGGCCGAGGGGCAGCTCGAAAACGCGGAGGCGCAGGTCGATCTGGCGCGGGACCGTCTGGGTTTCACCGAACTGCGCGCCGATACCGCAGGCGTGGTGACGGCCCGCAATGTCGAGCCCGGCGAAGTCGTTCAGCCGGGCCAGGTCGTTGTTCAGCTCGCGCGGGATGACGGACGCGACGCCGTTTTCAAGGTCCCAGCCAGATTGCTGGAATCGCTGACCGCGGACAGTGTGATCCGCGTCGCGCTTGCCGATGCGCCCGCCGTCACAGCCCTCGGCCGCGTGCGGGAAATTGCGCCGCAGGCCGATCCGGTAACGCGGACTTTTCAGGTCAGGGCGGGCTTGCAGGATCCGCCGGAGGCCATGCGGCTGGGATCGACGATCACCGGCACCATCGAGGCGTCCTCGGCCGAGATCGTGGCCATCCCCGCCAGCGCCTTGACGCAGTCCGGCGTGTCTCCGGCCGTTTGGATCGTGGACCCCGCCAGTTCGACGGTCGCGCTGCGCAGCATCGATATCCTGCGGTTCGATCCGGGACTCGTCATCGTCTCGCAAGGACTGGGGCCGGGCGACGTCATCGTCACGGCCGGCATCCAGGCACTGCATCCCGGCCAGCGCGTGGCGCCGCTCGCCGCAGAGCCGAGGAAGGCTCGCGAGGGAAATAAAAGCGTTTGGAATCAACTCACACAAAAAGGATCAGACACATGAGCGATCTCGTCTTCATCGCCTTCCCGACGGAAGAAAAGGCCGAGGAAGTTCGCCAGAAGGTCCTCTCGCTGCAGCGCGAGTACCTGATCGAGCTGGCGGATGCCGTCGTCGTGGTCAAGAACGAAGTGGGCCAGGTCAAGCTCAACCAGCTGATCAATCTGACGGCCGCAGGAGCAGCCACGGGCGCCATGTGGGGCACGCTTGTGGGCTTCATCTTTCTTGCGCCGCTGCTTGGAACCGCACTCGGCGCTGCGTCGGGAGCGCTGAGCGGAAAGCTGAGCGACATCGGCATCAACGATCAGTTCATGAAGGACGCCGCCGGCGCCTTGCAGCCCAACACCGCCGGCCTCTTCCTGCTGATCCGCAAGATGACGACCGACAAGGTGCTCGCCGATCTACGCGGCATCGGTGGCGTGCTGATGCGCACTTCGTTCGACGAAACGAAGGAAGCCGCCCTGCGCGAAGCTCTGGCGGCTTCCGCGACGGCCGGCGCGGCGGCGGCTCCGCCTGCGGCCTGACATTCCTGATGATCGGGCCGGCATATCGAGACAGCGGAGAAACAGCCACGTGACCAAAGCAGCCGTATCGAAAGAAGTCGCCTCGGTCTCCAGGCAGGCCGGAAGCCGGAAGCCGCTGATCATCGATCTGGCCCTTCAGGGTGGAGGCGCGCACGGCGCCTTCACCTGGGGCGTTCTGGACCGGATCCTTGAAGAGGACTGGCTGGTCATCGACGCAATCTCCGGCACGTCAGCCGGTGCGATGAACGCTGCCGTGATGGCCTCGGGCTATGCGAGGGACGGTCGTGGCGGCGCGCGACAGGCGCTCGAACGGTTCTGGCGCAAGGTATCGGAGGCGGCTCGTTTCAGCCCGTTCCAGCGCAGCCCGCTCGATGTCCTGCTCGGGCGCTGGACACTCGACAACTCACCGTTGTTCGTAGCGATGGACATGATGTCACGAGTCGTCTCGCCCTACAGCCTGAATGTGGGCGGCGCGAACCCGCTGGAAGACATCCTGTCGGAGGTCATCGATTTCGAGGCGATCGCGACGGGACCGATCAAGCTCTTCGTCACGGCGACCAATGTGCGCACCGGCAGGGGCCGCGTCTTCCGCAAAGACGAGATCACACCGAAGGTGCTGCTGGCCTCGGCCTGCCTGCCAACCCTGTTTCAGGCCATCGAGATCGACGGGGACTGCTACTGGGACGGCGGCTATTCCGGAAACCCCACGATGACGCCGCTGATCCGCGAGAGCGACGCGCTCGATACCATCCTGGTGCAGATCAATCCGGTCGAGCGCCCCGGCAAGCCGAGCACGGCGCGCGACATCCTCAACCGTCTCAATGAAATCTCGTTCAACGCGGTGCTCCTGAAGGAACTCCGCATGATGGCCATGCTGCGGCAAAGGGCAGATCCTGGCAGCGGCGACGGTGCGCGCTGGGCCGGCATGCGCATTCACAGGGTCACCAGCGATAAGATGGCGGAGCTCGGTTATTCCTCCAAGCTCAATGCCGAATGGGATTTCCTGACAATGCTTCATTCTGAAGGCCGGAGTTCGGCTGAAGACTTCCACCGCGCCCACAAAGACCAGATCGGCAAGACGTCGACGCTGGATCTCGACGAATTGACGCAAGGGATCTGAGGGGCGCCGATGACCAGCGGCAAGATCCACGACGGGGCGCTGGTTCTGATCGCCACCATCATTGCGGTTGCCGCCTTGTCGGTGGCGAGATCCGTCTTCGCCCCCGTCGCCTTTGCGCTGTTCATCATCGCCATCGTATGGCCCTTGCAGAGAAGCCTGCAGAGCTTCCTGCCTCGCTTGCTGGCGCTGGCCATCAGCGTCGTCGTGATGGTCGGCGCATTTCTGGCCTTCGGCTCACTCATCGGCTGGGCATTCGGCCGTGTCGGCCGCTGGGTCGTCAGCGACGCCGAGCGGTTTCAGCAGTTCTACGATCAGGCGACGCAATGGCTGGAAGGCCACGGCATCGTGGCTGCCGGAATGTGGTCTGAGACCTTCAACGTCGGCTGGGTGCTGCGCACTGCGCAGACCCTGACCGGACGCCTCAACAGCACGATGAGCTTCTGGCTGGTCGTCCTCGTGTACGTGGTTCTGGGCCTTCTCGAGGTCGACGATTTTGGCCGGAAGGTGCGCGCCATGCGCAGCCGCGAAACCGGTGCGCTCCTGCTGCGAGGCAGCGCATCCACCGCCGCGAAGCTGCGTCGCTACATGCTGGTCAGGTCGGCGATGAGCGTCGTCACCGGCCTGCTCGTCTGGGCTTTCGCCAGCGTCGTCGGCCTGCCGCTCGCGCAGGAATGGGGCTTCATCGCCTTTTCGCTGAATTACATCCCCTTCCTCGGCCCGCTTGTCGCCACGGTGTTTCCGACGCTCTTCGCGGTGACGCAATTTGGATCATGGCAGGCAGTGATCGCTGTCTTCGCTTGCCTCAACCTCATCCAGTTTATCGTCGGCAGCTATATCGAGCCCCGGGTGTCCGGGAGCGCGCTGTCGATCTCGCCTGCGATGGTGCTGTTTTCGGTGTTTTTCTGGAGCTATCTGTGGGGCGTGTTCGGCGCCTTCATCGGCGTGCCGATCACCATCGCGCTCCTGACATTCTGCGCGCAGCATCCGTCCAGCCTCTGGCTCGCTGAGCTCTTCGGCTCGCCCGAACAGAAATCCCCTTCCGCCGCCCGACCACTCAGACTGTAGCGGCTCGCGTCGCGCGCGGCAGGATCTCGATCCACTGCGGTTTCAGCAGCGCGAGTCCACCATCGGGTGCCGCCGCCAGCGTGTGGATGTAGAAGCCGGTCGCCTCGTCGTCCAAGGCTTCCATGACAGGCGACGGGGCCGAGATGATCTTCAATCCGCCGCAACGCCCGATCCAGTCGATATGGCGATGTCCGTGCATCGCGACGACCCGATGGGACTCAGCCTCCAGCTGGCGCACGAACCGGCTGCCATTGATGAGCGCTGTACCGACGCGTTCCGAGAAAGCCCTGGCGGGCCGCGGGTATTCGACGAGGTGATGATGCAGCGCGACGATCCAGCGCGCGCCGGGATACCGGCCCAGGATGGCGAGCAGCGCGCGGATGTCTTCCTCCGGCACGAGTCCGAGCGCGTTGGTGAAGGAAAAGTTCGTCTCCGCATTGGAGTTCAGCAGCACGATGCCGAGCCCGTCCTCCTCCGAAGGCGGGACCACCATCGGGAAAATATCGGCCCAGATATTCGCCAGTCGCATCCCCTGGCGCAGGCCGCCGGTATCGGCAAAAGCCGTGATCGCCTTGCGGTGAGGTTCGAGCGCGTTTGCCAGCGTTTTTCCGAGTTTCGACCGCGTTTTTTCGAAAACGCTCACACGGTCGCCCTGAACGGCAGCCATGGCGGACAGCGTCCGCATCTGACGCAGTCGCTTTCCCGGGCTCGTTGGCAGTTCCAGCCGCGCCGGATTAGCCCGGTCGACGATGTTCACATCATGATTGCCCGGCAGAACGAAGGTTCTCCCCATGAGCGCCGGGTGGCAGGACAGTGCATCGAGAAACTCCGCCCATTCGGAAGAGCGCCCGGCATCGGTCATGTCGCCGGTGATCAATACGACATCCAGCGGATCGTCGGCATGGATCCGCGCAAGCGTCTCGAGAACCTCGACGAGCCGCTCATTGCCACGCGGACCGGCGCGACCGCTTTCGATGCGGAAGCCGTAACGCTCCCCGACGACATGGATGTCGGAAAGATGCACCACCCGCCACCGGCGCGCGGACGGGGAGGCCTCGTCGAACGCCTTGATGTCCCGGGGCTGGTCCATCGAGGCGTCAGCCACACCCCAGGCGAGCGAAGCCAGCGCGAGATAGCCGCACATGAGCGTGACGGCATTCGCGAAAGCGGGAACGACCAGATGCATGGGGCGTGCGAGATCGCCGATTTGGCCGAACCAGCGCGTCGCGGGCCACGCCGCAGCCGCGATGCAGGCAGCGATGATGCAGGCGGCAAGTCCGGCTCCCAGCGAGGTCGCGGCCCGCAAGCGCGCGCGCGCGTCCTCGCTGGCGCCGTGCGGGAGGAAACGCTCTGCGAAATGGCGCAACCCTTCACGGCAGAGCGCGTAGAAAGGCTGCACCGCGAGGGAGTTCAGGGACCAGAAGCTGCGCTCCACAGCGCGGAACAGCGGCCGGACGCCGAACCAGCCGACAGCGCCGACAAGCCCGAAGATCAGCACGGAACCGAGTCCTGCCAGCTCCGAAAACCGGCCAGACACCTTCGATAACCAGGCGGTGACCACCAGCGGGGCGAGACCGAGCAGTACAGCGGGGAGGAGCCCCAGGATGATCCAGGCCACCACGAGTTTCGCGAGGCTGATCTCGCCGAGGAGACTGCCGGCGATGGCGACGAGCGAGCGCTTCTTCGTGCTGCTTGCGTCGTCCTCGGCGTCGCCGGCCCTGGGTTCGATGAGTCTGTTCATGGTGTCGCGCGGAGAATGGGACGGTTGGCACAGAAGTGAGACACGATGCTCATGACCACCATATGTACAGATGTTAGCATATAAATAAGATAAGCCGAAAGGTATAGGAAGCCAGACTAACTGCATCGCAAGTATTCTTTTGTATTGAATTCCGCCGTTCCGACGAGAGTTACAGCCGAGTGCATTCGCGGGGTTGAGGAGGCCCCGCTCCTTTCTGGGGAGGAGCAGCCGATGGTCACCAAGCGCGAGTTCATTCAGGCACTTCCCACGGCGGGTGCTGCCTTCACCATCGCGGGTAGCCTCGTTTTGGATGAGAGCCCGGCGCGAGCGCAGACCGCCCCTCCCCTCCAGGGCCACTTCCATCCGCAGGGAAAGGCCCCATCCGGCCATACGATCGCGATACTGCGCAAGGCCAAGGAGACCCTGCCTTTCAGCGATACGCGAGATCTCGACGAGAACCGTCGCGGGTTAATCGCCCGGATGCCTGATATGAAGATCATGGCCGACGCCGGGAATGTTGCGTGGGACATGGAGCGCTTCCAGTTCCTCGACCAGCAGGACGAGTTCGACTCCATCCATCCCTCGCTGCACCGCATCTCGCGGCTCAACAACAATTACGGCCTCTATGAAGTCATCCCGGGCATCTATCAGGTCCGTGGATTCGACCTGTCGCAGATTTCATTCGTGCGCGGCCGCACGGGATGGATCGTGTTCGACGTCGCCGTCACCGGCGAAGTTGCGCGCGCGGCATGGAAGCTGTTCCAGCAGCACCGGGGCGAGGGCCTACCGGTCACGGCCGTGATCTATTCGCACAACCATGGCGACCACTGGGGCGGCATTCGCGGCATCGTCGACGAAGCGGATGTGCGAGCAGGCAAGGTTCCAATCCTCGCGCCGCGCGACTTCCTGCGTCACACCGTCGAGGAGAATGTCTACGCCGGCAACGTGATGAACCGGCGGCTGTTCTACCAATACGGGCTGCTGCTGCCCGCAGCGCCGCACGGCTATGTCGGCCAGGGGCTCGGCCAGGCGGTATCCGCCGGAGCCTCTGGCTTGATCGCACCAACGCGGATCGTGGAGCAGGACTACGAGGAGATCGAGGTCGACGGCGTGCCGATGGTGTTCCAGAACACGCCGAACACCGAAGCGCCGTCCGAGATGAACACCTGGATCCCGGGGATGAAGGCGCTCTGGATGGCCGAGAATGTGAACGCCACGCTGCACAACATCTACACGCTGCGCGGCGCGCCGGTGCGCGACCCTCTGCGCTGGTCGAAATACATCAACGAGGCGCTGTATCGCTACGGCGTGCAGGCCGACGTGATGTTCGCCTCGCATCACTGGCCGCGCTGGGGCAATGCGCGGGTGCAGGAAGTGTTGCGCGGCCAGCGAGACATCTACGCGAACATGAACAATCAGGTTCTGCACTTCGCCAACCAGGGCGTGACGATCAATGAGATCCACAACGTCTATACGGTTCCCAAAAGCCTGCAGGACAAGTGGTACTGTCGCGGCTACCACGGCTCGCCCGAGCACAACAGCCGGGGCGTGGTCCAGCGGTTCCTCGGTTTCTGGGATTGCAATCCAACGAGCCTGATCCCTCTCTCCCCGGCTGAATCCGCGCCGCTTTATGTGGAGATGATGGGCGGGGCAGCGCCCATCATGGCGCGTGGCCGGCAGCTGCATAACGAAGGCAAGTACAAGCACGCCTCTGAAATCGTGAACAAGCTGGTGCTGGCCGAACCGCAAAACGAGGCGGCCAAGGACCTTCTGGCCGACATCTTCGAACAGCTCGGCTACCAGCAGGAGAATCCGGGACTGCGCAACAGCTTCCTCGCGGCGGCTTACGAACTGCGCACCGGCATTCCGCAGGGGGACGCGGCGAGCTCGAGCGGCCCTGATGTGATACGGGCGATGACGACCGAATTGTTCCTCAACTTCCTTGGCATTCGCATGGACGCCCGCCGCGCCGAGGGTCTGCAGTTCACGATGAATCTCGTCACGCCCGACAACGGCGAGAAATTCATCGTGGAGTTGGCCAACGCGACGCTGACGAACATCCAGGGCTTTCAGGCGGACACGGCGGACCTCACCCTTACGATCAATCGCTCCGACCTCGAACAGGTGATGGCCGGTGCCAAGACGCTGGAGGCGCAGATCGCCGACGGTACGGCGAGGGTGCAGGGCGACGTCGGCATCCTGCAGAAACTCGCCGCAACCATGGTCGATTTCGATCCCCGTTTCGAGATCATGCCGGGAACGAGGGCGCGCACGACGTCGGTCGCGCACGCAGACGCCTACCAGGCGGTGCCACGCAAGACGATCGCCGAATAGTGGACGACCCGATCAGCCTGCATCCTTCTTCGGCGTCCTCCCCAGGAGGAGTTCCCGGAGCGCAACAGCATCATTGTGCACTTCGTCATGGGCGGAATAGACGAGCGTGATCGGTCCTTCGGATGTCAGCTCCCGAAGATGATGGAACTCGTCAGGATGCTCGCGAACCTCCGCAGCGTAGCGGGTTCGAAACTCGTCCCACCGCGCAGGGTCGTGGCCGAACCATTTGCGCAGCTCTGTGCTGGGCGCAATTTCTTTCATCCAGAGATCGATGGCCGCCTTCGCCTTGCTGAGCCCGCGCGGCCAGAGCCTGTCGACGAGGATGCGTGTGCCATCCGACGGCGCTGCGGGCTCGTAGGCGCGCTTCAGGTGAACGCTGGCTGCCTTGATCTTTTGGGACATGGCGTGGCTCCATGATGCTGGTCCTCGATGAACACGGTTGCTCCTGCTCGTCAAACGGCCTTCGCCCCTCGGTATCCGAGACGCGACAGCAACGGGCGCTTGCCGGCGTCTGTAAATGATATCATATTCATCCCAAACTATATGTTGGAGGGAACATGGACAGGCGACATTTTCTCGCGACCGCCGCTGGCGCTCTGGCCGCCTGGAGCGCCGCTCCATGTTTCGCGGCGGCGCGGGATGTGCTGACGCTTTCCGATGGCGATTTCGCCATGCCGATCAATGTGCTCGGCAGCAATATGGACGCAGCTCGAATCAAGGAGGTTCTTGATGCCGAGGGGGCTCCGAGCTCGAACCTGCGCAATCCGATCAACGTCACCGTCGTTCGCCGTGGTGACGATTTCGTTCTCTTCGATTGCGGTGCCGGTCAGAACTTCGCGGAAGGCACCGGCAAGTTGCCCGGCAATCTGGCCGCTGCCGGCATAGAGCCAGAGCGCGTGAAGCACGTCGTTTTCACGCATGCGCATCCCGACCACCTGTGGGGCGCGCTCGACGATTTCGGATCGCCTGCTTTTCCGAATGCGTCGTTCCACATCGCCGCCTCGGAACGGGACTTCTGGATGTCGCCCGATGTGTTTCAACACTTGCCGGAAGACCGCCAGAGTTTCGCCGCGGGGGCGCAGAGGCTTCTCAAGGAACTGGCTCCGGTGCTGCAAACGTTTCGGCCTGGCGAGGAGGTCGTCCCCGGAGTCGCAGCTTTCGAAACCGGGGGGCATACGCCCGGGCACGTTTCGTTCGAGGTGCGACATGGGACCGAGGTCGTCATGGTGCTCGGCGATGCGCTGACACATGCGATCGTGTCGTTTCAATATCCCGAATGGCGAGCGGGCTTCGACCAGGACCCGGACCGCGCGGTTGCAACACGCAAGCGCCTGCTCGATCGTCTCGCTGCCGAGCGGCTGCGCGTCATCGGCTATCATCTGCCCAAGGGCGGGATCGGACGCGTCGAACGCAGCGGTACGGCCTTTCGATTTATTGCGGAAGCCTAGACTTATTCCGCAGCGCTGCCCTGCTTGAATCCACACCAGCGCTGCAGACGCGTGCCGACAATGTCGCCAATCGACCCCTCGACGAGGATCAGCAATCCCAGTCGGGCGCCGACGATCATGCCCAAGACAGCAATCGGCCAAGCCACGGACATAAGCGACCCCGCCGTGAGGCCCTGCCCGACCGTGCAGCCGCCAGCGAGGACTCCGCCGAACCCCATCAGCGCGGCGCCGAGGAGGTGCCGACGCATTTCGTGGTGATCGTCGAAAGCCTCCCAGCGAAAATTCCTGCCGACTTGAGCCGAGAGGAAAGCGCCGAGCACGACGCCCGGCACCATCAGCACACCGAAGTCGAGCCACTCACCATTCCCGAGGAGGGTCGAGGACAAACCACGCGCGACCGGGGCGACAAAGGTCAGGCTTTGGGGGCGCGGCTGGCTGAAGTCATCGATCAGGACGCCGGTCGTGATCCAACCGGCGACAATGGCCACGCCAAGCACGAGTCCCGCCGACAGCAGGCGCGGAGATCGTCGCAGGCGCTTGTCGAAAGCAACGGCCAGGATGAGCCCGGCAGCGAGTGCGAGCACGAGAGGTGCGCGCACATCGCTTCCCAACCATCTGTTGGCGAGCCGCACCAGGGATCCAGGCTCAGGTCCCGGCATCTCCCAGGTGATCAACTCGAGCCACGCCAGCCTGACATTGGAGAGCGCCCCTCTCAAAGTAGCGAGCGCGACGGCGCTGAAAACAACCATCGTAATCAGGCTGCGCAAGTCGCCGCCACCCATTCGAACGAGGCATCCGAATGCACACGTGCCGACAAGCGCCATCCCCAGACCGAAGCAGAGCGAGCCGATGATCGTCGAAAGCCAGGCGATGCGCGGCGGCAGATAGGTCGTGGTCGCTTCGTCGAGCAAACCTGTGAGGATCAGGGCCTGGGTCCCGAGCAGCGCTACGGCGAGTGCGAGGCCGAACACCTTCATGCGCCGCCAGTCACCCCCGACGAGTGCCGACTCAATGGCGCCCAGCGAGCAGAGCTGGGCACGACTGACGGCAAAGCCGACACAGGCTCCTGCGCTCAAGCCGATAAGACCGGCCCACGCGGCGGACAATGCCACCATACGTTCCTCCCGGACACCATGTCCGACGTTCAGGCGCGCGGCTTGCTGCCGCTTTCGCAGAAGATATCGTAGATCACGGAGATCACGCGACGCACGCTCTCATTCGCAATCGAATAATAAATCGTCTTGCCGTCGCGCCGCGTCGTCACGAGATTGTCGTAGCGCAGTCGCGCAAGTTGCTGGGAAACCGCTGCCTGTCGCAGGGCCAGGATGCCTTCGAGCTCACCGACCGAACGCTCCTTTTCGGCCAGCAGGCACAAGAGAAGCAGACGGTTCTCGTGGGACAGCGCCTTCAGAAAATCGCTGGC
Source organism: Hyphomicrobiales bacterium (assembly GCA_028290285.1). GTDB lineage: Bacteria > Pseudomonadota > Alphaproteobacteria > Rhizobiales > Beijerinckiaceae > Terripilifer. The sequence goes on from JAQGKD010000113.1 coordinate 72,031, forward strand.
AGATCGCGCATTGGTCATAAGCTGTTCGAGACGCGGAGAGACTTCGGCCCCGGATCGCAACTCGTCTTCGATGTCCTTGGAAACGATGGCTCCCATAGGGGAACTCCTATTGTACGGCTTTGCTGCCCTGGCCTGCTGTCGCCCCCTGGCCCAGCCGCTCCAAAAGCGTCCCGAGCATTCCCCAGAACATGGAATCATCCATATAGCCAGTGATCCGTCCAACCTCCCGTCCCTCATCCATGACGAGGAAGGTTGGTGTGAAGCGGACGGGCCGCTGCGCCCCTGATGGCTGCCCGTCGGCAAGATCCACTCGACGGACAGGCAGGCGCCGACCCTCGGGGGTCAGCGGATAGATCTGGGCTACATCTCTGACCCATTTCGCGCAATAGGGACAACCGACGCGCTCGACCATGAGCAATTCCGCCGCCATTGCCGGGACCAGCGTGCCACTGAATGCCAGCAGTCCGACCAACAGAAGCGCTTGCCGTAAAATTCCTGTTCGCAGGCTCATGGGTTTAATATAGACATATTCGAATACAATAGCCAGACGGGACGGGAGACGCGGGATGGGTCTGGACCAGACGATGTTCGGAGCATTGGCGGCAGGGGTCTTGTCGTTCTTGTCACCGTGCATCCTGCCGCTGGTTCCCCCCTACCTCTGCTTCCTGACGGGGAGCGATCTCGGTCGGCTTTCGGCTTCCGACGGCGAGGCGCCGCTTTCGAAACTCGCACTTTCACGTTCGGTCTTCTTCGTGGCCGGCTTTGCGACCGTCTTCGTCATCCTCGGCGCAACCGCTTCGAGCCTGGGTCAGTGGATGGCACAATGGTTCGATCTGCTCGCGGTCGTCGCGGGAGTTCTCATCCTGGGCATGGGGCTGCACTTCCTCGGGGTTTTTCGTATCGGCCTGCTTTTCCGAGAAGCCCGTTTCCAGGCCCTCCAGCGGCCGGCCGGACCGCTTGGCGCTTACCTCGTCGGCCTTGCGTTCGCCTTCGGATGGACACCCTGCGTTGGCCCCGTCCTCGCGGCCATCCTGCTGATTGCGGGAACGCAGGACGCGGCGGCACATGGCGTCGCGCTGCTGACAGCCTACTCGGTCGGGATTGGATTACCCTTCATTGCCGCAGCCGCCTTTGTCGGACCCTTCCTGCGCTTTCTCCGCCAATTCAGGGCATACGTCCCGATCGTCGAGAGGGTCATGGGCGTGGCGCTGGTGGCCACGGGCCTCGTGTTCATCACGGGAACGATGCCGCTGATCGGTAACTGGCTGCTCGAGACATTTCCCGCCTTCGGATCCATCGGCTGAAACACGAGGGACGCACCATGATCTCCAGACGCAGCCTCCTCATGGCATTTGCGACGTCTGCGACGCCCGGCATTGCTCAGGCGGCCATGCGCCTCGCGGATGACGGAATGTACGAATTCGACTGGTTTCTCGAGAGCTTTCTCGACCTGACCGAAGATGTAGGCACGGCGACGAACAGCGGCAAGCGCGTCGCGATCATGTTCGGCCAGAGGGCCTGCCCCTATTGCAAGCGCATGGCGGAAGAACATCTCGCGACGCCCGCGATCGTAGATTATATCAAGGCGAACTTCGAGGTCCTGCACCTAAATCTGTTCGGTGCGCGCGAAGTAACGGATTTTGATGGCAGCAAGCTCTCAGAGCGGGACCTTGCGCGGCGCTACAACGTCCGGCTGACACCGACGATCTTATTCGTGCCGGAGAGCGCCGAGGGGCTTGCAGCACGGCCTGCCCCGCAGCGCGAGGTCGCGCGCATGCCGGGGCTTCTCGAACCCCAACCCTTCCTCGCGATGTTTCGCTACGTGAAGGAAAAGCGCTACGAGCAGTCGAGCTTCCAGGATTGGCTCAAGACTCAGACTTGAAAAATTTCGCGCCGGGCAGCCGTACGAGGCTGGCCCGGCGCAGGTTCCGCGGGCGGCCTATTTGTTGACGGGAGATTCCGGATCGAACAGATAGGCCATCACATCCTTGAGCTGTTGATCGCTGAGCACCTTCGACGCCCCGAAGCGAGGCATGTTGGAGCACGCTACGACGGCCTGTGAATCGTAGATCTTCGTCCAGGCATCCTTGATGGCAGCCGGTTCGTATTTGCGCTCCTTGCCATAGGCGGCGAGACTCGGACCCAAGGTCCCATAGCTCACCTCCTTCGGGTCCATCTGGTGACAGGCGTAGCAATTACCTCCATTCACGGTGGTAGGGCCGTCGGAGAACTGCCCGCCCTGCCCGCTGTTTGCGACCGCAAACCCCTTCTTCCAGTCGCCGAGATACTTGCCATCGGCAGGCAGGACAACGCGCGCGGTTTCCCGCTTCTGGATGGCGTCGGCATCGGCGGCACTCACCTGATTGCGGTGGAGTGTGCAGAGCCGCTGCGTGTCATCGAGCACGATCCGAGCCTGCCAATCCTGGGGCGCCTTGGAGAAGGTCGACTTCACGACCGCCTCGACTTTCGCGGGATCGATCGAGACGCTTGCTTTGTCCTGCGCGAGGGCTGCTCCCGAGGAAAGGGCGACGGCGGCTGCGATGAGAATGGAACGATACATGGCAGCTCTCCTCAGCGCTTGATCGAGGGCACGTTGATCTCACCCCCCGCAGCTTGCTTGTTCAGGAACATGGTGAGAGCGGTCAAGCCTTCGGACGCGTAGTCCGGCACGGGCCAGCGCTGCTGACGGAAGCAGTCCCACAGCCGGTGCTGCATGGTGCGAAGCGAACTCTGCGAGACGCGATAGGTCGGCCAGGAGGCCATCGTCTCCTGCGCAGCCTTGCCCGGCTGCGAAAAGTCGGGGAGAGCCTGTAGACGGATGCGTTTTCCCGGTTCGCCGTGACAGGACGAGCAGGAAAAATCCATCACCCCGGCCCGGCGATAGAACATGGCCTCTCCGATCGCTGTCAGCTCCTTTTCCTTCGGATGCGACATCTGCGGCTCGATCTTCATGCCGTTCGACTTGTTCGCAATGAAAGCGACGAGATCCTCCATATCGGAGGGCTTTCCCGGCCCGGAGAAGCGCCGCGCGACAACGCCGGCCGTGTCGAAATCCTGCACCTTCTGCATGCACCAGAGCAGACGCTGCTCGACATCCTGCACCTGATCGGCATCCTGGAAGTACCGTGGCAACTTCGCGTAAGCGCCCTCCAGCTTTCCAGATCCTTGCCCGAGGTCGCACGATTCGAGCGAGACATTCTTACGCCCACGCTTTTCGGACCACAGCAACTCGCCTCTATCCACGGCGAGGTATCCGGGGTTCGCCATGGGATCGTTGATCATCGCGCGATAGCGCTCGATCTCCTTCTCGCTTTCGTCCTGGGACGATTGCGCCATGACGCCAACACTGGCTGCGGAAAGGGACAGGGCCACAATGGCCGCGGACATCCATGGGCGTCGCATCGTTCCTCCTCGTTCCTCCCCGGATGCTCCGGGATCTCTAGGCCTCTGTGACTCGGGCCTTTACATTCACAAAAACAAATATCATGATGTTTGAAAGCGTGCGACGGAAAAGTCGCACCGTCAAGAGGAATGAGCTTCGCCCGATCCGGCGAAACCCCAAGGAGATGTGCAATGCCGACAATGATCAGCGGTGGATCGCGCCGCGAAGTCCTCACAGCCGCGAGCCTCAGCGCGCTCGTCGCGGTCCTGCTGCCGCGAATGGCCTTTGCCGACGAGAAGTCCGTCCAGGCCGAAATGAAAAAGCTTTTCGGAGACAAGACTTTCGAGAGCGGCCGCGTAAAACTCGACGTTCCGCAGATCGCCGAGAACGGACTTGTCGTTCCGATCAACATCGAGGTCGAAAGCCCGATGACGGCCGATGATTACGTCAAGGCGGTTCATGTATTCGCGGATGGAAACCCGCAGCCGGTCGTTATCAGCTACCATTTCACGCCGGAATGCGGAAAAGCATCTGCCGCCACGCGCATGCGCCTCGCGCAAACGCAGAACGTTATTTGCGTCGCGGAAATGTCGAACGGCAAGCTCTTTTCGACGAAGTCAGAAATCAAAGTCACCATTGGCGGATGTGGCGGCTAGCCCACAGTTTCAGGAGATCACGACATGGCAGGCAACCCCACTCCCCGCGTCCGCGTTCCCAGCCAGGCCAAGAAGGGCGAATTGATCGAGGTGAAAACCCTGATTTCGCACGAGATGGAAAGTGGCCAGCGCAAGGATGCGTCAGGCAATACCATCCCTCGCCAGATCATCAACAAGTTCACCGCGGCCTTCAACGGCAAGCAGGTCTTCCAAGCTGATTGGTACACGGCCATTTCCGCCAATCCGTATCAGGCCTTCTTTTACAAGGCCCAGGAGTCCGGCGAGTTCAAGTTCGTCTGGAACGACGACAATGGCTCCGAATACACGTCCACGGCAAAACTGAACGTGGCCTAGGACAAAAAGCACCCGGTGAACTCAACACCGGGGCTTTCTCGGGAAACGACAAGGATCAAGACATGATTTCGCGCAGGCAATTCCTGCAGGCGACGGCGGCTGCGTCGCTGATCGTCCCTGCGACGGGCGCCGGACACCTGGGCCGGGCCGCGGCCCAACAGCGGCTGTCCCAGAGCGACATCACGCGCTTCGACTCGCTCGGCAAGCTGACCATCATCCATGTCACGGACATTCACGCGCAACTCGTCCCGCTGTATTTTCGCGAACCTTCGGTCAATCTTGGTGTCGGCGACGTGCGCGGCCAGCCGCCCCACCTTACCGACAAGGAATTCCGCGCCTGGTTCAAGATCGCAGCGGGCTCCGCCGATGCCTATGCCCTGACGAGCGACGACTTCGTGGCGCTCGCTCGCAACTACGGGCGGATGGGCGGCATGGACCGGATCGCCACGCTCATCAAGTCCATTCGTGCGGAGCGGGGCGACGACAACGTGCTGCTGCTCGACGGCGGCGACACATGGCAAGGCAGCTGGACGTCGCTGAAGACCGACGGGCAGGACATGGTGGATGTCCAGACCGCTCTCAAGGTGGATGCCATGGCGTCGCATTGGGAGTTCACGCTCGGCGAGAAGCGGCTCAAGGAAATCATCGAGAAAGCCCCGTTCGCATTCCTCGCACAGAACGTTCGCTCGCTTGAATGGCAGGAGCCCGTCTTCGATGCCCGCAAGCTCTACGAGCGCGGAGGCGCGCGCGTGGCCGTCATAGGACAAGCCCTTCCGCGCACGGCGGTTGCCAATCCGCGCTGGATGTTTCCGGATTGGGAGTTCGGGATCCGCGAAGACGACCTTCAGAAGCAGGTCGAGGAAGCGCGCACCGGCGGCGCAGATGTGGTTGTCCTGCTGTCCCACAACGGCTTCGACGTGGACCGCAAACTTGCCGGGCGCGTAAAGGGCATCGACGTCATTCTCACCGCGCACACACATGACGCCATGCCCGGAGCTCTCAAGGTCGGCGACACGCTCCTGATCGCATCGGGCTCCCACGGTAAATTCGTGTCCCGCCTGGACCTCGACATACGGGACAAAAAGGTCGCCGGCTATCGCTACAAGCTGATGCCTGTCTTCTCGGACGCCATCGCGCCCGACCCCGACATGGCGGCTCTCGTGAAGAAGATACGCGATCCCTTCGCCGCGGATCTGTCGCGCGAACTGGGCCGCACCGAATCCCTCCTGTACCGGCGCGGCAATTTCAACGGTACCTTCGATGACCTGATCTGCGCATCCATGCTCTCGGAACGCGATGCGGAAATCTCGCTGTCTCCGGGTTTCCGCTGGGGCGGGACCCTTGTGCCGGGCGACGCCATCACCTTCGAGGCTGTCGCGAATGCCACCGCCATGACCTATCCGGCCTGCTATCGAACCGAGATGACGGGCGGCCAGATCAAAGCCGTGCTCGAAGACGTCGCCGACAACATCTTCCATCCGGATCCTTATTTCCAGGGTGGCGGCGACATGGTTCGCGTCGGCGGCATGGGCTACTCGATCGACGTCTCCAAGCCCGTGAACCAGCGGATCTCGTCGATGACGGAGCTCAAGACGGGCAAGCAGATCGATGCAGATCGGAAATACGTCGTTGCCGGTTGGGCAAGCGTCAACCAGGGCACGGAAGGCCCCCCGATCTGGGAGGTCGTCGAGAAATATCTCGCTCGCGTCAAGACCGTGAAGCTCGAACCCAACACATCTGTCGCTGTCAGCGGAACCTGATGGCTGGATCCTCGCACAACATTGCACTGTGACGTAGAAGAGAGGCATTCGTGATGAGCGAAAACACCCCGGCAGGGCCGCTCGATAGACGCAACTTCCTGAAGTCCGTTGGCCTCGCAGGTGCCGGCGCTGCCGCAGTCGCGACGGGCGCGCGCGCTGCGGAGACTGCCGACAAGAATATTACAGAAGTCCAGGACTGGAACCGGTTTCTGGGCGACGGAGTGCAGGCGCATCCCTACGGCAGCCCGTCCAGATACGAAAAGGAGGTCGTTCGCCGCGACGTCGAATGGCTGACCGTCAGCCGCGAGTCCTCGGTGAACTTCACGCCCATCCATGCGCTGGACGGGATCATCACACCGTCCGGCCTCGCCTTCGAGCGCCATCACGGCGGACTGGCGCAAGTCGATCCGGCGAAGCACCGGCTCATGATTCACGGCCTCGTGGACAAGCCGCTCGTCTTCACGATGGACGATCTCAAGCGCATGCCCGGTCGGATCAGCCGAGCCTATTTCCTGGAATGCGCCGCCAATTCCGGCATGGAATGGAAGGGCGCGCAGCTCAACGGCTGTCAGTTTACGCACGGCATGATCCATAACCTCTGGTACACCGGCATTCCGCTCAGAACGCTGCTCGACGAGGCCGGCGTCAAGACGACCGGCAAATGGATACTCGCGGAAGGCGCGGATTCGTCCGGCATGACGCGATCCATCCCCATCGAGAAAGCCATGAAGGACTGCCTCGTCGCCTTCGGCATGAACGGCGAAGCCCTGCGCCCCGAACAGGGCTATCCGGTGCGCCTCGTCGTCCCAGGCTGGGAGGGCAACATGTGGGTGAAATGGTTGCGTCGATTGGAAGTTGGCGACGCGCCCTGGCAGGCTCGCGAAGAGACATCGAAATATACCGATCTTCTCGCCGACGGACGTTCTCGCCGCTTCACCTTCGTCATGGACGCCAAATCCATCGTCACCAATCCCTCGCCGCAGATGCCGCTCAAGATGAAGGGCCCCAACGTCCTCACCGGCATCGCCTGGTCGGGTCGCGGGACGATCGACCGCGTGGACGTATCGCTCGATGGCGGCCGTAACTGGAAAGCGGCCCGCATGGACGGCCCCGCTATGCCGCTGTCGATGGCCCGCTTCTACGTCGACTTCGACTGGGATGGCCGAGAACTCATGATCCAGTCGCGGGCTCGCGACGACTCGGGATATGTGCAGCCGACGAAACAGGAGCTGCGCCAGGTGCGGGGTGTCAATTCAATCTATCACAACAACGGAATCCAGACGTGGCTGGTGCGTGAGAACGGAGAGGTCGAAAATGTCGAGATTGCGTAGATCGATCGCCGTTGCAGGCATGTTCGCGCTTGCCGTGCCTGCATTCGCAGGATCCTCGAACGGAACGGGACTCGGCCGTGCTGCGCTGCCCGAAGAAATCGCGGCCTGGAATACGGACGTGCGCCCGGACGGGCTCGGCTTGCCTCCCGGCAAGGGAAGTGTGAAGCACGGCGAAGAAATCTTCCTTGAAAAGTGCGCATCATGCCACGGCGAGTTCGGCGAAGGCGCGGGCCGTTATCCGGTCCTCGTCGGTGGCGTGGGGACGCTGGGCAAGGACAATCCGGACAAGACGATCGGGTCCTTCTGGCCTTATGCATCGACGGTCTTCGACTACGTCCGGCGCGCGATGCCCTTCGGCAACGCGCAGTCGCTTACGCCCGACGAAACCTATGCCCTCACGGCCTACCTGCTGAATCTCAATGATGTCGTGAAGGATGACTTCGTCCTCTCGAAGGAGAATTTCGGCTCGGTTCAGATGCCCAACCTCGAAAACTTTTACGATGACGATCGTGAGACGAGCGAAAAGGCCTTCTGGAAGAAGAACCCCTGCATGACCGATTGCAAACCGGAGACACCGAGGATCCTGGGACGGGCGCGGGCACTCGACGTGACGCCTGACAGCAAGACGGGACCCAAGGTCGAATGATCGCGCGCAATGCATGGCGCATCCGGGCACTGCTGCCTGTCACGGCACTTCTGTGGCCATCGATGTGCCTTGCTTCGGACCCCGCATATGCTGCCTATCTCGCGACGGAATGCGTCACCTGTCATAAGATGAACGGCAAGCCAACCAATGCCATCCCCTCGATCGCCGCTCTATCCGAAGGCGAGTTCGTGGGAGCGATGCGCGCTTACCAGACCGGACAGCGCCCCAACGAAGTCATGCGGACAGTGGCAGCGCGTCTGACACCAGAAAATCTCGCCCAGCTCGCGACCTATTTCGCGAATATGCAAGGCAAGGCGATACCGCGCTAAGCTCGCACCCGGACAGGGAGAAGATGATGCACAAGATGGATCGCAGGACGCTTCTCGCCACTCTCGCCGTCGCAGGAGCAACGACGAACGCTGCCGCACAGCCGGCGATGCAAAGCCTTGCTGAGCTCAAGAAGGAGGCCGACGTCGCGTGCCTCTATCATTGCGACTTCGGAGATCCCGAGCGCTTTGTCCAGATGCTCACGAACATCGGCAACCACTATTCCGCCCACGGCGCAAATCCATTCGACCTGCAAATCGTCATCGTCGTACATGGGCCCGGTGTGAAGTTCTTTCTTGAAAACCTGGACGGGACGAGCTGGCAAAACGAGAAACTGCCTGCCGACATCCATGACCGCATCTCTGCCCAGGCCAAGAACGGAATGCGCGTCCATCTCTGCAGCATCACGTTCGAGCGCCTCAAGCTCGACCGCGCCAAGGCACGCAAGGACGAGTTCACGTCCTTCGTTCCATCAGGCGTGGCAACCGTTGCCGCATTGCAAACGAAGGGCTTCGCTTACATCAAGATCGGATGACGGCCGCCCGCGAGGTAACAGGGATGAGCTTACACCGTCGTCGGTTGTTGCAAGCGCTGCCCGCCGGTCTGGGACTGATCATGGGCGCCCCTGCCCTCATGGGCCAGGCGCGACCGCAGGTCGTGGTGATCGGAGGCGGACCGGGCGGTGCAACAGCCGCAAAATACATCGCGCGCGATAGCCACGGAGTGCTCGACGTCCTGCTGATCGAGCCCGCGTCTTCTTACGTCACCTGCTTTCATTCCAACCTTTATGTGGGCGGACTGAAATCGCTGGATGCGATTACGCACAGCTATGAGCGACTGAGTTCCAGCTATGGCATCCGTCACATTCGACAGAGGGCCGCACACATCGATCGCGATGCGAAGGTCGTTCGTCTCGAAGACGGCTCCCGGCTGCGGTACGACAGGCTCGTCCTCTCGCCCGGTGTCGATCTCCTCTACGATTCCGTGCCGGGCTGGGGGCGCAGCCACGAAGCCGCCATGCCACATGCCTGGAAGGCCGGGCCGCAGACGCAGATCATGAAGGCACGCCTCGACTCCGTCCCCGATGGCGGACTCATCGTCATGATCGCACCACCCAACCCCTATCGCTGCCCGCCCGGGCCTTACGAGCGCGCGTCGATGATGGCCCACGTTCTCAAGAACACGGGCCGCGCACGGGCGCGGATCATGATTATCGATGCGAAGGAAAGTTTCTCCAAGCAGGGCCTCTTCCAGCAAGGCTGGGAAGAATATTATCCGGGGATGATCGAGTGGCTCGGACCCAAAATCCATGAAGGCGTCAAATCCGTGGATCCTGCAACCAACACGGTCGAGACGGGATTCGAGATCTACAAAGATGCCGACCTCGTCAACGTCATCCCAGCCCAGGTCGCCGGCGCAATTGCGACGAGTTCCGGTCTTGCGGGGCCGTCGGGGTTTTGCGAGGTCGACTCCGAAACCATGCGGTCGCGGATTGATCCAAACATCTACATTCTCGGCGATGCCATAATGAGTGGCGATATGCCCAAGTCGGCCTTTGCAGCTAATAGCCAGGCAAAGGTGGCCGCCCTCAACGTGCGCGCGGAGCTTACCGGTTCGCCCAGCTTTCCCGCCAGATATGCGAACACCTGCTGGTCGCTGATCACGCCGGACAATGCCGTGAAGGTCGGCGGGAGTTACTCCGCCAAGGATGGGAAAATCACCTCGGACCACAGTTTTGTTTCACAGCTCGACGAGTCCGCAGTCATGCGGAAACTTCAAGCCGAAGAGAATATCGGATGGTACGACGCGATATGTGCGGACATATTCGAATAGAATATGCCGCGGCAAAGACCTGGTGCAATCTTTGGGCGGAACCAGGGCCCATGCGCCGGGAACAGAGGAGTATTTGATGGCAGCCAAATTACCGATCACGATCGCGATGGATCGCTATGACCGTCACTTCCCGTTTTTCGATGGAACCGTTCCGGTGCCCGAAGGTGTCGAACTGAAGGTTCTGCAAGTCGGCCAAAGTGTGAAACTCCGCGACGGGTCCGATCGCCACGAGCGAATGATGATGGGCGAGTTCGACGTGTCTGAATTCTCCATGTCGACCTTCCTCATGGCCCGCGCGCGGGGCCTGCCAATTACGGGTATCCCCATCTTTCCGAGGCGTCTGTTCAGTCAGAGCCAGATGTGGGTCCATCCCGACTCCGGCCTTTGGCATCCACGCGATCTGATCGGGAAACGGGTCGCACTGAGTTCCTTCCAGACGACACTTTCACTCCTCGCAGAAGGTGAAGTTCGAACCGAAGGAAGGCGTTCGGATCGATTTTCTCGGAAAGCGGGGCGACCTCGGCCACATGCTCGAGGAGGGCAAGATTGACGCATTCTTCCTGCCTCATCCTCCGCGTTCCGTCATGTCCGGCACAACAAAAGCCCGTCGCCTCTTCGCCGACTGCAAAAAGGAAGAGACCGACTATTTCCGGCAGGTCGGCGACTTCCCGATCATGCACGTGGTCGCAATCCGTCAGGAGATTGTCGACAAGGCGCCCTGGCTTGCCAAATCGCTGATGCAGACCTTCGATCAGGCAAAGCAGATTGCAGAAGGCTATTACGAGGATCCAAACTGGTCCCGGCTGGCCTGGGGCCGACATGCCTATGAAAACGAGCGCGCTTGCTTTGATCGCGACCTATGGCAGAACGGCTTCGAGCGAAACAAGGCGAACATCGAGCGTTTCATTCGCTACTCTCACGATCAGATGCTCATCCCGGAGGCCTATCCGGCAGAGTCTCTGTTCGTCGACACGACGCTCGATACATAAGGACCGGTAGAAAAGACGTTTCACACAGTTCGGACGATATGAAAATGACCGAGTTTTCCAATTCCGTGAACCTTTCGGTACGACCGGACGTCGAAGCCTTCTTCGATGCCCCGACGAATACGATCAGCTATGTCGTACGCGACCCCATGTCCAACTCCTGCGCGATTATCGACAGCGTGATGGACATCGACTATGCGGCCGGGCGCATTGGCTACGCCTCTGCCGACCGGCTCATTGCCTTCGTAAAGCAAAATGCGCTGAAGCTGGAATGGCTGATCGAGACGCACGTACACGCCGATCATCTGTCCGGGGCGCCCTACATACAAAAGGAACTCGGCGGCAAAATCGGCATCGGCGAAAACATCAGGCTCGTTCAGGAGATCTTCGGAAAGATCTTCAACGAAGGCACTGACTTCCAGCGCGACGGCAGCCAGTTCGACCGGCTGTTCATAGACGGCGATACCTATTCGATCGGCACAATGACGGCGCTCGTTCTGCATACGCCAGGCCATACACCCGCATGCATGACGCACGTCATCGGCAACACTGCTTTCGTCGGCGACACGCTGTTCATGCCGGACGGCGGCTCCGCGCGCGCGGACTTTCCGGGCGGCGATGCACGCACGCTTTACAGGTCGATTCGCCGCGTGCTCTCGCTGCCCGATGACATGCGGCTCTTCATGTGCCACGATTACGGCCCAAACGGTCGTGACATTCGATGGGAAACAAGCGTCGCTGACGAAAAAGCGCACAACATTCACGTTCGCGACGGCCTCACAGAGGACGACTTCGTGACCATGAGGGAAGCGCGCGACAAGACGCTCGACGTGCCCAAGCTCATCATACCGTCACTGCAGGTAAATATGCGCGGCGGAGAACTGCCGCCCGCGGAGGCAAACGGACAGAGATTCCTCAAGGTGCCGATCAACGGCATCTGAGGCTTAACTACCAAAAAGAAGATCTTGGGGGAGAGCATCATGCAGGCGAAGTCCATCAACAAAGCCTTGTCGGTATCCGAGCAGATCAGGGCGACGGATCTGGGCGAGATCGCAGGCGCAGGGTTCAAGTCGATCATCTGCAACCGGCCAGACGGCGAAGGTGCAGACCAGCCCGGCTTCTCCGAAATCGACGCAGCCGCCAAGGCTGCGGGCCTGCAGACCGCCTATCTACCCGTAGTGTCCGGCATGGTGACAGATGCCGATGTGGTCGCCTTCGGGGCCGCGCTGGACGCTCTTCCCAAACCCATTTTCGCCTATTGCCGCACGGGCACGCGCTCCGCGACCTTGTGGTCCTTGTCCGAAGGTTCGCGTGGACGTCCAGTTCCAGAGATCCTCGCCGCGACCAAGGCTGCCGGCTACGACATGACCGGCGTCGCACGCCGCATTGCCAATGGGGGCCGCACACCGACCGACATTGCCGATGCGACGCATGACATCGTGATCGTAGGTGGCGGCGCCGCTGGCATCGCGGTGGCCTCCAGCCTGCTGTCGCGGAAGCACGATCTCGACATTGCGATCATCGACCCGGCCGACATTCATTACTACCAGCCGGGCTGGACGATGGTTGGCGCAGGCGTCTTCGACGCCGCATCGACGGCGCGCACGATGGGCTCGCTGATTCCCGCCGGCGTACATTGGATCAAGGCTGCCGTCGCCGCCTTCGAGCCCGAGAAGAAGGCGGTCATCCTGGATGGCTGCCGGGTCGTGAGATACGGCAAGCTCATTGTGGCTTGCGGCCTCAAACTGAACTGGGCCGCTGTCGAAGGATTGACAGATACACTCGGTCGTAACGGCGTCACCTCGAACTATCGTTACGATCTCGCCCCTTACACATGGCAACTCGTGCAGGACATGCGCAAGGGCCGCGCCGTGTTCACGCAGCCGCCGATGCCTATCAAATGCGCGGGGGCGCCGCAGAAAGTCCTTTATCTTTCCGCCGACCACTGGAAGCGCTCGGGCCGCCTCGCCGACATTGATATCGATTTTTTCAACGCCGGCGCAGTTCTCTTCGGGGTGAAGGAATACGTTCCCGCCTTGATGAAATACATCGAGGCCTTCAACGCCAATCTCAAGTTCCAGCACAACCTGACGAAGATCGACGGGCCCGCTCGGAAGGCGTGGTTCGCGCGGACGGACGCTGACGGAACGAAGACGGAAGTGGAGACGACCTTCGACATGATCCATGTCGTGCCGCCGCAAGGCGCGCCCGACTTCATACGCGTCTCGCCTCTCGCCGATAGCGCAGGCTGGGTCGATGTGGACCAGGCGACGCTACGCCACAAGACGCTCACAGACGTCTATGCACTGGGCGATGTCTGCAATGCGCCCAACGCCAAGACGGCTGCGGCTGCCCGTAAACAGGCGCCGGTCGTCGCCCACAACGTCCTGAAAGATCTCGGTGCCATCAGGGAAGGCGATGCGATCTACGACGGATATGGCTCCTGCCCGCTGACGGTCGAGCGCGGCAAGATCGTGCTCGCGGAATTTGGCTATGGCGGCAAGCTCCTGCCGAGCTTCCCATCGTGGCTGATCGATGGCACGCAGCCCAGCCGTCTCGCCTGGCTCCTGAAGGAACGCGTACTGCCACCGATCTATTGGCAGGCCATGCTGCGCGGAAAGGAATGGCTGGCCAAGCCGGAACTGGTGGCGTGATCGTCGGTCACGACACCGCAGCTGCCCTTTCGGGCTCCCTCGTCGGTTTCGTGCTTGGGCTTGTGGGCGGGGGAGGATCCATTCTCGCAGTTCCGCTGCTCGTGTATGTCGTCGGCGTCGCCTCGCCCCATGTCGCAATCGGGACGAGTGCAATCGCAGTCGCGTTCAGCGCCCTGGCCAATCTCGTAAGTCACGCGCGAGCGGGGCATGTGCGATGGGCCTGTGCGAGCGTCTTTTCCCTGGCCGGCATGATGGGCGCGTTTCTGGGGTCGGCACTCGGCAAGAATTTCGACGGACAGAAACTCCTGCTGCTTTTCGGGATATTGATGATCGTCATTGCAATCGTCATGCTGAGGCGCAAGCCGACGAGCGACTCGGATTTCAAGCCTTTGTGCCGGGAGACTGCGCGCGACCTCCTGCCTCGGCTCGGCGGCATGGGTGTTGCGGTGGGCGCGCTGTCAGGCTTCTTCGGCATCGGGGGCGGTTTTCTGATCGTCCCTGGCCTGATCGCGTCGGCCCGAATGCCCATGGTCATGGCAGTGGGTTCGTCGCTCGTCTCCGTCGCGGCCTTCGGCCTCACGACGGCGGCATCCTATGCTTGGTCGGGCCTGATCGACTGGCGTGTGGCAGGTATCTTCATCGGTGGCGGCCTGCTCGGGGGCGTGGCCGGCACCGCCGCATGCGGCCGATTGGCGGCAAGTAAAGCGGCGTTGACGCGCATTTTCGCCAGCCTGGTCATCTGCGTCGGGCTGTATGTGGTCGTTCGGGGTTTTTTGCCGCTAATTCCGTAGAACCGAGTTGTTGATCGGTCGCGAAATGTCGAACTGTGCCCACCCGACAAAAAGGGAACGGTCGATAGCCAACGGCGAACACTGATGCGCAAATCCGCGACGTGCTCCGCTGGTTCGACCCGTTGATGCAAATATCGCATCCCCAGCGTCTAACTCTTTAGAAACAGCTGTCCACTCGCCGCACGCGGCATCAACGAAATGGCTGATTGGAATGGTGCCCAGGGCTGGAATCGAACCAGCGACACTGCGATTTTCAGTCGCATTCCTGCGCCCGTGAAATCCGTCAGTTACCTCCTCGAAAAACGTCTACAGCCCACTTCGGTCCCGAGGGGGCTCACGCGTTGTGGCTACATGGAAAGGGATCAGAAATGAGCAGCAAAGCGGAGCGCGCACCTGTGCATCGATGGTTTCTCGGGACAAAGCCTGACGCCCGAACCATGGTTCAGTTTATGTCTCGCGGAACCGCGACGTGCGGGCTAATTTTCTGGCGCTGGCGATTCCGCCTGGCGGCGCTTGCCGACTGCCCCAACCGGTTTGATCCATGTGGCACTGAGCCCAGCTGCCGATGCCCTGAAAACGAAGGACCTGTGACATGAGCGATCTTGAGCACGCAAACCATCGGCAAAATCATGTTTCGGCGAGCAATGACGCGTCGGCCCAGACGATCCAAAATACTGCGGGGTGGCGACCAGAAGCAGAGGTTGCAAGAATCGAGCGCAACGGGCATTTTGCTAAGATGAGTGCGGATGAGCGATCTTTCCTCGAGTTCTTCGCCGGCGGCGGCATGGCCCGCGCCGGTCTGGGGCCGGCATGGCGGTGCGCGTTCGCCAACGACTTCGACGAGATGAAGGTCGAGACATACAAGGCGAACTGGGGCAACGGCGATATCAGGCACGGCGACGTGGGGAAGCTGATGCTCGACGACCTGCCGGCGGGCACCCCGGACCTTGCCTGGGCATCCTTCCCGTGCCAGGATCTCTCCCTTGCCGGCGACTGTCGCGGCCTGGGGCGCGAGCGCGACGACGCGCTGACGCGCTCCGGCACGTTTTGGCCGTTCTGGAAGCTGATGCGCGGGCTCGCCCAAGAGGGCCGGGCGCCCCGGACCATCGTGCTCGAAAACGTCTATGGGGCGCTAACCTCCCACGGCGGGAAAGACTTCGCGGCGATAGGCTCCGCCCTCTCGGGCTCCGGCTACCGC
This sequence comes from Hyphomicrobiales bacterium, assembly GCA_028290285.1. Taxonomy (GTDB): domain Bacteria; phylum Pseudomonadota; class Alphaproteobacteria; order Rhizobiales; family Beijerinckiaceae; genus Terripilifer. Next base: position 87,949 of record JAQGKD010000113.1, read on the forward strand.
TTCGGGGCCGTCGTCATCAACGCCTCGGAATTTGTCCCGCAGTCGCGCCCGCGCGTGTTCTTCATCGCGATCCGCAAGGGGGAACATCTCCCGGCCGAACTGACGTGCCAGGGCCCGGACCCACGCTGGACCCCGGCAGCCCTGGTGATGGCGCATGCCGGGCTGTCGGCTGAGGCCAAGAAAAAATGGGTCTGGTGGAACATCCCGGCGCCCGCCGCCCGGAACATTATCTTCGCCGACATCGTCGAGGAGCGGCCGACCGGCGTCGAGTGGCACACGGCCGCCGAGACCAAGTACCTGCTCAGCATGATGTCCGACGTGAACCGCGCCAAGGTCGCCGCCGCGAAGAAGGCTGGCCGTTGCGTGGTTGGCGGCGTCTATCGCCGCACGCGCCCCGACGCGAACGGCGACAAGGTACAGCGGGCCGAAGTCCGCTTCGACGACATCGCCGGCTGCCTGCGTACTCCCGCCGGCGGGTCCTCCCGGCAATCCATTCTCGTGGTCGACGGGCCAAAGGTCCGCTCGCGTCTGCTGTCCCCTCGCGAGGCAGCCCGGCTCATGGGCCTCGATGACGAGTACATCCTGCCGTCCCGGTACAACGATGCTTATCATGTCTGCGGCGACGGTGTCTGCGTGCCTGTCGTCCGACACATTGCGCAGCATGTCCTTGAACCGATCCTGGCGGCCACAACACCCGAGGTTCTCATAGCAGCGGAATGAAATGGCCAAGAAAGCGACGTCTACGGAAACAAATAAGCAAAAGAAATTGCGGGCGCCGCCATTCGAAACCGCCTCGCTCCGGGAGCAAATCAGCAAGTTCTACGAGACCCCCTATACGGACGCCTCAGGCACGCAGAAGGCGGTCGGAAGCTACACTTGGGGCGTCTACCTTTTTTATGACTACGACGGAGAACCTATCTACGTCGGCCAGAGCTACGAAAAAATCGGCGGCCGCATCGGACGGCATATGACGAACCAGCGCACCGACGCGGTGGCGATGTCGGTACTGGACCCCTTTGAGGTCTGCGAGATCGCGATTTACCCACTTCCTGAGTTCGAGGGGATCAACAAGGACCATCCCCGATTTAAAGAGGCCCGCAAGCACCTGAACGCTCTTGAATACGCAGTGCACCAGGAGGCAATTGGGAAGAGCGCCTTCAAGGCGATTTTGAACGAGCAGATACCGAAAACGCCTCTGGACGCAGTACCGATCCCGACACCGATCCGCGGAAGGATCGTGTCAGACGATGTCTTGCGCCTTCGTGCACACCCGGACGTTCGCATCGCTCGCCGGGCACAGACCATTGCGAAGCTTGCTCAGGTCATTTCGGAGCGGGAACTCCGCGGCGATGGCTTGAGACGTGTCATCGTGGTGCAATCCGACCGGCTCGCTGCCCTTGCGAACAAGAGGTTCGTGGACCTCTATGGGAAAACAATCGCGCAGGACGCCAAAGAGGGCGGGTTGGACGGTGAGGATGGCGACGAGGACGACGCCGAGGTCAATGACGAGGTCAATGGCGAGACCTGATCGGCTGAACCATGTGACCCACCCTGCACGTAGCGCCACCATGCGGGCCATCCGGTCGAAGGGCACTAAGCCGGAGATGGTCGTCCGCCGCCTGGCGCACGCCCTGGGCTTCCGCTACCGCCTCCACCGTGCCGACCTGCCGGGCAAGCCGGACCTCGTCTTCCTCGGCAGGCGCAAGGTTGTGTTCGTCCATGGCTGCTGGTGGCACGGGCACGAATGCGCCAGGGGTGCCCGCGAACCGGCAACGCGACGGGAATACTGGCTGCCAAAGATCCGACGGAATAAGGAGCGAGACGCCGCTGTAGAGGGTGCGTTAGCGGCAGCCGGTTGGAAGGTCCTCATCATCTGGGAGTGTGAACTTCGTGACCGCGATCATTTGGCAAAGCGATTAACGACCTTTCTTTCCACTTGATCCCGCATTCCTCGGTGCTTGCAACGCAAAGTCCCTCATGTTTTCTTGGCAGGCGGCTTTTTAATCGGAAGCTTCTTTGTAGCGACTGGCTTGGCGGCTAGGCTGGAGGCAGACACCTTCGAATTCTTCTTTAGAACCGCTGTAAAATCGGAATCCTTCGCAATCTTGTCCGTAGCACCGGATTTCTTGAAGTACTTAATCAAATGCGCCAGTTCGTCGGCAATGTCAGATGGCTTTAGTGACGTCACGTTCAGCTTGCCTAGGGCCGCTCTGTGGACCGGCCGTGACTTATTCAGTCGCCATGCAAGTGACATCATAAGATGGTAACGGAGGTTGTTACGGTACAGTGCTTCAATTGAATTGCGCTCTTGCTTAAAGTGAGCGTCGACGGCGAAATACAGACGTGCACAAGTCTTGTAAATATCGAGGTCGGTCTGAGCGTCGAACATCTCATCATAAGATCCAGTCATTAATGTAGTCGGCCTGCCCCGCGCGTCGTGCGGGCGCTCCAGAAGTACCGCAATAACCGACTGGGCAAGCCGTTCCATGCCGAGAATCGAATCTGCGGATTTCCCTTTATTGCGCCAGTAATCTCTCCGGCGGTCATAATAAATACCGAGTTGCTCCAGAAAGTCTTCAATCTTCCGCTGGAATGGCTCCGTCGCGTGCAACGACGCTGGCCTGATACCGGTCTGAGAATTTGTCGCCTTAATCACTCGATCGCGCAGCGTGTTTTCGACGATTTCCAGAACACGGACCTGCACAGCCCGCTTGTCGTCCGAACCGCCGCGTGCAAAGAACTGATAAATCTCGTGTGAGGTCTGTAGGCCGTTGACAACCAGCGGATTTTTAATCGTCAGCGCATTGTCCTGTGCCCCGGCGTCCTCGGCCAAAATGGTGATCCCATTGTTCAACCACCAGAAGTCCGCTGCGTCGGTCGTGTCCGAAAGAGTCGCGCCCATTTCCTTGTTCACAGAGGCATTTCGGTTGTAATCTCGAACGTTAAACTCGAAGAGTGAGTCGATAATCTCACCATCGTCCGAAATAAACTCATAATAGTCCCTAAGCTTAGCAAGAATAACGTAGCCCTTGCCGTGGGACACAGGTGATTTTTCGTACCGCAGCTTCCTGATATTGAGGTTTTGTTTCTGCGCCTCTTGATAAAGTCTTTTGGCGTCCCACAGCTCGGCTTTACAGGTGGCATTCGGATGAGCCTTCTGCACAGCCTTGACCAGCGTCGGGACAAGCGCGGTGACCTTGTCGTTTCCGGCCTTGGCCAGCGTTGCGTATATGACGTGAACGGTGATCGTTGGGAACTGGGCAGCAAGCTCAACGACCTTTTCTCGATATGTCCCAAATTTCTCACAAACTGCATCGTTGTAGATGGCGGATAAAACTGCAGCGTCTGCGTCCAAGGCCATCAACTGGGGAAGCGCGGTCACCAATTTTGTAATCGCCGACTCCTTGAACCCCATATCAAGCTTGGATTGAATAACGAACAAGTCGACGTCGACCGGCTTCTTGAAGAAATCCATTTCGGTGTCAGTCGCAATAAGCGCTCGGTTTACAAACATGTACAAACTGTCGATACCGCCATCGTCTTGACCATCGACGATGCCATCTTGGATCTGATCGAAGGTTAATCCATAGCGCTTAAGTATTGTCTCAGCCGTGAATCGTTCGAATGCATCCCCCTCAGTCATTCCTGCGCCGTATCCCGGCATGTTTTTGCTGAGGTTATTCTTGATCAGGGCGGCTTCGGGCATGAAACACTCGTAAACAGCGGCCCTGCCGAAATGGCCTGAGCGAGAATCATCTTACGTGACCAGACTAAGGGAGCAAGAGCGAGTTGTCGCTTCGGCGGGTTTTCTCACGTTCCTCACCGATGCAGGGAAGCTTTACACAAATGTCGAGTCGCCCTTCAACCGAGTGGGGCAGGCCCGAAGATCGCACCCGTCCACTTCCAACTATACGCCCTTATATCGTTCCGCTTCTCGCAGGGCTTTCCCTGCCTTTACGAACACGGACATCCTTCGCCGAAGCCTCTTTCGGCAAAGCCTCATCCGTCACCAAGTCCGCAATGAACTTGGTGAGCTAGTTGGGATCGCGTGGACACTTTCGAGATTGGCTCATTCGGAGCCTAGCTCCGGCTTTAGCTTTTTTATCAGCTTGAAGCTGGGAATGCTCGAACCGTTCCATGACGCCATTTGCTTGCCACAGACATCGCAGTCCGCAGTGTCCCGATCCCGAAACGAAACCTTAGTGTGCGTGACCTCGTATACCGCATCGCAGTGCGGGCAATTGTGCGTTTCCATTGTGATCGTTGCCCACACTTTAGATATTTTGGTGATCGCCACTGCCTATCAAACCCATATCGGGGCTTGATCCCTCAGACCTTCAGTATTTAGGGCGTAACCGCTTGGGAGCGGTACAGAGGCCTTAATGGGCTATAGGGTCCGATGGTGTCACCCAGTAGCGACCGGGAGAGACCATATCGTCAATCCCACTGAATTTCAAACTGACCCACTACCGAAATGCGCCCCCGCAACTCAACAGTTCATCGATCGCGATCGCGCTGAGCATCGACCAGCTGCTTCACGATCACGTCCTGGAGACTTGCGACCTTTGCCTCCATCGCCTTGAAGCCTTGGTCCATGCGATTCTCAAGGTGCATGACGGCGGCATTTGAGACAAAGTTACTGACCACGCTCACCTCGAAATTCTTCAGCTTCTCGGAGAGGTGCTCGGCACGCAATTCACTGGCCGCCATTTTAATGCTGACCGGCTGCACCGCATTCTCGATCTTCTGATTGAGCCAGTCGATTGTTCGGATGATGCCGAGGATCGCGCCTGCGATCAGGAGCAGCGCACCGACGGTGATCGTCGTGTTCGAAAAGTCCGAGCCTGTCACTTCGACACCGCCTCAGTAGCTGCTGCCCCACCCAAACGCTTTTGCAGATCGAGATACCAGCCAGAGAACGCATCGATGCGGGCATTCGCCAACTGCCGCCCGGCCCGCTCGCGCGCGGCAATGACGAGCAGATATTCGCCGACGCGCGGCTCCTGCACCTCGACCGATTTTGCGAAGGCCGGCGGCGGCGGTAACTGCCGGTCGAGCTGGGCCCTACCGGGAGGGCGCGCGCAACCAGCGCACGTCAGCATCAGAAGCGCGATCGAGAGTGCTGCGCGACGGGACTGGGCACTTGCCATTGACAAGCGCTGGGGCGACCTCTGGCGGGCGCCCAGCGGCGCGCTCGGACAACTGACGTTCCAGGTCATTCACTCTCTCCGTGCTTTTCTTCGATTGGTCATCCAGCGCGATCGTGCGCGCGGCCGCGTCGGCCGCAGCCCGGCGCGATTCCTGCAGGTCGGCGTTTGCCGCATCGAGCCGCGTCTGAATCTCGGCAGCGGCGCACTCAGCGCGCGCACCATCGGTGCCGTGCTTGTGGGCGAAGATCGCGACGCCGGCGGCGATCAGCACCAGGCCGACGTAGGGGCCAAGTCGCGGGAGGCGGAACCAAGCCAGCGCGCCGGAGATGAGAAGCAGGACGGCGCCGATGACGAAGACCCAGTCGACAAAGGCCGCGAGCACCAGGAGCAGCATCTGTCATCCTTCCATGCAAAGTTGGCGTTCTTGCTTGCGACGGCGCACTAGGCCCGGGAGCGTGATGCCGCCGGCCGTCGTCCATTTCAGCAGCTCGTCGCAGGCCGCGGCGTCACGCTCGTTCAGCCGACGGGCAAAAGTGGACTTGCAGAAGGCGCCGACGCCTACGTTGTAGGAGAAGCTGACCACGGCGGCGCGGCGTGTATCTGAGAGCGGGACACGCAGGCAGGCGTTCACACCCTCGTTGAACTCCTCGAGGCGGACGCCGAGCATGGCCTGGCATTCGCCCGTCGTATGTCGATCGCCCATCCGAACGTTCCTCGTCTCGCCGAAGCAGACGGTTGGGATACCGACGGGATCGCGATATGCGACGGTTCGAAGCCCCTCGAACCCTCCCACGCACGCAATGCACAGCGCCGCCCATCCGGCAGCTTTTTTCTTGGTGGTCATCACTCGTCAGTCCCAGGTTGCTTCAGAATGCGAGCGCCGACGATGGCCATCGACATGACGACAGAGAGCGCGGCGAAGATCGGTGCTGGCAGGACGTCCTGAAAGGCTGGCCAGGCAGCGTAGAGCCCGCACACTGCGCCCCAGAACAGAGCGACCCGGATGCTCCAAAGGCGCCAGAACATCCCCCGGAATTCGGGGATGAGTTTAAAACCGAACATTGCGGACACCCTTCGGGCATAAAAAAAGGCCCGCGGTGAAGCGGGCCGACTGCAGCTCATGCGGATCAGATCAGGCGAACGCCTCGTCGACCTGCGCATGCGTGAAAATTGTTGGAGGGCTTGCCGAGATCGCGGCGCAAACCTCGCGCTCTTTGGCGAAGCAGGCCTGGACGTGTCCGGCCACGGCGAGCGCGATAGGCAGCAGCTCGTCTCTCGTGAGCGAGACGAAACCGGCGGGGCCCTTAAACTGAATTGCGGTGCCCTCCGGCGAGTTCGAGAGGAAGGTCACCGCGCCCGTGATCAGCGCCTGGCTCTCTCGATCCGTGCTGAGCGCCATGCCATTGGCGAGAACGCCGCCGACCTCCTTGCGCCAGCGCACGTCTGCGGCATAGGCCAGCAGGACTTCTGGCGAGACACGTTTGCTAAGCTTTAACAGCAAGACTGACCTCCTGTCGCAGATAGGCAGGATGGGAAAAGGCGATGACGTAGTTCCCTGGCGTTTCGAAGGAGATATCGAGTTCGCTGGTCGTATCCATCACGACTGTCCCGGCGTCGCCGCTGACGATTGTACCTTCTGGAATGCCGGTGAATGTTACCGCCTGCCCCACAGTGGCTGTGCTGGGTCCAGTCAGGGGGATCGATTGGCGAAGGATAACCGTCGGCCGGTCATCGAAGAGAACGACGCCAATACGATCAGGGGTGAACGTCTCTTCGATCCGTATCCAGCCCATGCCGCTTGCATCGAGGAAGTCGGTATAGTCCTCGGCTGCGATGGTGACGCATTGCTCAATTTGGAGGGTATTTTTATCGAAAATGACGATCATCATTCGATCCTAGTTATGGAAGATGACGTACGCAACGCTCGAAGGATACGGATAAAGTGTCCCGCTAAAGTACACCCTGCTCAGCAGGATACGGAACTTGTCATTGAATATTTCTCCGCCGCAGCCAACTTGGCACCCCGTCCCGCTGCCTAGTGACGTTGGCTGGTACATAGGCCCGTACCAATCACTTCCGAGAAGCGGGTCATTGATCGAGAGGAGGAATTTCGGCACGGTTGCGAAAGTCTTTCCAAACGTGACTTCAAAGACCATCGGGGTTGAATAACCATAGAAGTTGCTCGCGCTCGAAGCCGCAAAGGATGCGAACGGGACAATCCCAGATTGGAAGATCCCGCCATAACCTCCTGTATTGATATCGAAAAGCAGATTGATATCAGCAGCGGAATCGACGTCGAACCCCGGCTTGGAAAGCTTCATGCGCGGGGCGCCTGAGTTCCGGTCCAACAAGAGCCGGTTTGTCATCTTCGATCCTAAAAGAGCGGGTTACGAAAGACAGAAATGTTGGATGGGTTAGCCTTCGTGAGGAACATGCGATCAGTGGCAACATCATAATACCATGACCCATTATTCTGATAAGAGTTAAACGTCCCGTTGGCGTTATAATAGTGCGAGTATTCACCATCATTCGGCTTGCCTGTCGCGAGGCGCGACCGGAGGGCTGCGGTATCCGCGTACACAAACCGCAGGAGGCTATCCACTTGGCAGGTATATTGCGGAACGAAACCGAGGCTATGATTGAAGATAAAGTCCCACTGGTAGAGATCCCAATAACTTCCATCGGATGCAGTTTGCCGGAAAAGGAACGCACCGCGGGTAAAGCTGCCGACTGTGAGCCTGGCAAACGGGCGAGAGTTGTATTTGGACGGATCAAAAAGAAAGTGGTCCGTGTTTGAATCTATCCGCGCGTCATATCCGGGCTTGCTGATCCACATGCCGGGCGTTGCGGTGTCCGGGTGTTTCCCGATGATGATACGGTCGGCCATCTTAGAACGCCTGTTTCCGGTAGATCACATAGTAGATCGTCCACGTCCGTGGTGCGCCCTGTGAGTTATTCCCAGACAGGTTGCGGACCCAGCTTTGCGCGCGGACCTGCGTCGATGAGATGTTAAGGCGCAGGAAGGCCGTACTATCCCCGGAGAAGTAAGGCCCCCAATAGAGAAGCGCCTGACCGCCCGATTGCATTGTCTTTCGGTCATAGTATCCACCGGCAGGCCAGATATCGCTTCCGGCCGGTAGAGCGTCCCCATTGCCCTGCGCGTAGAACTCGACGAATGGCACGTATCCGAGCGTCGGATAAGACACGAGTTGGTTGACCTCAGTCCCTTGCTGCGCGGTCGTGCGGTGGACGAAAGACCCGACCTGATGAATGGGCATGATCTCACCCCAGTCCGAATTGAACAGGAGCTTTTCCTGATCAACGGGGTTCGACGCCGCATTGTAGCCGGTCTGTGAAATGCGGATGCCATAGTTTGCACCCGGTATCTTGCCGATGAGGATTCGACAGGGACCGGGGAGCGGAGGTGGCGCTTTCCCGCTGACTGTCGCGTGTCCAGATCCGGTGCCAACGCCTGCTGTCGCTGTCGGGCTATCGGCGCTCGCATGGCCTGCTGATGCGCCAGCACCTGACGCGATAGGGCGCGCTGTCGCAGTCGCCGTTGCTATCCCCGCTGCGTAACCATTGCCGGAACCGGGCGGGAGCGCAATGGCCTGGCCCATAGCTGATGCCGTGGCGGCGCCCGCGGAAACCCCTACGGCGAATTTAAGGGACTGCCCAGAGGCTACCGCAGCGCCGCTGCCGGATGATGCGCCAGTACCCGTTGTGTATGTGACCGGCGTGTAGGTGATGATGATAAGGCCGGATGAGCCGGAGCGCAGACAGCCCGCGCCGCCGCCATAGGAGCCGCCCGCTCCACCATTACCACCGCCACCGCCGCACCCGTACGCACCCCATTGCGTCCCAGACCCGCCTGGGCTGCCTTCCGCCGCGCCCGTACCGCCGAAGCCCGCATCGCCCGCACCGCCCGAGGTACTGACCCCGCTGAAGCCATTGCCGTGCGGGCCGGCTGCGCCACCGCCCCCCTTGGCCGCGTTGCCGCCGGAGTATATGAGCGAGCCGATACCAGACGCCGCCGCGCCGCCTGTGCTGGTGGCGGTTCCTTTCGCGCCGCAGAGGGAGGCGGCGAAAGTCGAGGCTCCGAACCATGTATCGGAACCGCCTGTTCCGACCAAATAGGAGAGCGTGGAGCCTGGGGTGACAGCCAGGTTAACTTCTTGCGAGTAGGCACCGCCACCGGTGCCTGTTGCATTGCTGGAGGATGCGGCAGTTGAGCCAATCGCCTCAACCTTGTCGATCTTGGAGCAGTCCGAAGGAACCGTCCAGGAGGCGCCGCTGGTTAGTACAATCTGCGTCATTTAGTCAGCAACGCGCAGGTAGCCGCCATCAAGGCTGATCTCGAATTTTCCATCCGAGCTTTTGACCGTGCCCGCCGTGATCGTCCCGACATTGGATGAGATGGCAGAAAGGACTGTCACGTCTATGGCCGCGGCCTTGATAGCCCCTGCCTGGATCATGCCTGCAGTGATCGAATTGGCTGCAATCTCAGCGACTGCTGCTGGCGTCCATGCGCCACTGACGTATTTATAGAGCTGATTGTCGGCGGTGTTGTAGACGAGAATAACGCCTGTGTACCCAGTGGGATTTGGGAGCCCGGCGACGATGCCGACTGCGGTTAGCGACGAGGCAAAACTAAGCGCGTCGATTGTACCCGGTGAAACGCCGATCCCGAGCGCATCCGTGGTCAGGATAAGCCCCGGCGTCGTCACCAGAACCTGAGTCCACGGGCCATTGTTGCCCGCGGCAGTCACCCCGCGGATTTGCAGCAGCAGGTCACGATCTCCAAAACCCGCGACCTGAAACGCAGAATCATAGCCTGCGGGATAAATCGTGGACCACGTTTCCCCATTATCCAGCGAGACTTGCGCCGTATAGGTCTGGGCCGAAGGGTCAGGTTGCCATGCCGCCGAAAGGGTTAGGGTCAAACCGGATTGCGTCAGGCTGGCAAAGAGGCCGACGATCATGCCAGGCACAGCCGGCAGGGTCAGGGTGGGCGCATCGGGCAGCGGTGGGACCGAAGAATCATCGATCTCGTAGACTTCTGGCGCATCGTTGACGAGATCAAGCGAGAACCGCCCCTCGCCGCCATTTGATAGGCGCGTGACCAGACCGAGGAATTCTCGCGGCTGACCGATGGAGAAGGCCGCGCTAGGCATCTCCGACACGTCCGAGCGGCCCAGCACGTCGGAGAGCAGCATGCCCTGCTGCGCCTCGACGGTCGCGAGATCGGTGGCGGACAGAATGGCGATGTCGGCGGTGGCGCCCTGCGTGACAAGCACAGGGCCAAACGATGCGCCATTGGCCGCCTTCAACCGCACGTAATGATTGCCGGTCCCCCAGGTCGCCGGCGCGTGGAAGGTGAGGCTCCTCGCGGTGAGGTTGTAGGCGTCGACCCGGAACGACTGGCCCCATGTGCCCGGCATCTCGGTTTGCACCGCCACCAGGTCGCCCCGGCGCAGCAGCTTGCCCTCGGCTTCGATATCGAGCGAAAGGACGACGCGCCGGTAACGGTTCACCGCGGCGAGGTACCGAGCGATGAGGGTCGCCTGTCTTCGATTCGTCACGCCCTCGATCTGCACGCGAGCGGGATGAATCAGATCCGCGAGGCTCGCGGCCGAGGCCACGTCGGCCCGGCTCCATAGCTCCTCCTCGAGGTACTCGACAATGGTCCCGTCGCTCGTCTGATCGTCCTGCAGCGTGTAGACGATGCTCGGTGAACCACGGATGATCTCGAAATCTGTCAGAAGAATGCGCGGCAGCAAACGCGGCTCGTCGCGGATCATCGAGAAGCGATCCCAGACATAGACCGGCTGGGCGAGCATGGAGCGCAGGATCGTCGTCAGGGCGTCCAGGACGGTCGCTTCGGCGACGAAGCGATGATTGAACGTATCGCCGCGCGCGTCGGCGTCAGCGGCCTTGGCGGCCATCGTGGGAAGGTCGATGTTGTCGCGAGACTGGTTGCCGCCGTAGTCGGGGTGGTGCCACATGTCGACGGCGGCCCAGACGGGGTTCTGCGTCGCCTGCAGATCCCACGCGGTGCCGGTCCAGACCGGGATCTTCCGGGTGGCGATGACGTAGATCTGCTGCGAGTTGTATTGCGAGAGCTGCTTGTCAGCAACGATCTCGATGGCGAGCTGCGTCACCTTCGGACGTGAGTTGCCTCCCTGCAGGTAGAGACGCGCGCCGCCCCAAACCACCGAGTTCGTGCCGTTCGAGGTGATAACGGCATCGGTCCGGCCGACCCGGATCTGTACGCGCCCGGCGTTCGGCAGAGAGAACTTCTCGGTCTTGCGAACGGCGACCTTCGTTTCCATGGTGTAGGTCTGAGAAAAGGCCGTGATCCAGAGCGCGCCGGTGCCGCCGATCGGCACGCCGGTGTCGGAGATCATGCGGTACTGCGCGATGACGGTCGTGGAGGCCGGGCGCGTGTTTGTCCCCTCCATCGTGAAGCTGCCACCGGGCCAGAGCAGATCGATCGCGACCTCTTGGCCGACCGACGCCGGCGGATTGACGATGAACGGGCCGACGTACTGCGTTCCTCCGCTGGGCGTTGGCAGCTCCTGCCCCGTCACGTCGGGGGAGACGGCGACGTTCGTCGGGAACAACGTGACCGGCTCGCCCGGGCCCGCGACCTGGTACTTGAACGTCGGAAAGTCCGGGAGCGTGCCGTCGGCCGCCGTCCAGACGGGCGTCCCGCTAATCCCTATTTCCTCGATCGAGAACTCGCCAGCGCCGAGGCAATAGAGACCGTGGAAGGTCTGATCCTGCCCGGAGTAGTCAGCCCAAGGCGGCGAGGCGAAGTCGGGATTGAACTTCAGCCGTCCATAATGAACCGGGATTGGCTGCTGCGGGCGGGCCTTGTTGCCACTCAGCGAAATGGAAAGCGGATCGTCGCCATCCTTGCTCTTGGCGCCCGACTTCGGCGCCAGGAAGTGACTGATGAGGAACGAGCCGCCCGCGATGATGAGGGCGGATGTAACGGCCAAAGCAGTCGCGCCGAACCCGGCAGAGGCAAGGAAGCCGCCTGGCCCCGCCACGAGAGTGGCAAGCGTGATGACTGCAATGGTCGCGAGAAGCGCGCCGACTGACCTTGAGCCCCCACCGCCGCCATCCAGTGGCTGCGACAGAAAGACGATCTGATCGCTAGGCTTGATGCGCAGCGACCAATCCTTACGGAGGACCGGGCGCATGTCGCCGGCCACGATCCGTGCACACACGATCGGCAGGCCACGCGCTTGCCAACCGGAGCGCTTCACGAAATTCGAGATGGTTTCGCCCCGCCGAGCCCGCATGCGCTCCGCCGGCTCAAGGCGCGGGAGGACCGTCAAGGTGATCTCGGCGGGGCTTCTCCGCTTGGCGTTCGTGGCACGTGTCATGTCGAGAGATACATCCTGATCCGGCCGAGGCCGCGAAAGCGGAGCGAATGAAGATCATCGAAGACGACGCCGGTCGCGGACATGGCGTGCAGCACGCCGCCAGCGATCCAGACGCCTATGTGTTTGTCACCGACGCCCATCAAAACCACAGCGCCGTCGCACGGCATGACGGCCTTCCGCCAGGCACCGCGCGCGACGGGCGCGCTGCGGCTCTCGGGAAGCGAGACGTTGAACAAAGAGCGGAGTACGTGGCGGCCGAGGCCGTAGCAGTCGAACGCGTCCGGACCTTCCGCACCAGCGAGATAGGGCTTGCCGATGAGGCTGCGAAGGAAGGCGCGCCGATCAACCGGCAATGTCGAGGCCCGGATAGTTCTGCAGGTCGTAGACCAGCCGCATCGCGCGCAGGTTCGCCAGATCGGCCGGAGACGCCGACCCCTCGACGTAGGACTCGGTGACGGTGACCGAACGCAGCGGGAAGCTGATCGGGGTGATGCCCGCGATCTTGGTGCCGGCAACGGTGTCGAACAGGTACACCCGGAAGATGATCGTCAGCGGCGCCTGGATCTGCACCGCCGATTCCAGATAAGGCACGATCTCGCGCCCGATATTGTCGATGCGGATGATCAGTTCGGGCACCTGGCCTTCCTGAATTTCCGGCCACGGGATTTCAAAGGAGATTGCCGTAAAGGTGACAGCATCGCCGGGATTTAGCGGCGCGTTACCCTCCAGCGTCAGGACGTGATCCTGCGTATCGCGAACGGCGCGGATCGAGATCGGATTACCGAGTTCGTCGATGATCGCGGGATGCAGCAGTTCAAGCGTGTAGAGTTCGACGATGTTTGCCGGTACGGAAGCCTGTGCTTCGGCCCACGCCTCAGTCCATTCGTTCGCCATTACAAGGCCTCGACAAGCAGGGAAACGCCGACCTTGTTCAGCCCGCCGCCGAGGACCTCGTAGGATGGCGGATCGGTGAACTGCACGGTACGCGTTACCGATGCCCCGGCAAACAGAACCGGCATCGTGAAGCGAGCGGCACCATCGCCCAGCGTCGTCTCGTGAAACGCCTTGAAGGTCGCGACCTGAGCGTTACTCATGCGCAAGGCGAAGGACATGTGCGCGATCCGGAGCGAATACTTCCGGCGCGCGCGCGTCGTGCCCGAGTTCATCTCCGAGCGGACCGGAGCATCGGCCGTCTGCGGAACCTGCACGGAGCCGAGCATCGGACATGACGGCAAGCCGGTAGGCCAAACGGGGATGGTCATTGATGGCGCCCCAAGCTACGCTGGTGAGGTGCGCCCATCCCCTCCAAACCGGACAACTTGCAATGCCGTTCAGCTCTATTGATGCAAACGAACTTATGCCCGGTCAGACCTTCCTGTGCGGAGGACCTCAAAAGTCGCAGCTCTGCATCCTGGCCATCTTCCCCGATGGGGGCGCTATCAAAGCCATTTCTATGGAGGGTAAGGTCATTCGGGATATCGTAGGCCGCGTTTTGCTGGTTCATAAGCCTATGTTCCTGCCGGATATGATGTCGTTTGGGTCCAGCCCGAATGCGCCCTTGCCCGGAAGCTTGATGCTTATTGATGAAAGCATGTTCATTATTGTCACCGTGCCTGATCCACATGCGATCACCGGCATAGGAACCGGTTTGCTTGATATTGCTACAGGTGAGATTAAGCATGCGCGAAACATTGACTATTACGGCACATTCTCGTCCTGGAGTGTCGTGTCTGTGGACGGCTATGAGCACGGGGACGAACTCTACAGATACACCTCGAAAGCAGCCTGATATGCCGGTCGTTAGCCCTTTCCGCCCATCCGATTGATGCGATAACGGCCCTGAAGCATTTGTGCCATCGGGCCGTTCTTCGAGATATCCGTTCCGAACTCCTCACGGATCAACATGCGGATCATCAGACGCCCGTCCGGACCTTTGCCGACATCTCGTGTCTCGACCTGTGCGCTGCTCTGGTTGATGATCTGGATATTCGGGGCCCCCCCTCCACCGCCCCCGGCGATGACAGAGTTCGGCATGACAGTTCCATTCTGGCCGAACCGCACCATCTCAGGGCCATTCTCGCCCACAAGGTATGTCTTGCCGGATTGCACGGGCCCGCCCGAGGCGCGCGCACCGGCTGAATTGAAGAAGCTTCCGATGATGCCGCCGAGGCTACTTGTGCCTCCTGCAGTCGAAGCCGATCCTAACAGCCCCGCTAACGGGCCTTGGCCGAGGATAGCTGCCTGCAAGGCCGCCTTGAGAAGCGCCGACGTGATCGAGTCCAGCACCTGAGTGACAGATCCGCCCTTGGTTAGGATCGAATCGAAGGCGTCTACCAATTGATTGCCGACGAAGCCGCCGAGTTCGTTCACCTGCTGCTGCTTCTGCTGGAAATCTGCGAGCACCTGGTTTAGCTGCGCCTTCTTGGCAGCAAGCTCAGTCGTCTTTTGAATGTCCTCTGCGCTCAGTTGAACACCGGCTTGCCGAGCAGCGGCTTCCGCCTTCGCGAGTTCTACCGAGAGCGTCTTCTCAGCACGCGTCTTTCCAAGGCTCGCCGCCTCTGCGTCGAGGATCTCGACGGATTTCTGGAGCTGCAGCAGATAGCGATCTACGGCGTCGGTGTCGTCACTTGAGCTGCCGGAAGCGCCCTTCCCTGCCTTAGCCAAAGCCGAAACGTCTGTTTTCTTCGGACGGATCAGGTTCCCGAACGCTGGGTCCGAGGATGAGCCAGTCACGCCAGCCTGAGAAGCCATGGCAAGCGCCAGAGCCTTTTTGGCTACTTCCTTGGCCGGGGCAAGTTGCGCGTCAATCTTGGCATCGATGTCATTGAGGCCGGTCTGGGCAAGAGACCCTTTCAGGCTGTCCGCGCCGTATTTATCGACCGTAGACTGATACTGCAGCTTCTGCTGTTGAAGTGCGGTCGGATCGTTCGCCAAGTTTGCGACGGCGAGGAACTTGCGAAATTCAGATGTGGCATTGATCGCTGCCGTTTTTGCCCATGTTTCAAAGTTCGAGAAAGACTGGCTCCAGTAGGTATCAAAATCCTTCGCCCTTTGGATAATTTCCTTATCGATTACATTCCCGGTCGCGACCGCAGCCGCTTGCCCGAGTTGGAACGCCTCCGGGCCTCGTTCGAGAACAGCAATCCACTCTTGGCTGAGGCCAAGAAGCTTTGCTATGTCGATCTTCTCCTGCTGATTAGCAGCGCCTTGAAACAGGCTGGCAGATTCAGTCAGGAGGGAGTTTAGGTCTCTCTGCTTGCCAGAAGCATCATTGATCTTGATGCCGTTGTCCGCGAGGAGCTTCCCGAGCTTGGACCCCTCCTCGTTCGCCCCGGCCAATGCAGAGGCGAACCCCTGCATGGACTTCTCCGTGTCGGCGGCAGAAATCCCATTCTGAGCTCCAACGTACTGTATCTTTTGCAGAGCGTCCGTGCTCGTGCCTATCCGGTGCGCAGTGTCGCCCAGCCTCGCCAGCTCTTGGTTCGCCTCAATAATCTTCGTGGGCAGCTCAGACAGCTTCGATACCATGGCGCTGACAACGGCCATCGCAGCCCCGCCAGCAAAACCTGCAATCAGGCTCGGCCCAATGCTAAGTTTTGGGTTAGCTTTTGCGAACTTGTCTTCGATGTCAGCGACGGACTTCTCGGCCAAAAGCCCGGCCTGTGCGAGATCCGCTGCAAGCCGCTTAAAGTCGGCCGTCAGCAGGACGTTGAGCGCGGTAGAGTCAGCCATTATCGAGGGACCTCATGCGGAAGAATATCTTGTTTGCTGCCATGCTTGTTATTTCTGGGCATGCCCATGCCGGGTGGGAAGCCTCAGAAACCGAGGACAAGCTCACAGGCCAGAAGAGCCCGTTCATCATGCTCAAAGCCGAGGACACGTCAGTGAACCCGGTTGGCTTCCCTGTAATCCATGGGAAGGAAGGGCTGCTTATGGTCTCTTGTAACGCTGACAAAGTAGTCGTGATGTATCTGGTCGCTGGCCGCCCCATGTCCCGGCAAGGCACGGTTCTAAACTTTCGGATCGATAAGGAAGCCCCAAGTCTAAAGCAGCCTTGGTCCCCATCCAGTACTGGTGAGGGACTCGGGATTTTTCTGAAGAACCCAGCCGCCGAGTTCGTTAACAAAATCTCGAAGGCGAGCACTCTATTTGTCAGGTCTGAAGACAAAATTTTCGGCATGACGGAAGCGACATTCAACCTGGATGGAGTTGCTACGGCTCTTGCCCCACTCCGTAGCGAGTGCAATTTCTGAGTGCCCTGAGTCACTGCCTCGTCGCGGTCCCAGCAGACACAATCCAATCCTGATTGCGTGAAATCAGGTTCTCGAACTCATCCGAACTCATCGCCTCGATCGGTTCTTCCCCGCCCTGGGCGCGGTTGTAGCCGTCGATGGCTGCGCTCAGTTCCCAGAGGCTGAGTTCGTCGACCTGTCTTGCTGTCCATCCAAGGGCGGCTCCTGCACCGTAGAGGGCGGAGAAGTGGAGTCGCCCGTCGTCTGGCTCTCCCCCGCCTGTCCTTTTCCCACCGGGTCATCCTTCACCCCGACAAGTGCGGCGAGGACGATGTTCTGTGCCGCCTTGGCGTTCTCGATAAGGTTGTGGCCCTGCTCGTCCACATAGCGGCGGGTCAGGAGCAAGGCGTCCATTGGCTTCATGCCGCCGCCAATGAGCCCGAGCCGGAGCGTCTCGCGGACGTCATCGACGCGCCAGGTTGAGTCCATCAGCCGCTGATAGATCTGCATGGGCCCGGCGTCGCACTTGTCCTGCAGCTCGCGAAGCTGGCCGATGGCGAGGCGGAAGGTATGCTCACCATCCGCCCAATCGAAGGTAATGGAGCCTCTTGCACTCATGTCAGGGCGTCCACCCAGACCACTTCTCCATCATTTTGAAGCTCGATATCGACCTGGATCTTGTTGCCGATGTCGCCCGTCACGTTGAACGTCGTGCAGTGGAACTTGCCTTCGAAATAGCCGCCGTTGTTTGCCAACGTCGTGTCGAGCTTGATCCGAACGTTCTTCGTCGCAGTGCTGAAGAAGAACTCCCGCCACGTCTCGAATGCCTCCATCGCGAGGATGCCTTTGCCAGAGATCGTGCCGCTCAGAGACTGAGCGACACGCTCGGTCCATGCCGGGGCGTCAGGGTCGTCGCAATCCGGGACAGTGACATCGTTCGTCGACTTGGAAAAATTGATGCCACGCGAGGTCAGGCCGCAAGGTGCGGCGAAGACTTCCGTCCCGGCGCCGTTGCCGACAAGAAGCAGCAGTTTTGCAGCTGAAAGAGTTGTAGGCCGAGCCATTTGTATCTCCTGTTTTGGTTTAGTCAGTCGGCTCGGTCAGAGCGCGAAAGGTCAGAACTGCATGGCTCGTGATCCCGTCTGGATCGCGCATGTAGCGCTCATCCTCGACAGCAATGTCCACAAGCCGGTAATCGTCCAAGGTTAGGTCCGCGCCCTGCAGGGCTGCGCGCACCGCACTACCGATCCGCTTGACCTGCGGGAAACCGATCTCACGTGACCATGCGTGGATCGTGAGAATGACCTCATCGCCTTCGTAGCAATCAGCGCGCTCGGTGAGCACCTGATCCTCGCCCAAGGTGATGCGAGGGAACACATCTGCGTTCGGAGTGTCGAAGACGCTTGTGCCGACCAAAGCGGAAACCGCTATGTCAGCTTTGAGCTTTCCGACGACAGCCTTCTGCAGGCTGAGTGATGCGCTAGGCATTGTCGAAGCCCTTCTTGAGAGCGGCCGCGCATTGCTCAGCGAGATAGCGCTTCATGGGCTTCCTGAGCTTGCGATAGACCGGAAAAAAGAAAGGCTCCGGAGGACGCCCAGCGGCGCCGAACTCGACCGCTCTGGCATAGTCGTAAAGTCCCTGACCCGTGAGGCCAGCAGCCAGCCCGCGAGGGCTCTTGGCGAGCGCATCCCTGAACTCGCCGCCGAATGTTCCACGTCCCGGCGTTGTGGCGCGGCCACCGGCCACGACATAGAAGCTGAGAGGTCGCTTGCCCTTCACGACCTTGACGGAGCCGCGCAGCGCGCCAGTCCCGACAGGCGCCGCCGCGCGGATTGCAGCAGCAAGCGACTCGGCTTGTGCCGCGATGACCGCCAAGGCGCGCGCCTCGACCTCTTTCGGAAGGGACGCCATAACCCGTTGGAAGCGTTTGACGCTCGCATTCTGGCGGGC
The DNA here is from genome assembly GCA_028290285.1 of Hyphomicrobiales bacterium. Classification (GTDB taxonomy): domain Bacteria; phylum Pseudomonadota; class Alphaproteobacteria; order Rhizobiales; family Beijerinckiaceae; genus Terripilifer. Next base: position 106,676 of record JAQGKD010000113.1, read on the forward strand.
CATCAGGCAGCGATCCCAGCAATAGCCATCAGCTCGATCCATTCATGACGCCGATCCATATCGACGGCTGTCCTAATCGCGTAGACGGTGCCATCCCGAACATCGATAGCGCGCCATTCTGGAGTGATGCGCGCCGTCTGCGAGTCGTAGCGCGTCCGGATCAGGATCGGTTGTGTCCCCTGAATGCGCGCGGCGAGAATGTCCTCGCCACCGCGCATGGGCTTGATTTCGACGGATCGAGAGAACTGAGCCTCGAAGTCGCCAGCGCCGGGGTTGCCGTAATCATCGCCGACGACCGCACGAGCCTCAAAGCGGACCCTGTCCCGAAGGTTTCCGGCTGGAGGCATCGGGCTCTACCTTCTCGTTTGTCTGCACATAGTCGCCTGCGCCAGCCTGGATGGCAGCGTTGGCGTGGTCTCTCGGGATGATGAGTTCGTGGCCGGCCTTGTAGGCGATGACCAGTCCGGGCCGGATGGCGTGATCGAAGCTTTGTGCGAAGCGGAAGGGCAGCCGCATTCAGAACCAGAGGCGATACGGCGAGATGAGCGCAATCACGCCGAATGGTAGTTCCGAGCCCCTGCCCGATGCATCGACGGCCTCGCGGCTTGCATACCAATGTCCGACGAGCAGCTTCATCGCCTGTTTGATCGAGACCGGGACAGAGGCCGCTGCTCCGTAACCTGCGACAAACTGAACCCGGACCGCATTCACGGCATCGGCTGTTGAAGGCCAGCCGTTGGTTGCGCCCGCGATAAGCCACGCCGGCTCCCGCAGGTTATCGAGCACGTATCGATCCGAAGGCAGCGTTTGCTCCGTTCCGGTTACATCGTCAAACTTGATGCTCACGACCGATTGCACTGGCACCCGGGCGAGCTCCATGCCGTGGCATGAGAACGCGTTGCAAACCGCCTCCCATGTCTGGGTCACGAACGCGCGTCCTGTCATCATCTCGAGATGGTGGCGCGCGGCGGCCACATAGGAGCCGATCAGATCATCGTCCTCATCATGTTCCACACGTAGATGGGACTTTGCCTCCGAAATGCTGATTGGCTCTTCGGCGGGGGGCGTGATGAGGCGAAGCATGGTCAGTCTTCCGTGACTGTCGTCGCAGTTGTCAGACGTGGCGAGACACCTGTCGTAACTGCGAGGCTGGGGCTGATCGTGCCGCTGTAAAGGATCTTGGTCGCGCCGGAGGCCGCTGCGCCGATAGCAAAATGCGTGGCTGTTCCACCCGTGCCAGCCGTCATCGCAGCGAAGTCGATATTTGCAGCCGGCGAGACTGAATTGCCGGTGACCGTCCATCCGCCTGTCGTGCGAGCGACCGCCACACGGGAGTAACCCGTGTAGCTGATCTCACTTGTCGCTTCAGTGCCGGTGTCCCCTGGATCCGCCGTGTGCAACGATACGTAGAGGTTTGTCAGCGGCGAACTTGCCGAATTGTCTGCGACGTTTGCGATCGCGATGCCATTAAAGATCAGCTTCAGCAGGTCGTTTTCGAAGGCGTCACTCTTGCTCATTGTGCATTCCTGATTGGTCGGCGGGCTCGGCACTAAATTAAGCAATCATCCCATATGGCGGCTGCGTGTAGCTCTTATCGACCGTCACGCCATCCGCGAGATACCTGACAGGCTCGAACAGCTCGAAGCCAACAGGCACCCCCGGTATAAGCCGTCCGTTGTTCACGCGGATGCGAACCCAGTAGCCGGGGATGGGAGCCGTCTCGGGGTAGGAACCCATCGGGCCGGTGAGTGTCTTGCCAGTGGGTTCACTGACAGTCCCCACGACGTTGATAAAGTAGTTCCCGCCGTCCTGCGTGATGCCCTGCGTGATGAGCGTCGGATTCGTACCCTTGGCATCCCGCTGGACGTACCCGAGGGATTCGGCTGCGAGGAGGAAGGAGGGGCCGTCTGGTGAGCGAAGTACGTAGTCCATGCGGTCCTCCTTATGTGGTCAGGGTGACGAGCTGCGCGTTCGGGAAGCGCGTGCGGTAATAGGAGAAGGATTTTACATGCCCGTTACTCTCGGTCCCTGTTCCTCCCCCGCCAATTCTCATTTGCGTAACCGGAGGGACTGCTCCACTGGGCGTGCCTACAACAGCAGCAGCGCCGTTAAGTGAACCGGCATAGTCGTTCACCTTATATGTAAACGCGGCTTTGAAGTTCGGGTGGGCCGCAAGGTTGTATGCACCAAGAGTATTATTCACAATTAGCGGACCGCCTGAATTCGCAACCATGTCGAGGCCGGTGCCTGTATGATACACGAGCATGCGGTTGTTGGCCGTGTTGTCATCCACTGAGAACGAGTAGGCCCCACCCTTAACGATTTCGCCCTCGATGACTATCGTCCCTTCCAGCGGGTTCCAGATCGAGCTAAACGCCGGCCCCGTGATGCTCGCGCTGTCTGCCGCGCGTGTGACTGACGCGTTTTGCGTGAAGATCAGACTCGTGGCGAACGAGCCGGTCTCATACTGCGAACCCCAGCGATAGATGCCGCTGGTGCCGTCACCTGAATAGCTGGCAACGCCATCGGCACTCGCCATGTACACGGAACAAAAACCAGAAGCCGTCCCTACGCTTGTTTTAGTTGCACTTATCCGCCACCAACCGTTACCATCGTTTTCGACAGTGAACCCATCGGGGGCGTTTCCGGCAACCCCACCAATAGCTCCAGTAGTCAGGTTGACGTACTTGCCGTAGCTGGTGCCATTTATCTCAATGGCGAATAGCGCCCATGTACGTTCACCTGCCTTCAAGTAGGTTGAAGCGGTGTAGGCAGTAGCTGCGGTGTTTGGGAACCCTGATGCATTGAATACAGCGTGCTGGCCCGTTGTCGCAGCTTCGATCATCTTAGACGCCGTTAACGTCCCATCAGGCGCTATTGCTGCGTTCGCCGTGACCGGACTGTTGAATTTCGTCCACGAGGCGGTGCTATGATCGGCGGAGTTAAGAACGACGTTCGTCCGGCTTTCTTCGATCAGCAATCCTTTTGCCGCGAGGGTGACGGGATCGAAGTCGAACCTCGGGCCGTAATAGGCGGCGCTCGTGGTCGCAACGTAGGGGCGCGGGGTCGTCTGGTAGGTGACGGCTTCGAGTTGAGCTTCGTACAGGTCTACCTGATCGCCAGAGTTCGCTAGGAACACAATGAGAAAAGGTGACGCGACGTTTGCCGAAAGCGTTGAAAGCCGCTGCCACGAAGATGTAGGCTCAAGGGGAACGGACGTATTCGCAGGTGTACGAAGTTCGATCAGCCCTGTTTTGGTGCGTACCCGTGCCCAAACTGACGCGATATGGTTTCCGCTCGTGCTGGGCCGCTGATAGATAAACGCACCGCCCGCCGTGGCTGTAACAGTGAATGCGTTTGTTCCACCGTCCGGGTCAGCAATGCCGGCGGCAACCGTGACTGTACTTTTAGTCCACGCCGCATTCGTAAAGTCATTGCTCCACAACAACAGATTATTCGGAGCCCACGTCAGCTTGCCGGTGCTGTCATACTGTGTCGCGAGGCCGGGACGCGAGAACGTGACGCCCTTGGCAAGAAGATCCGCGCCAGTGGACATGGTGGAGAACGGCAGGGAGAGGGCGGGTCCAGCAGCGAGCGCTGACCCCGCAGCAGCCCATGGAAGGAATGGCAGCGTAAGCCCGAGCCCCAGCCTCATTAGACAGCACCCTCAAGGCCGGCTGCGGTCGCGGCGGTGACATACGTCGCGTAGATGAGCCGCGTCTCGCCAGCTAGGAAGTTCATCACGCGACTCGCGTCTGCGCCCGTCGTGACGGTTACCGTTCCAGCCCCGTTCGCACGAATCGCGCGCACAGGCCTCGCCAAAGGCGACGCGGAAGGCGTGATTGGAACCCAATCAACCGGAACGTCTCCTGAAATAGGTCCAAAGACAGCCATGGAATCGCCTCTACTCTGGTCGTTCAGCCTTTGGACGACTTGGGTTCGTTAAAAGTCTTGTTCATCGGCGCAAGCTCCATCTTGTTAGATGCAGCAGGCCCTTCGGATTTTGGAGCGGGGGCGAGCGTCTTAGCCTCATCCTCGACCGTGTCGACCGGCTCGAGCACGCCGAGCTTGACGAGGTGCGCCGCGTCAGCCTTGCTCATTTCGCGCGTGTCGCCGGCGTCATAGAGTTTGTCGCCTTCCATGCGGCGCAGGACTTTGAAAGTTGCCATGTTCGTCTCCAGAATTGAAGAAGGGCGGCGGGAGACGCCGCCCTCGATCCACCAGTTCAGGATCAGGCAACGCGCCCAAAGTCGCCGAAGATGAAGGCTTCCGGACGATAGACCGCCAAGGCAAGACGCTCCTCGCAGAGCATCGTGACGAGGTTCTTGATGAAGTCGTCTTCGTTTTCCGTGGCAATTTCCACGCGCGCCGCCCAGCGATCGAACAGCTGAGCGCCAAGGCGGAAGGCGCCGGTCAGGAACTTGTCGACCGCGATCGACTGCGTAGCCACCACCGGAAGGCCCCAGAGAGTCGGACTGATCTGCCCCTGTGGGTTGCCAATGATGTAGCGGCCCGTCGAGTCCTTGAGGGTCTCGACCCAAGCCCAGTCGATCGGATTCATCACGTGCGCCGTGGCCGGATACTCCGCCAGAGCAGCCTGCAGCATCGCCAGGCGCATCATGTCGATGCTCGTGGGCGAAGTCAGGGTGATCGGAGCGGTGTACGCGGTCGCCTGCGGGATGATGCCTAGCAGGTTCTGGCCGGTGCCATCGCCGTTGAGCAGCTGGCTTTCCTCTTTGAAGGCGAGCCCGTAGCGCAGGCGCCCGTCGATGTAGGACGAGAGCTGCGCCACATCGTCGAGGATCTGGCGTGAAGCCTTCGTGTAGTGCGCGATCACCTTGGCAGTCGTCGCGACAAGATCGAACTTCAGGTCTGACTGCGGCTTCGCGGCCAGTTCGGCCACCGGCGCCGCGCTGTTTGTGAAGCCGGTTTCGCGAACGTACTCGATCGTGTTTCCGTCCATTCGCCCGGGGGTGATGAGATCACGGACGGTCAGACGGCGCTCGGGAGGCATCTGAATGCCAGGGAGGAAGGTCGGGATCACTGCCGAGCCCGCATTCCCGGCGGACGTACCGACCGTTGAACTGATGATGGCCTTCGTCGAAAAGTCCACCTTGCCGCGCCGGCCGTCGGTCGCCAGGAAGGATTTGACGCGCTCGCTCTCAACGAACTGCTCCCCCAGGCTTTTCACAGCCTGGCGATCGTCGCTGCCACCGTTGCGAGCCATCTTCTGCTCAAGAGCGGAAAGCTGCTCGTTCAAGCCGTTCATCTTCATCAGAGCTTCATCGGTCGTCTGCTTGACGCCGGCCGTCATGTCCATGCCCTTGGCGGCCTCGGCCAGCGCCTTCTCCGCGATCTGCTTGACGGCGTCGACTGAGTTCTGGAACGCAGCCTTGATTTCGACGGCCATCTCCGCCGCCGTGCGTCCTTCGTTGGGCGTCTCGAAGCAAATGCGCGGGCCAAACGGGAATGCGGCCAGAGCGGCGATGCTGCCGGCCAGGTGAATATGCTTCTTGACCATGAGAAATGCCCTTTCGAGGCAGAGAGGAAGATCAGCCGGCCGTGGGCAGGAGCGCCTTCAGGAACTCGGCTACATCATTCGCCTTCGCCTCGGGCTCCCCCCGAAGATGCGGCGCTGCCTTGCCGGCGATTGCCGCGGCAAGGGACTTAGAGAAGCCGCCTGCATCCCGCAGGAACTCCTCGAACTGTCGGACCGTGGGGGCTTCCCCGCGGGCCAAAAGTGATTTCACCGTTTCGACACGCGCGCGCTCATTGGCGGCGAATGTCACGATGCTGATCTCGCGCAGGTCCAGCTCCAGCAGCTTCAGGACGCCTTGCTTGTCCGGATGCGGTTCGGTCTTGATCTCGCGATAGCCGATCGACAGACCGTCGAGAGCACCAGCCTTCAGGAGCCCATGGGCCTCACGCGCGCGCGGCGAGACATCGGTAAGCAGGCGTCCGCGACCCCAGAGCCCTTTGTCGTCCTCCGCCAGGTCTTCCCAGACGCCAATCGGCTGAGACGGATCGTGCTGCCAGAGCAGCTTCACGCCACCAGCCTTGCGCTTGTTCAGCGAAAGCGCAAAGGCTCCGGGCATGACGGCCTCACGGTAGCTGTCGACCACGTTGAAGACCGAGCCATAGCCTTCGAAAGTGCCATCGTCCTGGACAGCTTTGATCTCCAGCGTGACGGAGCTGTTCTTGAGCGCGAGCCCGTTGGAGCCGCTCTTTGTGCGGAGGTCGAAACGCGTCATGGCTGAGCCCCTTGTGCCGGGAGAGTGGGCGTCTGGCCCGCCTGAGTGATCGGCACGTTCTGCATTTGCATGCGCGGAATGTCGCCGCCCTCGACCGGGGGCATGTTCTCAAGCGCGCGCACTTCGTTGATGGTGATCCAGCCGTTCTGCAGGCCGGCGTTGTAAAAGGCCGAACGCCCGGCGCTGTCGCCGCGCAGAAGCCCCTCGAGGCTGAACTCGATGGTGATTCCGTCGGCCCGATCCTGCGGCGTCAAAAGCTGCTTTTCGAGCGCCTGCTCAATTCTTTTGAGCCGGCGACGCAGGGTGAATTTCTGAAACCCGAGGACCTGCTGTTCCAGTCCGCTGCCCCAGCTGGTGGTCTTCTCGGTATGGCCAACCATGAAAGGCGGCACACCAAAGAACCTGCATACCTCCTCGACGGAGAGCCCGCGGGACTGCAGCATCTGCGCGTCTTCCGGATTGATCGTGAGCTGCTCCCATTTCGTTCCGCCCTCCAGGACCATCGGCCGCCCAGCATTCATCGATCCGACGAACTTGGAGACGAGCTTGTCCTCAGCGGTGGTGCGCTGCTCGGGTGTCAGCCACTTCTCGAAAGTAAGTGTCCCGGAGGGACGCAACCCATTGGCGAAGGTGGTTCCGGCCGCGCGCTCGATCGCGGATGCAAGGCCGAAAGTGTTGCGCCCATAGCCGATCGTGGAAAGGCCGCCGAGCGGGTTTCCACCGAAGCCGCGGATGTGCAGCACATCGTTCTGAGTAAAGACAAAAGACACGCCTTCGTGTGTCCAGCGGTACTCGATATCTCCGTTCTTCAGCCGCCGAACGGTGATGATGTCGGGACGTATGGGCTCGAGCGACGTGATCTTCGCGCCGTTCCTGTAAATCCGGGCGTAGGCATTGCCCCACAACTCAAGACTGGATGCGACAAAATCCCAGAAGTCGACCGCCGTCTGGTCGAAGTTTGGGCTGTCGTGCAGCAGTCGATACAACGGATGCTTCCGCGCCACCGTGCGCGCGCGATTCCGATCCGCCGTATAAACCATGAGCGGAAGCGACGAGATGGTGCCCGACAACAAGTTCACGCAGGCCCAGGCGGCTGAAAGCCCCAGTACGCTGTGCGCGTTCACGCTCTCGCCGGAGTGACTCGGCTCGTGCGTGCCGCGCCACACTTCCGGATGCGTCAGCGAGAGAGGACGTCGGAACAAGCCGGCCGCTTTTCGCCAAAGGTTCACTCAGATTCACCCAAGCTCGCAAGGAAGTCGTCCAAATTCCCGCCCTCCTCTTCTGTTCGGTCACGCGACTTGAGGCCTACCGCCATGGACAGGGCCACCGCCCCGTCGATGCGGAAGCGGGCCTTTTCCTTATCCAGCTTTCGATTGCCGGCAGGATCCATCGTGGCCACGGCGTTCGCCACGTTCCAATTGAGCACCGGGTTCGAAGCGTGAACGAGTTGCCGCTCGATAACGGCGAGTTCCAGGGCGTCAATCGCCGGAGCCATGTCCCTAAATCCTTGGCCCCATGGAATGAGCCTTAATCCATCGCCCTTCTCGCCTTCCTGGAAGGCCTGCAGGCCGAGGCGGTCGAATTCGCGCAGCAGGTCTTTCATCCGCCAGCGGTCGTACGCAAGACCCAGTACGTTGAAGCTCTGCACCAGTTCCGCAATCTTGCGACCCACCGTCTCAGGCTGGATCGAGCGGCCTGGCGACGTGAGCAGATGACCGGCCTCGGACCACTCGACGTAACGATGATTCCCAGTCCCGAAGTCGCGATCACTGTGATCGCGGAGCAGATCGGAAGGCTTCCAGAAAAACGGCCGGATGCGCGTTCCATTCTCGGCACTTACCATCACGAGCGCGGTTAAGTCGGTCGTCGACGAGAGATCAAGCGCGAGGTAGACCGGCTCGCCTGCCGTGAACTCAGCAGGCCCGACGCATTCGAACCATTCCTTTCGGGAGATCAGCGAGGCCGTCGGCGCGACACGTTGGTTCAGATACAGATTGCGGAACTTTGGTTCCTCGGCCGGCATGCGCTGCGCCTTGTTCGCAGTCGCCTTCAGATCGTCAAGGCTGCGAAAATCTCCGAGCGCCGGGTTGGCCAGTTTCCACACTTTGGGGTTGAAGATGTCCTCGCAGTTCTCGGGCACGGCAAAGAGGTGACAGACGATCGTGGCGTCCACGCCACTCAAGCCATCGTCAATGAGCTTCGAGAGGATGTGCTCCGGGTCGTTGCTTTGCGTCGAGATCACGATGAACAGCGGTTCGGCGCGCGCGCCCATGGACGTGTCGAGCACGTCATAGAGTTCCCGGTTTTTCGCTTGCGCCAGCTCGTCGAAAATGACGAAAGAGGGGTTCAAGCCGTGTTTCGTGCCCGCCTCCGCCGAGATCGCCCTGTAGAACGAACCGTTCGCAAAGCAGGCGATATGCTTTGTCGAGTCCACGATCTTGAGGAGCCGCGACAGCTCGGGATCGGCGCGCACAATCTGCGCCGCGACCTTAAAGACTTGGGCGGCCTGCTCGCGATCGTTTGCCGCCGAGAAGATCTCGCCGTTCTCGATCGCCTCCGGCCCGATCAGATGCGCGAGCACTAGGGCGGCGATGAGCGCCGTCTTGCCGTTCTTTCGTCCGATGGACAGGATCGCGCGGCGCACCATGCGCCGACCGCCGAGATTGTGTGGCTCGTAGATCGCTTTGATGAACCGCTTCTGCCACGGCCGAAGGATGAAAGGCCCACCGGCGCCCTCGCCGCTCGGCACCGTCAGTGCTTCGATGAAGCGGACGACTCTTTCTGCCCGATCAGGCCGGCGAACTTGCTTAGCGGCCGTTCCTGGTCGGCGCCGCGCAGCGCTGCGCGATCGGCCGGTGTCAGGTACAGCTTTTGCGCGTACGCCAGCATGACCCGGGCCTGATCGCTGAGGATCTTGAACCATGGATTGGGGACCATCCCACCCTTTGAGCCAGGAACGATCGGCTTGAATTCCGGGTCGCACATCGCGTGCGTGGCAGCTTTGTGCCAAGACCAGGCCGTCGTGAAGACCGCGAGAGCGTAGCTGTCGACGGACGTGAGCCTCTTCGTTTTGAACGAGGCAATGATCAGTTCGGCGCAGGCCTGCGCGTCATCGGACAGATGATCCGGGACGAACGGCGCACCATCGGGAGCGAAGATCTCGATCGGGATCGGTCGCCGCGAGGGATTGCCCTCGAGGCGATGCTCTTCAGGAGCCTTCCTCGGCCTTCCTCTCGCCATTGGGAACCCAACTCCGATTTATGCGCAATTTCACGTTGAAGTAAGCATGCCGGTGTCCGGTCGAAAGCCGCCAGACTCTCGACCACCCCCTGCCCAGCCCGATTTGGGGTGGCATTCCGGTGACTGGTTACACGCCGGGGAATGGTCAATCGGAAAGCGACGAAGGTCTCTCTGGTAACTGTCACCGAAGCAGGTTCAGGATAGCCACTGCCATGGAGCATATGCCCGCGATCAGGAGGAAGCGATTGATCTGGCTCACGTTGGCCACCCATCATCGCCAACGGTCTGCTTGGACTTGAACCCGAACTGTTCTGCTGTCCGCTTGCGGTGGCAGTCGTGACAGAGCGAGCGGCAGTTGCTGTCGATGTCGTCTCCTCCCTTTGCGAGAGGCACGATGTGGTCGACGACTTCAGCTGCCTTGACGCTGCCCGCTGCCTTGCAGTCCACGCACAGCGGTTCGCTCGTCAGGCGACGCAGACGGGCGGCCTGACCCTTCCGCCCTCGTATGCGCTTGACCTCTGTCTCGGGTGTTCGGTGTGCCCACGGCTTGCGGATAGGTATGCCCATGAGCGCGCTGCTCAGTGTGGCGCGTCTTCAGATTGCGCAGCAACTGCTTGCGGACTCACGGGAGCAGCCTCCGGCAACATCGCCTTGATGCCAGCGTCTAGCTCCTGCACATGCACGAGGAGCCCGTCGAGGCGCGTTGCGTCAGCCTTCGCCTGATCCTTCTGCGACTGGAGCTCTTGAACGTGTCCGCCAAGCGTGTCGAGATTGGTCTTGGCTGACGAGAGTGCCTGTTCGACATCATCGAGGCGGGACATGATCGTTTCCTGTTGGGTGTTGAGGTAGGGAATCCAATCTGAGACCTTGGCCTGCTCTGCTTCGAGATGAGCAACCCGGGCTTCAGACGTTCTAAGTTCGATCCGCAGAGCGTTTAGCTCCATGCGGATTGGTATCTCGTGGAGGGAATCGTTCATGCGCCCCCCGGGGTCGTTGAAGCTTGCTTGTCGGGCAGGTTGCAGGCGCTTACGAGGATAAACGCAACTGTACATAGGAGCGTACGGGCTGTTTCACAGCCAGTCGCCCGTAACTGCCATACTGGACAGAAGCGACATTGAGAGCATGAAGTAGGAATTGATCAGGAAGTAGATGGACGCAAACAGGCGTGCACCCTTTAAATAAACGATCGTGGCGAGGCCGATTGGTAAGAAGGCCATGATGCCGTAGGCTACGACGAACTTGACCCACGGCGGGGAAGGCTGCGCAGGAATGTGCTGCCAGTTGCCCCAGTAATAGCCGCCTAGCAAGCCTATTATGATCCACATGGCCGGAAGACTGATTAGAACACAGAGCCGCTTTCTTGCGACGTCCGATTTTGTCCAAGCGTCAAAGAGAACTCCGGCGGACAACAGAAAAGGAACCCAGAAGAAGAGCGGCCCAAGACCGCCCAAGGTGGAACTCTGCCATAAGAACCACACGAAGGTGCGAACCGCGGAAGTCATATGAGCCATGGGATCGGCCATGTGTCATCGAACGACGATGTTAAACGTGAATGTTCGATGGGCGCCTGCTGAGTTGATAACTTCGACCACAATTTGGTCTTGGCCCTTGTAGCCCTCATTCGGCGTGTATGTCAGAGACTTGGCGTCCACAAGCTTACCAGTGCACTGCCTGGATAGCGTCTGCGGCTCCGCCGGGGCAACTGGGACCTTGCGGTCAACGACCGCGGCGCGACCGTTCCTTGGCTCTTCATCAATGCTCACGTTGACCCAGTCGATGGGCGTGCAGTCAGCGCGAAGCGTGTAAAAGTCACGAAACGAGGAAACACGGCCAGCGACCGCGTACTTTTCTGCAATCTCATTCGCTGGTGGGGGCTGAACCTGAGCCACCGCGGGTTGCAGAAAACAAAGTGATGCCAGAGTTGCGGGGCCTAATCTATTCATGTGAGTTCCTCCCAATTTAACCCTTAGGGAAGACCCAGGCACACCTCAACGAGTAGCTCTGGAGTTGGTTGACGAGTCGCCAACAGCCTGACGTCAATCCTGACTGCACACGTAATGCAAACGAAAACGCGCCCGGCTTTTCAGCAACGGGCGCTTACGACGCTAAACGCAGCGCTACACGAAATCTCGTGCACGCTGCAAATCAGTTCGGCTATGAATCTAACTGACAACCTTGAGGTCGGCAAGCCCCATCCGGAACGGCATGTCATGACCCATCATGCGGATCAGAACCTCCGCCCGCCATCCGGGCAGCAGCTTCCTTATGGTCGCTTTGACCCCCTGGAATGGCCCGCTCACCACTTCCGTGCTCTGGCCAATCGTCAGCCCAACCTCTTTCAGATCACGCGGCTCGCGCGTGGAATCGAACTCTCCCTTGTCCTCGCGCGCCATAATCTCCTCGATCAGCTCGCCTGGGATCGGAATCGGCAGCCCGTCGCTCCGCACAATCGACTCCACGCCGTTGGTAGAGCGCAGATGGTAGAACGGCATCTCGCGCCTCAATGAACTCACGAAGAGATATCGCGTGAACAGCGGACGCTCGACAGACACCTTAGCTTTCCGTCGGCCGAGGACGACGGTCTTCTTCAGCAGCGGCAGGTAGGTAACAAACCCTTTCTGGCGCAGCCCGAGTTCTGCACGCTTCTCGCAGTTCACGTTGCAGATGACGACGTACCAAACCTTCGGCATCACGTCGGGCCGCCGAGCATAGTGGCTCGGGACGCGATTCGTGAGCGACGAGGGCTTATGCGGGCGACCCATAGGGTTCTTTCCTTTCGAGCAGCGGGGCATTCAGGAGCCACTCACGTAATGCGGAACGCAGGGCTTGCCATCGTGAGGCCGCAGCATCGAGCGCATGAGCGCCTCGCTCTTGCCGGCCGCTACGATCTCGCGCCAGCGGTCGGAGCCTTCTGGCACCCACTCGATGTCCGTGGCACCAGCTGAGGTCTTGCGCAGGGCCTTCCACTGGCGGGTCAGAAGGAAGCCAGAGGAATACATCGGCTCACGCCCCGCCCGCTTGGCCTCGGCACAGTAGGACGCTGCATGGGCCACCGCTTGGGCGCGATCATCGTCGCTGAGTTCCGCCCAGGCTTTCCGAGATTTGATGATGTCGTCGTTTGCAGAACGAGGGCTGAACACTTCTGCAAAATCTGACCAATCAACACCACCACTGAGCGCGGGCGCAGCCCGTGCGTCTGATGGTGTTATCTGACAAGGTTCTCTAACAGATTCATCCTCTATATTGCGGCAGATATTGCCGGTGACTTTGGAAAAATTTGCCGGTGACTTTGGAAAATTCTGCCGCTTACGACCTGCGGCAGATTTTGCCGGAAGGATCGTGACAGCCCCTAGTTCTAGTGGCTCATCGACAGTAGGCATACAAAGCACGATGAGGTCCGAGCTCTTGCTTCCCGTGCTTCTGCGGCGTTCATGTCGTTTGATCAGGCCGAGTTCCTCAAGCCGCATCAGGTGCGTCCGCACGGAGCGCTCCGAACATCCGGTGCGCTTAGCAAGCGTGTCTTGGCCCGGAAAGCAGGAGCCGTCCGCGCCTGAATAGGCCGCGAGGATGATCAGCAGGAGCTTGGATCCTGGATCTCCGGTGTCCTGTTCGAGAGCCCAGTTCTGGGCGGCAAAACTCATATGTGCACCCTCCCCTCAGCCAAGAGTTTCGCGTATTGCCGAGCAGCGTGCAGCGCTGTCGAGTGATCACGGTTGCCAACCAGGCGTCCGATCTGCGGATAGCTCAGCGTGGTCTCGTGCCGGAGCCGGAAGAACAGCTCCTTCCGCGCGAGCTGCAGATAGGCCTGCCGACGCGGGCTCAGAATCTCGTTCGCGCTGACCTGATGCTTCGCGGCCACCTGCTGGAGCATGGTCTTGAAGCCGGGACCGCTGGGGCGTGATGCGACCTCGAGGATGTCGCAACGGAACACAGGGCCTATTGGCGCGCCGTAGATCGTGCGTGCCAGGGCTCGCGCCGGCGCCGGCGGGCGCTCGCCCGCAGGAGCCCGGAACCGGGCCAGCGGCGCGCCTGAGCGGAGATTTGTCCGGTTCATGGCGTTGACCCCTTTTCCTTCAAGGCCAGGTCGCGCAACGTGTCCCGCGCGGCACGGAGTGCCTCGAGCCTACGGTTGCGACGCTGATACTCTTCGATGGGAAGCTTGCCCGCCTTCATCATCTGGCCGGCGCGCTCAAGGAAGTCGCTGCTGGCCAGGTATGTGAGATCCAGCTCGATTGATTGTTCGGCCGTCGTGTAGACGCGTTCGCTCATGCGGCCACCTCGTCGAACTTCGTCGCTTGGTTGCCCCAGGTCGACCAGTTGTCCCGCGACTGCCGACTGAAGAGATCCAGCTTGCGCGCATGGGGAGCAAAACGGTCGATGAGCGCGTAGAACTCATCAGGCTTGCGGGAGTGCTGACGCGCGATCCCGTCGAAAATCGAGGGCAGCGCGCGAGAATATGCCGGGCGGCCGATGGCGCCGATCAGCACGATCTCGTGCATGGTCCGCGCAACGTACCCTGGGCCCACGCGGACCTTGCCGTTGACCGTCGTCTTCCGCCAAGCGATCGTCGTGCGATAATCGAAGCCCCAGGCGGTCATGGTCTCTAGACAGCGCGGGAGCAGTGGCGCCGTCGCCCAGAGAAACAGCCACGAATTCATGCCGACGAGGTGCCCGACCGGGAGCGCCTTAATCGCCTCCATGGGCATACAGCCGTAGTGCTTTTGGGGGCTCTTCTCCTCGCCATTGCTGGAGCGCAGGTCGAACTGCCACGGCGGATCCGCAACGACGAGGTCGAACGAGAACGGGCGCATGTCGCCAAAGGGCCATTCTGCGGAGGACGTCATGTGGCCTCTCCGAGGATGTCGAGAAGGCGGCCCACGAGGCCCGCCGGCTGGCCGTCTTGCAGCCGCGTTATCGCGTCACGCAACGACGCAATGGCAACACCGTGCTGCAGCGCCAGGCTCAGAACGACGGCAGCGTCACGCGCGAGCGCCGCCGCATCACTGGTGTTCTTCAGGCAGTCGATGAAGATCTCCGCAACTCGCCCATCGCTGAAGTGGCCGACGCCAGCAGTGTAGGAGATGCCGCCATGTTCGAAGCGGAACAGCTCGTGCGTACGACGTGATGGGAGAGTTTCGCGTTTCATGCAGTCTCCCGCGTCGGGATACGCCAAGAAGCGAGCGCCGCCTTCACGTCATCGATGCTCCGAACTACCGCGTACTGCACGCTCATGTTCATGAAGAGGTTGAGGATGGCTTTCTGATCCTTGTTCAGAACGCCCTTCTCGGTTTTTACCTCCAGGAAGCGGGCCACGCCGCACGGCCCGATCAGACATAAGTCCGGGACCCCGGCGAGCTGCCCTGTCGCGCGCAGGATGCCTGCCTGGGCTTTTGTCCTGAGCCCGCCGTTTGGGACCGCGAACACGATATGCGACGGCACGCAGACGCGGAGGTACGCCACGATCGAGGCTTGAAGGTTATCCTCGACGCCTTTCATTGAGTCACCTCGAGGGCGCGCGGCAGGACGTTGGCCACTGCAAACTCATCGAGGCCGAGGATGAGGCCAATCTCGTATGTGTTCACGCCGGCGCGGAACAGGCGCACAATCTCAGGCCAGTGGACGGCCTCGGCGCGCGGCAGCCAATGGCGGGAACCGCCGTGCCCGTGCGTGCACGTGCGTTGCGACAATCGTGCCATGTCAGATCTCCCCAAGCGCAGCGAGGTACAATTCGAGGATTTCTTCTTCCTCGCGGCGCTTGTCGCGATCCATGCGGCGGATGGAGAGGATCTTGCGCATGACCTTGACGTCGTAGCCGGAGCCTTTGGCCTCGGCGTAGATCTCTTTCTTGCCGTCGTTCAGGTCGCGGATCTCTTCCTCGACGTGCTCAAGGCGTTCGACAAATGCGCGCAGGTGTCCAGCGTCGACAGAATTTGTGCTCACGAGATCACCCATTTCAGGCCGAGGCCGATGAGCAGCCAGAGGGCAGCGCCGAGCGGAGCGCCGATCACCAGGCCAAGCATGGTGGGCTTCGGATTGGCGTCGAGTGGTGGTGCATTCATCCAAAGCCTCCAATGTTCTTGTGTTGTTCTCATGTACAGGCGCAAAAATGCGGGCCTACCCATTTGCGGGAGGTCGCCAAGATACGCAGGCGGTAGAGGGACTTTTACGCAGATGCTATGCGCCGGGGGCGCGGAAGTACGGGGTCGTTTCAGGCCCGACGAGTTGCCCGGGCGGTTAGCGCCTCGTCGAGCGTGTGGACCGTGGCCGAAAGGCCTCGGACCCTCGGCAGCAAATCGGCGGCTTCCTCGGCTGTACACGCGCCGTCTGCCAGCGCGTGACCGAGTTCGATTTGCACGTGCCCATTCTTGATCATCAGCTCTGCGCTCGCGTGATCGATGATCCCTTGGGGTTTGGTGGTCGCCTCCTTGGGCACCAGGACGAAGCCGGCGAGATCCGCCAGCATCGCGGAGACGATCGGCTGTCCGCATTCCGCCTCGAGGTCCGCGATGACGTCCAGCGCGGCGAAGTCGGGCTTCTGCGCGGAGCCGCAACTTGAAATCCGCGGAGCGTTTACGCGCGTCACGCGAGCCGCGCGGTTCACACCGCCGGATGCCTCTACTAGATCTCGGAAGGCCGCCTTCAGGCGGGCATAGTCTGCGGAAGGAAGCTGGCGTGCGTCGTCCATGGTGTGGCCTCAAGTTGAAGAAGACGTGCCGACGGGTCCGCGCAGAGACGGCTGAACGTTTGTCGGATTTGTTTCGGTGACGTTGCTGCTACGCTAGCCCATTGTGCTGCCATCGACCTGAAAGGGCCGGACGCACGGAAGCGTCCGGCCAAGTCAAGGGAGGAAACGCCCACAGGGACGTGCAGCGCTCGCGCGGTGCTCAGGGTGCGCGTGGCTGCGCGAAGGGGGAAAATGAAAGAGTCGTTGCTGGAACAGCTCATGCTGCTGCTCCCCTCTCAGAGCGGGCCGGGCGCGGGACATCGCTGGGCCATTCAGCGTTGGGCGGCCAATTGGCGTCGAACCATTCAACCAGTCGGTCGAACGTCCGGACATTAAAGCCAGCTCCATCACCGAGGCGCGAAAGAAACTTGTTGTCGTTCAGCGCTAACCGGCAAGAGGTCGCAGGTTTAGTGCCGGTCGCCCGCTCGTAGGCGCCCATTAGCGCTAGGAGATTGTGTCGAAGCGTCTCTTCCATGGGCTTAGGATATGGAAAAATCCATATGATGCAAGCGGAAAAATACGCATATCGCCGCGATGAGTCCCAGCGGATAATTCCGCAATGAAGATGGATGAAACGAACTACGTCCGTAAAGCGCTCCAGGAAGCCCTCTCGGCCAGCACAACTCACACCGCGTCAAGCCTCGCCACGGAGCTTGGCCGGAGCGTTGGCTATGTCACCGACTTCTTACGGCATCGGAAGCATTCACTGGGCGCGCTAGAGCTCCGGAGCATCGAACAGATACTTGGCCTTTCCGAAAACCAGTTGATGCCGCCGACAAGTAGGGCGCAGAGCCTTGTTCGCTCCTATGATCCCGATGAAAGCGATGACGCTCAGATCCATGAGGAAGATCCATCTGCAACTCGATTCCCGCCGGACGCGGTAAAAGAACTTGCGGCCTCAGCAGGATTGGGAGCCGGACAGTTAATCACCACGACATACCGGCGCGAGGGTGAAGATCACGTCGCAGAGGACGCCATCCGGGATGATTACTGGCGCATCCCACCTTATTTTGTTCACGAAGTTCTTCACGCGCGCACGCCGGATCTATTGGTTATCCAAGGCACCGGCGACAGCATGGAGCCGACCATTCACTCCGGGGATCGGCTCGTGGCGAATACCGCCCACGTAACGCCGTCGCCAGACGGGCTATACGCCATCCGCGATGCCTTCGGTTCAATAGTGGTAAAGCGCCTAGAGAGTTATGGCCTGAATCCCCCCCGCATCAGGATTATAAGCGATAACCCGCGGCATGGATCTCAGGATGTAGGCATTGATGAAATAGCCATCGTAGGTAAAATTGTCTTCGTAATGAAACTAGTCTAGCAGTTGGGTGGGCCCGGACCGCACCCGGGCATTTTTGTAGTCGCGCAGGCTATCCAAACAGCCGCCGACGTGGAAGTTCGTCTAGCTGAACGCGCTTGCGACCCGATGCTTTCTGCGGCTCTGGCAGCTCAACTATTTCAAGAGCTGCGCATGCCTCTTCGGCGTTCTTGCCCAGAGACTGGATTATCTCCTCGACTGATGAGCCTGCTGCCATCGCAAGCTCCTCAAGCACCTTCTCGGGATCGGACACGCTCACCTCCCCGATAATAATTTTACGCTTCTTATTCCGCACCTGAAACATGGCCATTTCCTAACCCCCAATTGCAGAACAAATAGAGAACACAGGCGTCAAAGAGTCGAGTCCTGATTCGCAAGGTGGGCTTTTGGACCTCACCCAGGCGTCTATGGATTTTTCCATATTCAAGTTGACATACGGATTTTTCCATATGAATATCGCTCACGAACAGAGGAGCGAGCGAATGACTTCCACAACCCAACAGCCCGTTCCAATCCGCGCCGACCGTCGAGAGAAGCTCCTGAGGATCTTCGGGCGCGATGACGTCGACCGCGTGCTGAAGTCACTCATCAGCTGCCGTGGCCTCAGCGTCCTGACCGACAAGGCCGTAGATGAGCTGATCCGCCTCACCATCGCGGACTTCAAACACGCCCGGAAGCTCAACGCCCTGCACCGCCAGATCCATCGGGAGTGTCCGTCATGAGCACCATCACGCTCCCCTCCCCTCTGCCTCTCCCTTCTTCGTGTCACCGTGACCACCACCAGGTCGCTGAAATGACGCGTGCACGGATCGACATCATGTCATTTAGCGGCCGTCAGCATACCGCCTGCGCCCCACCGCAGTCGCCCACAGCAAACCTCCGCAGCGAGCTCCTAGACCTCGCCGGCGAACTCCTCGGCAGCGTCGGGTTCTTCCTCATCATCGCAATGATCGTGCTGGTGTGCTGCCTGGCTGATGTGCCACCGGCGATGGCCGCTGAGGCCGCTGAGTCCATCGAGGCGACTAGCTGGGTGCCGCTGATCGTTGCAGCGGTTTTTCTTCTCGTCGGACTGGGCGTCATCGCCCTTGGGCTTTTCGTCTGCCGAACCCCCCTGCCCGAATACGACGGACGCACCCGCTTGCGGCGCGACCCGCCGCGCGCACGCATCGACCTTTCCCTCTGAACATCTCCACCCGCGCCGCAGCGCGCGAACGAGCCATGGAGCGTCCCCGTGACCTTTGTCCTGTCCCTTGCCGGAAAAGCCGTCCTGTCCGGTACCGCGGAGGCGTGCCATGCCTGCGCCGAGCACCTCGAGCTCACGCGTTTCATCCTGACGCAGGATGGAACACGTATCACGCGGCTCCAGGAAGGAGTCACCATCGAGCACTGGGATGGTGAGGGTGACCTCCCGCCGTGCGTGGCGCGAGAAGGCACGATGCTGATGGACGGCTCGGAGATCCCGCCCCTTTGTGATCTCGACGGCACGGAGGAGAGCAACGTCATCGCGTTCGACGTCGAGCCGATGGAGGTCGTGACTCAACGCAGGCGCGGGCGGAAGTTCCCAAAGGCCGAGGTTCCGCGGCTCAAGCAGGTGTTCGCATGACGGCGCGCGCTGCATTCTTCCCAGGCGATATCATCGATCTTCTTTGCCCTACCCCGCAAGACATTCGGTTCAGCGAGATCGCGACCAGGCTGTCCCGCGTTCACCGATTTGCCGGCGGAACCCGCGAGCAATACACGCAAGCACAGCACAGCGTCCGGCTTATGGAACTGTGCTCGAAGAGTGCCGCCCCCTACGCCTTGCTGCACGACGCGCACAAGGCGTTCACGGGCGACGTGATCAAGCCGTTCTTGGATGCGCTCGACACGAAGATTGGGGTCGACGAAGGCGGATTGTCGCGACTGGGACTCGCGTTCGAGTGGGTGATCCGCGGGATTGATCGCGCATTGTGGTCGGCGGCTGGACTTGCACCTGTCCTCCCGCCGGCCATCGCGGACGAGATCGCGGCCATGAGTGCCGCCCTCGCCGGTCACGAAGTGCGCCTCTTCGTCGGCGCCGATCCGCACGACCTGGGCATGAATGAGCTTCTGAGCTGCGCGCGCATGCAGATCTGGGATCAAGCGCGCGCGCGCCGCGAGTGGCTGAACGCCTTCGCTTTCACTACCGGAATACGCGTCGAATAGATGCAAATCACCGAGTCCATTGAGCAGCAGGATGGTTTGATCATGAGCGGATACCTCGTCATCGCGCGCGGCACCGTAGCGGGCACGACGGAATACCGTACGGCGCTCGGCCGTTGAACAATCGATCGCTGGTTTCCAGGGCTCTATCGCACCCGGGTCTACGGATACGCGCAGAAAAGCGTGGCGGAAGCGAACCGCGTCTATCAGCCCCTCGAGCATCTGCAGGCTCGCATTGTGGAACAGGGAGAGCGCGCATGAGCGGGACAGAACAGGAGCAACAGCGTGCAGCCGACGAAATCCGCGATGCCCTCCGCGCCGCTGCAACGCCGTGCGCTTGCGTGGAAGTGCGAGCGGAGGTCAGGCGTCTAGAATCCGTTGTCGATGCGGCCCGCATTGCTCATGGCATCCTTTCGAACCACGTCGCACAGCTAGAATCCGCCGCGTATCTGGTCTGGTCGAATGAACACCGCGCGTGGTGGCGTCCAAATTGCGCAGGCTACACGATCCACTCAGCTGCCGCCGGGCGCTACCCGCGTGGTGAGGCGTTGAGCATATGCCGTGGCGCGCGCAATGGGTGGAACCCCGATCGAGCGCCCGATGAGGTGCCAGTGGCAGAGCGCGATTTGGATGAGATCGACCGCGCCGCCCCGCCCGCGGCCAGCAATGGAGAGTGAGATGGCAGCAATCTGGCTTCTCCCCATTCTTTTTTGGATTGGCTTCAGCCTAGCCCGCATCGCGCATGCGCTCGAAGCCGCCGCCAAATCTGAGGCCCGCATATGACCGCTACCTCCCAGCGCCCACGGGTCCCGCGTAAGACCAAGGCCGAGGCCGGTGTCCCCGGCGTCGATCGCGCGCCCATGCGCCTCTGGCGGACGGCCGAGCGCTACACCCGCCGCAGCGCCGTGTGGGTGGGTGAAGGGAGCCCTTGGGCCAATCCATGGGTCAGGGCTCCGCAGGCAGTCCAGGCGGCCTACATCGCGTGGATGGCCCCGCCACTAGTTCAGACGGGCAAAGGCAAGAGCTACAGGCTCGGCACGCCGGTTCAGATGTCCATCGTGCTGCGCGGGCTGTTCCGGATCTGGCTCGCGCGCGAGGACATCGGACCATCGCGGCTCGGACTGGAATTTGCCCGCGTACTGCGGCCTTGTCCGGACGACGCGCCAGCTCTGATTTCGGAGCCCTGGTCGCACGAAGAGATTCGCACCGCGCTGCGTGGTCGCGACCTGGTGGATGGCGCGCCCTTGTCGCTGACGAGCCACGCCGACGTCCTCCTGACGATCGCGAACGCCGTGCCGGCGTCGCCCAATGTAGCCCCTATGGAGAGTGCCGGATGAGGCCGCGACAGGCGATAGCTCCCAGGCTGATGACGAAGGCCGAGGCTGCTTCCTATTGTGGGATGAGCCCCGGCGTCTTCGAGCGGACCTGCCCGGTCATCCCCGTGCGCTTCTCGGAACGCATGGTCTTGTTTGACGTCGCCAAGATTGATGGTTGGATTGACAGCCTCCAGCAGCCCAAGAACAGGGCGAACCGGAGCGTGGACGATTGGATCGACAACATGGAGGTCAGGTGATGGCCGGCCGGGATCGGGTTAAAGGGGTCAAACGCTACCAGCACCCGGTCTCCGGCATCTGGTACTGTTACCACCGCAAGACGAACAAGCGCATCGTCGCCGAGTGGCGCACGGCTGACTTCTTCATCGAGGTCGCGGCGCTGGACGCCGCAGTCAAGGCCCGAGAACCGCCGCCGGGCAGCTTGGGTGGGCTGATCAAGGCCTACCGCGAAAGCCCTGCGTGGGATCCTCTGAAGCCCAAGACGCGATTTTCGTATGAACGGGTCTTCGCTGCCATCGCGGATCTGCATGAGATCCCGGTGACCAAGCTCACCAGACCGGCGATTTTCAAAATTCGAGACCAGAAGATTTATCCGAAGCGTGGCCGGTGGATGGCGAACTACTTCGTCACCGTTCTCGCGCTCCTCCTTGACTACGCCACCGATCACGACTGGATCGACGCGAACCCCCTCGAAAAGAAGGTGAAGCGCATCCGCGCCGCGAAAGATGACGTCCCAAAGAATCGGCCGTGGTCAGGCGAGGAATGCACCATCGTGCTGGAGACCGCCCGGCCCCATATTCGCGTGCCGATCGCCCTCGCGATGTTCGGCGGCTTCCGCAAGGAAGATACGCTGACAATGACCCGGGCAAAGATGAAGGACGGGATGGTGACTGTCCGCACCTCGAAGCGCGACGTGAACGTCGACATCCCGATTCATCCAGCGCTTCAGGATGCGCTCGACGCGCAGGAGGCGGCGTTGGCCAAGCGCGGGAAGCCGCGCAATGAGGTCCACATCGCGCTGAACAGTTTTGGCGAGAAGTGGACCGAGAGCGGGTTCAACTCGTCGTGGTCGAAGCTGCGCAACCGGCTGCTGACCGCCGGAAAGGTGTCAGTGGGCCTGACCTTCCATGGCCTGCGGCACACGCTGGGCACGCGCCTGAAGGAAGCCGGAGCGTCTGATCAGGAGATCATGGACATCCTCGGGCAGAGGTCGCCATCGATGGCGAAGCACTATTCCGAGGGTGCCGAGATGCCCGAAAAGACCAAGGGACTGGTCCTATCGATTAACGTCCGCAAGAACAAAAAGGGATGATATTTGTCTACAAACAGCCCGGAAAAGTGGCTACAGGCCGTTTTGCGTTTTCAGTAAGTGGCTGAAAATGATGGTGCCCAGGGCTGGAATCGAACCAGCGACACTGCGATTTTCAGTCGCATGCTCTACCAACTGAGCTACCTGGGCGCTCCGATGCGGCGTGCCGCTTCGGGAGTGGCCGGGTTATAGAAAGGGACCGGCGACTTGTCCAGCGCTGCGCGCAAGTTTGTTGCCTCTGCGCACATTTTCCCGCTGCATTGCGTGGCGGGCGCGTTTCAGTCGTCGTCCGACAGGCGCGGGGCGCGGCGGGGCTGCTCGCTTTCCTCGTCGTCTTCGTCGGTTTCCTTGGTCGGAATCGCATAGGTGCCGCCGAGCCAGCGGCCCAGATCGACATCTGCGCAGCGCTTGGAACAGAAGGGGCGATAGGTCTCCGTCGCTGGCTTGCGGCAGATGGGGCAGGCGCCGAGCGCCTTGCGTTCCGGATCCTGGCGCTCCGGTCCCTGCGGTCGAAGATCGTTGTCGTTGGCGCCCGTCATGGCACTCCCTTTTCACGAGGCGTCGGCGTGAGGCTCGTGGCCTCAGGCGCGATGGAGCCACAGGAGATGGGTCGGATAGCCCTCCCCTGCAAGCAGCGACATGGTCTCGTAGAGCGGCAGCCCGACCACATTGGGGTATGATCCGATCAACTTGACCACAAAGCCCCCTGCGATGCCCTGGATCGCGTAACCGCCGGCCTTGCCGCGCCACTCGCCCGAGGCGAGATAGGCTTCGATCTCGCCCTCGGAGAGGCGTTTGAAGCGCAGACGGCTCTCGACGAGCTTGTGGCGAACGGCGCCGCGCGGCGTCACCAGGCTGACGCCCGTGTAGACGCGGTGCGCGCGGCCCGAGAGCAGCCGCATGCAGGCGGCCGCCTCTTCCGTGAGTTCGCATTTGGGAAGGATGCGGCGCCCGACGGCGACCACGGTATCGGCCGCCAGCACGTAGGCGCCTTCCAGATCGGGGTTTGCTTTGACGAGCGCGGCCGCGGCCTCCGCCTTCTCGCGCGCCAGACGAGCGGCGAGTGTGCGGGGCAATTCATTGCGGCGCGGCGTCTCGTCGAGGTCAGCGGGCACCAGCGCATCCGGCTCGACGCCGATCTGCTGAAGGAGTGCCAGGCGCCGCGGTGACGCGGAAGCCAGGACCAGTTTTGGGCGCCATGCCTTGGCTTCGTTGGTCACGCAGCATTATCCCGGAATGGGCCCGTCCGGACCGGCAGACTTACTTGAAGCGGTAGGTGATCCGGCCCTTGGTCAGATCATAGGGCGTCATCTCGACCAGCACCTTGTCGCCGGTGAGAACGCGGATGCGGTTCTTGCGCATCTTGCCGGCGGTGTGGGCGATGATCTCGTGCTCGTTCTCGAGCTTGACCCGGAAAGTCGCATTCGGGAGCAATTCGCTCACCACACCGGGGAATTCAAGCAATTCTTCTTTAGACATCGTGTACCATCTCTTCAAATGCCGGGGGGGCAGACCGGCCGGGAAGCCCGGAGCGGCCTCGATGGCCACTCTCCGCTTCCTGCGGCTCTCTCGCGAACCGTGCCCATGGATGAATTGGGCGGACCCTAATCGAGATCGCCGCGTTTGTGAACAGAGGTCGGGTGGCTATCTCGCCAAACTCGGCCCGTTTGAAAGAAAATCACAGCATGAAAGATCTGTTCGAACTGAACCAGCGCGCCGCGCGGATGTGCTGGACCATGATGGAAGCTCAAGCTGCGGCATGGACGGTGATCGGCCTTCGCCTTCCCGGCCTCGCAGCCTCCGCAACGCAATCGGGTCCGCCCTCCGCCGAAAGCCGCCGCATGGTCAGTGAAAAGATCAAAGCAACCCAGCAGGGAATGCTTGCAGGATCGACCGCCGCCTCACGTCTCGGGCGCGCGGCGGGCGCGGGTCCGGTGGCTTTCGCATCCGCCATGCTGGATGTGTTCGAGGCCTCGTCGAGGCCGGCGAATTCACGCGTGAAAGCAAATGTTCGCCGGCTGTCCAACAAGGCGCTGCTCGGTCGTTGAGGGAGTCAGTCCTGCGCCGCTGAGCGCCTCAGCCCTGGAAAGTTGGAGCGGGAGGCGTCGCGACAGCGGCGGCCGCCTCCGCTTCGCCGGCGCGCTGATAGGCCTGATAGCTCCGGTAGGAGAAGGGAATCAGGCCGAGATAGGCGAGCGAGAGCGCGACCAGCACTTCCATCGGGAAGGTCGCGAGCAGCAGGATCAGGGCCGCGACGCCGAACAGCACGGGGATAAAATATTCGCGCGGCACACGGCCGATCTGCTTGCCGCTAAAATGCGGAATGCGACTGACCATCAGGAAGGCCACGAGCAGCACATAGGCTATTTCCACCGCGACCAGCAGATGCGTGCTGGGCAAGCCGGCAACGGAATAATGCAGGTAGATCGGCAGCATGCTGACGATGGCCCCGGCAGGCGCGGGCATGCCGACGAAGAAATGCGCGTTCCAGGCCGGCTTGTCGGGATCGTCGATCATGACGTTGAAGCGGGCGAGCCGCAAAGCGCAGGCGATTGCGAAAACCATCGCGGCGAACCAGCCGAAGCTCTTGATCTCGCTGAGGCTCCAGAAATAGAGGAGCAAGCCCGGCGCAACGCCGAAATCGACGAAATCCGCCAGCGAGTCCAGCTCCGCTCCGAAACGCGTGCTGCCGTCGAGCGCGCGGGCTAAACGCCCATCGAGTCCATCGAGGATTGCCGCCGCCACGATGAAGACCACAGCCGTTTCGAAGCGGCCTTCGGCCGCGAAGCGAATCGAGGTCAGGCCCAGGCAGAGCGCCAGCAGCGTCACCAGGTTGGGGAGCACGATTCGCATCGGCAGGCGCGAAAAGCGCTTGCGACGTCGTCCAATTGCAGGGGCTGCCGCGAGCGTATGGCCCGCTCCGTCGATCTCGACCTCATCTGGCTCGGTGCTCAAAACATGTTCTCCTCAGCCGAGCGCAATACTAAAGCGATGGGGCCAAATCCCGAAACGATCGTCAACCAACCTTGTAGCTGCGCCGGGTCTCGGTCGCAGTCAGGTCGGCCAACACCGTCTCCCCCGCGATCGCCTTGCTGCCAAGACCGACCAGCGGAACCGCTGTCTCGGGCAGATAGACATCGACACGCGAGCCGAAGCGAATCAGGCCGAATCGTTCGCCCGTACCAATCGAATCGCCTTCACGCACGAAGGATACGATGCGCCGGGCGATGAGGCCCGCGATCTGCACCACGCCGAAGCGGCCGGCGGCATTCTCGATGATCAACGAACTGCGCTCGTTGTCCTCGCTCGCCTTGTCGAGGTCGGCGTTCACAAACAGGCCGGGCTTGTAGGCGATGCGCGTGATGCGGCCCGTCACGGGGGCGCGGTTCACGTGGCAATCGAAGACCGACATGAAGACAGAGATGCGCGACAGCGGCTTGTCGCCGAGGCCGAGCTCCGGCGGGGGCACGAAAAAGCCGATCGAGGAGACGATCCCGTCGGCAGGGGACACGATGAGCCCCTCGCGGAGCGGCGTCACGCGAGGCGGATCGCGGAAGAAATAGGCGCACCAGACGGTCAGGATCGCCCCGACCCAACCGAGCGGAGACCACAGCCAGCTCAGGATGAGGGCGATGACCGCGAAAATCGCGATGAAGATGTAACCCTCCGGATGGATCGGGACGATCTGCCGACGGACGGAATCGAAAATGGACATAGGCTCGCTGAGGCTCCGGTTCGTGCGCCTTTTCGCAAATACCAGCCCCGGAGTCACGCACGCATCGCGGGAGGCCACTTCGACCGACGACGCATGCACGCGAAACCGGGCGCATCCCGCAGGCTGGGACACCGAGAGGCACGTTTCGACAGTGATTGCATGACGACGCGCATACAACCCACGTAGGTATATATCTAACGACCTATCTGACATCTTACAAGCTCAAGCAAACATGACGTTTTTTATCTTGATTACATAGGAATTCTGTAGAACACTGACGGCATTAAGCGTGCTTTTTCCAGCGTAAAACGATTTTTTCGATCCGTTGCTTCAACGAGGGTTGCGATGAAAATCATTGACACGAGCGCGAACGTCTCATTTTCCATTCAACACCTCAAAGCCGGGGGCATAGGCGTCGTCGGGCGCTATTATTCGTCAGCGGACTGGAAGCGCATGACTCCTTCGGAGGCACGTGTCATTTCGGACGCCGGATTGAAGATCTTCGCCGTTTTCGAGGATTCCTCAGCGCCGACCCTGAGCTACTCGGATGGCGTCAATCATGGTCAACTGGCTTTTCAGCAAGCGACACATGTCGGCCAACCCAGTGGCAGCGCTATTTACTTCGGACTGGATAGCGAAATCGACGCCGGCGCCGTGCTGGCCGCGCGCGAGTATTTCCGCGGGATCAGGAGCGCAATCGGCGAGACCTACGAGGTTGGCGTCTATGCGGATGGAATCGTCTGCGGAGACTTGCTGGACCGTCACCTGTGCAAATTCGCCTGGCTGAGCGCTGCGCGTGGCTCACCCGGTTCCGCCGCCTTCTATCACAGCAAGCGCTGGGCGCTCGCGCAAGACCCGGACATCGACCAGCCGTTCCATGGCCTTCGCATCGATTTCAACGAGGCGAACGGAGGCTTTGGCGCCTTTGCGGTTCCGACGGCGCAGCTCGATGGAGCCCACACGGTTGCGCAGCTGAAGGCGATGGTCGGCCTGGACCTTCCCGCCGTGCTGGCGCCGGAGCCGGCGTGGATGCCCATCGCCAAGGGCGAAATCGGCGTGCGCGATATTCCCGGCCCATCCTATAATCCGCGCGTTCTGGAATATCTCGACACAACCCATTTGGAGGCAAATGACGACGAAACGAGCTGGTGCTCTGCCTTCGTGAACTGGTGCTTCAGGCAGGCCGGAATCGCCGGCACCGATAATGCGGCTGCGCGATCGTGGCTGAGATTCGGTTCGGAACTTGGCGAGCCCCGCCCCGGCTGCGTCGTCGTGCTCTGGCGCGGCGATCCGAAATCATGGAAGGGGCACGTCGGCTTCTTCGCGGGCTGGGAAGACGGGGGGCGCGTGCGGCTGTTTGCCGGAAACCAGGGCGGCGGCGTCGATTGGGACGAAGTCTGCTATGCAACTTTCCCCAAGGAGCGAATTCTCGGCTTCCGCTGGCCTGCCGACTGACGGTCACGAGCGTCGGCGAGTTTTGGCTGCGCGTGTGCGCCTTGCCTGGGATATGGATTGTTTCAGCTTCTTTGGATCCGCTTGGCCGCGGGTGCGTTGGTGCGACGCAACACCCGTGTTTGTCCCATGGATTCGTCAGATGAAGCTCTTTCAGTGCCAAGTCTGCGCACAGCCTTTGTTTTTTGAAAACACGCTTTGCGAGAAGTGCGGCCACAGCCTCGGCTACGAGCCCAACGATCGCCGTTTGCTCGCGCTCGATCCCGCGCCCGAATCGCAAGGCGATCTCTGGGTGGAGGCTGGGTCGAGCACACGGCGCTGGCGGCTTTGCGCGAATGCGGCGCATGACGTCTGCAACTGGCTCATTTGCGACGGGGATAGCGACATCTTCTGCCGGTCGTGCCAGCACAACCGCACCATTCCCAACCTCACCGACCCAGCCAACCAGCAGCGCTGGCAAAAGCTCGAATCGGCCAAGCACCGGCTGACTTACACTTTGATTGCGCTTGGCCTTCCGCTCACGACGCGCCCCACCGATCCCGAGGGGCTGCTCTTCGATCTGCTCGAGGATTCGGGCCCGAATGCGCCTGTGCTCACGGGTCATGACGATGGCCTGATCACCATCAATCTGGCTGAGGCGGACGATCAGGAGCGCGAGAAGCGGCGCACGGACATGGGCGAGGCCTATCGCACGCTGCTCGGCCATGTGCGCCACGAAGTCGGCCATTGGTACTGGAACAAACTGGTACGCGACGACGGCCGCCTCGATGCGTTCCGGGCCGTCTTTGGTGACGAGCGCGACGATTACGGCGCTGCGCTGCAACGACATTATGCGAACGGCGCGGCCCCGGACTGGCAGATGCGATTCGTCAGCCCTTATGCCAGCTCCCATCCGTGGGAGGATTTCGCGGAGACCTTCGCCCATTACCTGCACATCGTCGACACGCTGGAAACGGCGAACGCGTTCGGCCTCGCGGTTCGCCCGCGCATTCGCGATGCGGGCGAACTGACGGCCGAGATGAACTTCGATCCGCATCGCTCGAAAGACGTGTCGCAATTGATTGACGCCTGGCTGCCGCTGTCCTTTGCCGTGAACAGCCTCAATCGCAGCATGGGCCAGCCCGATCTCTATCCCTTCGTGCTCTCGCCCGGTGCCATCGAGAAGCTCGGCTTCATCCACACGATGGTGCACGAGCAGGATCAGCGCCGGTTGCACGAACTTCGTCGCGCCTGATCTGCCTCAAGGGCAGGCATGGACTGGCGCAAGCATCGGCAGGCCGCTTCTTTGGCGATCAATCAAGCGCTTTCGTGCCTCGCAATGCGCCGATCCGATTGACACTTGGCGAGGCTGGCAGAACATGCAGCCTTCCGCCCGCATCTGCGCGCGTCCTTCGGACGAAAGAGCTACCTTGTCGATCCTCGTCGCCCTCCACCATGTCACCAGCTATTCTTACGATCGGCTGATCGGCCTTGGGCCGCAGGTCATTCGCCTGCGCCCTGCCCCGCATTGCCGGACCCGCGTGCTCAGTTATTCGCTGACGGTCACGCCGGCCGAGCATTTCGTGAACTGGCAACAGGACCCGCATGGCAATTGGTTTGCACGCTTCGTTTTTCCGGAGAAAACGACGGAGCTGAAGATCGAGGTCGACCTGACGGCCGAGATGGTCGTCATCAATCCGTTCGACTTTTTCGTGGAGCCCTATGCGGAGGAGTTTCCCTTCGCCTATCCGGACGAGGAGCGAGCCGAGCTTGCCGCCTATCTCGATGCGGAACCGACTGGGCCGAAATTCGAGGCCTATCTCGCGTCGATCCCGCTCGATCGCATGCGGTCGGTGGATTTCCTGGTCGGGCTCAACGAGCGCCTGAGCAAGGACATCCGCTATGTGATTCGCATGGAGCCCGGCGTGCAGACGCCAGAGGAGACGCTGGAACTCGGCAGCGGGTCGTGCCGCGACTCGGCGTGGCTGCTGGTGCATCTCATGCGCCGCCTCGGCCTCGCGGCCCGGTTCGTCTCGGGCTATCTCATTCAACTGAAGGCCGACGTCGATCCGGTGTCGGGGCCGAAGGGCACCGACCATGATTTCACCGATCTGCATGCCTGGGCCGAGGTTTACATCCCCGGCGCGGGCTGGATCGGCCTCGACGCCACCTCCGGCCTGCTCTGCGGCGAGGGACATCTGCCGCTTTCGGCCACGCCGCACTATCGCTCCGCGGCGCCGACTTCGGGCATCGTCGATCCGGCCAACGTGACTTTCGGCTTCGAAATGCGCGTCGAGCGCATTCGCGAAGAGCCGCGCGTCACCCTGCCCTTTTCCGACGATGCCTGGAAGAAGCTCGACGAACTCGGCCACAAGGTGGACCGCGACCTCGTCGCCAACGACATGCGCCTCACCATGGGCGGCGAGCCGACCTTCGTGTCCATCGACGATTTCGAGTCGGAGGAATGGAACACTGCCGCCGTCGGCCCCACGAAGCGCACCTATGCGGATGCGCTGATCCGCCGCCTGCGCGAGCGTTTCGCGCCGGGGGGCTTCCTGCATTACGGCCAGGGCAAATGGTATCCGGGCGAAACCCTGCCGCGCTGGGCCTTCGCGCTCTACTGGCGCAAGGACGGCAAGCCGATCTGGCGCAACCCGGACCTGATCGCGGACGAGACCGGCAAGGGTCCCTTCCAGGACAGGTTCGCGGTCATCGAAGACGCCGAACGCATGACCCGCGAGACCGCCACGCGTCTGGGCATCGAACCCGATTTCGTCGTGCCGGCTTACGAGGATCCCGCGCACTGGATGCTGAAGGAAGGCGAACTTCCGATCAACGTCGAGCCCGGCGATCCCAAGATCGAGGACCCGGAAGCGCGCGCCCGAATGGTGCGTGTCTTCGAGCGCGGGCTGTCCAAGCCGACGAGCTTCGTGCTGCCGGTGCAGCGCTGGAATGCCAAGGCTGTTGCAAGCGGCGACCGGCGCTGGCGCAGCGAGAAATGGGACATCCGGCGCGGCCATCTCATGCTGGTGCCCGGCGACTCACCGGCGGGCTACCGGCTGCCGCTCGGCACGCTCCCGCATATCGAGAAGGACGCCTATCCCTACATCATGCCGCAGGACCCGACCGAGGAGCGCGCGCCGCTGCCCGATCCGGAAGAGCTGGCCATGATCTACAGCCAGTCTCCGACCGACGTGACGCGACAGGATCGCGTCGAACAGGTCGCGATCGAGGGCGCGGTGCGCACCGCGCTCGCCATTGAACCGCGCGACGGCGTGCTCTGCGTGTTCATGCCGCCGGTCGAGAAGCTGGACGATTATCTCGAACTGATCGCCGCTATCGAGCTGAGCGCCGAAGCCTGCAGGATGCCGGTGCGCATAGAGGGGTACGGCCCGCCACAGGATCCGCGCATCGAGGTCGTGAAAGTCACGCCCGACCCCGGCGTGATCGAGGTGAACATTCACCCCGCCGCCAGCTGGTCCGAAGCCGTATCGAACACGGTGGCGATCTACGAGGAAGCGCGCGAAACGCGGCTGGGCACCGACAAATACCTGACCGACGGACGCCACACCGGCACGGGCGGCGGCAACCATGTCGTACTCGGCGGAGCCACGCCGCAGGATTCGCCGTTCCTGCGCCGTCCCGACCTGTTGAAGAGCCTCGTGCTCTACTGGCAGCGGCATCCCTCGCTGTCCTATCTGTTCTCGGGCATGTTCGTCGGCCCCACCAGTCAGGCGCCGCGCATCGACGAGGGTCGCCACGACGGTCTCTACGAACTCGAAATCGCGCTGGCGCAGGTGCCGCAGCCGGGCGAGGGCAACATCCCGCTCTGGCTCGTCGATCGCCTGTTCCGCAACCTGCTCGTGGACGTGACCGGCAACACGCATCGCGCCGAGATCTGCATCGACAAGCTGTTTTCGCCCGACGGGCCGACCGGGCGTCTCGGCCTCGTCGAATTCCGCTCGTTCGAAATGCCGCCGGATGCGCGCATGAGCCTTGCGCAGCAATTGCTGCTGCGTGCGCTGATCGCCTGGTTCTGGAAGGAGCCGCAGCAAGGCACGTTCATCCGCTGGGGCACCACGCTGCATGACCGTTTCATGCTGCCGCATTTCGTGTGGGAGGATTTCACCGGCATTCTCGACGACCTGCGTCGCGCCGGATACGACTTCGACCCGCTGTGGTTCGAGGCGCAGCGCGAGTTCCGCTTCCCCATCTATGGGCAGGTCGAGCACGGCGGCGTCGCGCTGGAGTTCCGGCAGGCGCTGGAGCCCTGGCATGTGCTGGGCGAAGAAGGCGCAATCGGCGGCACTGTTCGTTTCGTCGATTCGTCGGTCGAGCGTCTCCAGGTTCGCGCCAACGGCTTCGTGCCGGGGCGCCACGCGATCACCTGCAACGGGCGTCCCCTGCCGATGACCTCGACCGGCCGCTCTGGCGAGGCGGTCGCCGCAGTGCGCTACAAGGCTTGGCAGCCCGCGTCGGGCATGCATCCGAAAATCCCGGTGCATTCACCGCTGACCTTCGACCTCGTGGATCGCTGGAACGGCCGATCGCTGGGCGGCTGCGTCTATCATGTTGCTCATCCGGGCGGGCGCAGCTACGACACGTTTCCCGTGAACTCCTACGAGGCGCAGGCGCGTCGTCTCGCCCGCTTCCAGAATCACGGGCACACTCCGGGCGCGATCACGCTGCCCCGAGAGGACATTTCGAGCGAATTTCCGCTCACGCTCGACCTGAGGAGGTCCGTTGGCTGGTGAAGTCATGCCCGGCCCGCGCAACCCGGCTCGCCGGGGCGCGGCATCGGTGCGACGCGTGCAGGACTGGACAGCGGGCTACGAGCCGCTGCCGGGCATCCATGACGAGTTTCTGGACCGCAACGGATCGCCGCGCGCGCACTGGCTGCATTTCCTCGGCGCGCTCTCGCGCATCGAGGACGACCAGATCGACCGTCGCTTCGCGGCGGCCGACAGGCATATCCGCGACCTCGGCGTGTCCTATCGCGTCTATGGCGAGACCAACGAACGCTCCTGGCCGCTGAGCCATGTGCCGCTCCTCATTCCTGACAAGGACTGGGGGGAGATCGCAGCAGGCGTGACGCAACGCGCCGAACTGATGGAGAAGGTCCTCAGCGATCTCTACGGCGACGCAGAGCTTGTGGCTGACGGCGCGCTGCCCGCCGCAGTCGTCGCGGGCAGCCCCGATTTCCTGCATTCCATGAAGGGCGTGAAGCCGCCCGGCGGACGCTGGATGCGGCTCTATGCCTGCGATATCGGGCGCGGCCCCGACGGCAAATGGTGGGTGCTGGGCGACCGCGCGCAGGCGCCGTCGGGCGCGGGCTACGCGCTTGAAAACCGGCTCGTTCTCTCCCGCGCCTTCCCCACGCTCTACCGCGAAATGAACGTCGAGCGTCTCGCTCCGTTCTTCCGCGATTTCCGGCGCGGGCTCACCGGCTCGGCGCAGCGGACCGAGCCGCGCATCTGCCTGCTCACGCCCGGCCCCTACAGCCAGACCTATTTCGAACAGGCCTATCTGGCGCGCTACCTCGGCATTCTGCTCGTCGAGGGCGACGATCTCGTCGTACATGACGGACAGGTGCATGTGCGCACCATCGCCGGCCTGAAACGCGCCGATGTGATCTGGCGTCGCGTCGATGCCGATTGGTGCGATCCGCTCGAAACCAATGCCGCCTCGCGGCTCGGCGTGCCAGGACTGATGCAGGCGATCCGCAACGGCGCGGTCACCGTTGCCAACATGCCGGGCACGGGGCTGGTCGAATCGCGCGCGCTGCTCGGCTTCATGCCCGCGCTCTGCCGGCGCCTGATGGGCGAGGATCTGCTCCTGCCCAATATCGCGACCTGGTGGTGCGGCCAGCAGGGCGAGCGCGAAGAGGTGCTGGAGCGCCTCGACGAGCTGGTTCTCAGCGGCGCCTTTTCGGACGTCATGCCCGGCATGGACGGACGCCGCGCTCTTCTGGGCGGCGATCTTGATGCCGGCGACCGGGCGCGACTGCGTGCGAACATCGAGGCGCGCGGCATCGACTACGTCGGTCAGGAAGTGGTGGAACTGTCGACGACGCCGGTCTGGGAGAATGGCAAGCTGACGCCACGCCCCTTCGTGCTGCGAGTCTTCGCCGCGCGTACCGACGAGGGCTGGCAAATCATGCCCGGCGGCTTCTGCCGCGTATCCGATCGTTCGGATGCGCGCGCCGTCTCGATGGGCGAAGGCGTGCAATCGGCCGACGTCTGGGTGCTCGCCGACAAGCCTGTCGAAATGAGCACGCTGCTGCCGTCGACCGACAGCGTGAAGATCCGTCGCCTGCTCGGCAACCTGCCGAGCCGCGCCGCCGACAATCTGTTCTGGCTCGGCCGCTATCTGGAGCGCGCGGAAGCGACGCTGCGCCTCGTGCGCTGCCTGTGCAGCCGGGTCATGGATCCCGATTCAGCCAGCGGCGGCTCACGCCAATCGAACGAGCGGCTTGAGAAAATGCTCTCGGCCTGGGGTGCGGTTTCCGACGAGATCGAGGACGGTACGACCGCGGAGATCGCCGCCGCCGCACTGCACGAGCGCGCCCATCACGGCTCCGCGCTGGCCCTGGCCAGCGCGGCGCGGCGCGCCGCCTCCGTCATCCGCGAACGGCTTTCGCCCGACGCGTGGCTTTTGCTGCGGGCGCTGGAGACGACGCTTTCGAGCGAGGCACCTGCTGTCTTGTCGGAGACCGAAGCTTTCGACCATGCGGATTCCGCGCTGCGCATCATGGCGGCGCTGTCGGGCCTCGTTCAGGAAAACGTCAATCGCGTCGCGGGCTGGCGCTTTCTCGACATGGGACGCCGCGTCGAGCGCGGCATCAACACCTGCCGCATCGCGCGTCAGTTCGCCGACAAGGATGCGACCGCCGACAATCTCGACGTTCTGCTCGATCTCATCGACTCGCAGATCACCTATCGGTCACGCTATCTCGTCGGCGTCGCCCTGGCGCCGGTGCGCGACATGGTGCTGCTCGACACGTTCAATCCGCGTTCGGTCGCGTTTCAGGCCGAACTCATCAACGAACATCTGGCGACGCTGCCGCTGCTGCGCGAGGACGGCATTCTCGAGACGCCGCGGCGGCTCAGCCTCAAGCTCGTGTCGGATCTCGCGGTCGAGGATGCCGACCAGATCGATCCGGCCAAGATCCTCTCTATCGAGCAGCGCCTCATGAGCCTCGCGGAGGCGATCGCGCAGAGATACTTTCTGCAAGGGCCCGGCAGTGGACGCGCCGACAGATTGATGGACCTCGCGTGATTTACGATATCCGCCACGTCACGACCTATCGCTACGAGAGCACTGTCGCCTCATCTCGCTGCACGTTGCGCCTGCTGCCCGGCAACGGGGGTGGGCAGCGCGTGTTCGACAGCGGGCTTGATGTCGCACCCGCCCCCTCCCTCACCACGGAGCGCGTGGACTTTTTCGGCACGCGCGTCGTGACCGTGACCATCGAGGCGCCGCATCGCGAATTGCGCATCACGGCCCTGTCCCGCGTCGAGGTGGAGCGGCGCGCCGCGCCCGCGGCCGCCCTCACGCCGGAATGGAAAGACGTGCGCCACGACGCCTTCGACTCATCGTCGCTCGCGCCCGACGCGCCTGCGCATTTCCTGTATCCGAGCCGCCTCGTGCCCCTGCACGGGCCGGCGACCACCTATGCACGGGAAAGCTTCGCGCCGGGCCGCCCGGTGCTCGAGGCGGCAGCCGAACTGATGCGTCGCATCCGCGAGGATTTCACCTACGATCCCAAGGCGACGGCGGTGACGACACCGTTGTCGGAGGCTTTCGAGGCGCGCGAAGGCGTGTGCCAGGATTTCGCCCATATCATGATCGCGGGCCTTCGCGGGCTAGGCCTGCCCGCCGCCTATGTCAGCGGCTATATCCGCACCCTGCCCCCGCCAGGCAAGCCGCGCCTCGTCGGTGCCGACGCCTCGCACGCCTGGGTTTCGCTCTGGTGCGGACAGATGTTCGGCTGGCTCGATTTCGATCCGACCAATGCCGTGCTCGCCGGCAACGACCACATCGTCATCGCACGCGGCCGGGATTATGCAGACGTGTCGCCCATCGACGGCGTAATCCGGGGCTCCGGCAAGCAGAAGCTCAGCGTCAGTGTCGATGTCGCGCCGAGCCAGCGCATGGCGGGCGACCCGCCCCCGTCGTTGCGCGAGCTGGTCTGACCCTCAGGCCTCGATCTCGACCCGCACGCTCTTGCCCTCGGCCTCCGCCGCGCGGCGGATGGCTTCCTGCGCTGCGTCCACCTCGCGCTGGCGGTTCCACATGGCGTGATAGACGCCGTTGGCGGCCAGCAGGTCCTCATGACGTCCGCGCTCGACGATCTCGCCCTTGTCGAGCACGAGGATTTCGTCGGCATTGACGATGGTCGAGAGGCGGTGTGCGATGACGAGCGTCGTGCGGCCCTTCGAGACCCGGTCGAGCGCGACTTGAATTTCGCGCTCGGTGAACGTGTCTAGCGCCGAGGTCGCCTCGTCGAGGATGAGAATCGGGGGGCTCTTCAGGATGGTGCGCGCAATGGCGACGCGCTGCTTTTCGCCGCCTGAAAGCTTAAGCCCGCGTTCGCCGACCTGCGCCTTGTAGCCGCGCGGGATGCTCTTGATGAATTCGTCGATCTGCGCCGAACGCGCGGCTTCCTCGACCTCGGCGTCCGTCGCGTCCCACCGGCCGTAGCGGATGTTGTAGGCGATGGTGTCGTTGAACAGCACCGTGTCCTGCGGGACCATGCCGATGGCCTCGCGCAGGGAATGCTGGGTGACGGCGGCGATATCCTGCCCGTCGATGAGGATCTTGCCCGATTGCGGCTGATAGAAGCGGAACAGCAGGCGCGAGATCGTCGACTTGCCCGCGCCCGAAGGACCGACGATGGCGAGCGTCTGCCCGGCCGGGACCTCGAAGCTGATGCCCTTCAGGATGGCGCGGTTTGGGTCGTAGGCGAAATGCACGTTGTCGAATTTCACGGCGGCGCGGTCGATCTTCAGAGCGGGGGCGCCGGGGTGGTCCTCGATCTCGGGGTTCTGGCCGAGGATCTGGAACATCATTTCGATGTCGATCACCGCCTGCTTGATCTCGCGATAGACCATGCCCATGAAGTTGAGCGGCTGGTAGAGCTGGATCATCATGGCGTTGACCAGCACGAAATCGCCGATCGTGTTGGTACCGTTGCGGATGCCTGAAATGCAAAGGAACATCACGACCATCAGGCCCATCGAGAAGATGAAGCCCTGGCCGGAGTTGAGCACGGCCAGGGAGACATAGCTCGACACGCTGTTGCGCTCGTAGCGCTCCATGGAGCGGTCATAACGCACGGCTTCGCGCTCTTCAGCGCCGAAATACTTGACCGTTTCATAGTTGAGCAGCGAGTCGATAGCCTTGGTGTTGGCGTCGGTATCGCTCTCGTTCATGTCGCGGCGAATGGAGATGCGCCAGTCTGTCGCGATGGTCGTGAACTTCAGATAGACCGCGATCATGATGACGACGGTGAGCGCATAACGCCAATCGAACGAGAAGAAGAACACGCCGAGGATCAGCGCGAATTCCACGATGGTCGGTGCGCCCGTCAGCATGCTCATGCGGACGATCTGCTGGATGGCTTCGCGGCCGCGCTCGAGCACGCGTGTCAGGCCACCGGTCTTGCGCTCCAGATGGAAGCGCAGCGACAGGCGATGCAGGTGTACGAAGACCTCATTGGCGATGCGGCGCACGGCGTTCATCGCGACAGCGGCGAAGAGCGCGTCGCGGGCCTGCGTGAAGAATTGCATGAAGCTGCGCAGGAGCGCGTAGATCAGCGTCATCGCGATCGGGCCGGCGATGATGGCGGGCAACGGAATATCCGTATGGCCCGGCGTCGTCAGCATGTCCGTCGCCCATTTGAAGGAATAGGGCACGGCGATGGTGATGATCTTGGCGAGCAGCAGCAGCGCCATGGCGCCCAGCACTCGGGCCTTCAGGTCGGCACGGTCGGCAGGCCAGATATAGGGCCACAGATGCTTGACCACAGTTGCCAGCGAGGCTTCTGAATTGATCGATGTCGGGCCGGAAGGGGGAGCCGAATTTGATTTGTGGTGCGGGGTCATGAGCTCTTTAGGTCGGGCAGCGAGCCCTGACGATCGAGCTCATGGCCGACATATAGGCGCAAAGACCGGCGAGCGCATCCACTCCGTCATTTCGTCGCGGAGGGAACCACCAGAATCTGCTTCGGAAAAATCCGGGAGGGGTCGCGGATGACGGTGTTGTTGGCAGTGTAAATCTGGGTATAACGCATGCCGCTCCCCAGCATCTTGCGGCTGATGCGCCAGAGACTGTCTCCGCGCTGCACGGTCACGCTCTGGAGATCGGCGACAACAGCATCGGGGCCGACCGGCGGCGCGAGGCCGGGCACGGCCGCCGGACCGGCCGAAGCCACTTGTCGCCTGCCCGGATACTCGAAAGAAACCTCGGCCCGCGACACGACCTTGCCGTCCGGGCCGACCTGATCGGCCCGCACGGCATAGGCGCCCGCCGCCATCCCGCGCTCGACCTTGAGCGACCAGCGCCCGTCCTCGCTCGCCTGAACCGTGGCCACGGCGGCGCCATTCAGAGAAAGGCGGATCGTGGAGCCGGGAATGCCAAGGCCGGTCGCGTAGAAGCCGCCCGTGTCTTCGGCCTCGACGGTGCGGATGGAAAGTTCACGCGGGAGAGCCGCCTTCGACCCGCCCTCCGGTGCAATGGCTTTGTCGGAGAGAATACGGGTGGCGGCGCCCGGCTCGGCCAGGGCGACGACGACCTCGCCCTTGCCACCCGACGGTACCGCCACGGCCACTGTCTGCTGGATGGAGGCTGCCGTCTGGCCGTCCTGCTTGAGGCTCAGCAGGTGATCTCCGCCGCCCAGCGCGGGAGGAATCAGGGCGAACTGACCGTTGGCGTCGGCCTTCACTTCCGCGATAACCTTGTCTCCGTCGAGAAGGCGAACGAGCGAATTGGGAGCTGCGCGCCCCGCGATGACGGTCTCGCCATTCGGCTCGACGCGCACGATGTCAAATTTCGGGCCCGAGGCAGTCGAGTGCTCGTCGCCCGATACGGGCGACGAAGGCGCAGCCAAGGCTCCGGAGGCCGCTGGGGACCCGTTCGGGGCAGGCTCTGCGGGCGAAATGCTGAGTGCTGTCGACGATTTGGCGCCCGTGGCGTCCATAGAATGCGTAGCCGGGCCCTGACTGGCCTTCTGGTCGAGCACGCGCCAGGCGAGCAGCGCCACCAGGAAGACGGCGATGGCCGTTCCGATCCCGAACAACCAAGCCTTGGACAGACCAAACATTGTATTACTCACAAACTATCTACCGTGCGGAATGTAATCCGACCTCAACCCGAAAGCCAGAGCATGATCGCCTTGACCCGGCGATGCAGCGCGGCGAAAAAGAATTATGACTAAGATTCGCAACGTATGTGTCTACTGTGGCTCGGCTGACGGAGCCGACCCTGTCTTCCTCGAAACAGCGACGGCGCTCGGCCAGGCATTGGCCGCGGCTGACATCGGCCTCGTCTACGGCGGCGGCAACCACGGACTGATGGGGGCGGTCGCGCGGTCCGTTCTGTCCGCCGGCGGACGTGTCACGGGCATCATTCCGAGTTTTCTCAAGAAGCGCGAGAGCATGCTCGAGGCGGCGCAGGAGCTGATCATCGTCGACGACATGCACACCCGCAAACGCCTCATGTTCGAGCGCGCGGATGCTTTCGTCGCCCTGCCGGGCGGCGTAGGCACGCTGGAAGAGCTGGTCGAGCAATTGACCTGGGTCCAGCTGGGCCGGCACGGAAAACCCGTTCTCATCGCCGACATCGGCGGGTTCTGGAAGCCCCTGCTCTCGCTTTTCGCCCACATGCGCGAGCACGGGTTCATCCGTGACCAGTTCGAAGTCCACTACCTCGTGTCGGAGAAGATCGGCGATGTCGTGCCAATGCTGCGGCAGGCCGCGGAACTGGCTGAGCGGAGCGGGGTGGAGCACAGGGCGCTCGACCCCAGGCTCTGATCCACAGGTTCCACACGCGGGAAGCTTGGCGGTGACTCGAACAAGCCGATACGATGGGCCCACAGATCGGGAGGGCGCAATGATTCGACGTGATTTTCGTTCAGGAGCCGCTTTGACGGCCGCAGTCCTCGCCTTCATCGCGCTGCCCGCCGCCGCCTTGGAGAAGGCAAAGCCCGCGCCCAAGGGCTTCATCACGATCTCGAACGCGCGCGAATCGACGCTGCTCGAACTGGCGATCGTCTCGAAGAACAAGAAGCTCGAACCCGAGATCGTAGCGCGCGGCCTTGAGACCGGCGGCTCGACCAAGGCCAAGCTACCCAAGACCGGCGGCTGCATCTACGACATCGACGGCTTGTTCGAGGACCAGACGACCATACAGTTGAGCGGGCTCAATCTCTGCAAGGACGGTGTGGTTCGCTTCACCGATCAATGAGCGGGCTCAGGCGCCCGCTTTCATCAACTTGTAGTTGATCGCGTCGAGCAGCGCCTGAAACGAGGCGTCGATAATGTTGGCGGAGACGCCGACCGTCGACCAGCGTTCGCCCTTTGCATCGCCGAATTCGATCAGTACGCGCGTCACCGCGTCGGTGCCGCCCTGGAACACGCGCACGCGGTAGTCCAGAAGCTCGAGATCCTCGATGAAGCCCTGGTACTTGCCGAGATCCTTGCGCAAGGCGAGGTCAAGCGCATTGACGGGGCCGTTGCCTTCGGCGACCGAGATCAGGGTCTCGCCATCGACGACGACCTTCACCACAGCTTCCGACACACTGACGAGTTCGCCGATCGCATTGTGGCGGCGCTCGGTGTCGACACGGAAGCGCTCGACAT
The DNA here is from genome assembly GCA_028290285.1 of Hyphomicrobiales bacterium. Classification (GTDB taxonomy): domain Bacteria; phylum Pseudomonadota; class Alphaproteobacteria; order Rhizobiales; family Beijerinckiaceae; genus Terripilifer. The sequence continues at coordinate 147,042 of JAQGKD010000113.1, forward strand.
CGAAATAGCCGGGCACCTGTCCAAGGATCTTGCGCGCCAGCAATTCGAACGACGCGTCGGCGCCTTCATAGGCGTAGCCGAGCGCCTCCTTCTCCTTCACTTCGTCGAGAAGGCGCAACACACGGGGGTCATCCTTCGCCACTTCGACGCCGAGGCGGTCGAGTTCGGCCAAGATGTTGGATTTGCCCGCCTGATCGGAAACCAGCACCTTGCGGCGGTTACCGACGCTTTCGGGCGTGACGTGCTCGTAGGTGCGCGGATCCTTCAGCACGGCGGAGGCATGAATCCCCGCCTTGGTCGCGAAGGCCGATGCGCCAACATAGGGCGCGTGGCGGTTGGGCGCGCGGTTCAGCAATTCGTCCAGCGTGTGGCTGACCTTGGTGAGCGTCGCGAGCTTTTCCGCGTCCACCCCGATTTCGAAACGGTCGGCGTAGAATGCCTTCAGGAGCAGCGTCGGGATGATCGTCACAAGGTTGGCGTTTCCGCAGCGCTCGCCCAGGCCGTTGAGCGTGCCCTGGATCTGGCGCACGCCGGCGCGGACGGCCGCGAAGGAATTGGCGACGCCGTTGCCGGTGTCGTCATGCGCGTGGATGCCCAGATGCGAACCGGGAATGACGCGGGCGACGGCGGTGACGATGGCCTCGATCTCGTCCGGCAGCGTGCCCCCGTTGGTGTCGCAGAGCACAATCCAGCGTGCGCCGGACTCGTAGGCCGTTTGCGCGCATCGCAGGGCGTATGCGGGATTGGCCTTGTAGCCATCGAAGAAATGTTCGCAATCGAGGATAGCTTCGCGGCCGTTCGCGCGCGCATGCGTGATCGAGTCCGCGATGCCCTCGACGTTTTCATCCAGCGTGCAGCCGAGCGCGACATGGACATGATAGTCCCACGTCTTGGCAACGAAGGTGATCGTATCGGCCTGCGCTTCGAGCAGCGCTGCGACGCCGGGATCGTTTTCCGCGGAGCGGCCAGCGCGCTTAGTCATGCCGAAAGCCGCGAATTTGGCCCTCATCTTCGGCTTGCGGGAGAAGAATTCGGTGTCGAGCGGATTGGCTCCGGGATAGCCGCCCTCGACGTAATCAATGCCAAGCCCGTCGAGCATGGCCGCGATGTTGCGCTTGTCTTCCAGCGAGAAGTCGACACCGGTCGTCTGCGCGCCGTCGCGCAGGGTCGTGTCGAAGAGAGTGAGACGTTCGCGGGTCATCAGCTTTTTCCGGTGGCGACGAGTTCTTTGATCATGGTCGTGTTGCCGAGCCATTCGTGCGCGACGACCCGCGTGTTGCGGCTTTGCGGGATGTAGCCCCGCTGCAGGAAGAACGGCTCCGCCGTGTCGCTCGCATCGACGGAGAGTTTCTTGCCGCCGCGGGCGGTGGCGATCTTTTCCAGCGCATCGCATAGCAGCGTGCCGACGCCCAGCCGCGCCGCCGAGGGAAGCACGTAGAGGAGGTCGATCTCCTCCGTGCCGCGCAGCGACACAAAGCCGACAGGCAGGCCCTCGATGGTGGCGATGAGCGTCAGGCCTTCTGCGAGACGCGCCGCGAAGGCATCCTCGTCATCGGCCACGGCGGCCCAGGCCGCGCGCTGGCTGTCGCTGTAGTCCTCCGAGGTCAGGTCCTCGATGCTCGCCTGAAAGATGGCGGCGAGATCGGCGGCGTCGCTGGGGAGGTATGGGCGAAGGGCGGGAGTGTTCACCGCTTCACCTCCCATACAGTTACCAATTCGCCATCTGCATCCTTGCCGTCCTTCAGCTGGATGCCGAGGCCCGCGAGCTCGTCGCGCATGCGGTCGGACTCGGCGAAATTCTTGGCCTTGCGGGCGGCGATACGGGCGTTGACGAGGCGCTGGACGTGCAGTTCGTCGATGCCGGCCGACGCCGGGCGCCAGCCTATCCATTCGGGCAGACTCTTCTCGAAGAGGCCGAGCAAATGGCCGCAGGATGCAAGCCTCGCCCCGGCCAGCGCCACGCCGTCCTGCGCCTCGCCGTAGAGGCGGCGCAGGACGGTGATGGCCTCGGGCATGTTGAGATCGTCGCTGATCGCCATTTCGAAGTCGGGCGGGATTATCGCCGGCGACGCCGCATATTGCTTGGCGATCGGGTACATCCGATCCAGCTCGCGCTTGCTCTCTCGCAAGGACGCAACCGTCCAGTCGATGGGCTGGCGATAATGCGTCTTCAGCATGTTGAAGCGAATGACTTCACCGGGCCAGTCCGCGAGCGCGTCGCGGATGGTGATGAAATTGCCCAGGCTCTTGGACATTTTCTCACCCTCGACCTGCAGGAAGCCGTTGTGCATCCAAACCGACGCCATGATCGAATGGCCGAAGGCGCAGCGCGATTGCGCGATCTCGTTCTCGTGGTGCGGAAACACGAGGTCGATGCCGCCACCGTGAATGTCGAAGGTCTCGCCCAGATGCTTCCAGCTCATGGCGGAGCATTCGATGTGCCATCCCGGACGGCCCCTGCCCCACGGGCTGTCCCAGCCGGGCTCTTCGGGCGTCGAGGGCTTCCACAGCACGAAATCCATGTCGTCGCGCTTGTAGGCGGCGACATCGACGCGGGCGCCTGCGATCATCTCGTCGAGGGGACGGCGCGACAGGCGGCCATAATCCGGCATGGAGGGCACCGAGAAGAGCACGTGGCCCTCGGCCTCATAGGCGTTTCCGGCCCCGATGAGCCGGGAGACAATGTCGATCATCTCGGCGATATGCTCGGTCGCGCGGGGCTCCACAGCGGGCTTCAGGCAGCCGAGCGCGGCGACATCCTTGTGGAAGATGGTCGCGGTTTCCTCGGTCAGCTCGCGAATGGTGATGCCCCGCTCGGCGGCGCGCGCGTTGATCTTGTCGTCGACGTCCGTGATGTTGCGGACGTAGGTCACGTGGGCGTCGCCATAGATGTGGCGCAGCAGCCGGTAGAGCACGTCGAAGACGATGATGGGGCGAGCATTGCCGATGTGTGCGAAGTCGTAGACCGTCGGGCCGCAGACATAGAGGCGCACATGGCCCGCGTCTATCGGAACGAAGTCTTCCTTCTGGCGTGTCAGCGTGTTGTAGAGCCGCAACGCTTTGTGCTGAGGCATGGGTTCCCCTTCGAGCCTGCTGGCGAGGGGCTTTGCTTCGGTTCGCGAAGGTCTTTGAACAAGACGGCTCCAGCCAGCGGATGAGCTAGCTAATAATGGTCGACCGAGATATGCGGGCGATGCGCGTCATGTCGGCACAATGCGCGAGCCCCGCCCCGAGGTCAAGGGAAAGCGCCTCCGGGGGCCGCCTCGCCGATCTCCCCTTAAGGAAGTTTTCACAGCAAAGCGCCAAGGTGAGAGGCGCCCAGATTGGCCGCGCGCCGTATCCAGGTCCCCAGCAAAATGCGCCTTCAGCCCTTTGTCGATTCCCTTCCCCGCCTTTTTCTGCCGCTGGCCGCAGGCGCCCTCGCGCTGTCGCTCAGCCACGCCTCGGCGCGTGCCAACGACACGTTCGTGATCGCGGCCAACGACGGCTATGGCATTGCGGAATGCCTCACGCCGGGCTCCAGCTGCGGACAGATCGTCGCCGACGCCTGGTGCGAAGCGCATGGACGCGGCGCGGCCGTGACCTTCGGGTCAGCCGACGACGTGACCGGGTCGATCCAGAAGGCGTCCGCGCCAGTGACGCCGAACGCCTTCGTGGTGACTTGCGGGGAGTGAATGCCGAGCGAAGCGGAGAGTCACCGTCAAGCAGGCCACATCTCCCCTGGACAGCCGCCTCAGCCCTCATGTGGAATGGGCGGCTTAGTGGTATCGCCCTCTCCGTCCCGGTCCATTACGGTCGGCCACTGAGGAGCAGAACTGTTTCTGCCAACATTTTTTTACCCAAGTCGTTCTGCTTGTTGTTATCCACGTACGGAGTAAAGAAAACTTTGCCGAAGAGTGAGTCATGATAACTAATGTCGGCGAAAGCTGTAAGCTCCGTCTGCACACCGCCCGAAATGGCGAGGATCGCGACTGATGGAAGCCAGAAAGCACCCGACGTCTTTATCCCCGCCTTAAAGGCTGCGAGCGCCCCTGATACATTCGCCCCAGGGTTACCTTTCATGGCGGAGCTTGCCGGCGGTCTCCCGAATAGGTACGTCCTCATGCCGATGGCGGCTTTCAGCATCTTGAATGCCGCCTCACCCTCAGCCGTTCGCGGCCTCCCGTAACCCGCACCAACGTTGCCGATTGCTGCAGATTTGGCATACATCTCGATTTGGCGATCCGAGATCCCGAGCAATTCATAAGCGTTCTTCAAATCGATAAAGCTGTAAGTAACGCCGATTTTGTTACTCAGCCAGCCATCGCTCTGCAGAATCCGGGCTACTGCGCGCGCTCTGCTGTAAACAGTCTGACCACCCGAAAAAAAGGTGACACTTTCGTCCATTTTAATGTCCACATTCGGCCCGCCGCCGATGCCCCAAATTCCGCCACTAGCCCTGATTGTCTGATGCCTGTTGGTGGTGAAATCTGAAAGCAATTGTCGGGTTGAATAATTTCGCGTTGTGTTATGTGCTTCCGAATAATTATTTATAAGCATATTGAACTTTTCGTATTTGTCCATGTATAAAGGCTGATAATACTCAGCAATGTGATAAAACTCGTTGAGGAAGTTCCCGTACTTGAGATAAATACCGGCGGCCTGCTCGGGTGTCGGCGCAGACAGGCGCGACAGGCTGTCGAGCATCTCATCGAAGTTTTTCTTATAGTCTTGGGCGATTTCGTTGCTGAGGATGGTATGATAGGCGTCATTCACATAGCCGCGTCGGTCGTCGACTGAGATACCGGTCCATGGATCATTTATTCGAGCGAGGTTGTCGATAAGCTTTTTTATCGCAGTCTTAACGTTGTTATTGTCGTCACGCATCAACTTTTTATATAGTGCCAATGCGCTCGGCTCGTAATACTGACCAAGTCTAGTTGCAAACATACACACCGCGTATAGCTGCGCCTTTTCGAAAGTAGCATTGAAGCCTGGGTAGTTGGCCTCGAACGTCTTGACGTAGGGTTCCAGATCCCCGATTTGCGGGGTACCACGCGCCTTCGACTTCTGTGCGGAGAGAGCGTCTTGAAACGACGGGGCAGAGGTTTCAAGAGTGGGCGAAATCAAATTCGTATTGAGGGGTGCAATAATCATTTGTGGCGACCAGTAATGGGAAAAAAACGTATTTACGCTACGTAACATCCGCTCATAGCCAATACCTGTCAAAGTAAGAATTGTAAGAAAATGGCGGAGAAATGTAAGAATTGTAAGGAAATACGAATCGGCATTCCCGAGGCGTCCTGCGCCGCGCCCCTACAAGTGCGCGCCACGCCAGCGTAGCAGCCACAGCGCCGGTTCCCGCGCGCGCACCGGCTGGATCGCCCTCCAACCGGTGCTGAGCGAGAGCCTGCTAGCCCGTGATCCAGTCCGAGCATTTCGGCGCGTCGGCGCTCGCGCCCCAGGGCATGATCGGCACGGTCGACGTGGAGTTCTTGGGCGAGCCCTCGATCAGCTTGTCCGAATAGACCATGTAAACAAGAACGTTGCGCTTCGGGTCGCAGCCGCGCACGATCTGCATCTTCTTGAACAGCAGCGAGCGGCGCTCGCGGATCATGACGTCGCCCTGCTCGGTCTTCTCCTTGAAGCGGATAGGCCCGTACTGGCGGCAAGCCAGCGACACGTCCGAGACTTCCTCAGCCAGACCGAAGGCGCCTGCGACACCGCCCTTTTCGGGCACGGTGTAGTAGCAGGCCACGCCATCTACCATCGGATCGTCGACGCCATAGGTCGCGAGCTTGTCATTGGGCGTCAGCCATTTGAACACTGTCGACTTGCGAAAGATGAGATCCGGCCCTTCGGCCAATGCCGGACCGCCGGCGAGCGAGCCGAGGCAGAGGCCCGCACCGAGCAGCGCGGCGGCAAACGTCGATCGCATCATCGTGGTATCCTTCCTGTTAGGCCAAGCATATGGGCGTCGCCTGCGCCGTGCAAAAGATGCGGATGGTCCGCCCTGCTGTGAAAATCGCCATGATGCCGCCCATAAGCGCGCGCAGATGACAGTCTATCGGCCTGCAATTCCCGCCGTTGCCGCTGCGACTCAGCTATAAGCTCGACGGCAGATTCGCCGCCGACCACGTATGAGAGGATGTCATGAAGCGGACCGGAGATCCGGCCCCTGGCGGGGCCACGGGGTCGAAACGCTTTAGCCGGATCGTCTCCAGCTTCGTCGTCGTCGCGGCTCTTGCAGCGACGCTCGGAACGGCTGTCGCTCAGGCTGTGGATTGCGGACGGCTCCAGGCGCAGATCGCCTCTCTCGGGCGCAGCGGCGGCGGCGACCCCGCCCGCGTCCAGCAATTCCAGCGCGCGGCCCAGAGCCAGCAGTCCGAACTCGACCGCACGATCAGCTATTCGCGCTCCATCGGCTGCGGCCGGCGACAGTTCCTCTTCTTCGGCGATGCACCGCCCCCGCAATGCGCGGGGCTGGAGCAGCAGATCTCGCGGATGCAGGTTAATCTCGACCAGCTGCGCGGACAGATGCAGCGGGCTGGGGGAAGCGACGACGCAACGCGACGCGACCTGACCGCGCGCTTCGACGCCTATTGCCGTGGCGGACAGCCCCAGCAGGCCGGGCGCGGCCTGTTCGACACGCTGTTTGGCGGCGGCGGGACGCGTGACGTTCCCCTCGAAGACGCCCAGCAGATGCCGCCCGAGGACACCACGCCCCGCGGCGGATCGCTCGCAGTCTGCGTTCGGACCTGCGATGGCGGCTTCTTTCCGGTGTCTTATTCCTCAAACCGCAGTCGCATGGGCGAACTCGGCGATCTCTGCCAAGCGCTTTGCCCGAATGTGGAGACCCAAGTCTATACGATGGGGTTCGGGCGCGAAATCGACCAGTCCGTTTCATCGGACGGGCGGCCCTACACGGCGTTGCCGACCGCGGGCAAGTTCCGCACGAAATACGATCCCGCTTGCACCTGCAAGGCGGCGAACCAGAGCTGGGTCGAGGCGCTGGGCAATGCCGAGAAGCTGCTCGGCCGCGACAGCCGCCGGGATCAGATCGTGACGCCCGAACGCGCCGCCGAATTGTCGCGCGCACCAGCGCCTCCTCCCGCGAGAGCCGCCAAGGTCGATCCGAAGAAAGCGCCGAAGATCGACGAAAGCGCGGCCGAGGAAGCGGCGGGCGCGCAGGCACCGACGGCTTCCAAGGAATCGGCCGGCATCGCCATTGGCCGTACGACGTCGAGCTCCAATTTTTCCCTCGGCGACGGCTCGACGCGCGAAACGACCAGCCCCGACGGGGCTAAGAAGAAGGTGCGGACAGTCGGGCCTCTGCTCTGATCTTGCCGATCAGCGGCAAGAGCTGGGCCAGTTCCGGCCCCTGCTCGCGGCCCGTGAGCGCGAGCCTTAGAGGGTGGAACAGTGCCTTGCCCTTGCGCCCGGTCGCGGCCTTGACCGCCTGCGACCAGGTGCTCCACGTCGTGGCATCCCAGGGCTCCTCCGGGAGCAAGCTGGCGGCTTGCGCGCAGAAGGCCTGATCCTCAACCTGCGTCTCGATCTCGCCTTCTACGACCCGCCACCAGTCGAGCACATCGCGCATCTGGCCGAGATTGCCGCGCACCGCCAGCCAGAAAGGCTCCGCCTTGCTGCCTGCGATATCGAAGGCAGCAAGCCGGTCGCGCACATCCTCGAAAGACAGGCCGTGCAGCGTGCGCGCCGAGAGTGCGGCGAGTTCCGCCTCGTCGAAACGCGCGGCGTTGCGCGAGACGTGGGAGAGGTCGAAGAGATCGCGCAGCTCGTCGACCGACGTGACGGCGTGAACCGATTCAGACGAGCCGGTCAGAACCGCGAGAGCCGCCACCGCCAGCGTCTCGATGCCCGCATCGCGCAAGCTGCCGATGGAGAGCGCGCCCGAGCGTTTGGACAGCCCCTCGCCGCTCGCAGTCGTCAGCAGATTGTGATGGCCGAAAATGGGTGCACTCCCCTCGCCCGCCAGCGCCTCGAACAGCTGGACCTGCACCGCGGTGTTGGTGACGTGATCCTCCCCGCGGATCACATGGGTGATGCCGAGGTCGATGTCGTCGACCACCGAGGGCAGCGTGTAGAGATAGCTGCCGTCCTCGCGGATCAGCACGGGGTCTGACAGCGACGCCGCTTCGATCCGGCTCTCGCCGCGCACCAGATCGTCCCACCGCATAGTGCGTTGTTCCAACTGGAAGCGCCAATGCGGCTTGCGCCCGGCAGCTTCCAGTTCCGCGCGCTCGGCGTCCGTCAGCTTCAGCGCGGCGCGATCGTAGATCGGCGGCAGGCCGCGCGCGATCTGGCGCTTACGGCGGCGGTCGAGTTCATCCGCGGTTTCGTAGCAGGGATAGAGACGATCAGCCGCCTTCAGCCGTGCCGCCGCGTCGTGGTAGAGCGGGAAGCGCTGCGATTGGCGCACGGTGAGGTCGGGGACGATGCCGAGCCACGCGAGATCGACCTCGATCGCCTGCGCATATTCTTCCTTCGAGCGCTCGAGATCCGTGTCGTCGAAACGCAGCACGAAGGTGCCGCGCCGCTTCTTCGCGAAGAGCCAGTTGAAGAAGGCCGTGCGCGCATTGCCGATATGGATGCGCCCGGTGGGCGAGGGAGCGAAGCGGACGGTGGGAATCATGGGAAAGCCTTTGGTCCGGTGCGCGCGCAATAAGAAGCGCCGAAATCATTCCTCGAAACGCTCGGCGCTGCCGACCGGCCGCCGGGGCGCGATGCTCGCGTCTGGCACCTTGGCGGCTTGCCCGGAATCTCGAAAGCGGTTGACGATCGGGTAGCGGCGGACGCGGCCGAAATTCTTTCGCGTCACCTTTACGCCCGGCGCCGACTGGCGGCGCTTGTATTCGGCGAGATAGAGCAGCCGCTCGATCTTCTTGACGAGCGCGAGATCATGGCCGCGCGCGACGATATCGGACACGCGCATTTCGCGTTCGACAAGGCATTCTAGGATGTCGTCGAGCACGGGATAGGGAGGCAGAGAATCCTCGTCCTTCTGGTCCTCGCGCAACTCGGCGGACGGCGGCTTGACGATGATGTTCTCGGGTATGACCACGCCATCGGGCCCCAGCGCACCCTCGGGCTTCCAGCGGTTGCGCAGGGCGCAGAGCCGGAAGACCTGCATCTTGTAGAGATCCTTGATCGGATTGAAGCCGCCGTTCATGTCCCCGTAAATCGTCGCGTAGCCGACCGACATTTCCGACTTGTTGCCGGTGGTCACCAGCATGGGCCCGAATTTGTTCGACACCGACATCAGCAGCGTGCCGCGCACGCGGCTCTGCAGGTTCTCTTCCGTCGTGTCGCGCGGCCGGTCTCCGAAAAGCGGTTTCAGCACGCTCTCGACACCTTCGACGCCCTCGGCGATCGGCAGCACGTCGTAGCGGACGCCCAACGCATCGGCGCAGAGCTTGGCGTCGCCGAGCGATTCCTGCGAGGTGAAGCGATAGGGCAGCATGATGCAATGGACGCGGTCGGGTCCCAGTGCGTCGGCCGCAAGCGCGGCGCAAAGCGCGGAATCGACGCCGCCCGACAGGCCCATGACGACGCCGGGGAAACGGTTCTTCTCGACGTAATCGCGCAGGCCCAGCACGCAGGCGGCGTAATCGGCCTCATCGGGTCCCGGCAGCGACGCCTTCATGCCGTCCTGGCAGACCCATGCGCCGTTGTGGCGCTCGAACACGCAGGTCTCGACCAGGCTCTCGAAGGCCGGGAGTTGCACCGCCAGATGGCGGTCCGCGTTGATCACGAAGGACCCGCCGTCGAAGACGAGTTCGTCCTGTCCGGTCACCATGTTGAGATAGGCCATGGGCAGGCCCGTCTCGACGATCCGCGTCAGCGCCACCTGCAGGCGCTCCTCGGCCTTGCCCTCCCAGTAGGGCGAGCCATTGGGAACGAGCAGGATTTCAGCGCCGGTTTCGGCCAGGCACTCGCAGACTTCCTCTTCCCAGATGTCTTCGCAGATCGGCACGCCGAGCCGCACGCCCTTGAACACTATCGGCCCCGGCAGCGGCCCGCGCGCGAAGACGCGCTTCTCGTCGAAGACGCCGTAATTGGGCAGATCGACCTTCAGGCGCACCGCCTCGATGCGGCCGCCGGCGAGCAGCGCACAGGCGTTGTAGAGCAGCCCGTCTCCCACCCACGGCACGCCGACCAGCAGCGCGGGTCCTCCAACAGCAGACTCGCGCGCCAGGTCTTCCGACGCCGCGCGGCAGGCCTCCTGGAAGGCGGGCTTCAGCACGTGATCCTCGGGCGTGTAGCCGGCGAGGTTCATCTCGGGGAACAGGACGAGGTCCGCCCCTTTCGAGGCAGCCTCGGCGCGCGCTTCGCGCAC
>JAQGKD010000128.1 GCA_028290285.1 Hyphomicrobiales bacterium
CTGCCTTCGGTGCCGGCGTTGAACTCGGAAGCGTTCAATGCCGGGCGCTGGATGTTGCGCACCAGGTGCGGCGTGATCGACAGTACGATCTCGCTCTTGTCCGACTGATCGCGCCCGCTGCCGAACAAGCGTCCGACCAGCGGCAGGCTGCCCAGCAAAGGCACCTTGTTGCCGCTGCTGCGCTCTTCATTGTTGATCAAGCCGGCCAGCACCTGGTTTTCGCCATCCTTCAACTGCAGCATGGTGCTGGCGGTGCGGGTGCCGACCTTCGGCACCTGGGAGCCGGCCTTGGTGGTCACCATTTCAATCAGGTTCGATACTTCGAGGCCGATACGGATCGCCACCTCGTTATTGAGGAAAATGGTCGGCTCGACGTTCAGGGTCAGACCGACGTCGAGATAGGTGACCGATTCGGACAAGGTGCCGCCGGTCAGCCCCGGGGTGGTGATCGAGGTGACCACCGGGATCTTGTCGGCGATGACGACCTTGGCTTTTTCGCGGTTGCGCACGCGGATGCGCGGATTGGCCAGGGTGTTCGAATCGCCGTCGGTCTTGTTGGCGTTGATCGAGGCGCCGATGCCGCTGACGCTGATGGTGCCGCCATTCAGGTTGCGCAAGGTGTCGATGGTGATCGGGCCGCCGCTGCCGGCCAGCGGCGCGAAACCAATCGAAGTCGGCCACGATACGCCCAGCTCGAGCAGGCGGCTGCGCTTGATTTCAAGGACCTCGACATCGAGCATCACTTCCGGCTCGGCCACGTCCTGCAAGGCGATCAGGCGGGTCGCCAGCTTGATCGCTTCCGGGCTGTCGCGCAGGATCACCAGGTTGAGCTTCTCATCGACCACCACGTCGCGCGATTTCAGGATCGTCTTGAGCGTGTTGGAGACACTCTTGGCATCGGCATTGGCCAGGAAGAAGGTCTTGACCGTCATCTCCTGGTATTCCTTCAGCTTGGCGGGGATGTTTTGGTAGACCAGGATCGTGTTGGCGTCCATTATTTGCTGTTCCAGCTGATTGCTCACCAGCAGATAATAAATCGCGGCTTCCACCGTGCTGTTTTTCAGGAAAATCGAGGTGCGCTGGTCGGTCTTGACGTCTTTGTCGAAAAGAAAATTTAGGCCCGAGCGACGCGAAACGACCTCGAACACCTGTTTCAGCGAGACGTCGCGGAATTCGATGCTGATCGGCAGCTTGTAGGCGCCGCCCAGGCTGGACTCAAAGGTCGGCGGCGCCGTTTTTTCGACCAACTGGTCCAACAGCAGGCGCGCCGCCTCATGGTTCGGCCGCTCCGACAGCACCGCCGTCAGCTTCTGGCGCGCCATTTCGTAATCCCCCTTGGCGAGGGCAGTGCCGGCGTCATCGAACAGGACGGTGTGCCGGGCATCGGCCTCGAGCAGGCGCAGGCCGGCGCGGGCGCGCTCGTTGGCCGGGTCGATCGTCAGCGCGCGCTGGTAGTCGGCCTTCGCCAGGTCGCTCTTGCCGGCCGCCAGCTCGCGCTCGGCCAGCTCGACCAGGCGGATGGTGCTGCGGTCGCGCGCGGCCAGCAAGGCGGTGCGGTACAGCGGGTTGCCGGGATCGAGGGCGATGGCTTGCCGGTACTTGACCAGGCCGGCTTCGACCTTGTCGACGGCCACCAGTTTTTCGCCGTCGCGGTAGGCGGTTTGCGCCGCGCAGCCGGCCAGCGCCAGCGCGGCACCAATCGCCAGCAGGCGAAATGAGCGGTTCAGTTGACTTGCCATCAGTCGAGTACTCCAATATTAAGCTGTTGAACTTGCTTGAGGGGCAGATAGGTGAACGTCATACCGGGCGGGGCGATGGAGTCGATGCGATAGACGCCGCCGATCACCGTTTTGTCGCGGACAACCAAGGTTTCATTGCCGCGCGCGAGGAATACTTCCCACTCGCCGTTCGAGACGGCCTTACCGAGGAAGGTGAACGGCAGCGGCGGCGCCTTCGGCGGCGGCGACAGTGGCGGGGGCGCGACCGCTGCCGGTTTCACAGCCGGCGTCCAGTTGTGACTGGCGAAAGCGTCGTCGTCGCCGCCGACAGCGCTCGTTCCGAGCAGGCTGCCGCGGTACTGCAGGCGCACGATCGTCACTGCGCCCGGCTGCAAAACGGGTGTAATTGCGACGTTAGCCGCGGCGCGCGCCGGGACGGATGTGGCGCCGGCAGGGCGCTTGTCGCCAAACAGCGCGAAGCCGGTAGCAGCCAGTAGCGCGACGCCCAGCAGCAGTTCGCGCGGGGTCATCGCGGCGCTCCGGCCAGCGGGTCGGCTAGATACAAGGTCAGCCGCAGCCGCGCGTCGACCGCCGGCTCGCCGATGGTGTCGCGGCGAAAACTGATCTCATCTAACGAGGCAAACGGGATCGCCCGCAACGCCAGCATGGCGAACTGCCAGATCGCGGCATAGCTCCCCTTGACCGGCAGGTTGACCTGGTAAGTCTGGAAGCGGCCGTTCGACTCGACACCGCTCTTGTACTCGCCCTGGCTCAGCGCCAGGCCGGATTTCGCGGCGAGCGCAAACAAGGTCTTGACCTGCTGCTCGGCATAACGACGTTCGCCGAGCGTGTCGTAGAACAGCGCAAGGTTGGCGTTCGGGCTGGGCGTCGCCATCGAGGCCGCGACCGGCGGCAGCGCGGCCAGCCTGAGGGCGACGGCGCGGCGCTGGACCTGCAAGGCGCGCTCCGGCAGCAGCCAGGCCAAGGCCAGCGCGCCGGCCAGGAGCAGCACTCCGGCGCAGGCGGCGACGGGGCCGAGGTTCGACAACGCCAGCCGCAGGCGCAACACCGGGGCTGAAAAATCCTGGGCGTTCATGGCGTCCTCCATTGCGCGTCGAGCTGAAAGCGGATCGGCCGGTTCGGGTCAAGCTCGTTGGTTTCGTGGTGCAGCAGCGTAACGGCGCCGGCGGCGATGCCGAACAACTCCTGCCCCCTGAGCTGCTCGATGTAGGCGATCATGTCGTCGCTGTTCTTCGCCTCGGCGGTAATCTTCATGCTGCGCCGGCGCGGGTCCGGCTCGAGCGCGATGAGCGCGATTGTCTTCGGCGTGGCTTGCTCGACCGCGTCTTGCAGCGCGCGCCACGGCAAATTCAGTTGCAGCACCGCGGCGTTGACCGCTTGCGCCTGCGCTTCGCCGATCTGCGGCTGGGCGGCGGCGAGCGTCGCCGCCGGCGTCTTCACGTGCGCGCGCACCAGCGCGAGTTGGGTCTCGAGGGCGCGCTGGCGCGCCAGCATCTGCCAGCCGATGGCCCCCGCCCCCGCGCACAGCAGCACCGCCAGCAGCGCCAGGCTCCAGGCCAGCGGCCCGGTGCGATGGACAGTGCGCGCCAAGGTTGGCGGCGCGAAATCGATGTGTAAGCGCTTCATGCGGCGCTCCCGCTGGCGGCCAGCACGGTCGTTGGCGTCCAGCTTGCGGCGCCGGCGGATCCAAGCGAGATCGCCCCGGCGCCCTGCCACGCCGGCGGCATCGCGCCCCACAGCTGCAAGCGATCGGGCACGGCCAGGTTCAGGCGCAGCGCTTCGCGCGCCAGGTGTTCGGCCAGCCAGCCGGCGTCAGGCGAGTCCGGCAGCGCCTGCGCGCGCACGGCCACCAGCAGTCCCGCATCGCGCGCGCCCAGGGTCAGCACGTTGTCGTGCAGGGTAGCGAACCAGGCGCCGGGCTTGAGGGCGCCGCGGCTCAGGTTCAGCAGCGCGACAAACTGCGGCACGATCTCGACCAGCTTCATTTGGTGAAAGCCGGCGCCCTCCTCGAGCGCGCCGAGCAGCGCGCGCGGCATCGCCGCGGCCAGGAAAGGCCGGGCCTCGTCCCAGCCGGCGCGCACGATCCAGTTGGCGGCAGGTTCACCGTACAGGCGCTGAAAACGCAGCGCGGCCGCGGCCTCGAGGTCGGCCAGCCGGGTGGTGTGCGGCGGCGGCGTCACCTGCCACATGCGCACCAATTCGTCGGCCAGCACGATTGTCAACGGCCAGCCGCCGTAGCCTGGGCCGAGCAGCGCGGCCAGCGCATCGCGCAATCCGCCCGGACCTTCGTAGGCCTGCTCGCCAACCGGCGTCGCCGGCCCGCCCCAGCGACTGGTTTTCACCAGCGCGAGCGCGTTGGCGGCGACGCCGAGCCGCAGCCCCTGTCCGAAGCGCCTACGCATGCAGGGTCACCCGCTTGATTTCAAGCAGCGTGGTGGCGCCGCGCCTGACCAGGTCGAGGGCGGCCAGGCGCAGGCTGCGGGTGCCGTTGTCGTAGGC